>NZ_JBPULM010000046.1:0-666973 GCF_055814915.1 Paenibacillus sp. R-74696
TTACGCTATCCGTCGACAGATGCTCCGCCTTTACGGCTCCTTCCGCCAGCGCTTCACTGCTTACACTCGCAAAAGCCAACTTCGATGACGTTATGCTCGATTCACCAAGCTTTTCCGTCGTGACACTGTTATTCGCCAGCTTATCGCTCGTCACGCTCTCTGCCGTCAGATGTTCAGCAATTACGGCTCCTTCCGCCAGCGCTTCACTGCCTACACTTGCAAAGGCCAGCTTCGATGACGTTATGCTCGATTCACCAAGCTTTTCCGTCGTGACACTGTTATTCGCCAGCTTATCGCTCGTCACGCTCTCTGCCGTCAGATGTTCCGCAATCACGGCTCCTTCCGCCAGCGCCTCACTTCTTACGCTCGCAAAAGCCAACTTCGACGACGTTATGCTCGATTCACCAAGCTTTTCCGTCGTGACACTGTTATTCGCCAGCTTATCGCTCGTCACGCTATCCGTCGCTAAATGCTCCGCCTTCACGGCTCCTCCCGCCAGCGCCTCACCATCTACGCTCGCAAATGCCAGCTTCGATGACGTTATACTCGATTCGCCTAGCTTTTCCGCTGTGATGCAGCCATCCGCTAGCTTATCGCTCGTCACGCTCTCTGCCGTCAGATGCTCAGTGATCACGGCTCCTTCCGCTAGCGCTTCACTGCCTACACTTGCAAAGGCCAGCTTCGACGACGTTACACTCGATTCGCCCAGCTTTTCTGTCGTGACACCGCCATTCGCCAGCTTATCGCTCGTCACGCTCTCTGCCGTCAGATGCTCAGCAATCACGGCTCCTTCCGCCAGTGCCTCAATGCCTACGCTCGCAAATGCCAGCTTCGATGCCGTTATACTCGATTCGCTCAGCTTTTCTGTCGTGACACTGCCATTCGCCAGCTTATCGCTCGTTACGCTTTCTGCCGTCAGATGCTCGGCTATCACGGCTCCTTCCGCCAGTGCTTCACTACTTACACTCGCAAACGCCAGCTTCGATGACGTTATGCTCGCCTCGCCCAGCTTTTCCGTCGTGACACTGCCATTCGCCAGCTTATCGCTCGTTACGCTCTCTGCCGTCAGATGCTCGGCTATCACGGCTCCTTCCGCCAGCGCCTCACTGCCTACGCTCGCAAAGGCCAGCTTCGATGACGTTATGCTCGCCTCGCTGAGCTTTACCGTCGTGACACTGCCATTCGCCAGCTTATCGCTCGTTACGCTCATTGCCGTCAGATGCTCGGCGATCACGGCTCCTTCCGCCAGAGCTTCACTTCCTACGCTCGCAAAGGCCAGCTTCGATGACGTTACACTCGCCTCGCCGAGCTTTTCCGTCGTGACACTGCCAATCGCCAGCTTATCGCTCGTTACGCTCATTGCCGTCAGATGCTCGGCGATTACGGTTCCTTCCGCCAGAGCTTCACTACTTACGCTCGCAAAGGCCAGCTTCGATGCTGTTATGCTCGCCTCGCTGAGCTTTTCCGTCGTGACACTGCCATCTGCCAGCTTATCGCTCGTTACGCTCTGTGCCGTCAGATGCTCGGCGATCACAGCTCCTTCCGCCAGCGTCTCACTGCTTACGCTCGCAAAGGCTAGCTTCGATGACGTTACGCTCGCCTCGCCCAGCTTTTCCGTCGTGATGCAGCCATCCGCCAGCTTCTCAGTGCGGATTGTGCCATTTTTCAGCTTGCTTCCAAAAATACTCTCATCCTCAGCACGGTCAACTGTAATAACATCGGCTGTGAGATGCGCTAAAGACAGCGAGTTTTTACGAATATGATAGCCCTGCACCGTTTCCGCCCGAAGATGCTTGCCAGCTATCGTCTCTAGTTGCAAATGCTCGCCAGACACGGAATCCTTTCCAAGCTTTAACTCTGTCACACTGCCATCCTGCAAATTAGCACTAGCGACGCTGTTTATAGCTAAATGCCCCTCGTCGATGCAATACAGCTGAATATGCTTTTCTCCTACAGAAAGCGGGGCCAGCTGTTCAGATGTTACCGCTTGACTTTGCAAATGCTCCGTACCGATAATACGCTGCTGGAGCGCTGCACTGCCAATTGCCCCCTTCTGAATATGCTCGCTTGCAACGCTTGCTTCCGCCAGATTTGACGCCGTCACAGCACCTTCCGCTAAATGAACATCGCGGATGCTGCCTTCCTGTACGTGAATACCCAACACCGACCCATTGGATAAATGACGGCTGTGAATCGCTTCTCCCGCAATATGCTTCGGCTGTATAGCATCCTGCGCTAATTTAGCAGAGTGAATCGCCAAGTCAGCAACCTGCTCACTTCCAACCGCTCCAGGCTGCAAATGGGAGGCCACAATAATCCCACTTTGCAGATGCTCTTTCTTAAGCGAGCCTAGCTGAATGTGAATGCCTTCAATAACAGCTGGAGCGATGTGCTCGCCTTGAATGGTTCCTGGGGCAAGCTTAGTTCCCGTCACACTTGATTCAGCAAGCTTTGCTCCCGTTACACTGTAATCTGCGAGCTTATCCGACGTCACCGCTTCCGGGGAAAGCTTGAGTGAATTGACACTGTGATCTGCCAAATGATGCGAAGATACAACGCCAGGTGCAATATATCTTTCTGTCACAGCTTCATAAGCAAGCTTTGCGCTCGTCACGGCGCCATCATGGAGCATTCGAGTTGTAATCGCATCATCTACAACATGCTTCTCATGAATAATATGCGGTTGTAAATGATTGGAATTTATCGCTTCAGGCGACACGGCCTCTCCCGTAACAGCTCCATTTGCAAAATGGTACGCCCGCAGCGCTTCCGGCGCGATTTTGTGAAACGTAATCGCTTCATCGCGCAATTGCTTCGTATCTACCGAATTATCTGCAAGATGCGCAGCAGATACAGCTCCAGCAGCCAGCTTTGCCGAAGTGACGCTTTGTTCCGCAAGCTGTCTGCTGCCAACAGCCGCATCTGTCAAATGCTGCACCCGAATCGCTCCCGGCGCAATTTTCTCATCTGTAACGGAGCTGCTGCGCAAATGCTCCGTACCAACCGCCTCTTCCCGCAGTTGGACGCCAGATACGGTATTTACCGCCAAATGACGATTGTGTATTTGTCCGTCCGCTACTTTCTCAGATGTTATGCTGAGACGGCTCAAATGTCTGGATTGCACCGCATCATCGGCGAGCTTTGCCGCGGTTACACTTTGCTCCGAAAGCTTGGAAACGGTAACCGCATGATCAACCAGCTTGATTGTTGATACGGACTGATCCATCAGCTTGGAGGCTGTTACGGCTTGATCAACGAGATGACCGCTTTCGATTTGGCGCGGTGAGATATTTGGCCCCAGAACGGCCCCCGCCTGCAAATGAGCGCTGGATACCGCTCCGCTTGCTAGACGCTCGGCGTCTACTGCGTTCGGCTGCAATTCCCTTGCTCCGACCGCGCCTACTTCCAGATGCTGGGCGCTTATTTCGCCTGGGGCCAAATGCTTTCCCGATATTACTCCGACGGCAACATGATCGGCGAGCAATACCCCAGGTTTAATATGCACGGAATCGACGGACTCTGGGGCTAGCTTCTCCGTATGCACAGAACCATCGCGCAGCTTGGAGCGGGTTACAGCTCCATCGGCGAGCTTGGAATTGTTTACTGCATCATTCGAAAGGTGCTCGGGACGGACAGCTCCGCTTTTGATTTTGCTAGCGGTGACGGACTGTTGTCCAAGCAATTCTTCCGTTACTAACATCCGTTTCAAATGCCTCGCTTCAATCGAGCCGTCGGCAAATTTGTCGGAACCGATCGTACGATCTGCGAGCTTCTCGGAAGAAATGCTGTTATTTTGCAGCTTCTCTCCTGTTACGGAGCCATCTGCCAGCTTTGTTCCTGCGATAGCATTGTTGGCCAGATGTTCCGATATTATCGCTTCTGGTGCGATTTTGCTGCCGGATACAGCTCCCCTAGCAATGTGAATAGCTTCAATCGCATAATCCTGCACAGCTGTTCCATCGACGCTTCCCGCACATAGCTTTGTGGAATCAATAGAAGCTGGCGCAATTTTGTCGCCGGTAACCGAACCATCCACTAAATCGTCGGTATAAATAAATGGATTTGGCCCGCCAAGCTCAGGATTTTGTTTCTCTGCTACCAGCGCCAGCTTCTCTTCATGACTCAGTACAGTATTCTCTTCTTGGCTCAGTTCAGTATTCTCTCCATGACTCAGCTCAACAATCTCTTGATGGTCGCTGGCAAATGCAAGCTCAACTGGCTGGTCTACATCCAGCAGCAGTTCCTCCTGCACATCCACTGATGGCGCCTCTTGCTTAAAAATTGGCGACGATCCTTGCTTCCCAACCAATTGAATACCTTGCAGTTCTGCATCAGCCTCGCTTGGCAGTAGCTCTCCTTCTTCAGCTTGCAGCTGGTCAATGCTGAATGAAGCTTCCGGCGCCGCAATCGCATTAATGCTAACCGTCTTCGCCTGCCCTGCATTTGCCGGCTTTGATTCTTCCAGTTTCTGGGTTGCTTGAGCTTGCGCCTTTTTGCTATTTAAATCATCGAGCCATTTCAATTCAGAAGCATTCGGATTATCAACGTAAAAAAGCGGCCTTTTTCTTCTCGAGCTTCCTGTTTTTCTGCTTTTCGCCATTGCCCTCTCCTTCTTCCACCTGATTTGTCTTAGGCAATATATGCACAAACCTATGGGCTCGTTACTTGATCTTGCGGGCTGACAGGCAGAAGTATGACGGACTAACAATCCCCGTAAAGTAAAAGAATGGGGCAAAAGCCCAAAAACACAATAGGACGCTCCACTTTAACGCAATAACATCCATTCCACTCCTATATAGAAAAAAGGCCTTCCGAAAGCGCAAAGCGCTTCGAAAGACCTCATAAAACAATAATAAATGGTGCTGCCACAGCCTATTTGGAACGGGAGAGCAAGTAAAGAAAATACGGAGCGCCAATGACGGCGATTACGATACCCGTCGGGATTTCCGAAGGCTGGAACGCCCAGCGGGCCAGCGTATCGGACACAATGACGAGCAATGCTCCTGCCATCGCGGAAGCTGGAACGAGTATTTGATGCGTCGGTCCAACAAGACGACGAGCCAAATGCGGACCGATCAGCCCAACAAAGGAAATGCCACCGCCAACGGCCACGCACGTTGCAGCCAGACCTACCGCTGCTGCAAGCAGCTTCATCCGGTCCTTCTCAACCGGCGACCCGAGTCCCGTTGCCATTTGTTCGCCAAGGTTCAAAACGTTCATTGTACGAGATTTGTACATCACGTATGGAATCAAAATTAATATCCATGGAAGGGCTGCTTGTACAAACTTCCAGTTCGTACCCCATATATTTCCAGCCAACCAAATTTGAACGAATTGAAAGTCATTCGGATCAAGTGCTAGGCTGAGTACTATAACAAGCGCACTAATTCCGGCTTGCACCGCAACACCGACCAAAATCATCCGCGTAGGCAGCAGCCCGTGATAACGTTTATAAGATAATGTATAAATCAGCAAGGCAGTAAGTCCAGCCCCGCAGAATGCAAGCATCGGCATGACAAATGGCGACGCCATCTGATTATCACGGAAAAAGGAGACATACAAAATAACCATTAGTCCTGCTCCAGCATTAATGCCGAGCAAGCCCGGATCGGCCAGCGGATTACGGAACAAACCCTGCATCACACAGCCGGAAACAGCAAAGCCCGCACCGATCAATACGGAAATAACGATACGAGGCAAGCGGAAATCAAATAAAATCAGATCCTGCTTCGGTGTTCCATATCCGAATAACGTTTTGAACACATCAAGTGGAGTAAGCTTAATAAATCCTGTATTCATACTAATCACAAAAGCTGTAACAATAAGAACGCCCATAATGGACATGACTATTATAGCTCGCCTTGTTCTTTGCTGCTCGCTTTTTGAAATTAAAGTAGCGGTGCTCATAACTATAAGTTCCCCCTTTGCTTAACCGCAAGATAAAGGAAGAACGGAACACCAATAATAGCAATTAGAGCGCCAACCGGCGTCTCATAAGGGCTATTAATCGTACGCGCTACAATATCAGCTACGATGAGCAAAAGCGCACCAAGCACGGCGGAACAAGGAATAATCCAGCGATAATCCACGCCAACCAAATAACGGGCCACATGGGGAACAATTAGTCCGATAAAGCCGACCGCTCCGACAACGGATACCGATGCACCGGCCAAAATGAGCGTGACAATAATGCCGATCGTCTTCGTCAGCTTCGTACGCTGACCGAGGGACACCGCCACATCATCACCTAGACTGAGCAAGGATATGGAGCGTGAAATCGCAATGGCTGCCAAGATGCCGCCGATAATCCAAGGGGCAACAATGCCAATTTGCGACCATTTTGTACCGGCAATGCCGCCTGCATACCAAAATGCAATATCCTGTCCAATTTGAAAGTGAATTTGAATCCCTTCCGACAGGCTCATGAACAATGTACTAATAGCTGCGCCCGCAAGCGTCAGCCGGACAGGCGTCAAGCCGCCCTTGGCGAGCGAGCCGATACCATAGACGATACCTGCGGCAAGCGCCGCTCCAAAGAAACAAATAATCATAATTTCCAAATGCGACATGCCGCGGAAAAAAGCAAAGCAAAGCGCCAGCGCAAAGCCTGCGCCCGCATTAAGCCCGAGCAAGCTCGGATCGGCCAGTGGATTTCGGGTCATCCCCTGCATAACGGAGCCTGATACCGCGAAGGCAGCCCCTATAAGTGCAGCTGCAAGCGCCCTTGGCATTCTCAGCTCTTGAATAATCTGATGCTGGGTAATATCCGGATTAAAATTAAAAACGGCAGTCCAGACCGTGGATAAGCTAATTTTAGCCGCTCCGACCGAAATAGATAAAGCAAGGCCAAATAATACAGCGGCTGTGCCAACGATAAGAATGATGGTCGCTACTAGCGGCCTTGAACGCTGCCTCATCTGCTTTAATTCCTGTTTTTGCTCCTGTTTCAACGACATGATGCAGCTACCTTTCCCTTCACACCAAACAAAATGGTATCATGATAACGATTCTCGTTTTCAAATATACCAAAGTTTGTTTGTTTATTCAAGCGTAAACGGCTACCGCCATCCTCTGGTGGCAAAGCTACCGTTTCGAGGGTTAAATATAAATTGATTGCCCCTTGCATTTTAGTTAGTGTTCACTTACAATACAAACATGAATAAAAAATCACATGCCGATAGTAAAAAAAAGGATATTTTGCAGGCGGCGATGCTGCTATTTGCCACGAAGGGCGTTGACGGCGTTTCCGTCAAAGAAATCGGGCATGCTGCCGGGGTTACCGATGCGGCGATTTACAAGCATTTTAAAAGCAAGGACGCCGTTGCCTTGGAAATCTTTGAGCAGGATTGTGCCAGCTACACCGCTTTAATCGATTATTACGTGCAGAAGGACGGAAGCAGCGCCAGCCGGTTTAGGCAATTAATCGATGAGGTACTGCAAATGCACGATGAGGACCAGTACGGATTGCTGCTACTTGCCCAGCAGCATGAGCTGTTTTATACAGCGAGGATGGAAGGGCAGCTTAGACAGCCACTAGATGCATTAATTGATTTTATAGAGCAGGGTATTGAGCGCGGGGAGCTTCCAGAGCAAAATGCCCGCCTGTCGGCTGTTATGGTGATCGGCATTATAACCCAGCTTGCTGTATCCAGCATGCATGGCGATCTTCCCTCCCAGCTTGCGCCGGACGCTGAGCAGATTAAACGGCATCTATTAGCTTTAATTGGTCATTCGTGACCTTTTCTTTTTGATCAATTAGTTAGTGTTTGTTAACTAAAATAAGAGGAGTGTTTCAAAACGATGAAAAAAATATTAATTATTCAAAGCAATCCCGTTGAAGGAAGCTATAGCGAGGCGCTGGCTGCCGCTTATGCCGAAGGAGCCGCTGGCGCCGAGGTCCGCACTATTCATTTGTCCCAGCTCGACTTCAACCCCGTCCTGACCGGTGGCTACAGCAATAAGGAACCACTGGAGCAGGATTTGCAGGACGCGCAGGCGCATATCAAATGGGCCGATCATCTTGTTTTTGTATATCCAACCTGGTGGGGCGGGCCTCCCGCTTTGCTTAAAGGCTTTATTGATCGCGTCTTTCTGCCCGGCTTTGCTTATAAATATGTGAAAGGAAAGGCGCTTCCTGAGCAGCTGCTCAAAGGAAAAACTGCCCGGCTCATCGTCACGATGGACGCACCGGGCTGGTATTATCGTTTTTTCCAAGGCATGGCTGGCCACAAAATGATGAAAATCAACATTCTGCAATTTTGCGGCGTCAAATCCGTCCGCTTCACTACGCTGTGCGAGGTCAGAAAATCATCGCTCGCAAAAAGGCAAAGCTGGCTTTCCAAGGTGAAGCAGCTCGGAGAACGGTACGCCTAAGCAACTATCATTTTATGTTCCGCTAACATATATTTTGCTTCCCGATGCCTTGAATGCTTCGGACTTCTCCTTCATCCCTGCTTCAATGGCCTCAGTCGTCTCCAGCCCACTCCGCTCCGCGTACTCTCTAATATCTTGCGTAATACGCATGCTGCAAAATTTAGGACCGCACATCGAGCAGAAATGGGCCGACTTGGCGGCCTCCGCCGGCAGCGTCTCATCGTGGTACGCCATGGCGCGCTCAGGATCCAGCGACAAGTGGAACTGGTCGCGCCAGCGGAACTCGAAGCGCGCTTTCGACAGCGCATCGTCCCGCAGGCGGGCCCTTGGATGACCCTTGGCCAAGTCGGCAGCGTGGGCAGCTATTTTATACGTAATAACCCCCTCCTTCACATCCTCCTTATTTGGAAGCCCAAGATGCTCCTTCGGCGTCACATAACAGAGCATCGCAGTGCCAAACCAACCGATCATGGCAGCGCCAATAGCGGATGTTATATGGTCATAGCCTGGTGCAATATCAGTTGTCAGTGGCCCCAGCGTATAAAAAGGCGCTTCATCGCATACCTCGAGCTGGCGGTCCATATTTTCCTTAATCAGATGCATGGGCACATGCCCCGGTCCTTCGATCATCACCTGGACATCATGCTTCCAGGCGATTTTCGTCAGCTCGCCCAGCGTATCCAGCTCGGCAAACTGCGCGGCATCGTTGGCATCGGCTATCGAGCCCGGACGCAGACCATCTCCTAGAGAGAAAGACACATCGTAAGCCTTCATAATTTCGCAAATCTCCTCAAAATGCGTATATAAAAAATTTTCCTGATGATGGGCCAGGCACCATGCCGCCATAATGGAGCCGCCACGCGATACGATGCCCGTCACCCGCTTGGCTGTGAGCGGAATGTAGCGAAGCAATACGCCTGCATGGATCGTAAAATAATCAACCCCCTGCTCCGCCTGCTCTATAAGCGTATCGCGAAATACGTCCCAGCACAGATCCTCCGCTTTGCCATTAACCTTCTCCAGCGCCTGATAAATCGGCACCGTGCCGACCGGTACCGGAGAATTGCGAATAATCCATTCGCGCGTTGTATGAATATTTTTCCCTGTGGACAAGTCCATAATCGTATCCGCGCCCCAGCGCGTCGCCCATGTCATCTTCTCCACCTCTTCCTCAATAGAAGAAGCTACTGCGGAATTGCCAATATTGGCATTAATTTTCACATGAAATTGCCGACCAATAATCATGGGCTCGATCTCGGGATGATTAATATTGGCTGGTATGATCGCACGCCCAAGCGCAATCTCCGAGCGGACAAATTCAGGGTCCATCCCTTCTCTTATCGCAATAAATTCCATTTCATGCGTGATGATTCCTCGGCGCGCATAATGAAGCTGGGTGACGTTATGTCCTTTTGCCGCCCGCAGCGGCCGCGTCGTTATTGGAAAAAGCTCCGCTCCGCGCTCGCTCGCCTTCTCAGCCGTCATGAAGCCGTTATCCTCTGGCCTTATCGTGCGTCCGTCATACCGCTCCACATCTCCTCGCCCTTGGGTCCAGTCTCCCCTTACATGTGGCAGCCCTTTATAAACATCCGCCTCATATGCGGTATCGGTATACGGCCCACTCGCGTCATACACACGGATCGGCGCATTCGGTATTTTTTCTCCGTTTCTGCCTGTGCTTGCCTCCAGCTCAATTTCGCGCATTGGCACCCAAATATCCAGTCTTGCTCCCGATTCGTACACTTTGCTGCTACCCGGCAGCGGATTCATAAAAATCGTCATATGCAAAAAACCTCCCATGGCATTATGAAATTCCACCAGGAGGCCTTTAAACGTATATTCAGTTGGAAAATGCAGCGCTAGGCGCCTGTTCCTTTGCTTTCATTCCATTAGGCGGGATGACGACGCCCCACAAACGAAGACGCCAAAAGGCGCTCCGCTTGCCTGCTTTTTCAACCAGAGGGCAACAAAAAAACCGCTCCGGCGAAGAAGCGGCAGAATGTGCAAACATACGCGAATGGCAGAGCTTCCCCCATGCTAAAAAAGCAAAAAGAAGCTGCTCGCGATGAACTCACTTTCCCACTTTCCTACGCTGGCATAACCCAGATCAGGTTCAAAGGGACCAAAGCTCATTCGCTTTATCTCAGCCATGAAGGCGCCCCTAGTGGATTTCCTTGTTAGACTATACCGCTCCCATATACTGGTTGTCAATTCGAATCAAACAGTTTTCGTTCATTTAGCACATTCATCCAGCTGCGACCCGTATGCTGCCAAGTAAAATTCCGCTCCACCCGCTCGCGGCTCTTCTTCCCCATACTCGCCCTAAGCTCGGAGCTTTCGAGTAAAGCATGCAGCTTGGCTTTCAGCTCATTTTCCAGATTTTGCTGCGATATCAAATAGCCAGTGACGCCGTCCCGTACAATTTCCTTCATGCCTCCCGCCCGTGTGGCCACTACTGGAAGGCCCGTCGCCATCGCTTCGACATTAACAAGCCCGAAAGCTTCACGCTGTCCGGAAGGTACGATTGCCATATCTGCGGCTAAAAACCAGCCCGGCACTTCGGTATAAGGCACATAAGGAACGAAGCGTACATGATTGGGGTAAGCGCGGCCGAGCTGCTGGAGCTTGCGGGAATAAGCGGTGGAGCGATGTGAGCCATAGAACGGACTGCCAACGATGACAGCAAGCATATTAGGATGTTTTTTTACCAGCTCAGGCATAATATGCAGCAGATGGTGAGCGCCTTTCAGTGGAATGAGCCTGCCGAGAAAAATAACGACCTCGCGGCCCACCAGCTTTTTCGCCTGCCGCTGCCGCTCCCGCTTCTGTCGCCCTTCCTCGGTAAACCGCGACGGAAAAAGCTCCGTCTCTACGCCGGGATAGACGACTCGTATTTTCGCTGCCGATTCAGGCGCCCTCGTCGCAACGACGCGGCGCAGAAACTCGCTATTTACAATAATGCGATCGGCCGCTTGCAGGCTTTGGTGCAGCCTGGCCGGTGAGATATGCCCGGGACTTAGGAAAGTAGAGGAATGCAGGCTCAGCCAAATCCGGGCGGCCGGCAGCTTTTTCTTAAGGGCAAGCACGTTATGGGGACGATTCTCCACCTGAATAACATGCGGCTTGTAGGCAGCTAGGGAACGTCCAACAGCGGCAATATAGCTTGCTTTGTTCACCGCTGGGAATCTGACGCAGTCGACGCCGCCCACTAGCCCGTTGCCTTTCAGTCCTTTTGTCGTCCTGCCGTAAATGCGGGGATGAATCCGATTTTTCAGAAGTGGAACGAATTTTTCGACTACCCGCTCGACCGAGCTGCTTTTCGCGGATGGGATCGGAAATGACCCTGGCGTAACAAACGCCACTTTGGCAAGCGTCATTTCGTGCAACTGCCTCCTTGCGCATTAAAATGGCAATATAATTGCGATAGCATACGCGCTGCTCTCGCACATTGCCACTAGTTTGCTGCTAGCTGGACGGCCGAAGGACATTCAAAGCCATTCGCGCAGGTGTATAGATAGCCAAATAAGCCCCTCCTATAATAAAAACAGGATTAAGCAGCACCGCATGAATTTCGGTCATAAACACGGTGCCCTTCAGCATCGTTCTCGTTATCGCCGAAGCAATGGAAATAAACGTCGTAAAAAGCAAAATGGCTGCCAGCGCATCCATAACAAGCTGCGCCTTCCGGCTGCGGTTGCCAATCCAGCCTGCTGCCAGACAGCAAGCAGCAAGTATAAGTGTGATGGAGACAGTTATGGTCATTTAAGCAAATACCCCTTCTCTTTTGCGCTTTCCTACATGAAGCTTGAGCTTTTTGTGCAAGAAATAAACGAGATGGAGTGAAATAAAAGCCTGACATGGTGAATAAGACAATAGAGATGCTCAAGGAGAGGAGAAAAATATAATGAACGCTGCCTATCGCTGGCTTAACGCTTTTGGACTGTTGATCGTCATTGTCGTCAATGCACTCGCCGTTACCCTGCCGCTTGGAGGCAAAACGACTGCCCAGCTTGCGGCGCAATACCCGATTTTGTTCATGCCCGCTGGCTATGCCTTCTCCATCTGGAGCCTGATTTATTTGCTGCTTGCCATATTTGTTATTTATTCCTTTCTGCCCTCAGGCAGAGCAAGCAGGCTGCCCGCACAGATAGGCATCTTGTTTTTCGTTAGCTGCCTGTTTAATGCGACTTGGATTTTTGCTTGGCAATACGAGAAGGTGTACGCCAGCGTATTTATTATGCTCGCGCTGCTCATCACGCTGATCGCCATCTATACGCGCGTCAGAACGCTCGGCTGGCAGACGGCAACGACGGGCGAACGCTTTTTCATATTGCTGCCCTTCAGTCTCTATCTCGGCTGGATTAGCGTCGCGACCATCGTCAATATTACTTCTGCGCTGTACAAATCGGGCTGGCAGGGCTTTGGGCTGTCCGAGACGGCTTGGACGATTATTTTGCTGGCAGTCGCTACCTTGCTCGCCTTAATCATGGGCTGGTGCTACCGCGATGCCGCTTTCGCCGCCGTCTTCGTCTGGGCGTTCATCGCCATCATCGTCAAGCAGCAGGGACAGGAAGCCATCGTATTCAGCACGCTCGCTGTTACGATTGTGCTCGCGTTGTTTATTGTGCTTTTGCTGGTGTTGAAGCTGCGGAGGCTTCGTGGGTAGTGGTGGAGTGAAGTGAGGGGAAAGAAAATAGCTTGCCTGTTTGAGATGAGAATGATCCAATGCAGCTTCCTTGGTTGCATTGGATCATTCTCATCTCTATATTTGAAAAGCAATTCACAAATTTGGCCTAATGAATATTTGCTAATTTAATTTTATTATAGAAACTTATAAGGTCTGCGTTATCGGGCAGGCCTGATACTTGCCCATCTCCCAATTCAAGAATGACCCATGAGCCATTCTCAACTTTTGCTATATCCATTGTGAAAAAGTGACTGTTTATTTTCTTCGCAATTTCTATAAAGGGAGTTAGATCTGGTATATTTTCATCATATATTCCCTCGTCCCAATATTCCAGCGTTATTAAAGGCTTACCTTCCAAGAAGAAAATTCTAAATTCCTTTGACAATGGTGCCCCACTTTGCGGATGGTAGGATAAAAATTCTAAATTTACGAATTCCTTAAACACAAGCCCTTCATTCAACTCGTCAGCTTGCAATTGTACAAATTTCTTTACTACTTGTAATATTTTTTTTGTATTTGAAGCATCGGGGATATAACAAGCTTCGTTCCAATCATGTTTACGTGATTTCACATAGTCTTTCAGAATAATGGGTCCCTGTCCAAATACTTCAACAGCATCTAAAACCTTGTCTAATGAGTCCTCTATTTCTGATTGGTGCAACCAAACCGTTAAAGGTGTAATCTCCTTAATAACCTCATATGAATTAGGGGTATAATGACAAAAATTATATTCATCTATAGTATTTATCAATTCAATATTTTTAGTTTTTAAATGATTATACAGCTGAAAATAAACCTCCCCCGTCATCATCCATCCACGATATAATGCTTTCTCTTTTTGTTCTTGGCTTGATATGTGCTTAGTAGCTTTCGCTGCATGATTAGATTGTAACTCTTCAAAATTTATTAAACTAACATCAAACCCTATTTGTTTCGCAACCTCATACTCTTTTTCATAGTCAGAATCTACTTTTTTAGGATTCATAGGGTCAGCACAGTATATGATCCGCATTATTAACCTCCAAATTTCAAAGATATTACCAATATCAATATAAATAAATTCTGCTTCCTTGCCTTACCGAATGTGGCTTTGTTGATTGTATTGTACGACCCTGCTGTTACGATGCAAACCCTACAATAGTTCCCCTCACGCAAACCTAAAATCTTAACGCTCTTTAAAATTATAACCGCCTTTTCTTGGAAGTTCATCTTCAAAGTCACATGAGGCTATCGCTTTGAATCCAGAGTCCCATAGTTTTGTCAACAATTTTGAAATTCCTGCAATATAAACCTTTTCTTCAACATCTTCAATTGATTCTATATCGAGATAGTATCTATAATATAAAAATTCATCACTTCCTTGGTTTCTTTTCTCATCAAAGAAATCACCATTATTAAAAATAAATATTTCAGCTTGTTCCGTTACAACTGTCGAACCTGTAACCAAACCCTTAACGATCATTGAAACTGTCTCTACGACTGATGTTTTCTCCTTATCGGTATCCAAAAATATCTTTGTAAACAAATCATATTGAGATTCCACTTGAAGCACCTCGCATTATTTAATCGGGGTAAAAGCTCCTTTCCCGTCCCCTCAATAACCTTATTCTCTTGCTTCTCCGTATTTGCTGCTGATCTCCCCACCGCTCCTTTAATTTCTTATACCTGTATGGGAGGAAGCTTCGATACCAGCTTGGCAGCTCCTGCTCCGAGCGAGATCGCTGCTCCCACGACCATAATCGCCTTCGCCACATTTTTACCGAATTCTCGGCTCTCTTCATAACTCGCTAGCAAACCCACTACTTTATTGTAGTTGTTCTTTATATACTGAAACGGCTCAACGAACTCCTGCTTCACACTCTCTTTTAATCCTTCAAATAAGCTGCCCGCTGTAATTGTACCGTCGCCTATTCCCATAACAAACGAAGTGAAACTAGGCACCGTTTCTTTCCAAAACTTTGTGGTTAATGGATTAAAAACTGCCGCGGCATTCAGCATATCCATGCCATCGCTGGCGAGTTGAGATACCACTCCATCTCCGACTCCAATAAGCATGACCGTATTTTTCGTAGCTTGCTGATTGGCATTAGGTGAATTGAATCTGCCTAGGCTTACGTCTTATTGGGCAAGAAATACCTATCCTAGAAGATACGATTTATTGCTATTTACTCCTTTCTAGTAGGGCAGTGTAACTGTAAGAAAGTGAACATAAAAAACAGGTCAATCGTGGTAGTATCTGACCACAATTGACCTGATTGATGTATCGTTAAAGCATTAATCAGGTTATACTTTTCGAGCATTTCTGTACGTATAAACGAAATCGATAAATCTTTATAGAGGTATTAGATGGACTTGATGTGTTATTGGTTGGATGATGAGTTTATTCGGCATTGGGCTGCCCCTCATTCCCTAATTGTTAATCCTTCAGGGATATTGAATTCTTAATTTAGGGTAATTACAATTTATCTATGGCATAGGGTTCAGTTGATACAAACCTATCATACCACCCATTTAATGGTATATACATTACGCTCTGTATCTCTAATTCTTGTGGTCTGAGAACAAAAAAACCACCTCTTTCAAAGATTCTGATCAATGGTTCATATACATTTAAATACTCAGTATATTTCGGGTTTTTATCACCGTATATTGATAATTGTATATGAAACTCAAATATTTTTTTTATATATTGATAGCTAGAAACAAACTCTGAAACCCTTGAATTGCAGTACATCGAAATTAGCACTTCATTTTCAGTATCACCAAGTAATTCTGCTACATTAGAAAACTTAGGCGGTTCTGGATTTATGCACTCATTTTTATAAAATAATGCCAATCTCCTTAAAAACTCAAGACCCAAATCTGCATCTTCATATGAAACAATCGTACCAACTTTATCCCAATCAATATCATTAATTCTCGACACTGCTTTATCTAGGTACATCTTTTCACCTCAAGATTTAATAGTATATTTCTTTATTATGATTTTGTTTGTACTCTTTGTATTGATCATAATCTGGGAATTCACTAACTGGTTGTTTATCAGTTAAATTTGCTTTATCATGTGCATTTTTTCCTGGATTTTCATCATATCCGTGCCCGTTCCATGTAGATGGATCTCTTAAAGGCATACCTCCATCCATTAATTCTTTTTCCTTTAATTCATGATTCGCGAGTTCCCTAAACCAAGATTTTTGCGCATCATTAAGTTCGCCTTTTTGAGCCAACTGCCATGCATATGCAATATCTGGATCAGCTTGAAAATATAATTCTTCGTATGGTTTACCCTGTACAGATAACGGTTTTGTGTCTAAGAACAAATGCTTTTTCATTTTTAAAATTTGACCTTCAGTCAATCCTGTATTCTTTGCTACATTTGTAATATCGTCAATACCTGATTTTCTGATATCAATATATTTCCTCTCTAGGAAAGCTTGAAATCCATCCTCTGGCACAATAATATGTTTTCTCATCTCAACAGTATAAGGTTTAAAATCCCCAGTCACTGCAACAACCTTACTCTCCAGCTTCTCCGCATCTGCTACAGTTTTCCCCACCGCTCCTTCAATACCCTCTACCAGCTTTGGAGGAAGCTTTGATGCCAGCTTAGCGACTCCTGCTCCGAGCGAGATGGCTGCTCCCACGACCATAATCGCCTTCGCCACATTTTTACCAAATTCTCGGTTCTCTTCATAGCTCGCTTGCAAATTTACTACTTTATTGTAGTTGTTCTTTATATACTGAAACGGCTCAACGAACTCCTGCTTCACACTCTCTTTTAATCCTTCAAATAAGCTGCCCGCTGTAATTGTACCGTTGCCTATTCCCATAACAAGCGAAGTGAAACTAGGCACCGTTTCTTTCCAAAACTTTGTGGTTAATGGATTAAAGGCTGCCGCGGCATTCAGCATGTCCATACCATCGCTCGCGAGTTGAGATACCACTCCATCTCCTATCCCTATCAGCATGACCGTATTTTTCATGGCTTGCTGATTGGCATTAGGTGAATTGAATCTGCCTAGGCTTACATCAGTCATCGCGAATTTAATAAGCCCCTCTGTGACGACCCCATCTCGGCCTAACAAAGTTCCTTGCTTCTCCCACATCGCCGCACGCGCGTCACTTTCCAGCAGCTTCTGATAGGCATATACCGACACAAAGGTTTTTTTGTCGTGCACCCCTGTCACCGCACCGTCATAGATGTTCATTTTCGTCAGCGACTGCTGAAGGGATTTAATATCCTCTGAGCTGAACTTCGCATTCGTCGAGGCTATAATAGACGCTACTTGTTCATTAAAATGATCAGCCTCCGATGGGCCATCCCAATCGATGCTGCCCAGATCAGGCACGAGCTTCCTAATATCCAGTGTTGCCCCTTCTTTAACCCAATCCTGCCCCATCGTTAACAACTTACTAGCTCGTTCCCGATCACCATCTTGAATCGCCTGATTAATCGCATTACGTTGCTCCAATACGCGCTCATTGGCAGCATCTAAGGCGAATGCAGGCAGCTTTAAATCCTGGGCGATTCGACCATTAGTCGTCTGCAAGATTGACTCAATTGACTTTACTTTATTCTGCTCCACAGTAATAAGCAATCGCATACTGGGCATGTTTCCAGAAGCGATACCTTCCCACTTCTGCTTTTTCAATTCATACAACCGCCCCAGCTCTTGATCAAGCATCGTGCCAGAATCGAGTCGCTGTACCGTAAAAGCTTGGCCTGTCGCCGCCATAAAAGTTTTCGTATAGCTGTTGGCCTGATTAATAGCAGACTGCAACTGCTTATTTTTCTGCTCAAAACTTGCTTCCAGCGCAACATTCCCTTTACCACTCCACTTGAGTAGATCCAGCTCGATTGCATCCCGATATAATCGGTCATACGGCGTATCTACACCCGCTTTCAAGGAAGCATAGGGACTCGCCGCCGCACTGTTCATTGCTCCGATCGCCTGCTGCATATCCGAAGTGGATAGCTTTGCTACGCCTTGCCAATAATCTCTTTTCGCTGACAAAATCAAAAAGTTCTTTTGATCCAGCTGCGTTATTTTTGGATCATCGACATCAATGCCCAGATTGTATTTGACTGCTGCCTTCGCTTTTTGCAGCCTACCGCCTTCATCGGTTCGCAGCTCAAGCAAGTTGCTCCATTCCTGCTCCTTAATGTAAACCATTAAGTTATTCGCCGACTGCTGGGATACGGTTCCAGATCGGCGAATGGACAAGTCTGTTCCTGTTGCCTCTATCTGCTGCTGCATGGAACGGATATAGTGGATGGCATCCTCATGCTCTCCGTTCTTAAGCGCTGCGTTCATCTGATTCCGCGTTTCGTTAAAGGTCCAATTGTTAGCGTCCTGTTTACTAGACTTCAACAGCCCCTCCATGCCGGAATGGCTGGCTACCAGCTTTGACCATTCTTTAGCCTTGGTGTCGGCAGCAGATAATTGATATTGATCGACATTAGTCCAGTACTCCTTGCGAAGCGCTATTAATTGCTCATTCACTTCATCCAGCTTCGTTTTAGTAAAAACGTTTCCCATTGCTGCATTCATACGGCGTATGTCGTTACCAATAGCTGCATCTCGTGATTGGATTTGAGAAACCTCGTTCTGATTCAGTGTTGCATAAACATCCCAGCGCAGCTTCTTGTTATAAATAATAGCGTTTGCCAGCGTGTCAAATTCGGTTTGACTGTTTGTTACGAGCATTGTAGCGAAATCTTTATGCTCTTTCCGAATATTTGCCTCCTGGCCTTTTACAATACTAGCTCCTTCTGCATCATATTGCGCCCGCTTCTGCCAATATTCTTTTTTATTGCCAATTAACTGTTCATTAATCTTGTCCAAACCATAGACCACGGATTCGTTTAAGCTTGCCCCGTTCAGTCTCGCCTGTTTCATAGCCGCCAGCTCAGAGCTTTTTCCCGCTTCATTCATATTTACAACTTGGTTGTAATAACTGATTTTAGCATTCAAAAATAGCCTGTTCTGCGTATCAAGCTTTTGCATCTCCGGCGTTTGATCGTTCACATACGCCTGACTGCGCAAGCTGCTGGCCGTTTTGGCCGCGTTATCTTTCTTCGTATTATCCAGATTTAGGGTACCCGCCCACCAATCCTTCTTGGCTTGAAGCAGAAGGCCTTCATTTTCCAGCTTTTTCGCTAGCAAAGGGCTATATTTCGCGTCTATGGCTCGCGATTCATCTGTTTCTACTGCACCTTTAGCTCGCAGCCGCTCGCCTTGCTTGGAAGCCTCGTCCATTTCCGCCTGATTGTCATTTAATCTCCCCAACCACCATTTTTCTTTCCACATTTTCAATTGGGCATTGTTCTGATTTTGCTCAGCCAGCCGATTAACGTCCTGCTTTTGCTGTAGCTTTAACAAATACTCAGTATCAAGCTTTTGCGTTTCTGCGGTATCGACTGCGCCCATTTTCCTTAATACGGAGCCTCGGTCCTCCGCTGCCTGCATCCCATCTTTATTATCGATTAACCGCGCTTCCCACCAATTCTTCTTTGTTTGAAGCAACAGCCGATTCAGCTCATCCTGATCTCTCTTCTTAGCCGCCTCTGTTTCAATCGCTCCGTCGGCACGCAATTGATCGCCTTTCTTTTTTTGCCGCATCCATTGCTGCCTGATCGCCAGTTGCAGATGCATTCCACCAATCAATTTTCGTCCTTTCCAGTTCTTGGTTCAAACCCGTTTGCTTCTGTTCTTTTAAAATGGCGGTGTTTTTTGTGTCCAGTTGCTTGCTGCTTTCTGTTTCTACTGCACCTTTTTTGCGCAGCTCCTCACCTGCCTGAGCCGCCTTGTCCATCCCAGCCTGGTCGCCTTTAAACTTGGCATCCCACCACATTTGCTTATTTTTCTCTAATTCTGCATTCAAGCTTTGCTGACTAACAGCCGTATTTGGTGTAGTTGTTCCTTTAGTAGTTGATGAAGAAGAAGTTGAAGCATTTGGCGACGAGGAGGCTATACCCTTTGGTGGAGTTGGAGAAGCTGGTGCAGCAGGCTGCGTTGCACGCGCTTGTTCCAGTGTCTTGTCCGCTCCAATGGTTCCCCCATTAGCCCGGGCAGTCTCTGCCTGCTGATGTGCGGCCTGCATACCCGCCTTATCTCCTCGGGCTGCAGCTGCATCATAATCTGCCTTCGCTTTTATAATTTGCTGATTAGCAGCTGCTTGAGATGCTGGTGCTGGCGCAGTTTTGACGGGCGTCTGTGGGGCTGGCGTGCTTTTGGCAGGCGGCTGCGCTGCGGGCGCTGGCGTAGTTTTAGCTGAGGATTGCGTGCTTGAACTGCTGGAGGTTGATTTTGCAGTTGGAGTGCTGCTTACTGCCGATTTAATAATTGGGCCAATCGCTGATACCGCTGCTGGTCTGACTGAATTTAATGCCATCTAGTTGACTCCCCTATTTACAAAATCAAGAATTTAAAATTTACAGTTTATGATATAATTTTCATTAAAATTTTTCCATAGTATTTTTCTGAATTATTTCTGAAACTACCCTTCTTTTGACTTTTTAGCAGGTACCTCTACTGATTTCCCGCCTACACTACGCTACACAGATTATTCAAATTGAATATTATATAACTTTGGAATATTATAGAATTGGCTTAGTAGCACCTTGAATTCAAGGGTAGGAAATGGGAACTAACAAAATTATTTTCCAACCAGATCTTTAAAATGCAGGCTAGGGCGTGTGTGCAAACGTAATCGAGCCAGATGTTGCTCAAATTAGCGCCAAACCTATTAGCACTGCTCTCGGGAATGTCTGCCTTCATGCAAAGTGTACCTGAGTACTGAAAGACAGCTTTAGATTTTTCGGCTCAAAGGTTTACGCCCCGTACAAAAACAGGCTTGGTGGACACAGCGGCAGCTATTTCAACAGAATCACGGGTTTAGGACAGGCTGCGGACTCAGGAGCCGCTAATACGATGCCAAAAGCCATTTTGACGAGATATTGAGGGTGATAACGGATCTCCTGTCCGCTTACGGCCTGAAATCGTAGAAAATACCGGAATAGCGGAATCTGTGTCCTCCAAAAAAGGACGGAACATCTCGAACTATGGCTTGTTCACCAAGTATCCATGTGCTAGATAAAGCATAATAAAGAAAAATAATCGGTTAATCGCCCCTTCCTGTTTCCCAACCTATTAAAAGGTCGCGAATCGAACCTATTGCTTTGTGATGCGGGTTGTGGCACACTGTTTGGGACAAGCACCACTATTCGAAGCAAGAAAGGACGTGACGGTACGAGCATGCTAGATGGATTACTTCGTGCCATGACGGAATTAAGCTCACGCAAGTCGATTTCGAGGTTGACTGGGCGTTTTGCACAATCTAGAGCGAGCCGCCGTTTTATTCCGCGCTTTGCTTCCATGTATGGAATTAAGGTCGAGGAAGCCGAGAAACCGCTAAATGAATACGCTACGCTAAATGAATTTTTCACCCGTCGATTAAAGCCAGGCATGCGAAAAATAGACAATGCAGCAGACAGCCTTGTGAGTCCGGTTGACGCTCTTATTACAGGAATTGGCCCGATCGAAGACGGCACAATTGTCAATGTGAAAGGGCAGGATTACACGATTGAAGAGCTGCTGAACCGTTCACCGAGGGCGGAAAACTATCGGAACGGCCATTATTTTGTCCTTTATTTGAGCCCGACCGATTATCACCGGATTCATGCTCCTGTGGATGGCACTATTGTTGAGAGCGAGCATATTCCCGGCAAGGTGTATCCGGTCAATGATTTCGGCTTAACCAAAATGCGCCGGGTGCTCAGCCGCAATGAACGGCTTATTACTTATATTAAACATGAGGGCGGCGAAACGGCTGTCGTGAAAGTCGGCGCCATGAACGTCAGCAGTATCCGCTATGTTGAGCCGCTGCCGCCGCACACAGTAAAGGGTGGCGATCTTGCTTATTTTGAGTTCGGATCTACAGTCGTGCTGCTGACTGAAAATAAAACCTTCACCCCGCTTCCTAGCTTAAAGCTCGGTCAAAAGGTGAAAATGGGTGAAGCGCTCGGCCGCTTGCAACCGCGTTAAGTCAGTGGCTCGACATTCGAGCATAGTTGCAAAAGAGGCGTATCCTACATTTTTATATTCAAAAAAGCTCGCTGCCTGTGCGGAGAAATCTCCGCCTGGCAGCGAGCTTTTTTCTGTTTCCGCAGCAGCGAGCCACAGCAATGCTGCTGCTTTGCTCTGCAATCGCGTTCAGCCGCGCTGCCGCTGAACGACCTCCCAGCATGCCGCAATTCGCCGCATGCCCTCCTTAATATCGGCTTCGGCCAAATGCGCGAAGCCGAACAGCGCAGCCGGAGCGCGCCGCTCATCCGGCTGCCGCCACAGCCGCTCGCCGCGGTTCCAGCTGACGCCTTCCCGCTCGCAGGCCGCAATCAGCCGCTCATAATCCGCGGCTGCCCCAAGCCACACGCCGTACTGATGCAAGCCTGCATCCGACGGCGTAAATCGGAACAAGCCCGCGAGCTGCTCCGCGGCTTGTTCCTTAAAGAGCTTGAGGCGCCGTCCGCAGCTGCGCCTCATCCGCCGCAAATGCCGAACATACTGCCCGCTCGCCATAAACACGGCGAGCGCCCGCTGCTCCGCGATTGAGCTTGGGCTTGGCTCAAGCAAAAACTTCGCCCGCCTCAGCGGCTCCCGCAGCGCAGCCGGCGTAATGACATAGCCCAGCCTCAGGTCGGCGTACATCGTCTTGGAGAAAGTGCCTACGTACACGACCCGTCCTTCGTGGTCGAGCGTCTTGAGCGGCTCCGCCGGGCGCCCGCCCCAGCGAAATTCGCTGTCATAATCATCCTCGATGATGACAGCGCCGCGCCGGGAGGCCCATTGCAGCAGCTCCAGCTTGCGCTCGGGTGCAAGCTGGGCGCCGGTTGGATATTGGCGCGTCGGCGTTACAAACAGCAGCTTCGCATCCCAGTCCTGCGGAATAATGCCATAATCGTCGACAGCCGCATCTATAATGACGCCACCCGCAGCCGCAATTGCCCGCCTAATGCCAGGATAGCACGGGTTTTCAACCACGACATGATCACCTGGTTCAATCAACAGCTGGGCGAGCAGGGCAATGCCATACATGGAGCCGCTCGTAATAAATAAATGATCCACGCTCGTAATCATGCTGCGCTCGCGGCGCAGCTCGCTAGCAATCGCTTCGCGCAGTGGCAGATGTCCCTCTATCGCCCAGTAATCCTCATACTGGCGTTCCAGCAGCCCCCTGACCTCTGCAAACATCGCCGTCTTCCATTCATCCTGCGGGAACAGCAGCGTATCCGCATAACCTACATCAAACGCAATGAAATCTGACTCCTCACGCACAGGCAGCTTCGTATATCCTTTAATCTGCGGCAGCCGCTGCGCCCAAGAGGATAACGCAAGTGCACTGGCCTTTCCCTCTTGCCCATCTTCCGCTTTGGAAGCCGCCGGCTTGCTGTAGGAAACGTAGGTGCCGCTTCCCCTTCCGGGCCTGACAAAACCTTCCGCATAAAGCATATCGTAAGCGGCATT
Organism: Paenibacillus sp. R-74696; assembly: GCF_055814915.1. Lineage (NCBI taxonomy): Bacteria > Bacillati > Bacillota > Bacilli > Caryophanales > Paenibacillaceae > Paenibacillus > Paenibacillus sp. R-74696. Next base: position 23,587 of record NZ_JBPULM010000046.1, read on the forward strand.
GACCGAACCACGAGACATGCCATAGCTTTCGGCGAGCCTTCTGCTGGAGGCAAGCTTTTCCCCATCCCCCAGCATCCCCGACACAATTTCTTCGCGCAGCGCCAGAAAAAGCGCATCCGCCTTGCGCCCTAGCTCCTCATAATATCGCTCATAAGCGGCACGGCAGCGATCATCCATCATTCAACCTCCTATGACTCTCCTGTTGCCTACTACTTCCGTCTATTTCCATCCATTACAAAAGTGGTTCAATAAAATCACTGTAAAGTGGATCTTTTTATATGTCAATATTCCGTTTAAACTTGCAAATAACGAGCTGAACGCTTGGCATATCCCCAATTCAAGTTATCGCTATGGTTACGAAAGGAGCAGTCCGCTATGCGCAGAAAAGAATTTGCAATCGGAAGTGAAGATGTACAAGAGGTTACCGCCTTTTTGGAGGAAATGAGCTATGGCTTTCTAGGAACAGCCAGAGCGGATGGCGCCCCTTCCATTACCCCGCTGAATTACATTTATTTGAATGGAAACGTGTATTTTCACGGCAGCCGCGCAGGGGATAAAATGGCACTGCTCGGAGCAGATCCGCGCGTCACCTTCTGTGTGGCCAAGGAATATGCGATCATTCCTTCCCATTTTACCGATCCGCTGATGGCCTGTCCGGCCTCCGCCTTTTTCAAATCGGTCATTATTGAGGGCACGGCATCGGTTGTCGAGGATTTGATGGAAAAAGGCGAGGCGCTGCAAGCCCTGATGGGCAAGCTCCAGCCAGAAGGCGGGCATTTGCCGATTGCCGGAGATGATCCCGCCTATAGAGGCAGGCTCAAAGGAGTTGCCGTCGTAAAAATCGAGCCACAGCAAATGAGCGCCAAATTCAAATTCGGCCAAAATGCCAATGAGGAAAACCGCGAAGCCATTACTAATGGCCTGCTGGCACGCGGACGGGAGCTCGATGAGGAGACGGTCGACCTCATGCGCCGTTACTGCCCGCACCATAAGGAACAAGCTCATCCCGGCGACTAACCATACCCCATCCATTTGCAAGTGTGAAACTTATAAATGCTTATATTTCAAAAAAAGCCGAGCGCCCTTCTCCCCTTTGTTGTCGGGAATGAAGGCCGCACCGGCTTTTTTTTACGAACTGCTTATTATTTCGAACCGCATATTCTTACGAACTGCTTATCCTAACAAACAACTTATCCTAACGAATTTCTGACGACTAACGGATTTCCGACGGGCTCCGTCCGGTATATTGCTTGAATTGGCGGCTGAAGAAAAAAATATCTCGGTAGCCGAGAGCGTCCGCCACCTCCGTCACATTCATGCCTGCGTGCATCAGCAGGTGCTGGGCGCGGTCAATGCGGGTGCTGATCATATACGTCTGGACCGACATGCCGATCAGCTCCTTGAATTTCATTGAAAAATAACGCGGCGACAGCTGGGCGCGCATTGCAAGATCCTCGACCCGGTGGGCAATGCCGGGATTTTGCCGGACATAATTGGCGACCTCGTGAATCGCCTCGGTCAGCTGATTGCTCGCTTTTTTCTCCACGGGCGTTTGCTTCGTCACTCGGTCCTCCCGCAGCAGATGGATCATCAGCTGCTTCAGCACAAGGCGAGCTTCAATTTCAGCCGCATAGGTTTTGACCAAAAACAACCGCACATAACGCGACAGCATATATTCAAAATCTACCGTATCAAGCAGCTGGCGGTACCGTTCCGGCACCAGCACCGGCTCTTCTGCCGTATCAAAGTGTATGTAAGTTAGAACCAGAGGCTTCTGCGGATTATGGGTCGCACTCGTGTAGTCGCCTGGACGGAACAGGAAACAGCTTCCTTTACCCACCGGATAATGAACGCCGCCCACTTCGACTTCCCCTTCACCGCTCCATACATAAAATAAATCAAAATTAGCCATCGGCTTTTCACGACGCTGCCATTTCCAGCCCGGCTCGCAAACGATCTTCGCGAAAGGCGGCAGCAATAAATATGCATCGGGTGATAAATGCAGCATAAAACCCTCCTGATACGTAAGCCTATGCCGTCATCATACACCAGCGCCAAACTTTAGCGCAACCCCGGCTGGCAGTCGTCACATTTTCCAAAAAAATTTGAATTTGAAATGGTTCTGACACGTTAAAAAATGATATAATAGCTCCCGATAAGTATGATCAGAAAATGAATTGATTTTTGGGAAGGATGGAATGAAGTTCATGAACCCACTTGCTCAGCAGTTGAATGAGACGCTCTCCGCAGAAAGTCCGAACGTCCATGCCATGTTGTCAGCTTTAGGAAAAGCCATATATTTCCCGAAGGAAGGCATACTTAGCCAATCCGCAGAAGCGAAGGCGAAGGCCAAGACGTTTAATGCCACAATCGGCATTGCGATCGAAGGCGGACAGCCGATGCACCTTAAGGTAATTCAGGATACGCTGACTGCTTACAATCCTAAAGATCTATATGAATATGCGCCCCCTGCGGGCAAACCTGAGCTGCGCGCAGCTTGGCTTGAGAAAATGCTGAAAGAAAATCCTTCGCTGGAAGGCAAGCGTCTCAGCAATCCTATCGTCACGAACGCTTTAACGCATGGGCTGAGCATTGTCGCCGACCTGTTCGCAGATGCGGGCGATACCGTTATTATTCCAAATAAAAACTGGGAAAACTACGAGTTGACCTTCGGCATCCGCCGCGGCGCGGAAATCGTGGAATATCCTTTACTTAATGATAGCAACACGTTTAACAGTGAGGGCTTGCGTGAAGCGCTGCTTGCACAGAAGGATAAAGGCAAAGCCATCGTCCTGCTTAACTTCCCGAACAACCCGACTGGCTATACGCCAGGCCTCCAAGAAAGCGAAGAGATTGTAGCCGCTGTCAAGGACGCTGCGGATGCAGGCATTAATGTCGTTGTTGTAACCGATGACGCTTACTTCGGCTTATTTTTCGAGGATTCGGTTCACGAGTCGCTGTTCGGCAAATTTGCCGACCTGCACCCTCGCGTCCTAGCTATCAAAATCGACGGCGCGACGAAAGAGGATTATGTGTGGGGCTTCCGCGTCGGTTTCATTACGTACGCTGCAGCTTCGGATAAAGTATTGAATGCGCTGGAGCAGAAGACGCTCGGCATTATTCGGGCTACGATTTCCAGCGGACCGCACCCTTCTCAGACGTTTGTGCTGAAGGCTTTGCAATCGCCTGATTTTGACGCGCAGAAAGCGGAGAAATACGATATTATGAAGGGGCGTGCCAACCGCGTCAAAGCGCTGCTTGATAGCGGCCGTTATGGCGATACGCTAGCCTATTACCCGTTCAACTCCGGTTATTTCATGTGTCTCAAGCTCAGCGGCGTGTCGGCCGAGGCCGTTCGTGTGCGCCTGCTTGAAGAATACGGCATCGGTACGATCGCCCTTGGCGAGACCGATCTTCGCGTCGCCTTCTCCTGCATTGAGGAAGCGGACTTGGAGTCGCTTTACGATACGATTTATAAAGCAGTAACCGAACTACTCGCTTAACCATTTCAGCATTTCATTCCTTTCCCCTTGGATAGTAGCCGTGTATAATACGGTTACGGCCAAGGGGTTTATTTTGTTTTATAATAAAATGAGAACAACTGAAGTAGAGCATATGCTGCGTAAGGAGCTGAATAACGATGTATACGATCATGATTGTCGAGGACGATGCGAAGATCGCTGAGCTTCTGCGGGCACATATTGAGAAATATGGCAACACAGCGGTTGTGACGACTGATTTTGCTGGCGTCATGGAGCAATTCGAGCAGGTAAAGCCGCATATTGTGCTGATGGATATCAACCTGCCAAGCTTTGACGGGTTTTATTGGTGCCGGCAAATTCGCACCGTTTCCACCTGCCCGATTATTTTCATTTCTGCCCGCAGCGGTGAAATGGATACGGTGCGCGCCATCGAAAATGGCGGCGACGACTATTTGACCAAGCCCTTCCACTATGAGGTTGTAATGGCGAAAATCCGCAGCCAGCTAAGGCGTGTTTACGGCGACTATGCCCAAGCTGCTGGGGAGCGGATGGTCGAGCATGCCGGATTGATTTTGTATCCCGAGCGAATGGAGCTTCATCTATCCGGACAATTTGTAGCTTTGACGAAAAAGGAAACCGTGCTTGTGGAGACGCTGCTCCAGCGCTGCCAAAGGCTTGTAAGCCGGGAAACGATTTTGGAGAAGCTGTGGGATGATTATACGTATGTCGATGACAATGCGCTTAGCGTCAATATAACGCGAGTTCGCAAGAAGCTGGCTGAGCTCGGCATCGAAGGAGCGCTCGAAACGATACGCGGCACAGGCTACCGCCTGAACGACAGCTGGACAAATGGCGAGCAGCAGAGCGATCGCCGATGAAGCTATTTTTACGGGACCAGCTTGCACTTGTATTATTTATGCTCATCCAGCTCGTCGTAGTGACCGCCGTGTTCTGGCTGGATGGCTATAAAGATATGGTTATCGCCTCGTATGCCCTGCTGCTTGGCCTCTGCGTATTTATTGCTTTTCTGGCTTACCGTTATGTGACTCACCGCCGATTTTATACGCTGCTCAGCAGCAGACAGACAGGTCTTGAGGAGTCAATCCAGCAGCTTGAGTCCGCTCCCCTCCCTGCGTCGCTTGCCGAGCTGCTGCAGCTTCAATATCGCCACTACCAGAAACAGATTATTGAGGGCGAGCGCAAGCAGCAAAATCATCTGACCTTTATGAACCAGTGGGTGCATCAGATGAAAACGCCCCTTTCCGTGCTGGAGCTTATGCTGTCGGAAGAAGCCGATGAGCGTAACAACAGCATGAGGGAAGAGACAGATCGCATTCGCAAAGGGCTCGATATGGTCCTGTACGTCGCCCGGTTGGAAACGTTCGAGCAGGATTTTCAGGTGGAGAAAATTCAATTGCGGGAGCTTGCCAACGCGGTGATTTTGGAAAACAGGCGGCTGTTTATTCGCAGCTTCGTGTACCCGGATATGCAAATCGAGGAAAATTTAGTCGTGGAGACAGACGGCAAATGGCTGCGATTTATTATGCAGCAGCTGATCGCCAATGCGGTCAATTATTCAGCAGGCAGCGGCGCGAAAATAACGATTAGCGGCTGCCGAAGCGAGCGTTCGGTCATCCTTGAGGTGAAGGATTATGGCGTCGGCATTCCTGCCTCTGATTTGAGCCGCATTTTCAACGCCTTTTTCACCGGGGAAAATGGACGGACATTCAAGGAATCGACGGGCATGGGCCTCTACATCGTCCGAACCGTGCTCGATAAAATGAATCATGAGATCGAGGTTGAATCTAAAGTAGGAGAAGGCAGCGGCACGACGATGCGAATTATTTTCCCCTTTGCCGCTGTTCAGTCCGTTGATCCACATACAAAGTAATCGTGCTTTAAAGTTTTAAACGTACAAGAATCGAACAAGCAGACTGTCTTAGGATGGCAATCTGCTTGTTTTTCGTGATTATAAGCCTTCCACGACGATCGCTTTCCCAGTAGAGTTTGCCCATCTTATTTTTTTCAACGGTTCGTACATTTTCGAGTTGTAAAAGGCCTCGATACTCGGTTTGTTAGGAAACTCCAAAATGACAAGTCTTTTCGGCTGCCAATCTCCTTCCATCGTCGTTACGCTGCTATCATGAACGATCGGGCGGCCCCCAAAATGTGCCATGACATCAAAAATCTTATTTTCGTATTCCTTGAAGTTTTCCGGGTTAGAAATATCAATATCGATCACGAGATATGCGCTCAAATCCAACAGCTCCTTTCGTTGATGAGGAAGGCCAGCTACCCCTTCCTTGCGTTCAGTATACGAACTAGAGCGGAGAATTGATCTCGCTTCTCCTATTGATACAAAAGCGGGCAGCGTTATCTTACAAAGCTGTAAGGTAAATGAAAGCTGCGTTCATAGGAGCAGGCGCGGATGAGGGGTATACTGGGTTTATTGACAAACAAGCAAGGGGAGATCAAATTGGAATTGCTATATGCACGAAACCTGAACAAAATTTATCCCGGAAAAGTGACCTATAAAGCGCTCACCAACATTGATTTAACGATACAGCAAGGCGAATTCGTCGGCATTATGGGCCCATCGGGCAGCGGCAAAACGACGCTGCTGAACATGGTATCGACGATCGACAAGCCCACTTCTGGCGAGCTGCGTATTGCTGGCCAAGACCCGTATGAGCTGTCACGGGAAAAGCTTGCTTTTTTCCGCCGGCGGGAGCTTGGCTTCGTCTTTCAATCGTTTAATTTGCTCGATACGCTGACGGTCAGTGAAAATATTATGCTGCCACTCACGCTCGACGGCACAAATATCGCCCAAATGAAGCTGCGAGCCACCTCCATCATGGAAAAACTCGGTATTGCTGAGCTTTCGGACAAACGAACGTATGAAATATCCGGCGGCCAGGCGCAGCGTACAGCCATTGCCCGGGCACTCATCCATAACCCGAAGCTGCTGCTGGCCGACGAGCCGACAGGCAACCTCGATTCAAAATCAGCACGTGATGTCATGGAGCTGATGAGCAAGCTCAATCGCGAGGATAATACGACGATGATGCTCGTTACACATGACGCTATGGCGGCGAGCTACTGTCACCGGGTTATTTTTATTAAAGATGGCCAGTTTTACAGTGAAGTGAATTGCGGCGACAACCGCGCGGCCTTTTATCAGAAAATTATTAATGTGCTTGCTCTGCTTGGGGGGACTGAAAATGAATTTCCGACAGTTCGCGTTTAATAATGTACTGCGCCGCAAACGGACGTACGCCGCACATTTTATGAGCAGCTCGTTCGCGGTCATGATTTTTTTCATCTATTCAGTGCTGCTGTATCATCCGGATTTGCAGGGGGAAATCGCCGCCAGTAGTCCAACTGCCTCTATGCTTGGCACCATGGGGCTGAAAATTTCGCAGTATTTAATCGTTATTTTTTCCTTTCTGTTTTTGATGTATTCCGCCGGTGCCTTTCTGAAGGCGCGTAAACGTGAATTCGGCATTTTGATGCTGCTCGGCATGTCCGATAAGCAGTACCGCAGATTGATTTTTGTGGAAAATATGATCATTGGCCTCATCTCCACTGTTTTTGGAATCGGCTTTGGCATTTTGTTCACCAAGCTGTTTTTGCTTATAACCGAGCGGCTGCTGGTGCTGCAGCAAGGACTCGAATTCCTCGTCCCTATCCAGAGCGTATTGATTACGGCAGGCGCTTTTTTAATCGTATTTCTGCTTCTGTCCATACTCGCGTCACGCCTTGGGCGAAAATCTCAGCTGCTTGAGCTGATTCGTTCAGACGAGAAGCCGAAGAAGGAGCCGAAAGCTTCTGTACTGCTGTCGCTGCTCGCTGCTTTTCTTCTGCTCGCAGGCTATGGAATGGTCTTTTATTTTGTACTCGGTCGCGTCTTCTCACTGGCACTTCTCGCAGCCGCCATTGGCAGTGTCATATTAGGGACTTATTTTCTGTTTACACAGCTCAGCGTGTATGTGATTCGTGCACTGCGCGGACGAGAAAGCTTATTGCTGCGAAAAATTAATTTACTAACGCTCTCCGATCTCGCTTACCGAATGAGAGACAATGCCAATATGTTTTTCATGGTGGCAACGGTAACGGCAGTCGCCTTGTGCGGTATGGGCACTTGCCTGGCGATTGGCGATCCGAAGCTGTCGGAAAAAGACAATCCTTACGCCTTTATTTATGATTCCTATGGCGGCGATAGCGAATCTCTTGCGCAAAGTGAATTACAAACGAAGCAGCACCTGGCGTTATTGGAGCATAGACTATCAGAGGGCGGCTTTACTTTTACAAAAGGCGCTTCACACATTAAAAACACGGAAGAATGGCAGTCGGTCATGAGTCTGTCCGAATACAATCAGCTTGCCACTGCACTCGGATTCACCGCCGAGACGCTAAATGTGCCCAGCGAAGCTTTTATCGCCTCAGGCAAAGTCTCGCGCGCCCAGAACGTGACGGCCTTTGAGCCCATTTTGGATTTAGGAAACGTCGCGCCAGGCGAAAAGCAGCGGAAGCTTACTGTAGTAAAGAGACTTCCTTCTTTCGTATTAAATAATTACAATGATGTTTATGTCGTTTCGGACGATTATTTCCAAGCAATGAACCGCATGAAAGACGACACGAACCAGGTCACGTATTATTATGTCATTCCCAATTGGATTGACACGATCGGCGTGGCGCAAAGCGTTATGAAGGAAATCCCACAGGACACGCAGGGCTATTATAATATACGGTCACTCGTGATTGAATGGTATGAATTCAAGCAGCTTAACGGGCTATTGCTCATTATTAGCGTGCTTGTGGGCGGAGTCTTTTTCACCTATGCTGTCAGCTTTATCTACTTTAGGCTGTATGCCGATTTGGAGCGGGATGAGAAGCAATACCAGATGATTAGCAAAATCGGCCTCAGCGGCAAGGAACTGAACCGGCTGGTTACAAGGCAGCTGCTCATCATGTTTTTCCTGCCCTTTGTGATTGCGCTTGTGCATGGCATCGTCGCCTTTATAAATATTGCGCTGCTGCTCGATATCTCGATGCTGAATGCAGCACTCATGATCTATATTAGCTTCTTCCTCCTCCAGCTCGCCTATTTCCTCATGATTCGCTGGCGGTATTTGCGCCATATGCATCTCAAGCTTGCATAATGAGGGGAATGCGTTGAAGGCTCACAGAGCTGTATATAGCCAAAGCTTATGAATATATAGGAAAAGGGTCTTGGACGCTAACAGACGCTTTATGCAAAAATAAGGCATATTGATTTAGGCAAAGGACTGATTCGTATGCTGCATTCATTTTTGCTTATCGTATATGGCGTGTTTCTGCCGATTTCGCTGCCTGTGCTTGGAGGAGCTGCCTTGAAGCGCTGGCGGGGACTGGAGACGAAGCCCCTATCGACCATTGCCCTTTATTTGCTCAGCCCGGCTCTTATTCTGGAGACGCTGATCAGCGCCAAGCTGTCGATGGCAGATATTATTCAGACGAGCGCATTCAGCATTATTAATCTGGTCGCTCTCTGGCTCGTCGCCGTTCTCGTCTCCCGGCTGCTGCGGCTTTCTCCAGCAGACCAAGCTGGCCTCACGCTTGTATCTGTATTTACGAACTGTGTCAACTATGGACTCCCGCTCGTGCTGCTCGCCTTCGGCCAGCTTGGGCTTGCCAAAGCATCGGTCTACGTCATCTCGCAAATGATTCTTGTCAATACCGTCGGCGTGTATTTCGCAGCTCGCTCCCATTTCTCGGTAAAAAAAGCGGTCCAATCGGTATGCAAGCTTCCCGCTTTATACGCCGTTGTGCTCGCGGTCATTATCCGGTATACAGGTATGGTTATGCCCGCGGCTGTAGAGGAAGGCCTATCGATGCTGTCCTACGCCTACGCGCCTGTCGTGCTGATTTTGCTAGGCGCACAGATGGCCGGAGCGCGCAGCAGCAATAAAGCGACCGATTCGGTCCTGAGCAAGCCGCTCTGGACGGCTATCGCGATCCGGCTGCTGCTTTCTCCAGTCATCGCAGCCCTTCTGCTCTGGCTGCTGCAGGTAAAAGGGATGCTATTCGCCGTCCTGCTTATACTCGCCTCGATGCCGACGGCAGTCAACGCCGTTATTATGGCAGAGCAATTTGAAGCATCGCCGAGGCTCGTTTCCCGCTGTATTTTATGGACGACGCTCGCCTCCTTTATCGTGCTGCCTCTGCTGATTGTCCTGGTGCAGCCGACTTGAGCACTTAAGCAAACAGGATAAATGCCAGCAAGGTGAAACGCGCTGTCCTCTGGCAGCGCGGCGCGTTTCTTTCCGAGAAATATAGAGACGGTATCGCGTAATGCTATACTTTCTTCCTATATTAAAAAACGTCCAGTCCCACCTGTTTCGGTGGGGCTGGACGTTTTTTGCTAGCTTTTTCACCGAGATAGCTGTGCCTTATCTATAATAGGCAGCCACCCTGGCAGGTGAGGCGATCTAATCTTCTTCCGCATCAGCAGCAAAAGCGCGGCGCAGTCTGAGCGGGCGAATCGCAAGTAAATAGACGATCGCTGCAATCGGTGCTGCTGCTGCAGCAAGCAGGCAGTTGGCATGCAGCAGCATAATACACGCAGGAAGCCACATAAACAGGGCAATAATGAGCATCGTCCATCGGTCCAGTCGGATGAGGCTTTCCATCCTTTGCGCATCAGGAAGCGGATAAACATGCCTCCATACCGTATAACGATGCGTATGGCGAAGCCCGCCAAGCTGGGCCCCAACAATGAGCATAAATACTGCATAAGCACAGGCAGCCCCCCAGCCGGACAACCAGACCGCATCCGCCATCCAATAGGCAATAAGCGCGAACAGAACGAGCAGCCTTAGCAAAATGCCTCCCATTTCCATTCGCAGCATGGAAGCCGCATATAAATAATCGTAAGTCAGGCGGCGGCGATAGGGTATAAAGTTCATGACCCAGGAAAGATATTTGCGGCCAGCTGTTCGTGATGGCATCGTAGGCACATCGATAAACAAACCGAAAAAGACATAATACCTTCTTCTTGTCGCTGCCTCTTCTTCAATTAGCCGCTCCCATGGTATGACGAATCGGCTAGGGAGCCTGTACAGCAGGGCGAATAGCAGGATGAGCAATATTATAAAGCCTCCCGCATACAGCGGTGCACGGGTCAGCATACCCGCCCAAGCAAGCGCCGTCGCTGCCCAGCGAGCCACTCGAAACAGCATTCTCATGCCGCCCCAGGCCAACTGCCGTTCCCGCCATGCAGCAGCTGTATTGGCTATGCGCAGCACAGCCGCAGCCAAAACCAGCAGCCACATATCCGCTGGGCCGGTGCCCTCCTTGTAAATAGGCCAATAAGCAAGCAGCATGAATGCGCATAAAGCTCCCAAAGCCATTATGCTTCGCCTAAAGGAAAGCCCCCAATAACGGCGCATCGCCGACTCCTGCGGCATATGGAAGACGACATCTGCCGCCTGCAGAAAGGTGCGAAACGGGCTCCAGCAAAGCACGGGAACCAGTGCCACTATGCCAACCAGCGCGGTCGGAAAATCAGCTGGTACGTCACGAATCAGCTTAAAATAACTAAACATTCCAGAAATGACAAACAGCGAAAGAAACAGCGGGAATCCACTTTGGCCCATATAGCGCAAATACGGCAGCGTTTCCTCGCGGAAGCTTCTGGCACGCTTTTTCCATAGCTTTTGCATCGCCTGTTCCTGCAGTTGCCGCTGCTCTTGATTAGCTGCTTGCGATTTAGCCATCATGGCTTGTCTCCAGCAACAAGCTTATAGAACGCATCCTCCAGCGTTCCGCCGCGCATCGCCATGCCCGCCGCTTCGCATACATCCGCAAGCGTTCCGCTGGCAACGATGCGTCCATGATGCATCACAATAAACTTGTCGCAATAAGCTTCCACCGTAGCCAAAATATGCGAGCTCATCAAAATAGCCGAGCCGTTCTGCTTAACTTCCACAAGCCGTTCCAGCAAGGAGCGAATGCCCAGCGGGTCCAGCCCAAGGAACGGCTCGTCAATGATGTATAATGGCGGCTCTGACAGCAGCGCGTTCATTATCATGACCTTCTGCTTCATCCCTTTAGATAGATGGGCGGCAAAAGCTCCTTTTTTCGCATTCATCTGGAACTCGTTCAACAAATCCATTCGCTTTTTTTCATATTCCTGAACAGAGACCCCGTAGGCCATTCCCGTCAGCCGCAAATGCTCCTCAACCGTAAGCTCGTCGAATAGCACCGGGGTTTCGGGCACATAGGCAAAAGCGGAACGATAGCGATCCGGATCTTCCTCCAGCTTGACGCCGCCAACCTTAACCTCACCCTGCTGCGGCTTCATCAAGCCGAGAATATGCTTAATTGTCGTACTTTTGCCTGCCCCATTGAGGCCAATCAAGCCGACCATTTCGCCCGGACGCAGCTGAAACGATACATGATGCAGGACAGGACGGCGCGGACTATATCCTCCTGTCAAATCGGCAACTTCCAATACAGGCTCTATCATTATCCATTCACCTTCATACTATAAAATTAATATCGCTTCTTCAGCATACCGAATTCGAAAGCAAAATTCAAAATTTCCCATTCTTAGTATCTATTCAGACCCTTGCTTATGTTTTAAAAAAAGCCCCCGTTCCGCAATGGCTGAAGCTAAAACGGCTAGCGTGGCGCCAAGGAAAAATGGCTGGACGCCAGCTTGCCTCTTCATACCAATTTGCTGGAAAAGGGGCTTGAATTATAACCTTATTCTTGCTTAAAAGCTTACTCCTTCGTATCGCCCGACTCGCGCTTTGCTTTCAGCCATTTCGGAGCGCCTTTATCCTTGCTCTTCTTCTGGCGCTCCTGCTTGGACAGCACCTTCGCCTTCGGTTTCGCTGGAACAGCCGCTTTCTGTGGCTCGTTAGCTGCGGAGGCAGCGATTCCCGCTGTCCTCACCCGCACTGCCCCATCTGCTTGTGCATCATTCCTGCGGCTGCCCGGCTGAACTTCGCCCCGGCGCCTCTCGCCTTGCGGAGCTTGCCCACCTGCACCTTGTCTGAACTCTCCACGCTGCCTCTCGCCCCGCGCTCCATCACCTTGCGCTAAGTCGCTGCCTGACGCCTGACGACTCTTCGGCGCTCCCGTATAATCCGGACGTTTGAACGAGGATTTATCATTCCGCGCTTCCTCCGGTGTAACCAGCTTGCCTCTAAGCATCGCCTTCTCCGGAAGATCAATGCCAAGCTGCTTGCGGAACTTGTCCATAATAAAATGCTCCTGCGGCGTAACAATGGAAATAACGGTTCCCGTGCGGCCCATGCGGCCCGTCCGGCCCGCCCGATGCACATAATGATCGGCATCAAGCGCTGGCTCCAGATTGATTACGAGCGGCAAGCCTTCAATATCGAGTCCCCTCGCGGCAACGTCAGTCGCAAGCAGTAGCTGGCACGCACCTTCGCGAAAGCGCGCAAGCGTAGCAGCACGACGCTGCTTGTCAGCATCGCCATATAGCGCCTCTACCGTAAAGCCCTCATAGCTGAGCTTCGCTTCCCAGTTTGAAATCGTGTCCGTCTCATTCAAAAACAGCAACGCTGATTTTGGCTTCAGCATGCGAATGATGCGACGGGCGATATCCGGCTTGTCCCGTTTGTCGCATACGAAATAATAATTCGTAATTGTCTCCGACACGCGATGCTCAGGGGCAACCTGAATTCGGTGCGGCTCATTCATCCAGCGGCTTTCAAAGCGTGCCATCTGCTCTGGATAAGTCGCCGAGAAAAAAGCGATTTGGCGATTTTGTCCCATAGCAAAAAGAATCGTCTCCACTTCGCGAGTCGAGCTCAGCTGGAACACTTGGTCCACTTCATCAACGACGACCTGATTGACGGCATGCAGCTTGATTTTGCGCAGCTTAAGCAGCTCGTGAATACGTCCCGGCGTACCAATGACAATTTGCGGATGCAGCTTAAGCTTCTCTACTTGGCGCTTGAGTGCTGCGCCGCCAATTAGCTGCTGCACACGGAGGCCCAGCGGCTTCGCATAAAATTCAGCTACCCGTACAATCTGCATAGCCAGCTCCTGCGTAGGAGCAATGACCACGCCCTGAATTTCTTTCGACGATGCATTCAGCTTCTGTAGCAAAGGCAGCAAATAGGCCAGCGTCTTGCCTGTTCCCGTCTGCGAACGTGCGGAAACGTCCTGCCCTCCGAGCAGCACCGGAATGGCCTCAGCTTGCACCGCAGTAGGCTCCTGAATACCCTCTTCAACCAGCGCTTCCGCCAGCTGTTCATTTAAACCTAAATCCAACCAATTTTGCTTACTCATGTTCGAGTCCTCTCTTGTTCAAAACACTATTTTCGATCCAGCATGCCGCCGAACAATCGGTCAATCAGACGCGGAAAAAGCTGATAAAGCTTAATGCCGAACGCCGCCGATCTCGGCAAATTAATTTCTGCCTTCCTGCGCTCAATAAGCCGCACAATGGCCTTGACTACATAGTCAGGCTTCATCATAAAGAAGCTGACATTTTTCACATAATTGCCTGACGGATCTGCCAGCGAGAAAAACGGCGTGTCAATCGGTCCGGGATTTACCGCCGATACGACAATCCCTTTGCCCCGCAGCTCCATCCGCAGCGAATTGGTAAAGCCGAGCACCGCATGCTTCGTTGCCGTGTAGGCCGTTGACTTGGCTGAGCCGATCTTGCCTGCGAGTGAGGCAATATTTACGATATGACCGCTGCCTTGGGAAAGCATATATGGCAGCACAGCCTTCGTGCAGCGAACGATACCCATATAATTCGTATCCATCATCTGGTCAAATTCTTCGACCGGCATCGTCTCAAAATATTCAAACTGCCCGTAACCAGCATTATTAATCAATATATCGAGACGCCCATGCTTTTGCAGGACAGCCTGAGTGACCTGCTGAACATCTTCCATGCTCGTTACATCCATCTGAAAATAGGAGCTATTGCTGCCGATTTCTGCCACATGCGCCTTCAGCTTCTCCACATTTCGTCCGGTCAGCACCACAATGGCGCCGCGCATCGCAAGCTGCTTTGCAGCAAGTGCTCCTATCCCGCTGGAAGCGCCGGAAATAAGCACAACTTTGCCATTTAACATCCGTCATCACCTAAAGCTAATTCTACTTGATCAGGGCATTTTAAGCAAAGAAACCTTTGTAAAACATTGCTTAGGCTTCCGCCACTTTTTGATTTTGGACAATGCGCTTCTGCCTCAGTACAATAATAAGGAAAGGAAGGATGAGAAAAATGAAATCCTATAAGGAATTAATGGTGCCTGAGGATGCATGGGAAGAAATTCAAAGCCTTGTATCCGAAGCTGCCAATCCCGTTACCATTGTCAGCTGTTCCATTGAGGATGGCAGGAAAACGTTGGAGCATCTGCAAGTTACGAATCGCTCCTATTTGGGGGCTATTGCCTTGGAATGCGGAGGACTGCTTGTCGATTATGGGTGGTTAAAAATATTAGGGGCAGGAAATGAGCGGCTTTCAGGCTCTTTAGCAACTTGGAACAATCCCATCCAAAACATTTTGGTCGTAGCCTATGATATAATTGGCGGCTTCTTTGCCATTCATTCCAATTATAAAACCGTGTTTTATTTGGCGCCTGACACGCTTGAATGGGAGGATACCGAGTGTACCTATTCCGAGTTTATAGGCTGGGCGTTGAATGGCGATCTGCATTTATTTTATAAGACAATGCGTTGGGAAAGCTGGATGGCGGACTCCCAAACGCTAAAAGGAGATCAAGCCTTTTCCATTGTCCCCTACCTATGGACTGCCGAAGGGCAAAATATCGAGCAAGCATCCAAAAGGCCCGTAAGCGTACTTGAGCTGTATGAGCTCCATCAGGAAATGGGCAAATCATTAAACACTTTATCCCAGCCGTAGAAAGCCTTTTCCTCCAAAAAGATGGAAATATAAATTCAGCTCTTATAAATGCAAAAAAACTCCCTAAGGAGTTTTTCGCCGTTACGATTATGATGCTACCAGCACTTGAATATCCAGTTCACCAATTCCCTCCATAATGAGCGGAATGGTTAATGCTTGCTGCGCTTTAAAGCCAGCAGCAGTTGCAGACTGAATGACCTTCGGCGGTGTAATATCTACATGGACGCCTTGATTCGATAACATCGTGCTCGCATTCCCGCTAATCATGTTGCCAAGCTCAGAAATGGCGCTTCTGCCCATTTCGTCAATTTCAGAAATCGAGAAGCCGCCCATCATAGCCGATATCATCTTCATCGCTACCGATTCGCTTAATCCAAAAACGATATCAGCGTTCATTTGTCCGTTCAGGCCGATTTGTATCCAAATGTAATTTTCAACAAATTTAACATCTTTCAAGCCTAATTGCCCTGCCGATGGCTTTATCTGGATGACCTGCTCAATTACACTTTTTGCCGCTTCAAGAAACGGATTAATATACTCAGCCTTCATAACGGGAATACGCTCCTTTTCGACAAAGATCGCGATTTTTTATATTCCTCATTATACTTTTAAAAATAGGACAAGTATACTATTTTTATCATTTTTGAACCTTAAGACCTATGAGTTTGTGTTCATTTTCAAATGCTTTACAAGGCAATTTTGAGGATTTTCGCACCAAATTTATGGACCTAGTTAATTTCCGGACATAAAGTACTAGATGAACGCAGCAACACACAATCATGGCTTATATAGCTTGCGCCTGATTTGCATGAGCCTTGCGGTAACGGATTCTAAGCAGCCGCAGCCGTTCATACAGCATATCCACCTGTTCATGCTTCAAGCCCTCTGCTCCATATACTTGCTGAAGCACGGGCTTCAAGTAGCGGTCGCCCAACTGCTCGAACGTTTCCCAGACAAGCTGCTGCTCGGATTCCGGCATACGCAGCAGCTCGCGTGCAATAAGAGGCTCGACATCATATCCTTCAGCTTCAAGCTGTTCGATTCTGTCCATTATTTCCCTGCGCGACAGCTCGAGGCCGGCGCCTAGCTGCTCCAGCGTCTCCTCGCTGTTCAAACAGCTGAGAATCCGCTTTTTCTGCAGCTGCTTGTCCATCTCGTTTTTGAATTTTACTTCCTTCTGCTTATACAACCACCTTGTAAAATCAGACTTGTCCAGCAGCTGCTCTACCCAGTCAAGCGGAAAGCTTGTTTCACGGGCATGCTTCTCTGTAATCGCCAAAATTTCAGCTCCATATCGATTTTGCTTGCTCTCTCCCCACCCGGGAATTTGCAGCAGTTCTTCGGCCGTATGCGGTACAAACGTGCTGAACATCCACAGCATCCGATTCGTTGCAATGAGGTAAGCCGACCTCTTCTCTCCTCCTGCTTTCACCCTGCGCCAATCTCTTAATTGTTCAAACAAGTCTTGATCTGCGTTCAGTTCGCCATAACACTGTACCATAGCCTGCAAGCTGCCCATTCCCGAATGGCGCCGGCCTTCCAGCATAGATTCAATGACCGGCGTAAAGCCCTCTCCCATTCGTACCGCAACTCCATGGCGAAAGGCGAGCAGCATGTCCTCCCAGGAAACGCCTTCATACCAGACATCAGGCGCAGCTGCCGTATGCTCGCCATCGACCCATAGTACTGACCAAATGCCCTCCTGTTCGCAAATCGACAATTGGGCGGTATGTACGCCCTCCTCCATAGAGGATTTTTCAAATGTGTTCAAAAAGAAAATTTGCATCTTTCATCTCTCCCTGGCTGCTCCAATTTCAAATAAAAGGACATAAAAAAAGCACCTCCCCATAGCTCATCCAGAGCCATAGAGAGGTGCTTCCTCACGTTCAAATATTCGATTAGCAGTATATTATCATATGCTTTTCAATCTGACAAGCTTTTATATACAGATATAGCAGTTGCTTTATAAACTGCATGATGCCCTTCGAACAGGGAACAATGAAAGCGCAGGTATTGCAAATGCAAAATGGAAGGAGAAAGGATGATCCACATGGACGGTTTTATCGAAGAGGACCGCAAGCGCTCAACCGATGTCTCAACCGTAGAATCACAGCGAAATGACCTGGTGCCGGAGGAGTTTCCAGAAGGGCCTTACGCAGCGGAGAGACCCGGTCTGCCGCTTGGCAAAAGCTCGCCATGGCGCAAAGATCAGCGCCCTAACAACCGTTTCAGCTATGAAAACCGCGCTCTGCATGCAGATTTGAAACGCGACTATCCCGGAGCAGATGATGAATTTGTGCTCTCCACCGAGACAGAAGAAGAGGAACAGAGCTAGAAAGACAAATTTTACTCAAGCCCCTTCAACGAATTTACCGCACAAACGCCTGCTCACCAGGTATGAAAAAAAGGTTCAGCGAGACCTCGTCTCGCTGAACCTTTTTGGCTGTTGCCGCTTCAAGGCAGGCCGTATTTTTTACGTCATGCTGCCATGTTGTGCTCTCTTTCTGTCAATTAAACAGCTTTCAAGCAACCCTTACCATTTCGGCAAGGAGCTGAATACAAGCGCATTGCTGAGCTCGCGTCCGGCAGGCGTAATTTGCTTGCCATTCGCATACAAGCCGGAAGATGCGCCGCCATCCAAATTCATCGCCTGCTTAGCACCCAGGCTGACCATAATTTGTCCCCATTGCTTTATGGTCGCAGCCGGTACCGTAACCAGCAAAATCGAGCCATCGTTCATTATCGCAATTCCGCTTCGTGCGCCAGAGTCGGTTAAAATTTTCGGGCTGACAAAACCTTCGTTCGCTGGATCAACGGCCAGCTTGCCATCCTTCACTAGGCGCGGGCCCGCACCAATTGCGGTATGCACCTCGCTCCAGTCAATCGCTTTGCCGGAAACATCGTTATAGCTGACGGTATAGTCAACGTAGCTGCCTTTTTGGAAACGGCTCGCCAAATGCTCCTCCTCCCCTGTAAAGAAGAGAACATACCCATCCTTCGGAATATCGACATTCGTATTTTTGCTAACCTTCGTTACGATACCCTTGCTGACCGTTACGGCTGAGCCTGTGGTCATGCCGATTTTGCTGCCGCGTTTCGGCGTATACATAATGGCAGCAGTTCTGCCTGGGGTAGGTGTCCGATTAACGAAATACACATACCAGCTTTGTGAGGATTTCCCGGGGCTGCTTACTTTGCCGCTCATCTTCACCTGCAACGTATCCATAAGAGCCGAGCCGTCCCATTGAAAGCCAATGCTCGTTCCTGTATTTCCAATATGCTCGACAACGCCATCGCTAATGATGTTGCCATAAGGCTCAGGAATTCCGCCATACGATTCAAAATACGTGCCATTAATGGCTGCTGCTGCATTGTACAGGGAAGCTATTCCAGATAAGCCCTGCGTCAACCCGACTGTCCTGCTAGGCAGGCCTGCTGTAACGGGCATCCCTTTCGGAATCGCCACGGTTTGAACGGTGAAGGAACGTCCCCCTGCGGACACGCGCTTCGAAGCCGCCACAGCCTTGTAAGAAGTTGATGCTGCACGGATCGTTACTGGCAGCTCAAGCTTGCCCTTATAGGAAGCGGAGGTCACATGAACGCGAATTTTAGTTTTCCCTGCGGAAACAGGGATAATAACACCATCGCTGTTCACGCGCGCTACCGCGCCATTGCCTGATTCATACCGCAGCGTCACCTGCTCTGACAGCTTCAGCTTTGCGAGCAGCGGCAGCCTTTCATTAAGAGCAACCGTTACGGCTGATGCTGGATACGTAATCGTGACATTTTTGACAGTTGATTGTGCTTCAGCTGCATACGCCGAACCTCCAAAATTGTAGGCCGTTTCTCCGCCTGCTGAGCTTAACAGCAGAAGCGACGCGCCTCCGACTAAGACTGTGCGCTGCATACTTTTTTTCCATGATGACTGGTTTAATGATTTCATTGTTGTTTCTAGTCCTCCCTAGCTATGTCCAAAATTAGGCTCTTATACCTATATCGGCAGAACTAGGGAACAATTGAACCATTTGGTCCAACTTTGTTTATGCCTTTTTTAAAAATAGATCGCTTTCCTCATCATTTCGAATGAGCTCGGTGTATGTTTCGATATTCTCCTGGAGGAATTTCTTGAATCTTTTTGAATGCTCTGTAGAATGAAATGACGTTCTGATAACCAATTTGCTCCGCAATGGATTGAATCGGTTCATCCGTCTCCGATAATAATCGTTTCGCATATTCAAGCCTGACTCTCAGAACGTAGTCAATGAATTTTTCGCCCAGTTCTTCCTTAAAAAGCTGGCTTAATGAACTGGGCTGAAGTTTAAGATAGGCGCTAACACCCGAAAGAGAAAGAAGGGGATCGGCGAAATTCATATCGATATAGCTTTTGGCTTGGAAAGCGATAACATGATGTCTTCTAGCCTGACGATCTTGATCTGCACTAGCTTCGAATGCCAGCATCGTACTCATAAGCTCTTTCTCAAGCTCATCCAAAGTTTCTGACTGAGCCCAAAGCTCTGTAAACTTATAAAGGAATTCATTCCTCCATAGCTGTTGAATTCCCGGATTCAATACGTTGATTTCTTTCTCCATCTGCATCACAAAGCTTTTAACGAACGCAAACATTTCATGTTTATCAAATCTCATCTCTCTTAGCTGCTTGAACAGTTGTGTAAGTTTTTTATTACAATCGCATTCATTTTTGCGGAACGAGTGTACAATATTTTCTATAGCTTGCAAATAGGCGTAATTGTCCAGACTGATTTTTCCTGAGCTTACCCGATTATCTATCAACGTATTCGTTCCAAAAACAGGCTTTAAAGAAACATTCTCCTTCGCATTGCGATACGATTCCGCGATTGTCTCAATGCTATCTGAATCAGCTCCAATCCCTATCGTTACCGTCAACTCCAGATTGTGCAAAATCCAGGATTGAAATTCACTCGCAAGCTCTATTACTGGTTTCGCAACTGATAATTCTGATTTGCATTGATGAACAACAAACGCGATACGATTTGGCTCCATCCAAGCATGCCAAACAAAAATCTTACACTGCTCTCCTAAATCGTGAAATGCGTTTTCTATTATAAATTTGAGTAGATGCTGATCTCTGGGATTATACTTTTCTGTGAAACGTGTGTAGTAATCTATTTCAACTATGATGACACTGAGGCGATCGAATAGATACGGCATATTAAGAGCTGTCATTTGAGTCTCGAACTGCCTGTCAGTCAAGACCTGCTGCCCTGACAGCAAATCATAAAATAGACGCTGCTGGCGAAGCAGACTGTATTCCTTAAACAAGCTTTCATAATCTAGGGACTTCTTAAGAAGCTGATCCACTGCCATCTCAATGAACGTAAATTCATTATTCGTATTTTTAATGCCTACTTCCTCACTTTGTCTAATGGAGTATTGCCCCAGCTTATTAAGGATGGATTGAGTCGGTTTATAGCGAATATGTTTTACAAGAGTAAATCCAACAAGAATCATTAAGATACTAATGACCACTATTAACATCCATCTGCCTGAAAAAACAGAAAGCTTTGTGTCATTTATGTCAACCGCCCTACTTGAATAGAACTTCCAGTCTGTATACTTGGAATGAACGATAGTCGTAGAGTCAGCATTGTCCTTATTCAAATTTGCAAGATTAAAATTTATATTACCTATTAATCCCAAAGAGTTTGAATCGCTATCTTTGGATGATTGAAGGGAGTATGCGCCTAAATCGGGAATGATTCGTTGTTCATCTTCAATGGCTTGATTAATCTCAATATTTTTATTATTGGAATTTTGATGTGATGCACCGAGAAAGATAAATAAAAAGGAAATAATCGCTATAGATACAATAAAAATATATAATGATATCAATTGGTAATAATCATTCATCCTCATCACAGCAAATACCTCCATTATGTGGACAGTCTAATCTAATCTCTTTACCAATTATACATAATATGAAAAAAAAAGATAAGATGGGCATCTATAGTTTACGCTTAGTAAACTATAGATGATTTTCAGCTATTAGATGTAACATAATGGCGTTCCTATAAAGAGTATTGTCGTTCGCATGTATCGGATAACGGATAAAGGTTCCAACAAAAAACGCCCCATAAAAATGGGACGTAAGGCAAGGCTCAATAATAGGGTTCTATCCAACTTGTATTCATCATGGTAGCTGCGCGATCCCGATTTGGCGAAACGCCATAATAACGTTTGTAAATGGAGCCGAATTGGGAACTAGATACATAGCCTATGGAATGAGCGATTTCTTTCATTTTCATATTCGTGCTTCGAACAAACACACTAGCCTTTCTCATACGAATCTGCTGTAAATGCTGCATCGGGGATACTTGATATACTCTCGTATATACGCTGCTCAAATAAACGGGATGGCAGCCTACTAATTTCGAAAGGTCGTGAAGCGTAAGCGGCTTCTCATAATGGAGCAGCATATAGCGATATACGAAACTTATTCGTTTGTCGATCTGTTCAGAAGACCTTCGGGCTGATTCCATTGCGCATACTTTTCTTTTCGGATTCGACTGGATGAATAATTGTAGATACCGCTCTAATACATGGATATCCTGTTCAGTCTGAACAGGATTTTTCAATAGCTGCTGTGCTAATTCCCGATCAGCGGGTTTGATGATTGATATAGTCCACTCGGCTTCCTCGTCTGTGCGTTCACCTTCAATATTGCAGACAATCCCTTTATAGCTAATCGTAGGTTCGTGCTGCGGCACGATGCACAATGGACCCGAGGCAAGCAGAAGCTCCTCCCTACCTAACGAAATGGCTTGCTGCTCCTGCATAAGCTCCATTGGATTGAGCGCAAGCAGCAGCATGATTTGATCCCCATGGATCAGCTGTAAGGGTCGTTGCGACTTTCTGTTCATCGTAATCGACTGCTGAGATATTAAGGAATAGAATTGAATCTTTAACATAACCTCATTCCCCCGTCTCTCCGCCAAATCCCGATTATTCAGGCAGCTTCAAGATTTGTGTAACAATTGCATCTAAAGAAGCAGATGCCTCATTAACGACAATTAGATCAGGTTGCGATGGTTCTTCAAAATCCATATCCATACCAACAACCTCCTGTACCTGTCCGTTCAAAGCCCCAGTATACAGCTCCTTTTGATTACGAGCAATTAGCGTATCTTTGGATACACGCAGGTAGATTTCATAGTAATGCGAAATATTTTCCTTATTCCATGCCCGGCAGGAATGGAACATAGAGATCGTCGCGCACACCACATCCAATCCTTGCAAAGCCAGCATCCTGCACATCCTTGCATTACGCATGGCACTTGCATGTCGGTCAGCGCTAGAGTAGCCAAGATCATGGCCGAAAACCTCTCTTAGCATATCGCCGTCAAGAAAAACAACCGCATCGCTTTTTGCCTTCAACTGAGTATATACTCGTTTACCTATTGTGGTTTTTCCTGAGCCCGCAAGTCCTGTAATCCAATAAACGCGGCCCGATTCGTTCAACTTGTTTCCTCCCCGACTTTATTCAAGCATTCTAGCAGCTGCATAAGAAGCTCACTTTCTTTCATGCAAGCATCCAAATAAGGCCGTATAGTCAACGCATAGGCTTGCGCATTAGGCCGATCCGGCTTGACATAATATTGAACGACCTTGGTTCGGATTAACGTCCAATTGTTGTACAGATCAGTGAAGCCCTTGTGCAATTCTTCATAAACATTGCTACCGAATATACCTTGCTTTTTCAAATAGTCAATAAGCATTAGATTGCGTTCCTGATAAAATAATGAGTATGTCAGTCGGTGAGTCATATTGGAGTTGAGAGCATGGGCAGAGAGAATAATTTCACTAAATTGATCGCGAAGGTACTCCAATACACCTAGACCTCTCTTTATTGTCATTTCCTCCGAAACTATAGATTCGCCGTAAAGCTGTTTTTCAATATTCGATTGGATGATCCTATAAGGCACCTGCGGGTCCAACTGCTCCTTAAAAACGCGCAGCCCTAATCCAAACAACTGATCTGCGGGAATCGAGTCGTAGGAAAGCTGGAAATCCTGGTAGCTTATTTCATGCTTAACGATATTCCCTGGTGGAACGCAGTCTTCCACCATATAGAATGTGGATAGCTCGTCACTATACCCATAGATCAAAACGGGATGAATCAAATCCGTTTTACGGCATTCAAGGCAGAAGGGAAAATGAAAACGATTCAATCGTAGAATACAATACATACCCTGATTCAAATAACCTTTGACGAGTTCGATAGCATCGGTATCTCTGTAGAGTGGCAATTCAACCTTCTGAAAATATTCATCATATAGCACGTCTGGCAAATTCCTTGTAACATACGGGACCAATGCGCCATTCTCTTGTTTTTCCTTGTAAGCTGCGTCAGTTATTAATTCACGATTGGGGATCTCTATTTCATATTGAGATGTAATAAGAGGGACCATACATTCAAAAGCCGAATCCCTCGTCATTAGAATGGCGATCACATTATTCCAATAACAATCAATTCGGTTCGTGTTATAGGGCACAAAATCCAGTTTGAACACCGTCATTCCCTCCTTCCGGTTTATAGCCTGTCTCCATACTTGTTCTCATAGAGCAACAGGTCTGATTCGTGATCAACTTCTAACCATAGTCCGCGATAAGGAATTGCCTTAATGGCAATCCCCTGTTCGATTAATCCGGCTAGCAAAGCCGTCAAATCCATGCGCTCCACTAGGCTTTGATCCTGCAAGGAGAGAAATTGTTGAATCATCCGCCACCCCTTTGGCGAAATACGGAGCAACCCCATGAATTGCCCTTCCACCTCCTGAAGAGATGTTGGCCTGCCGCCGATTTCAATAACTCGGCTGTCGCTTCCCAGTCTGAACGTTTCGGCATCGCTTAACGGATTATGGAATCGGTCTTCCCACAAGGGAAGCCAGTTGATATTGTAAGGAATGACAATATCGTCATCTTCATCTGCGCGCAGCATAAGCTCGATAACATCAGACGTATAGACGATATCGGTATAGCTAACGATGCAAGGCTCGCGCTCCAGCCAATCGGAAGCACAGCACAGACTGGCAAGCATATTCGTTTGTTCCCATTCCCTATTCTCGAAGTATGTTGCTCCAGCCACTTGTATCCTACCCGCCATATATCCACGGACGATCGCGATATCGCGGATGGAAGCCTCGCGAAGCGCTTCAAGCTGTCGATCAATTAATCGTTTGCCTAGCAGCATAGTGCGGCATTTCGGCTCATGCAGGGTATGGGAGCCTAACCTACTTCCACGTCCTGCCGCCAATAGAATAGCTTTCATCTCATGCAACCCGCTTCCTATATCGCTTGGACTGTCCAAGCTCTTGTCTTGTAAGGCACCTCAATTTCATCAATCTGGCTTAAGCAAAGGCTGATCTCGTCCATAATCTTCTCGAACAGAATCTGCCCCGCTTGCACTTGAATATCATTTACCGAACGCCAAGCGTTCAAATAACGTTCTTTTGTCATAACAACGGTATGCGGAGCCTCCATAAATATTAAGCGTCCGAAATGCCCCGTAGATAACAGCGCCTCCTCGACACCGCTCATGTGGCTCTGCGAGCCTGATGAAACACGCTTTAAATCAGGGACATAGTGTCTTACTATGCTTTCAATCTGCTGCTGCAGTTCATTTCGCTCAATATCCCGCGGATTCCATAAAGCAGTAAAATGCCCCCCTTCTTTCAAGATACGATGAAACTCGCTTAACGCTTGCTTTTGATCTGTCCAATGAAAGGAAGAGGCCATAAACACCCAGTTTACCGAATCATTCGCCAAGCCCGTTTCCTCCGCAAAACCTTTTTGCCAAGCAAACTGCTTATTGCAAGTATCCAGACGAATACCTTCTTCCCGCATTGCATCGTTAGGCTCGACAGCTACACCCCTCATCCCGAGCTTGGCCAGTATTTCGGTTAGCTTCCCCGTTCCCGCCCCTACGTCTGCAGTCACAAAACCCTCGCTAGCTGCTCCCGTATGCGACATCAGCGCATGTAGAATATCTTCCGAATAACCTGGTCTGTTGACATATTGTTTGGCTAGCAAAGTAAAATCACCGTGCATCATCTTATTCATTCTCATTCTCCTCCAAATAAATGTTTTATCATGCTCATATCGCTTGGTTCAAACGGCATTTCCCGTTCTGGATGCCACATAATTCCTTTAATGCTGGCATGCTTGTGCATGACCGCCTCAATGATCCCGTCGGCAGCCCTTGCGGTTACAACGAGCTTATCTACAGTCATTCGAGATCCGTAGCGGTGATAGCTGTTCTTGCTCAAGCTGCCTTCATGCGTGTGCACAGCATGATGCACCGCAACATGGCCCTCGATCCTCTCCAGTTCGATGCCCCAAAAATCCTGAAGCATTTGCATACCTCTACATACGCCCAGCAAGGGTTTGCCGCTGTCACATGCATATTGAATGAGAAATCGCTCTACCTCATCCCTCTCCGGTGAACTCCCGCCATACGTTAGCAGATCGTTGCCTCCCGTCATAATCACGCCTCGGATCGGCAGACTGCGTATCATCTCCTGAACCGTTGGCAAATGATTGGGCAGCAGAATCGGCATATAGCCGCAGATGGCTAAAAGGTTGATCCAGCTTTGGTCAATAGCATCTCTTCGCTCACCGCGGCTCGCTACCTCTTCGACACGCATTGTAATGCCAATCATAATCATTGAATGATCCTCATGTTTTTCCCCGCGCAATCGATGGCAAGCACCTTGGCATTGCCGTAGTGGTTATACAAATTTTCTCCTACTCCAATTACGGCGGGAATCGAAAGCTCTCCAGCACGAATAGCCATATGTGAATTGACGCCTCCGTACATGGTTACTAGGCCAGCAATTCCTTTGGAAAAAATCCAGTCATAACCGGGATCGGCACTCGGAAGAAATAAAATGCTTCCCCGCAAGCTTTCATGATCCTCATTTGAGAATGCAATCTTGCTGGTGACCTGATTCATTGTAATAAAATTCGGCTCAAGCTCCGGTTGACTGAACAACCATACATTAGAGGGCTCGGTAATCAATGGCGGCAGCTCCAGCTGCAAGGTTGCCTCATATCTTTGTTTGCCAGCCCTAACACTATCCAGTAGCAAGCCCTGTATATCGCAATCTGACTCATAAGCCCGCTTGATTACCTCGATATTGGCAAAGGAAGCCTCCTCCTTCGAAATACCGTATTCCTCCGCCAATTGGCCGAATAGCCGAATCGCCTCGCTCAAGCTTTTTGTAAATACAAACTTGGAATATTCCCTTCCCTCAATCGCAGTCTTAAAAAAGTCGAATAGTCCAAGCACATTGCCATCTAACAGACCGTGCTCTATCAATAAAGCTTGAATCCTTTTATATTGAGCAAGCGAAAGAAAGAAGGATGGCTTCTCTATCACACCGCTCAGCTCGCGCGATGAGGAGAATTCAAAATACTGCTCTGGTGCTTCGTCATAACGAAGCGAACAAATCTCATAGGTTCCAGGTCGTAAATGTCCATATTTCGCTAAAAATTCCTCCATGCCTAACTGTGCGTAATCCATACTGATTTGTGTACTGACTGTCTCCAGACTGCTCATATAACGATGGTAGTCGCTTTCCGATAGAATACCAATGGAGACGAGGGAACGAAGCATTTGTACGGCTACGAATCCCCCTCTTGCCAGCCCAGCGAATGGCAGCGTACCATAACGCTTGCAATCCTCTAGCAGCCAGTAAATTTTCGAAACCTTGTCGATTGAGCTGTCCAGCAATTCCGTACGCCTTGCTTCCAACTGGTTGATTTTACTCAGATCATTTTGTAACAAGCCATTTTCCGTACATACAATATGATTCGTGAGATCCTTCAGACAAAGACTAAGCTGCTTCAATTCCGGCTTTGTGAATCCATGCTCATAGAGAATCTCCAATCTGGTATCCAGATCGAAGGTAAAACAAGAAAAGATGATCTCAAACTCGACCTTGTCATGATTCTGAGGGTTATCGATCAAGCTTTGCATATAATAATTCAGGAGCTTCTCGCTTAATTCGGCATCCAGCTCCTTTGGCAAGAAGGAGTTGAAGCTGACTCTTACATCGATATATGGAAATCCTCCAAGATCGATGAGCAGAGGAAAGCTCCTGACATTCTTATATCCGTATTGACTCCGCTGATAGGCCCATATGCTGTCAGTCACTAATTCTTTGTACAGCGATAGCGCGAGCGGCCGGGGCCGAATGCCGATTATTTCGGCTGGATTCCAGTCGGGCATGACACCGTAGACCGTTTTGTGTCCATAAAGGTAAGGCTGCCTCGCTTGACCTTGTCCTACTTTGTCATAGATCCGTTTTAGTATCGCAGATTGATGGTCAAGGCTTGCTAAATCGCAGGTTAATAACAAGGGCCGAACCTGAAAAAGATACAGCTTGCCCGCCTTGTCCACTGCAAACTCAATATCGAGCCTGGGTGTCTCGAATATGTGCTCCAGTTCATCCATCAAGTCAACAATTTGACCCAGTGGCCTCACTGCAGGCAGTGGCGAACCTTTGAAATAATGATAGGTTTTGAGATGATTAGTTGCGCCTGAGGTGACAGCATCGGTTGCACCGCTGACATCATCGTAGTTGATGACGATATAATTGCCGCCATTATTAGGATTAACTCCAAAGGCAACTCCGCTGATCGCAACATTAGGAAGCATCGGTTGTATGAATACATGATGGACCGGATCCTCGTCTTGATAGGAGGCAAGCACCCTGTTAACTGCCTGTATGACTTCGCTCTCTCCAAACACATCAAGAACGGAATCATAGCGACCTGCATAGGAAGCCGCAGCCCCATCCTCCCAAGAAGCACTGCTTCGTACAATTAGTGGCGCCCCCGACCATGAAAGCTGCCTAAGGCTGTCTAAAACGTCCGATTGGTGATAACGCCACTCATATGCGGTAAATTGAAGCTGGGGTAGTACGATTGCACACTTGACTAGTCTCTCAAGCCTCTCCAACGTTTCTGATTTTGTACCGAATAGGATCAATCCACTCTCACCCAGCCCCCTTATCGCACGGCATTGTCCACTTGACGCTCAGACAATAATTGGACTTGATATTCCAATCTGTCGGTGTCGCCAAGCTCATGCTCTTCTGCGAGTAATTTCATGCACAGACGATGTACCATCGTACGAATAATGGCAGGGTTCTCTATGAACTCTCCATATTGCTTCTCAAACTTAAACGGGAATGCCAGGAGCTCCATCAGGTTATCGTAGTTGTAATAATCGTGTCCTGGATAACCCCATGCCCGGTATTTAATTCGAAGCATGCTCTCAAGCCTGAATTTGTCGAAAGAAGACAATAACTCATCATAAGATTTCGAGATGGTACGTGTATTAAATCCGGAAACAACCTCGGATGTTAATGAATTCCACCATTTCATGCCGCCAAACGTGCTGTGAAGCAAGCTTTCATCCCAATCAATGCCCAGATGCTTGCATATAAGCTCAAGTGTAGCCTCCGGCTTTACATGCAAATCCTCTAGTTTCACCAAATACGTCCGGTCTGTCCAGCGCGCTGATACAGGGACGCCATGGAACAGAGCTTGCAGTTGAAAGCATAAGTTATAAACACTCGCTTTGCCTGCATGCAACTGGTAGTTCAGTGCGGAAGCAAACGCAATAACGGGATTTCGAATCATATGAAATAATTTAGCGAAGGGAAAATGCTCAATGAACTGCTCGGTCTCCGCGACGCTCGTTCCGAAGTGAATGCCACCTTCAATAATGACCGGAAGCTCTGAGGTGAAGTCATAGGTTCTTCCCATCGCGCAGGATGCCGCAAGCTGTACGGCTTGGTAGAAAAATGCCTTGTCCATCAGATCCGCCGACTCCGTAATTTCCAGAAATGCCGTCTTAAATTGGGCTCGGTCAATCGAGAAAATCTGATCTCTGCCTTCACCTAAGGCGCACATCCCGTTTTGCTTCGGTTCTTCAAGAATGCAGCCCTCATTGAACTCGTCAGGGAACGTTTTGAATATCGCATCAACGATTCCCTCCTTGTCCATGCTCCCTTCACTCGGTTTGATCGTTGATTGCCACAGCTTGAAAATTTCCATACCGTTCAACATGGTTAATATAATATTCGGATGACCGTCTAGCAGACTTTTCATCAAATGCGTGCCGCTTCGACCATAGCAATAAATACTTACTACTTTATTTAATGAAGCCGCAAAGTCTCTCTTCGTGAATGCAGCGCGTTCCATAAGCATGTGAATACGCGCAAGATCTTTCTCAATCTCAGGCATATATTCACTAGAGACTGCGGAACGTTTCGCTCTCCTATAGAGATCATTGGCTTCAAGCAGCCGGCCTTGCTTTTCGTATAAAGATCCGAGCTCCAGCAGCAGTGACACCTTTTGAGGTTCCTGGTACAGCAGCTTCTGCAACCGTTCCTCCTCCCGATTCAGTAAATGGGGATTTATCCGAATCAACTTGCCCGTCGATGTTCTTGGAAGCTTGCTTGTCCAATAAAACCGTCTAGGCACTTTATAATCGGCCATGTGTTCTCGACACCATTCCAGCAAGCTGGACTCCAGCAATGATTCCTGCCGCTCAATATGAGCTTCAATAATCTTGTTGTCCTCTGACAAACAGACAAGCGCATTACGGATTTTCGGGTGGCACTTCAGCTTAAGCTCGATCTCCTGAAGATTCACTTTAAGTCCGCCGATTATCTTAATACTGTCTGAACGCCCGGCTAAATATAAAAACTGCTCCTCGTTAATGGAACCCGTATCCGATGTGTTGAACCATCCCTTGCTCCATCTTTCGTTCACGGTACGAGGAAGATAGGGAGATTCCCGCAATTCCGCCAGCACCTCATCGTTCTCAATCCGCAAGCTTACTCCCGGCAGCGGGCGACCTACGCTCTCCGGATATTTGCCGTCCCAGTCCATGGTCAGAACGCCGGTCTCGCTTGTCCCGTATTGCTGACCGATCCTGACTCCATATCTGTCGTAAAAAGCTTCATAAACCTCTAGAGAGAGAGCCTCCCCAGCAGAAATGGCATGCTTAAGGTCAGGGAGAGGCCCCGAACCCGGCGCTTGTCCTAATAGTTGATAGTGGAACGGAACGCCATACATCACCGTAATCCTTTCCTCCCGGAGTGTCTGAAGGATAGATTGGCTCTGGTGACTTCGCGGAAAATATAAGCACGACCCTGTGAATAATGTGAGCAGCAGTCCATTAAGCAAACCGAATGTATGCGTAAGCGGGGACAAGGCCAGAACACGATCATCGCTTGATAACAAAGGTACCGCTGTCAATTTGTGCAGATCGCCAAGGATCGCTTCTGCCGTTCTACCGATTGCTTTCGGCTTGCCCGTTGAGCCCGATGTGAACAAATGAAGCACGCATTCGGGCTCGCAGCTTTTGCTTTGCTGGAGCTTCACGATTTCGAAGGAAACTTTTTCGGCAAAGGTTGCCAGCGGATGACTCTGATCGGTTGAGCGAATATAATAGTGTGGACCATATTCCTGCAGCAACGCCTCGGTTTCCGTCCGTTTCAAACGGCTGTCCAGCAGCATCGCCTGAGCCCCTTGACTCCATACGGCAAATAACATATAAACAAAGGTCAGGGAGCTTTTGACTTGCAGCGCAATGAGATCCCCTTCCTTGACGCCTGCTTCCGACAGCTGCAGCCGCCCTCTTTCGATTTCCTCGAAAAGCTGCCCGTACGTTACAGAAGAAGAGAATTTCATAGCCAAGCGCGAGGGCTCTGCTGAGCTTGAAATCAACGCCTGATAGAATGCTTGCTTATCGATTGAGTTTAATTGCATGGCAGCCTCCACCGAATTCATAATCGTAAATAATAACCGGGGCGGCTAATTCCCCTTTTTTTAATCGATCGACAGCAATGACCAAATCCGCTAACCCTTGGTTGCCGGCAAACGGTCGTACAGGCAGCCCGGTGCTCAAGGGCTCAGTCAAGCTTTCGACCGCTTCAATATAAATAAGAAGCTCATCGCCAGAATCTGAGAAACCATCTCCCTTGGCGCTCTCCAGTAAGAGCGAGATGGCATGATCGCATGATCGCAAGGTCACCTCTGAATCAACAAGCTCCGCAAGCAGTTCGTCGGAACGGCTGCTTTGCAGCTCTACTCCAATGACTAGTACCTGCTCAACATCTGGTTGATCCATATAGATTGCAGCTAGATCGAGCAAGGAGACAAGCCCGTTCCCGAAGTGGGAGACCGCTGATATCAAGCCGGTAAAGCCAAATTGTTTGGAAGCGTAGCCAAGAATGGAATTAGGAACGGATTGATAAAACAATAAAGGATTATGAACTTTGCCTTGAAGCAAGTTCTGACTTGCCCGATCTGCAGTAGCCGTATCGCCAAACGCACTGCCAAGCAAAATAGCCAGCTTCTGGTGCGAGCGAATCGTACCCGACTCCACATGTTTTTTCAAAATCTGATACACCATGGGATTGAAGGCGGATTCGATAAAACCGGGGACGGGTTCTATCGCAATCGACCGGGTTGGCTCTTCCGCCGCTTTAAGCATATCCGCATAATCGGCGAGACCTTCGATGGAATGTCCCCATGGACCTAAGCATTCAGTCGCTGTCACCTTCAGCATAAATTACCCCCTCTCAACCGATTTTTGCAGAACAATAGCCGTATTGTTGCCCCCGAAGGATGCATTTAAATTAATAACCTTGTTCAGCTGCTTCTTCCTTGGGTAATTCGGTACATAGTCCAAGTCGCAATTGGGATCCTTCTGTTCATACCCCATCGTGGGCGGAATCGTGTTGTGCTTCATAGCCAAGATGGAGAGAGCGGTCTCAACTGCTCCTGTGCCTTCCAGAATATGTCCCGTCACCGTCTTCGTCGATGAGATCGGTGTATCATAAGCCTTCGGACCAAACGCTTGCTTAATCGCCGCCGTTTCTGCACGGTCATTAAGAGGAGTGCCTGTTCCATGGGCATGAATATAATCTATTTCTTCCTTTTGAATAGAAGCTGCGGCCAATGCCCGCTCAATGGCAAGTGCCATACCGGTTCCATCAGGGTGAGGCTGGCACACATGGAAGGCGTCGCAGGATAGTCCCCAGCCAAGCATTTCCGCCAGAATCGTAGCTCCGCGCTTCTCGGCATGCTCCAGACTTTCGAGCAGGAGCATAGCGCCGCCATCCCCGAGCAGCATGCCTGATCTATTGGCCGAAAATGCCCTTACGCGACCGTCCGAAGCAAAGGCGCGGCCTGAATTAAACTTCGCAAACATCTCTTCCGTTACCAGAGAATATCCGCCGCAAAGTGCTGTATCCGATTGTCCCCTCCTGATAAGCTCGTAAGCGACGCCTATCGCGTTGCTGGAAGCAATACAAGCATTGTTTAAGCTTATTTTCCTTCCGTTGCCGTTAACTCGGTACAGGTCAGCCAATACCTTCAAATGGTAGGATGGCAGAAATTCTGATAGCGGTATTGCTGAATGTTGACCGGAGGACTTCAACCTCCAGTACTGTTGAAGCGCATTGTAATCGCCTTGCAGGCCGAGTACAATGGACGATTCCGATAAATCGTTTATGCCGGAGGAAGCAACGGCCTCCTCGGCCAAGCGTATCCCCAGCCCGAGCAAGGTTCCCTTGAAATCGGATTCCGCTGCGAAAGCAGCCCGGAAAGGTGTGCTGTCGAAGCGTGTAACCGGCCTAAAAAGATGCTCTCCCGTCAGTACGCTCCTCTTAACGGCCTCTTCTCCAAATCCGTTTGGAATCATTAAACCGATTCCCGTTACCACTACCCGCTTGCTCATCGCGTACCCCTTTCTCACATCATGTTCGTATGCTTCTCGATCATTACTCCCTTCTCCTGAATGAGCCGGTAAATGGATATGATGGAGTCGAAGCGCTCGTAGTCCCCGTCTTCAAGCTGCAAAAAGATATGATTGCGATGCTCAAGCATATCGAGAAACCATATGAGGCATAAAGAATCCATCATAATAACTGAATCATCGTTTAACTCATCTGGCCTTGAGACGAACAACTGATTCTCTAGCAGCAGACTTTTGATTGCCCCCTTGCTTATCAGCGGACTCTCGTTCATACTGCATTGACTCGCTCATGCAGAGTGCCAATCAGTTGTCCGACCGTATACCCGCTAATTTGAATGAGCTCGCTATCGGCTATTGTCAAGCCGAACTGCGTCTCTATTCTTGCAGCAAGCTCGATAATTTGAATAGAGTCAAGCTCGAGCCCCTTGTCCCCAAGTGGCATTGTCTCGTCAACCTCGTCTTGATTCATCTGTATATTCATCTGCCTGGTGATCATATTCATCACTTCATCGAACATTTGTTGTCTGTTCATCCTATCGTAGTCCCCTTCCTCATCCATAAATGGCTGGGTCGATTTGGTATTCATTCGGATCATATCTGGATTAAAATATTCGATGAGATGCACGCCGCTTTCCTGAAATGGAGGAAAAGTCATCTTATATTCCTTGAATGGAACCCGGCGATGCTCTTGAAATCGAAGGTGATATGGTTTATCGAATAAATCCACGGCCTCGGCTGTCAGCCGCCAGCCGTACTGAATCATGCTCCGAATATCACGAGTATGGTTTACTCTGAGCACATGACCGATTCCCTCCTTCTTACTCATAATCTGCTCCAGCAGCATAGAGGGAACGTAGGCCGGATCAATTAAAACGATATTCTGCGATACATACCGCCCATCCCTCTCCGTAATCAGGAAAGACTCGCGCAAGATCTTCCCTCCGGATACATGAGATTGACTCGCAACAATAGGCCGCAGCCGATCCATCGTTATAACCTCGAGCAAATCCGTGGTACGGCTGTTTGAGGTCACAAGCATTTGCAAGATAATCCACTTCAATTGATTTTGGTCTTCCAAATTGTATTCACCTCCTTTCTATTAATCGTTAATAGCTGAAATCACATAATGTATCCACATTTTAAGGTTCTGTTGTAGGTGTGAGCGGTTCGTGGTATTTTTAATGCAAAGACGGAAAGATCAAAGATTAATAGGAGCGATCAATCATGGTGCAAAGAGTAAAACGGTTTTTATCTGCGTCCGATTTTTTCGGCAACAAGTTTATTCGCGTCATTCTGATATCCAGTCTGTTTCTGCAAATAGGCGTCTGGATGCGGAATTTTGCCATTCTACTGTTCGTTATGGAAATGACGAATAACGATACCGTTGCCGTGTCACTGCTCTATGTGGCCGAATTTGCACCGATTCTCATCTTCTCTGTCATCGGCGGAACGTTTGCGGATCGTTGGAAACCCAAAAAAACCATGATTTACTGTGATTTGCTCAGTGCCCTATCGCTGCTGGCCATCCTGGCAGCCTTAATCGCAGGCTCATGGAAAGCAATATTCTTCACGACGCTGCTATCCGCGGTCCTATCGCAATTCTCTCAGCCCTCCGGAATGAAATTAT
Source organism: Paenibacillus sp. R-74696 (assembly GCF_055814915.1). Taxonomy (NCBI): domain Bacteria; kingdom Bacillati; phylum Bacillota; class Bacilli; order Caryophanales; family Paenibacillaceae; genus Paenibacillus; species Paenibacillus sp. R-74696. The sequence continues at coordinate 58,413 of NZ_JBPULM010000046.1, forward strand.
TTAAGCAGCATGTGCCGGAGGAGCATATTCAGACAGGCATGGCGATGTACCAAACGTTGATTAGCGTCTTTGTGGTCATAGGTCCGGTATTTGGAACTTTCGTTTATAGCGCATACGGCATTAACGTTTCCCTCGCATTAGTAGCCATCGCATTTGTATTGTCGGCCATCACTTTAACCTTGCTGCCACCAGACAAGCAGGACAAAACCGGGAACAAAAGGGATTCCTTCTGGTTTGAATTACGCGGCGGCTTTACATATGTCTTTCAAAATCCGGCACTTCGTTTGCTTGGCATCGCTTACGGCCTAGGGGGAATTGCGGTCGGTATCATTCAGCCGCTCGGCATTTTCATCGTCGTTGATCAGCTGCAATTGGATAAAGAATATTATCAGTGGTTTGCCAGTACCAATGTTGTAGCAACCATTGCTGGAGGTTTGCTCGTTGTAGGAATCTCGAAGCTTGTACCCTCTCAGAAAATTTTAGCCATCGGCAATCTCTTCAGCGCCTTCTCCGTGATCGGCATGGGATTTTCAACCCTTCTCTCCTTATCTCTGGCGATGCAGTTCATTCGCGGTTTTGTCCTCCCCTTCATACAAGTGGGAATTAACTCCATTGTCATGAAAACGACGGATGAAGCTTATGTCGGAAGAGTTAACGGAGCTTTTGGCCCGATCTTCATGGGCTCCATGGTACTCATGACCATGGTTTCCGGATGGCTTAGCACGTTCCTGCCATTAGCCTTCATGTACATATGCTCAGGCATTGCGTTTATTGTCTCCACAGTTGTCATCTCTCTGATGTTTCGTTTGAAGCTTCAGATCAACCCAATTGCCGATATCGCTAGCAATAATCAACAAAAAACCCAATCCATGTAACGACTATACCGTTTCGGTCCATTCTAATGATATTATCTATATTTCACGGATTAACATTTATTAGATTGAGAGGATTCACCTTTTTTCAGCCTTTACCATTTTTTAATATTAGCTCTATTCCTCTATAAAATTGGCTCTGTTCACAAGTGTAGTAAGCATAGAATGGTGTACAAATCAAACAGGCCCATGCTCGTTTGCATGGGCCTTAAGTAGAATATCTCTACTTCTTCTTATTAAAAAATCCAAATTCTTGAATCTCCACAATGCGATCTTTTTTATCATAAATGAGAAAAAACTCTTTAAATAAGAGGCCTTTTCCTAGGAAGACAATTCGGTTCCCCTTCTCGGCATACTCAAATTTTTTTGATTTGATTGAATTAGGTAAAGTCATTAAGATATGCTGTACGGTAGGCTTTTTGGCACTAATGGGAGATAGAGCTACATAAAGAACACAAGTTTCCAAAACTGATAGAGCCTAGAGCTGCTTGACGGATGTTTCCTTGTTCTCTTGGCCGATTTCAATATCAAGTCGCCAGCGGTAGCATTCGCCGGGCTTTAAGGTGATCGCCGTACCGTTCTCCACAGCCCTCGTTAATGAATCATAGTAACCGATGCCCGGCTCCAATGCGACTGTTGTCCGGTCGTTGCATATGCCTTGATCGATCCAGACACCCCAGTAGGGGACCGTCGTCTTGTCCACTCTCACATACAAATAATTGCGGGTGCTCATTCCGTAAAGGCCGGACCAAGCTTCATTCCCGTTACCCGGATCATAAAACTTCATACCGTCACCAGTGCATGCCGGACCAATAATCCATGGCCGCGAAACCTCGTATGTGGCGTCCACTTCGTGCGTTTGACCGCCGAATACACAGCGAAGCGCTAGTATCTCCTCCGGGATCAAAATTTGCGTCGGTTCGTCCACGTTGAACTGGGGATGAGCAGCCCAAAGAAAGCTGAAAGGGATCTCGCCTGTATGATGCGCCTCATAGCGCAGGGCAAAAGAGCTGCTGCCGGTCAGCTCCAACGCCCTAGAAAAACGGAAAGGAAGCTGACGGCCCTGCACGGACGCCGTAATGACTCCTCCCGATATGCTCGCTTCCCAAGGGAGCGACCAGATTTCGCCGTGATCCGGCAGCATAATTTCACCAGCATCGGCCACATCTATAAGGCAGCTTTCGATGGTCGGGAAGCATTCATCCCAGCCGCTCATGTCCCAGTCGATGAAGGTCGATCCATACACTGGCACTCTCAGCGGCCGTTCGCCGGAACCAAGCAGCGATACTAGCTTCCCGCCCAGCGCCGGCACCAGCTCTACCCGTATTAGCTCACTCTCTGCAACATAGGACGTCATCCCCTTATACTTGCTCTGATACAGATTGGATTGCAGCTCTTGCATCCGTTCAACTCCGTTCCTGATGAATGTTAGAACACAACAAAACTACCAAAAGCTCCTGCCATTCGCTGGCCAAAGATAGTTGAAGCTGCCCCTTAGATCACCGCAGCTTGCTGCCGTGAGGCTCCGCTTGGCCAAATGCTGTGTGGATAATTGAAGAGGGACGATCGATTTGGTGTCGATCGCCCCTCTTTCGTCTGCTGCCTTCCGCTATTGGCGATACACCCCAAATACCATGAGCATCTCGTCTTCTCCATGTTCAAGTACTGTGCGCACATGCTCAGGTCATGCTTTTTCCAACTGCGAAAAGCGCTGCTTTAGCTTAGTTTTTGCTGGCGAGAAATGACTTCGCTTGCGTATCTACTTCCGTCCTCACTTTATCGATACCCGCTGCCTTCAGCTTTTCATTCAACGTAGCGAATGAATCGTCGACATTTTTGACCGCGCCGATGGCAATCGGAAGGAAGTATTGGGACGAAACATTTTTCAAATTAGCGATTTGCGATTTCACATTTTCCGAGTTGAACGAGAAGCCTAAATATGTTGGTGGGGCAAGGAGGTCCTTAATTTTGCTGTTCAGCTCAATGTAGGAATCCGTCCATGCTGCACTCGGCTTGAAGAAGTCCTTGTTGACGAACCAGAAGCCTGCCGCGTCGGCCGGATAGGAGTTCGTCTCCGCCGTCACGCCTTCCGGAAGCGAAATTTTGTCGTCAGCGGTAATCGCATAGTTTTTGCCCTCAATGCCGTAATAGGCAAGGTACACGTAAGACTCATCCTGCATGATCAGATCAAGCGCCTGCAGAGCCCTCTCCGGGTTTTCCGAATTTGCGGCAATTGCGATACCGTTGTTCAGCCAGCTGCTTGAAGGCGCATGGCCCGACGGGGACAGTACAGGCATGACATAGGTTTCAATGCCTTTATCCTGACAGGCAGCAAGCGTAGCTTGAATATCAATGGAATTGCCGAAGGCAACGCCAGACTTCCCTTCACAGAAGCTGTCCTTTGAGCGAACCTTGTTGGAGTACGGGTTTTTGTTCACATAGCCGGCATCGTACCATTTTTTCATCGTTTCGGCCGCATATTTGAATGAGCTTTGAACAGGCTCATCCGTAAGGGAGAGCAGCTTGCCCTCAGGGTCCTCATTGTCCGAAAATACGCCAATGGAGGACGGGTCACCGGAATCCATCGGAGCTCCGGCATAAGCAAACTTCTCGCCGACCAAAGCGCCAAACGGCGCCGGAAGATCATACTGCGAGTCCAGATTCAACGGAATCATATCGGGATAGCTTTTCTTTACTTCGGCAAAATAAGGCTCCAGTTGGGAAATCTGCGTTGGGCTCGTTACCCCTGCTTTATCTAAAATATCTTTGCGAAGCACGATTACGCCTACTTTGCGGTCTGGCGTCGTGGTTGGAATCATATACGAGGTGCCATTGATTTTCGCCGCTTTGTATGCCGCAGGGTCCTGTTTCTCATAATATTTCGGCATGTAGGTTTTCAGCATGCTCTCGTCAATTCCTAAAAACGACCCTTTGTTGGCTTCCGATACATAAAAATTCCAGTCCGCCGCAAACACGAAGTCAACATTTTCACCGGAAGCGAGAATCAGCGGATATTTGGAGGCGACATCTCCCCATCCGATATAGTTGATCTCCAGCGTAGCGTTAATATCCTTCTTCAGCTTCTCGTTCAAAGCTGTCATCACCTCGGGCATGCCCTTCGGAGCTTCGCCCAGCAAATATCCGACAAGCTTGACCTCCTTAGCGTTATCCGGCTTGCCCGCTTCCACGCTCCCCGCCTCTGTACTCGCTGTGCCTGTTGGAGCATTCGCAGCGGAGCTTCCCGCATTGCTTCCACTGCATGCCGCAAGCGTCATTACGAATAAAACAATAACCATAATGGAAAGAGTGCTGCTTTTTAAACTTTTCATCTAAACTGCCTCCCTTTTTTTGTTTGCATTTTTGTTTGTTTTATATAAACACCGGCTGTAGCCGGAGCCCATATCAGCCTTTAACCGCGCCGATTGTAATACCGCTGACAAAATATTTTTGCACGAATGGGAACACCGCAACGATAGGCCCCGTCGCAATGACGGTCATCGCCAGCTTGAACGTCTCCTTCGGCGTGTCCATGCTCGTTACATGCTGCGCCATCGCAGCAGACAAATTAATCGCCGATAGCATTTTGTACAGCAAATACTGCAGGGGAACCAAATGATCCTTGTTCGTAAACATCATAGCTGTCCACCAATCGTTCCAGTAGGCGAGAGCAGTGAATACGCCGATGGATGCCAGCGCCGGCTTTGACAGCGGCAGCACCATCTGCAGGAATATGCGCAAATCTCCCGCACCGTCAATTTTGGCGGATTCAATAAGCGGCTCAGGTACAGACCCCCTAATGAAGCTTCTCAAAATCAAGATGTACATGACATTGAACATCGGCGCCAAAATCAGCACCAGATACGTATTGGAAAGACCCAGATTGCGGCTGATCCAGATATAGTAAGGTGCTAGACCGCCGCTGAACAGCGTTGTGAAGAACAGGAAAAACGATAGCGCATTGCGGTACTTGAGTTCCTTTCGGCACAGCACGTACGCGGCCATTGTAGAAATAAACAGCGAGAGGACTGTGCCGATCACCGTCACGATGATGGATACTTTATACCCCGAAAGCAAGTCTTGCGGATACCGGAAAATATACGTGAAGGCCTCTAGCGAAAATTCGCGCGGATAAAACCAATATCCGTCCTTTAACACCGAGCTCTCCGAAGAGAAAGCTCCAGCTATAAGCACGATGAAGGGCAATACGCACACTAGCGCAATGCAGGATACGATAACATACGAGATGGCTGTATACATCGGAGACGAATTCAGCTTCTTATTGGCAACATGGCCATTCATAAACAATCACCCGCTTGTCTTGGATTTAATATTTCTAGAACAGAGCCTGATCCTTGTCATATCGGCGAACGAGCCAGTTCGCGCTCAAAATAATGATCAGCGTCAGCACCGACTGATAAAAGCCAACGGAAGATGCCATGCCGAAGTCCGCCGTACCCATCAAGGATCTGAATGCAAGCGTATCGATGATGTCTGTCGCGTCCATAAGCAAGCCATTGTTGCCGATCAATTGGTAGAACATATCAAATTCCCCGCGCATAATTCTTCCAAGACCTAGCAGCAGCAAAATAATCATCGTCGGCTTCAGAAGCGGCAGCGTTATTTTGAAAATTTTCTGAAATCGTGTAGCTCCATCAATCGTCGCCGCTTCATACACTTCCTGGTCGATGCCGACGATAGCAGCCAAGTAGAGGACGCTGCCATAGCCGACCCATTTCCACACATACAGAAACGGAAGAATTAAATACCAATACCATGTCGTGGAATAAATATCGAGCGCGTCCACCTGAAAATAAGCCAGTATGCGGTTAATGATGCCGTATTCGTAATTCAAGAAATTGTAGACAAATGCCGATACGGTAACCCACGATATGAAATAAGGCAGAAACATCAGCGTCTGAGACAGCTTTTTGAACCACTTCTTCTGAATTTCCGAGATCACGATAGCCGCCAGTATCGAGAAGAAGGTGTAGCAGGTCAAGAAGATGACATTGTATACGATGGTATTGCGGGTAACGAGCCACGCCTTCCCCGATTGAAAAAAGTAGCTGAAGTTCTCAAAGCCTACCCAAGGACTGCCGAAGATGCCGCCCTTCACCGTGTAGGATTGAAAAGCCATGACGATGCCAGCCATCGGAATGTAGGAAAATATAATAAAAAAAATGGCGATTGGGGCAAACATCATATAAAGGACCCAGTTGGACTTCATATCCTTGAACAGGCCGCCTCTACTTCCGCTTTTCGAACGCTTCGTTGCCCTTGCGGCGTCTGCGCCAAATGCAGGATGGGCTTTTGTACTCAAATGCATCACCTTCCGTTTTCGATTCTCATCTTTGCTCTCTCTGTCTTTATTGTAGTCAGGATGGGAATGCGACGATATGCGGCAAACCTACGTTTACCTTTGATTTCTTATGCTTGCCGTCATGCTGACGGTAAGCGCAAAGAAGCGGCATCGGGGAGCAAGCCCCCCGATGCCGCAGCTATCGTTCCGTATTAATTTTTGGTCAGCGACCAGTCATCCACCCGGAGCCAGTTGCCTGCATTTGCAACGCTATAGACACCGATTTGCGCAGAGCCGTTTGTAATGTTAATATTGGAAATCGTAATCTCCGTCCAACTGTTAATGGAGGAATTAATTGCCGCATTTTTCTCCACCCCGCCAAAGTTTTTTACGTAAATTTGGGCAGTCGATTGCCCGCCTCCACTCCTTACCCAAGCCTTCAACGTATAGGTCCCGTTCGGCAAGCCCGTTATGTTCTGATACATGCTCGCACTGTAGGCGGATGCGCTGTATTGCGTCATAGCGTAGCGTCCTGTTCGGCCGGGGGATATATTGGAATTAGGATCCGTCGAAACGTTCTTCCAATTTGACCAGCCGGTCAGCTCGTTTAGCGTAATTCGGTCTGCCTCATAACTTGGATTCATAACATAATTATTTCCTGCCGCAACACTCCACGTACCTGCTGCCGCATCCAGATTAAACTTGGATAAGGAATTCAGCACCGGGGTCGTCCCATTGAACGTCACTGGCAGCCACTGGTTATAGCCAAGCCCGTTGCCAGCAAAGTCGCTCCACCTATCCCCCGCAAACAGAATCGTCGTTCCTGAGCTGCCCTGAACTTTAATAAAGAAGCCCGTCTGGGTGACGTGCGAATAATCCCTGTCTGAATCGATCATGACAAATTCGCTGGAATAACCGCTTTGGATGCTCGAAGACGATATGCAATAGGTTTTGGATGCATTCCAACCATGCAAATCAGAGGAACATAAGTAATAGAGGCCATTATACTTAAACATCGCATTGCCTTCGCGTCCACCCTGCGTGCTTTGAAATACCTGAACAGCCGGCTCGATACTCAAGTAATCCGAGGAACGCAGCTCCGATACATAAAGGCGGGATCTACCGTTGGCATTGCTGAATACGAGGTAGGCTTTGCCGTTGTCGTCAACGAAGGTGGATTGATCACCCGGAAGATTATTTACGACGTTGGTGACAGACGTCTGGACATGGTGAAATGTAAACGGGCCCGTCGGCGTGCTGCTTGTCGCAAAAGCCGTACCTGTGCCCGCTGGCCCCGCGTATTGCGTAAGCAGCACGTAAGTCTGCGTGTTCGTGTTGTAGACGACACCAAGCCTTCCTAACCAATCCGGATCCCAGGTCGAGCCTTCCGCTCCTGCTGTTATGACATTTCCTCGAAACGTCCAATTGATCAGGTCCGTCGATGAATAGCAGGTCACGGCGGCAAAGCTCGTGTCGCCATTTTTGCCACTGGGATTATTATAGTAAGTAACCGCTCCGTTATATTTGACCCCATACCAGTAATACGTATCGCCAACCTTGAGGATGTTGCCTCCTTGCGAGTAGATTGGGTTTCCAGACGTGTCTTTCCAAAAGACGTCATTCGTTAATACGGAGTTGGCAGCGCTTACATAATTAGTCGAAGCGCCGAACACAGATGCGATGGTGAAGACGAGCAGAAAACATTGAAGCATGACAAAACGCTTGATTCTTTCGTCCATCTGAATACATCCTTCCAAATTTAAGATGTTTACCCGTATTACTTACCTGCTTGCTTTGCCGTACTCCTTTCTCCATTATTTGGATTGCACAGTCATTATATAGCGTCCCAAAGTTCGAAAGGTAGATTGAAAACTTGCGATTTTCTTTTAAAACATAGGATTTGCTTCAGATGCCAGTCATACGTCAGTAGCAAATAAAACCTTATATTATAAAAAGCTCGCCCGCCGGAAACTTCTAGCGGGACAAGCTGCTACCTATGGCTATGGGACAAAAATTCAGCTACCTGCTTTTCAACCTCCGCCTTCACTCTGGCGATGCCAGCGGCTTGCAGCTTGGCCGAAAGCGTCTCGAATGCAGCGTCCACATTGTCTACCGCGCCAAAATAAATGGGCTGCGCATACTGCGTCGACACACTCTTTAAATTTGCGATTTCCGTCTTCACGTTGCTCGAATTGAACAAAAAACCTTGATACGTTGTCTCTATCAAGTACGTGTCGATGCGCTGTTTCAGCTTCGTATATTCATCTGTCCAAGTCGTCATCGGCATGAATAGCTCCTTGTTGACAAACCAGAAGCCCGACGCGTCTGGGGGATATGTGCTCGTCTCCGGTGTTACACCCTCAGGAAGGCCGATTTCTCCGTGTTCGGTCACGATGTAATGCTTGCCCTCGATGCCGAAATAAGTCAAATAAACGTAGGAAGCCTCCTGCATAATGAGGTCGAGCGCCGCTAGTGCACGCTCCGGATGCTTGGCGTTCGCCCCAATTGCGACGCCGTTATTCGTCCAGCTTATACCTGCTGCTTTGCCTGACGGGAACAGCATCGGGAGCGGGTAGACGTCAATTCCCTTCTCCTGACACAGCGCAAACACCGACACCATGTCGGTGGAGTTGCCAAACGCCACCCCCGACCTGCCGTCGCAAAATGTGTTCTTTGACCGCTCCTTGTTGGCGAAAGGGTTCCGATTCACGTAACCTTTGTCGTACCAGTCTTTCATTATGCCCGCCGCATACTTTTGCACGCCCAGCATCTGCTCATCCACCATGGAATGCAGTTCTCCCGATGGATGCTCAATGTCGCTCGTAATACCTTGCGCAAGCGGATCTCCAGAGTCGAAGGGAGCACCCGCCCAGGCTATTTTTTCGGATAATAAATACTGGTAGGGCGTTGCCAAATCAAATTGAGAGTCCAAATTAAGCGGAATCATGCCGTCATAGTTTTCCTTGATTTCCGCTAAATAAGGCTCAATATCGGAGAACTTTTCAATCTCGGTCATGCCTGCAGACGCCATCACATCTTTGCGGAACAAAGCCACATTCACCTTGCGATCCAGCGAGGAAGTTGGAATCATGTAGGATTTGCCGTTGACCAGCGTAGCGTCCCACGCCTCCTTGGGCAGCTTCGCGGAGTGCCTTGGCATATACTCGGCCAGCATGTCGGCGCTGAGCGGCATGAATGCGCCTCTAACCGCCTCAGCCACATAAAAATTCCAGTCAGCCGCAAATATAAAATCAATCTGCTCCCCCGACTCCAGCACAAGCGGGTAGCGGGATGCAAGATCGCCCCAACCGATATAATTAAGCTCAATCGTTGTATTCATATCTCGCTTCAGCTTGCCGTTCAGCGCTTCCAGCACCTCGGGCATTCCCTTTGGCTCCTCGCCGATCAAATAGCCGACTAGCTTTACTTCCTCCTCATAGCCCTTCTTCGCAACATGGGCAGCGTTAGGCTTGGAGATCGGCTCTTGCTGCTTCGTGCATCCGCTCAAGCATATCCCCAGAACAATGGCGAGCATCCAAAGCCAAAGAAGCCGTCTATTGCCCCTTGTTCCGTTCATTTCCGATCCCTCCCTTCACGCAAGCGCCCGGTCGCCGCCAGAGCGCTGCTTCGGTACACGCAGCAGCACCCGCACGCCTTCACCAGGCCTACCTTCGAACACAATGCCATACATAGCCCCGTAAGACAGCTTCAGCCGTTCTTCAATATTGCGAACGCCGTAGCCGCCTCCGCTGCTCTTGACGCTATACCCCTTGAGGATTGCCGCGAGGCTGGTTTCGTCCATACCAACGCCGTCATCCTCTACTTCTATGACCATATCTCCCTTGTCTTCCCACGCGCGTATCCGAATCGTGCCTTGCTCGCTTTCCTTCTCCATAATGCCATGCAAAATTGCATTTTCCACCAGCGGCTGCAGCAAAATTTTCGGCAGCTCCCTTTCGTACAGCTCTCTAGGCACCTCAAGCTCCAGCCGTATGCCGTCGTCAAAACGCATATTCTGAATGCGGACATACGCCTCAATATGCTGCAGCTCGCTCTCCAAAGTAACGTATTCCTTGCCATTAGACAAGCTTAGCTTATAAAACACGGCCAGCTCGTCCACGACACGCTTAATATCGGTTGAGCCCGATTCGATTGCCATAACGTTAATCAAATCCAGCGTGTTGTATAAAAAATGTGGGTTGATTTGCGCCTGAAGCGCCTTAAGCTCCTCGTTCTTTAGCTCTCGTCCGAGCATATAGGTCTCATTCATGAGCGCCGACACATTTTGGACCATAACGTTGAAGTTATGTGTGAGTTCTCCGATTTCATCCTCATTCGCAGGTAAGGACGCAATCTCGAATTTGCCGTTTTTCACCTTGCGAACATGCAAGATCAATTGGCGAATTCGTTTCGTCGCAGAGCCCGCCACATAAAAAGATAATGGAAGCGTCAGAGGAACTACAAGCAAAAAAATGGAAATAATCCGATTCCGTGCTTTCGTGCTGGATTCCAAAATATCCGAATAAGGAACAAGGATCGCCAGCAGCATGGACGTATTCGGCACAAGCTGCATGCCCAACAGATGGCGCTTTCCATTCAAGGCATAATGGTCGTCGAAGTAGACCATCCCGCTTGCCGCCGTCGTTTGCAGTAAAGCGAGATCGCTAATCGGGGATTCGATCTTGCGACCAGAATCGGCTTGACTGAGCAATTGCCCTTCCGAATTGAAAAGAAAAGCAGAGGCGTGCGGCGTGACGATAGAATGGTCGAGTACCGATTGCATCGCAGACTCGCTGATCCTCGCGCGGATGATTCCGTCAAACTGCTTAATATTATGGGCATCCGGCACTTTACGGAGTATGGTCAGCCCCATGCCGCTTTTGTCACCGTCAATTACGGAGGAAGGCATCCAAGCAAATGCCGCATTAGAGGCTTGAAAGCGTTGATACCACTCCTTAGACTCATAATGGCTCATGTTGAGAAAGTCATTATTTTCAGTGGCACCAGCAAGCCCATGCTTCATGAACACTTGAATGGATTCGATTTCATCATTATAGCGAAACTGGTTAATGAGCCTCGATAGCTGGAGAGCCTGCATATGCCATTCGTTCACGTCCTCGTATCGGCGGGAATCGGTCGAAACATGGTCCTGCACGAGCGAGTTGAACGCAAGGAAATTCAGCACCTCCGTTATCGCCTGGGATTTGTATTCGAGATAAGACTTCGTCTCGCTTAGCATTTTCTGAGAGGAATAAATGGCCGCTTCCGTGTTCTCCTTCTGCGTAGTCGTCACATGAATGTACAACAGCAGCAAAAAAGGAATCGTCACGATAAGCAAATAGGAGGTGAATAGCTTATAGCGGATGCTTAAGTTGGAGAAGCCGATCAGCCTGCCTTTCATTTTGCAACACGCTCCCGGTATTCGCTCGGCGTACAGCCCTCGCACCGCTTAAAAAACGTCGTAAAATAGTTCGGGTCTGTAAAACCTAAATTCATCGCAACTTCAAACAGCTTCGCATTGGAATCGCGGAGCAGCTCCTTCGCCTTATTCATTTTCGTCTCTGTAATAAATTCCTTGATCGTCTGTCCGCGCTGCTTCTTGAAGAAGGCACATAAATACGTCTCGCTCAGCTGGACGTGATCGGCAATAGCCTTAATGGTAAATCCCTTATTGTGGAAATGACCATTGATGTAATGAATAATCTCGCGCAGCTTACCCGATCCTGGAGCGCTGTTCCCTTCCGGACGCTCGCTTAACAGATCGAGAAACGTCAGCACATAACGTTCGGAAGCATCGAGGCTCGAAATCCGGTCGATTTCCTTCCACATGTACCGCTTCTCCGTATCCTCCGACAGCTCGGCGAGTCCAAGCTGAACCGCAATCTCCATAATAACGAGCAGAAATTGAAAATAGGTGTCCTTAACGCGCAAAATGTCCAAATCCAGCCGAGTTCGCGCATATATGCTCCATTGGTGCAGCGTTTCCTTAACGTTGTCAATTTCTCCTCGGCGCAGCTGATCTCGCACGCGGCGAACCTCCTCCCAATTCGTATGGAGCGGTTCATGCCCTCCGAGCGACTCCGAGAACAAGGGGGCGGCGCTGTTGTAATAATATTGCAGCGAGCTGGCCAGGGAAGCCAGCTTGTAGGCCGAAGGAAGCCCAAGAAGGGTTCCGACCGGCTCCCCTACGCCGAACTGCAGTTCAATGGCATTGCCGGCTATGCCGCTCATAATCATGACTACCCGCTCAATCTTATCGCGGCCTTCCCGGTAAGCACTGCGGTAAGCGCCAGAAACGATGACGACTAGGCGATTGGAGGAATCAAAGCCGGCTATCGCCTGCAGCGACAGCAGCTCAGGATTGCGATTCAATTCGTCCAGCATCCAGCTGTGCACAGGCGTGGGGTCCTCGGGGTGATCCGCTGGACTCCAGTACAAATTGGCCGTCATAACCGTGTATGGACCATGTGGTGGCAGCAGGAACGTGTCTTGGCTGCGAAGCGCGGGCTCCACATGAGGAGAGTCCGGGAACGTAATCAGCTTCCGAACCATCTCCTGCCGAAGAAAGGGGAGGCTGCGGTCAATATCCGCCTGCAGCTGAATTTCTTCCTCCCGCTTCCTGCTCTCTTCCCCGCATAGCTGGACTGCCGACTCCACCGCTGCGCGCACTTCTCCGAGTACAACAGGCTTCTCCAAATATGTTAACGCTTTCAAATTAATGGCTGATTTCAAATATTCCTTGTCGGAAAACCCGCTCAAAAAGATGAGCTTGCAATGGGGAGCAATCTCCCGATATTGCCGGGCAAAGTCGATACCGTTCAGCTTCGGCATGCGAACATCGCACACGATAATGTCGGGCCTCCATTCCATCGCCTTCTCCAGCGCATGCTTGCCATTGCGTGCGGTATCCACCTCGCCGATGCCGAGCTCTTCCCATGAAATGTAATTTCGCAGCAATTCTCTTGTCCGACTTTCATCTTCAACAATAAGCAATTTCAAGAGAGCACCTCCCTATGCATGCGCCAAAACGCTAGGCTATTATTATAATGCAATTTTCCGTTCATTCCTACTTCGAAAAGCTATGATCCTCTTTGAAACTTGCAGATCGTTAGCCTAAAAAATCATAAGAAGCCGTCTCTAGCCCCGTATGGTATTCTGCTCGGCAAAATAATGCTCTACCGCATACTTGTAGGATTTCATTAAAAACGCAGTGGCCTTTTTGCTTACCTCGGCTTTTGGATTAATAATGTCAAATCCATGATAACAGCCTTTGTATAACTCAAAAGCAACGGGAACACCGGCTTCTTTTAATTGCTTAACATATGCGATCGTTTCATCCCGAAATGGTTCTATATCTCCGACGAAAGTGACTGTGGGTGGTAGATGGTTATAATCGGTAGCTCTTGCAGCTGCGAAATACGGAGACACCTCTTTTTCAACATTTTCTCCAAGATACAGGTTCCAGGCCCATTGATTCATGTCAGAGTTCCAAATCGGGGCATTATTATTTTTTGCTGATTCGGTATTCCTTCTGTCATCTATCATGGGATACAACGGCATTTGAAAAGCGATGTTCACCTCGCCCTGATCTCTCGCGTACAGAGTAAGAGCTGCGGTTAATCCCCCTCCTGCACTTTCCCCTCCTACCATGAATTGATTAGGCCGGATTCCCAGATTCTGAGCATTCTGCTTCATCCATAGAAGAGCATCATAGCTATCGTCTAATGCTGCCGGATATGGAGCCTCGATAGATAAACGATAGTCCGGAGCAATAATGACACAGTTGCTTGCATCCATTAAATTTTTGTACATGTTTTCAAAATACTCAGGTATGCCTTGTGCATATCCACCACCGTGCAGCCAAAGAATACCTGGAAGCTCTCCCTTGGCATGATGAGGTTTATAAATCAGAATACGTTGCTTCGACCCATCTTTACGTTCAATCCATTGTTCCAGGCAGTCTAGCCCTTCCTTGTGCTTCCCTTTTCGTTTTTCGCTTTGTTTTTTTCTTTTGTGCATATCTCTTAGAAATTGGTCTTCGCTTGAGGAGCTCATGAATAGATTTAAAATTTTACCTTTCAAACGTAATTGTTTATCTATCATTGCATAGGTTACTTTCATCATTTGTCCTCCAAAAGGGATTATCTGTTACTCTAGTTATAGTATATTTACACAATGTATGATAAACAACAGGCAGTTCGATAAGATTTGCCTGTTGTCGAACGAAAACATAGAAGGTGTCTGTCATCTCATTAGTGCTTCATCATCAGGGAGGTTATTTAGAAGGAATGAAGGAAGATCGAAGAATTCAATATAGCAAGATGGTTTTAAGAGAAAGCCTGTTAGAGCTTATGAAGGAGCAACCCATTAACAAAATTACAGTGACTGACTTATGCAGACAAGCGAACCTTAATCGCAATACGTTTTATATGTATTATCATTCTCCACTTCATCTGCTTACAAGTATTGAAGAATCATTTTTCAAAGTCATAAAGGATGTCATTGAACGTTCGATAACGGATGAACTTGACAAAAGCTCGCTCGTCGAAATTTGCGAACATATCGCAGTAAATAGTGATTTATGTAAAATTTTGTTCTCTGAGCATGGGAATGGAGACTACCTGGAACGGGTCATTTATATTTTGCATGATCGAAGTATTGAAATGTGGAAGGAACAAGTACCTCATCTAGAGGTGAATACACTTGAGGCATATTACGCCTTCATTGCAAGCGGCAGTGCAGCAGTAATTAAAGATTGGATTAAACATGGGTTGAAAGAGAGTCCGAAAGAAGTAGCACAATTTATTGAGAAAGCGACCCGTTCGGTTGAAGATTCATTTTTGTGATAGCTGACTAATCTGTTCTTGGAGAGTTTTATGAACATAAAAAAGATGACTTCTGAATTCAACGAAATTCAAAAGTCATCTCCTATTCTAACCAATCATCTTTAATAATGAAGTTAATCGATATTTGTCAAATACCAATGTTGCGGTTTCCAATTGAATATTTAATAGACATTCATCTAATACACAGTCAACGGGCACCTCAATATTTATTCGTGCAAGCGTTCTAGACAGATGAAGCATATCCAAATCCGACTCAATCTTAGCCTTTATTCCTGTTGGTACTTTGTCCAAATTGTTAAGAATACCATCAATAGATTCGTATTCAGCAAGCAACTTTAGAGCCGTTTTTTCTCCAATCCCTTTTACACCAGGATAATTGTCGCTTGTATCACCCGTTAGACCCTTCATTTCAACTACCTGAAATGGATGTATGCCTTTATCCATTTTCAAGAAGTCTAAGTCGTAGATGGCATAATTAGATCTGCCCTTCTTCATTATAACTACATGAATTCGATCAGATACTAGTTGAAGCATATCATGGTCCCCAGTCAAAATATACACCTGTCCAAGGGCACTAACTTTAGTTGAAATTGTACCAATGCAATCGTCCGCTTCATAGCCCTCTAACCCAATATTAGGAATATGAAGGGCAGCAACGATCTCTTTTACCAAGCTGAACTGTGGGATTAGATCCTCTGGAGCCTCAGGTCTGTTACCCTTATAATTTGGATAAAGGTCTGATCTAAAGGTTTTGCTCCCCATATCCCAGCAGCAAACGACATGAGTGGGCTCAAAGGTATTCACCGCATCAAAAAGATATTGAAAAAATCCATATATGGCGTTTGTCGGCGTTCCGTCATCGAGTCGTCTTGCGCTGTAGGATTGGGCGAAAAATGCCCGGAACAGCAGCGCCATTCCATCAACAATCAAAATTTTATTTTCATTCATAAATGTAATCTTCTCCATTTGTAAAATTCATGCTTTAATATCGGGATTAATGGCGAAGCGCCGCACCGCCCTGCCCCCATCACTCTAAGTTGCAGAACGCTGCTGTACGCGCGCTTCGCCGCGAATAAAACGGCCAATCCGCTCCGCTGCCTCAAGCAGCCGCTCCTCCTCCATCACAAGCGCAAGGCGCACATAACCCTCTCCTTCGCTGCCGAAGGCTTCGCCCGGAATAATTGCTACTCCCGTCTGCTCCAGCAGCTCGCGTGCTACGAGCCGCGATGTCCATGGGCCGTCAGGATGCGCCCAAGCCATGTCTGGCAGCGCCGCCCAAAGAAACATCGTCGCCTTCGGCTTCTCCACCTGCCACCCGTTTGCTCGCAGTGCCTGAACAAATACGTCGCGACGCTGCTCGTACAGTCTGCCTGCCTTAGAAGGTGCACTTGGCGACATCGCCTCCTTCAAGGCAGCGACACCAGCCTCTTGAACGACGGAAAAGATGCCGTAATCGATATTGTCCTTCAGCTCGCGCAGCGCGCCAACCGCTTCCCGGTTGCCCGTTACAAAACCGATGCGGCAGCCCGCCATATTAAAGCTTTTGGATAAGGAGTGAATTTCGATTGCGCGCTCCATTGCCCCGTCAGCAGCAAGAATGCTAGGCGGCTCAAAGCCGTCAAACGCCATTTCAGAATAAGCAGCATCGTTGATGACAAGCACGTCATACTTGCGCGCTTTTTCCAGCACCTGATCAAACAACGCCATGTCCGCAATCGCCGAAACCGGATTGCCCGGATAGTTCAGCAAAATAAACGCTGCACGGTGCCACTGCTCCTCACTAATCGCCTCTACATCTGGCAGAAAGCCGTTTGCTGCCGTCAGCGGATAAAAAATCGGCTTTACTCCAGCGATTGCAAGCGACCCTGCATATATCGGATACCCCGGGTTCGGCAGCAGCACCTCGTCGCCGGGATTGCAAATAGCCATAGCCAAATGCGCTAGACCGTCCTGCGAGCCCATTAGCGAAAGCAGCTCCGCCTCCGGATCTACCTGCACCCCGAAGCGAAATGCCATCCACTCCGCCGCCGTTTGGCGAAAGGCATCGCTCCCCCGGGTCCCCATATAGCCATACTGCCTCGGGTTCAGCGCCGCCGTGCTGATCGTCTCCATAACTGCAGCGGTAGGCGGCTTGTCCGGACTGCCAATATCCAAGTCGATTACGTCCTTGCCGGAAGCCCGCGCTTCCTTCTTCCACTGAATCACCTCGGCAAAAATGGAGGAGCCCAGCTCATCCAGTCGATTGGATCGCCACTTTCCCATCGTCATGCCGCGCTCACCCATTCCATTCCTGTGCGTAATGTTCTTCTTTAAAGCCAACCGTCGCCTTCGTGCCATCTGTAGCAATTGGGCGCTTGATCAGCATGCCGCTCGAAGCGAGCAGCGCCAGCTGCTCCTCTTCGCTCATCGAGGCAAGCTTGTCCTTCAGCCCAAGCTCGCGATACACGTCTCCAGAGGTATTAAAAAACTTTTTCAATTCAAGTCCGCTAAGCTTAACCAGCTCCCTCAGCTGCTCAGCTGTCGGCGTCTCTTCGACAATGTGCTTAAGCTCCAGCGTATGACCCTTAGCCTGCAGCGATTTTACCGCGTTTCGGCATGTGCCGCATTTCGGATATTGAAAGACGGTAATCTTTCCCGTCTGCCAAGTGTTTGCACTCATTGCTTGTTCTCCTCCATATTTAACATTTGCTCCAGCAGCTTGAGCTGCTCTGGCAGCTCGGCGCGCCACTCCATCCATTGCCCCGTCATTGGGTGGGTCAGGCCTAGCATCTCCGCATGCAGAGCCTGCCTGCCAGCTGCTTCCTCCCACGCTGCGCAGATTTCCTCTGCTTCTGGCGACAGTCCGTACATGGCATCGCCTATCAACGGGCAGCCGATATATTTCATATGCACGCGAATTTGGTGCGTGCGTCCTGTTTCCAGCCGCAGACGAACAAGGGATGCAGCGCCATCTCCATACTCCGCCGCAACCTCATAATGCGTGACCGAGGGATAGCCCGCCGGCGTCACAATCCGGACATGCGGCGAATCCGGATCACGGTCAATCGGCTCATTAATCGTACCTGCCTGCTCGGGAGGAACACCATATACGAAAGCCGCATAACGCTTCGTAATGGCATCTGCCTGGAGCTGGTCGGATAATTGCTGGTGAATATACGGGCTCTTCGCAACGACAACAAGCCCCGAGGTATCCTCATCCAAGCGATTTACCGGGCGGAAGCGCACCCTCTCGCCACGTTCCCGCCAATGATGCACAACGCCATTTGCCAGCGTCCCCGTGTAATGCCCATGCGTTGGATGCACGACAATGCCGGGCGGCTTATTGAGAATGAGCAAATGCTCATCCTCAAACACAATTTGGAGCGGGATTGGCTCCGGCAAAATATCTTCCGATATCTCTTTCTCCATCCGAATGCGAATAATATCCCCTTCCGCAACAGTCGCGGTCGTATAGACACGCTGTTCATTGACCGTAATGCCATGTTCCGTCAGCTTGACTCGCGACAGCAGGCTGCGCGATACGCCAAGCCTTCGCTCCACTATGGCGCGTACGGACTTCCCCGCATCCTCCGCCCCCACGACGACAATCAGAGGCTTATAATAATTAGCATCCATATCCATTATTCCATCGGTATTCATCAAATCGCCCGCATCCATTATTTTTTCCGTTTCCGGAACACTTCCTTGCTTCTAACATATTCGGTATCCGGAACGCCGAGCTTGGCGTTCGCTACACGTGCAGCTGCAAAAAAGAAATCCGAAAGGCGATTCAAATATTTTGTCACCTCTGGGTTAGCTGGATGATCCGCAGCCAGCGTCACGACACGGCGCTCTGCCCGGCGACAAACGGTGCGACAAACATGCAGCAGTGACGACAGCGGACTTCCCCCAGGCAAAATAAACCGAGTAATTTCCGGCGCCTCCGTAATATATACGTCAATAACCTGCTCCAGCCGCTCTGCCGGTTCCGGCGTCACTTTAAGCGGTGCTCCCGGCCTCGCATAAGCAAGGTCTGATCCGCAATCGAACAGCTCCTGCTGAATATCGACCAGCAGTGCTGCCATCTCTGCGAGCTGCTCATGCTGTGCAGCTTCTGCAGCCGCCTGCCCAACGAAGCAGTTCAGCTCATCAATCGTGCCATAGGCTTCTACCCGAATATCATCCTTGCGGACACGCCCGCCAATTAAAGCCGTTTCTCCACTATCTCCCGTACGCGTATATAATCTCATGGCTCAACCTTGCCCCTCTCATTACACTGCCGTCTGTTTTTAAAAAGCTACTATACACTATACCATAAACGGCCACTCCTGCCGAAGCATTCCCGGAGAAATCTGCCCGTGTGCGGCACAAAAAAGCGGCATTCCAGCTCGAACTGGAACACCGCCTATCGTTCAAAAATTTCCATAAAAAAGCTTCAGAACGCTGCTCTTCGGATTTCCCGTTTATTCCTGCCTCAGCTTATGGACAAAGCCGCCAATGCGATCGAGCGCTTCAGCCAAGTTCGAAACAGAGGTTGCATAGGAACAGCGCAAATGCCCTTCGCCGCCAAGGCCAAACACATCGCCCGGAACAGCTGCTACGCCGCCTTCCTCAAGCAGGCGTTCGGCAAATTTTTCGGATGTAAGCCCCGTCGCCTTAACCGAAGGAAATGCATAAAACGCCCCCTCCGGCTCATGGCATTCCAGCCCGATATCGCGGAAGCCCTTCACAACAAGGCGGCGACGCTGATTGTAAGCATCAACCATCCGGTCTTTCTCTTCCAAGCCTCTGGTCAACGCTTCTACACCAGCATATTGTGCCATTGCCGGAGCACACATGACCGTATATTGGTGAATTTTAAGCATTGCGGCAATGAGATCAGGATGTCCGCAAGCATAGCCAAGCCGCCAGCCCGTCATCGCAAATGCCTTCGAGAAGCCGCTGACGAGTATAGTACGATCCCGCATGCCCGGCATCGCCGAGAAGCTGCAATGCTTTGTTCCATAAGTAAGCTCGGCATAAATTTCATCTGAAATGACAATCAGATCATTATCCTCGACCACCTTGGCAATCGGGAGCCAATCCTCATAAGTCATAATGCCGCCAGTCGGATTGCTCGGATAACATAAAATCAGCACCTTGGAGCGCGGCGTAATAACCGCTTCCAGCGACTCAGCCGTAAGCTTGAATTTGTCTTTGGCGAACGTCTCAATGCCAACAGGAACACCGCCGCCCAGCGCAGTTATAGGAGAATAGGAAATATAGCAAGGTTCAGGAATTAAAATTTCATCACCTGGCACAATGAGTGCCCGCAGCGCCAAGTCAATGGCTTCACTGCCGCCAACAGTAACGAGAATTTCATTTGCCGGATCATACGGCGTCTGGAATTGGTCATTTAAATATTGGCCGATCGCTTCGCGCAGGGCAGGCAGGCCCGCATTGGACGTATACTGCGTCTTGCCTCTTTCCAGCGAATAAACTGCCGCTTCACGAACATGCCATGGCGTAATAAAATCCGGCTCGCCAACGCCAAGAGTAATAACATCTTTACGTGTATTAACCAAATCAAAAAAACGGCGAATACCCGATGGTTTAATATTTTGGACAGAAGGGGTCAAATAGTCGGTCATCGCTTGACGCTTCACCTTCGTCCGTACCAGCTCTTCCTCTTCTTTAATCATCACATTCACCTCTTACGGCGAAATCATCAAACGATCGTCACCCTCATGCTCCTCGAAGATAATTCCATCCTGTTTATATTTTTTCAAAATAAAGTTTGTCTTTGTCGATAATACAGCATCGATTGGGGACAGCTTATTCGATACGAAGGAGGCAACCTCCTTCAAGTTTTTACCTTCAATCTCGACAAGCAGATCATAGGCCCCGGACATCAAATAAACGGATTTCACTTCCGGATATAAGTAAATGCGCTCGGCAATGCCTTCGAAGCCTCGTCCGCGCTCAGGTGTAATTTGCACCTCAATCAGCGCCGTTACCTTCTCGTCATCCACCTTGCTCCAGTTCACGATAGTCGCGTATTTGACAATAATATGATTATGTTCAAGCTCGGCTATTGCCTGCTTTACTTCCTCAGCGGGAGCACCTAGCAAAGTGGCGATTAAATCGGCATCACGTCTGGCGTCTTCCTTGAGCAGCTCCAATACTTTGAGTTGCAATTCGTTCATCATATACTCCTTCCAGCAAACCTGAAGTTATTAACCTTCATATTACAACGAATCCGGGCTTCCTGCAAAGAAAAAAACAAAAGACCCCGAAGGGTCTTTACATGTAGTAGGGCTGATGGGAATTTTGCTGGTTGTGCTGTTGCTGCTGCTGTGCCATATGGCCGTATCCAGCATGCATCGCCTGCGACTGGCTGCCCATACGCTGCTGCAAAAATTGCGATGTTTTTTGCTGGGTTTGCTGATACTCCTTTATCTGCTTGTCGATCTCCTGTCTAAGAACAGGCGATGCTGTGCTGTACATGTTGTTCGACTGCATCACTTGATACAGTTCACCCTGCATTTTCAGCGTGCTGTTCAGCAGGTTCGTAAACATTTGCCTTATAGACGGACAGGAAGCCTCTGTGGCCCCCGTCGCATATTCACGGGTTACGCGTTTCAAGTCACTAAGTACGGTGTAGGCCAGATCCTCTTCTGGCAAAAACGATTGCGCGTATTGCTGTTGCATCTCTTTTTCCTCCTTATGTCTAGTTGCCGAATGTGCTTACTGCTGGGGCTGGGTTGGCGCCATGCTTTGATGCTGCTGAAGCGTATGCATCAACGTCTGGTAATGCTGTTGATGGGTATTCAGCATTTGGGAGCACACTTGGCGAAGCTGCTCGTTGCTTGCCCCGATAGAAACGGCTGTGCATTGCTTGATCAGCAAATCCTCGTTGGACATCGAATCGACTATATACTCGAGTTCTTTCGCCGTCATTGGCTGTAACATCGAATTTCCTCCTTCTGAACTATCGTTTGATTGGATACATGCTCGCAAGCGAATCTCATAGCTCCGCTCGGCTGACAGGATGTCAGCCCTTACGTATTATGGATCAGTCTCCTACTAATTATGTACGGGTGTATCCCCTATTTTTACAAGGCCGTCCACTAGGCTTATCTGCGTGCTTGTCCACAACGGCGTTAATCATGCAAAAGTGCCTATCCCCTCTTCGCAAGGTCAATAGGCACTTTCACCTTCAACATACAGCTTACGGAAGACTGAACGAACCTTTAGGGCAAATGAACGGTTTTCACATGGTCAAAATGTAAAAATACCGAAGCCCCGCTCGCAGTAGACAGCTCAAGCATGCTTTGATCAATCGCTTTAAGGACGCCCGTTTTATTTGAATTTTCGCCTAAATCGAGTACGACAAATTCGCCCATGAGCTTGCGCAGCTGCTGATCGAACGTTCGCGACAAAGTGACCGGAGATGGCCTTAATGGAAACTGCTCAGGAGTCAGCCTGTATGGCGTGACATCGGGGTTGTAGGGAATTAAATATTTCAGATGGTGCAAAGACACCATAACCGTGTGGTAAATCGGGGAATAAAACACGAAATAATCATTCATAACTGTCGTAACGTAGCCATGGATCGATTGATTCCCGGTAATGTACAGCTCGGAAAACATCCCTTTGGCATTCATTAAAATTTTGCGGTAAGAGACCGTTTCATTGTAGGCTTCAAAGGGCAGCTCCGGCACCTCGAATGGGTCATACTTGTGATTGGACAGACGAAGCTGCTGCAAATGAATGAGCGGGACATAAATAAATTGCAAACCCGTATGCAGCACTAAAATATCCTGCCCGAATTCAATCAGCTTGCCACGAATGGAAGCAACCTTTCCCGATATGTCCAGCTCTACTTGCTGGTCAAGCAGCGGATGGCGATTTTTCACAGTATCTCTCTCCTTTCTGCCGACTTTTTTAAAGGAATACCGGGCTTTGGCATTAAGTGCCTGGCCCGGTATTTCACTAGCGTTTACTGCATGGCGCAGTTCTCACAAACGCTAATATCTTTTGTCAGAACGGTTTCCGTTTTTGTTTCCGCTTTTATTTTTGTTTTTGTTTTTGTTTTTGCCGGTGTTGGATCCACCTGTGCGATTTTTATCTCCTCCCTTGTTCGCTCCATCTGTGCAGTTTTTATTTCTTTCGTTGTTCGATCCACCCGTACGGTTTTTGTTTCCTCCGGTATTCGATCCACCTGTACGATTTTTATCTCCTCCGGTGTTCGATCCACCTGTGCGATTTTTATCTCCTCCGTTGTTCGAGCCACCTGTACGGTTATTATTTCCTCCGTTGTTCGAGCCACCTGTACGGTTATTATTTCCTCCGGAACGGTCACCACGGGAAGTGTTTTGTCCGAGCTGCTTAATTGTTTTAATGTGGAACAATTGAATTTGAACGACTTCACGGTTTACGACCAACAATAAGGATGTGCTGCCAACTTCAGCGATAAAGCCTTCGATTTTCTCCGGGCCGCCCCAGTTGATTTGCACAAATTTTTGGTTGAGTGCACGGATAACGCCGATGAAGCTGGAAGCCTGAATATATTGGGGAGTGTGGCCTTTGCTTTTGTCGCTAGGGAAATCCGTAATGCTCTTCACATGGCTCGAGCTCACATAAACAATGCCTTCCTTTGTCCAAAGCACTAGATAGTCATTTTTCACGGCAACTAGCGTACCTTGGAGGGATTCTGGACCACCACGATTGATTTTCACATATTGTCCAACAAGGCCCTCGAGAAATGTTTTAGTTCCATTGCCTTTCGAGCTTTTGTGTTGGCTGCTTTTGTGTTGGTTACTTTTGTGTTGGTTGCTTTTATGGTGGTGGTTCATATTGCCCGAGTTTCTATCCTGTTCTCCACTTACATAGTTGCAGCAATAATTCATAATAAAATCCCTCCAAATGTTTAATGTGCCATGCTAGATTTACATGCAATCTTAAACGCTATTCATTCTGTTCCTGCTTGCTCTTATCACCTTGGCCTGAGTAGCGAGCATCCCTCCAGTGCTTGATGCCGTTCATCTGTCATGGGAGACGATTTATAATACATTTATATGTATCCCTCATATAAGAGGTACTAGATTAATAACTATTTATTAAAGGTATAAGCATATAACTAGAAAAGATTCATAGAGTCGCTGCTCCGACAGTAGCAAAATACCCTGCGGCAGAATAAGGTAAATCAGCAAAAGCCTATCTGAGGACGATAGGCGGATCTGCCCGCAGGAGGTGGAAGCCCCATGTCAACCCAAACGCTGCCGATTCGTGAAATTACGATTGAACCTGATCATTTGCAGGAGCTGCAGGAGGATTCCTGGAGCCATAGGTTCCAGCCAGTTCAGCTGGATATGAATGGACAATCGAGAGAAGCCACTTTCGGCTTTCGCGGCGGCCATACGAGGAACTATTTTAAAAAATCCTATGAAGTCAGAACGAAAGCTGGCTTGACGCTGCATTGGAACGCCGAATTTGATGATCCTTCGATGATTCGCAATGCGCTGTCCTTCCAGTTTTTTAATCAGATTGGCGTGCCATCACCGCGTACCCGGCATATTTGGCTCGTCATTAATGGCGCCCCTCAAGGCGTCTATTTAGAGATAGAATCCGTCGATCCCAGATTTTTTCGCAAAAGAGGCATTGGCTGCCGCTCCATTATTTATGCGGTCAACGACAGCGCAAACTTCAGCCTTATTGATCCCATTACGGAGCGAAGGAAGGAATCCCTCTTTGACGGCTATGAGCTTGTATCGGGACTCGCCACCTCCGAGCTGCGGTTAATCCGCTTCGTCAGAGGCATTAACAGCAAGCGCAAAACCCGGCTGCAATGGAGCTCTTGGGCGGAAAAGCATCTTGATGTCGATCAATATTTGCTCTGGCTCGCTGGAGCCGTGCTTACGGGAAACTATGATGGCTTCGATCAAAACTATGCGCTTTATGTGCATGCGAAAACGGGAAAATACCGGATGATGCCTTGGGATTATGAGGGAACATGGGGAAGAAATTGCTACGGCAAGCCGTGTGGAAGTGATCTGGTGCGGATTGAAGGCTACAATACGTTGACGGACAAACTGCTGGCCATTCCGGCCTATAAACGCAAATACCGCTCCATCCTGCTCCGGCTGCTGCAAACAGCATTTACGGAGGAACAGGTGGAGCGGACAGTGAGCGCGATGTACAGCAAGCTGACGCCAGCCATTCAAGAGGATTACACGAGAAAAAGCAGCTTTAATACGTATTTGAGCGAGCCAGACTTCATATTGAATTATGTGAAGGAAAGGCGCGCTATTATTAGAAAGGCTTTAAAAAGCTGGAAGCTCACGCAGAACACAGCAGATGTAGCCGCCCTTAAAGTTAAAATTCATTAAGGCTTCTTTTTAAAATAACTCCATGCTGAGGTATCGCTCGCCTGTATCAGGCGCGATGCAGAGCACCCTGCTGCCGGCTCCAAGCCGGCGAGCCACCTGAAAAGCCGCCCAAACGGCAGCTCCTGAAGAAGGTCCGAGCAGCAAGCCTTCCTGACGGGCAAGCGCCTTCATCATAGAGATTGCATCGTCATCAGCCGCCTGAATGATTTCATCATAGACGGAAACATTCAGTATAGCGGGCACGAAGCCGGGGCTTGTGCCCACCAGCTTATGCGGCCCAGGCACACCGCCAGACAAAACGGGTGATCCCATAGGCTCCACAACCGCAATATGTAAATTCGGAAGTGCGGCTTTCAGCGTCTCACCCGTTCCAGTGATGGTGCCGCCCGTTCCTGAGCAGGCGACAAAAGCATCAAGTCGTCCTTCCATCTGCTGCAAAATCTCCGTTGCTGTCGTACCGCGATGGGCATCGGGGTTTGCTTTATTTTCAAACTGATTCGGAATAAAGCTGCCTGGAATGTGCTGAGCCAGCTCCTGCGCCTTGGCAATCGCACCAGGCATCCGCTCGGCCGCGGGCGTCAATACCACTTCCGCGCCATAGGCACGAAGCAGCTTAATGCGCTCCTGGGACATATTGTCCGGCATGATTAAAATGAGCTTGTAGCCTTTAGCCGCCGCCCCCATGGCCAGTCCAATGCCCGTGTTGCCGCTGGTTGGTTCTATAATCGTGGAGCCCGGCTTAATTTGGCCGCTAAGCTCTCCAGCTTGAATGAGGGAGGCTGCCGCCCGATCCTTAACGCTGCCGCTTGGATTAAAATATTCCAGCTTCACGAAGACATCTCCGCAGCCTTCCTCCGCCAGACGGTTCAGCTTCACAACCGGCGTCTCGCCCACTAAATCAATAATGCTTGATACGATTTTTGGCATAATTGTTAATCCTCCTGCTTCCATGAATCATCATGTCTATTGCTAGTCACTTGCTATGTCTCTTGTTCCAATAATGGACGCATCATCCACCAGCCAATAATAGGCACCGAGCCGACTACGAACAGCAGCCAGACGACCGCAAGCGGAGAATGATTTTGCGTCAGCACGATCAAATACCCGCTTAATCCGAGCACCCGTCCAAACGTCAATCCCGCTTCCCGCAAAACGATAAATTCTTCGCGTTCCCCACCGCTGGATTGCGATTCCCCAATTAAATCAAACACCCTTGAAGTCATCGGTATAATGTAGAGCGGCATAAAAATCGACGTCCCAATACCGAATAACAATAAATTCGTAAAATTCACCTCGTAAAATAAAGGCAATATGACCAGTCCATTCATGACCGTCCCGACTAGCATAGCCCGTTTGCGATTGCGTGGGGACAGACGCTTGCCGACCAACCAAAAGCTGAGTAGCGCAACGAAAGACGTAATAAGCGTAAAACTGCCCAGCTTGGCCTCATTTTGGGTGGCGATATAGACGGTCAAGCCGACTAAAAAAAGAAATACACCTTCCCGTACGCCTTGAGCTACGACAGCTGGCAGCATTCTGCGCCACGGATTGCCGGGAATGGCAAGCTGCTGAAAGCCATGCGTCCAGCTGTATCGCCTGCCGTCCTGCTTACGTTTCTTCAACCAGAAGCTCAGCACAACCGAAATGGCCAGTATGACGAGCGATGCCGTAAATATAATCTGATAGCCGCGCTCACCGCTCATTGAGGTAATAAGCAAGCCCGATACCCAAGGCGCCAAAATCCCGGCACCTGACCCAAGCAAGCCTGACCAGCCATTAAAGCGGTCGCGATTGTCCGGCTCGGTAATTTCAAAATAAATGACATCAAATGCGACCCAAAACAAGCCCAGCGCTACGCCATTCAATAGACCGAGCGGAATAATATAGCTCGTCGCCAGCTTGCCGAGCATGAGCACTGTGAAATAAAAAGCCCCCGACAGCACGATGCCTGTGCGGAGACTGTTCATTTTATTATATTCTTTAACCCATTTTCCCGCCAGCCAAAAGGTAATGCCGCACGTTACATACTGGCACATCGTAAACCAGCCGACCAGCATATAGGAGGAACTGGCTTTCCATAAGTAGATGGGCACGAACGTTCCTGAGAGCGCAAGCGCAATGCCGAATAGCGCTTGCACAGCCAGAAGCAATATCGCCTGACGATCCAATACACCGCCCGTTGGCGCTCTTCCCAGCATGGCTGGGCGGCTAAATGGCCCGAGTGGCATCGACGTTTTCATCCGTGTTTTTTCCCCAGTGCCATTACTAGCTCCAGCACCAGTTCCGAATTCACCTTTGTTCTGTTTCATTTTCGTACCCCTTCCCCGGCAGCCGGCTGCATAGGCTAGCTTGCTGTCCCGCCCGGCATGCTGCCCTGCATTTGTATAGGTGCTATATAAGCTTCCCTACTTGCGTCAGGCACATGCCGCTAATGCTGCTGGCATTTATAGGCTGGAGGAAGAAAAAAAAACCGGAGCAAGCGCAGTGACCTCGGCAAATCAGGTCAAAACCGCGTTGTCCGGCTGTTTGAGTTTACTCTTCAGAAGCGAGTGCCTTCAGCATTCCTTCTCGGTCATTGCCGCTTAGCTGAGTAGCTGTATGGAAGCATGATGGGCACACATATAGCTTGAGTTCAAATGGTGGCTGAAGCAAGGGCTGTCCCAATGCAGGATGCAGCGTTGGCTGGAAAGAGCCTGCTGCTATTGCCATCTTGCCTGCTTCCAGCATATACTCCCGGCAGGAAGGACATTCCGGTGCCTCCTCCTGCTCATTGATGATTTGCTGCACTTTTCCTTGCGCTCCAATCCAGTCGCGGTGCGTTCTGCGGAAGCCGTCATCTGCCTCATCCCAGCCACCGCCCGCTTCCTGACCGCTGCCGTCTTCTTGCTCCCACTCCGGCTCTTCTTCCTCATCATCCTTATCACGGTCATTATCGACGCCAAATTGCAGCGTGCGGTAGCCAGCCAACTCATTTTCACAATGTGGACAATGCTTCTCGGGACCAATTTCTTCATCCCATACGATTTCCGTCAAACACCACGGACATACAACTTGCTCTTCCATCCTTGATTGCCCCCCATTTAATTGTTGATTACGTAATAAACCCCTATGCTAAAAAAAACAATGGCTAATGCTAGCAATGTTCCCCATAAATATTTCATGTCGCTCCTCCTGCATTCTAGCTCACGATGGCACCGCCAATGACATACGAAAGTGAAACGGAAATAATCATAGCAATCAAGCCAACAGCCCGGTTGTCGCGGGCGATTTCATCATCGATGCGAAATACCGGCGTTAAAAACTCAAATAAGAAATAAGCGCCCAGCAAAATAAGGAAACCAAATGCGCCCCAAATCATACTTTGGTAAATGGAATCATTCGCTTCAATCGAAAATCTAAAAATATTGCATATGCCGAAAATTTTCCCGCCCGTCGCCATCGCTACAGCAACGTTGCCGTTTTTAATTTCTTTCCAGCAGTTGTAACGGGTAACAATCTCGAACACCCATAAAAAAACGAGAAGCGAGAGAACCACAATGGATATATAAAGCAGCATTGCCAAATAGGAATTGCCAAGCAGCACATCGACCTCATTGCTCATGCGTTACCCTCCTTTAACTAAATCGAAAAAGTCTTTCGGCAGCTGCGGCATAGACGCCGCAGTGCGCCTAGTTAGTTAAGCTCAGCAACCGTAACACCGGCTCCGCCTTCGCCATAGTTGCCCAAACGGTATTTTTTCACATGGCTGTGCTTGCGCAAATATTGCTGTATGCCTGAACGCAGCACGCCCGTGCCATGCCCGTGAATAATATAAACCTGCCCGATACCCGAGAGGAAAGATTCATCGAGAAATTGATCAACCTCCATGAGTGCTTCCTCTAAATTCGAGCCTCTGAGGTCAAGCTCCATTTTCACATTTTCATCTCTGGAGCGTTTCACACTAGCTGCCTGCTTAGGCTGCTGCTTCAGCGGAGCAGCTGGCTTAATCAGCTCCATATCGGCAATGGCTACCTTCATCTTCATTATGCCCAGCTGAACGGTCGCATCCGCCCCATGCACCTCGATGATAAGCCCCTTCTGATTCAAGCTGTAGACCATAACCTCGTCACCGGCTTCGATTTTGCGAGCAGCCTTCTGTTGTCCCGCGTTAGAAGGTCGATTTTGCTTCTTGTGCAGCTCAGGCACCGCTTCATCCAGCTTGCGGCGAGCATCGATAAGCTTATGCTCCTTGACTGAAGCGCCTTCCTCCAATGCCAGCTTGCGCAGATCCGAAATAATCTTCTCGGCCTCCAGACGCGCTTTTGCAACTGCCTCGAGCGCCTGCTCCTGGGCCTTCTCGAGCATTTTGTCACGCTGTTCCTCAAACTTGCGCAGCTCCGCCTCATGACGTCCACGCTGCTTCTCCATATCCTGCCTCAAAGACTGCGCCGTCTGGCGTTCGCTTTCTGCATTCAAGCGGTCGGCTTCGAGCGATGCGATCATATTCTCAACTCGCTGATCCTCTTCGCTGACTTCGCCGCGCGCATGATCGATGATTGATTTGCTTAGGCCAAGCCGCTCTGCGATCGCAAATGCATTGCTTCGGCCTGGGACCCCTACAAGCAAGCGGTAGGTTGGGCTGAGTGTGGCAATATCAAATTCCATGCTGGCGTTAATGACCCCTTTGCGATTGTAAGCATACGCTTTAAGCTCGCTGTAGTGGGTCGTTGCAATAATGCGGCTGCCCAGGCTATGAATATGCTCCAGCAGCGCAATCGCCAGCGCCGAGCCTTCTGCTGGGTCGGTGCCCGCGCCAAGCTCATCAAGCAGGACAAGGCTTTTCGCCGTCATTGTTTTCAAAATACGAACAATATTAACCAGATGGCTGGAAAACGTACTCAGGCTCTGCTCAATGCTCTGCTCATCACCGATATCGGCATAAATGGCGTCAAACACACAAAGCTGGCTGCCGTCCTCTACCGGAACGAACAAACCGGACATGCTCATCAGGCTGAGCAAACCTACTGTTTTAAGGGAGACGGTTTTACCGCCTGTATTTGGTCCCGTTACGATAATGGCTGTATATGTATTGCCCAGCTCAACATCAATGGGAACGATTTTGTCCGCCGCAATGAGCGGGTGGCGTCCTCTTTTGATTTTCAGAAAGCCTCGATCATTCATTCGTGGCAGCGTAGCCTTCATCTCATGCCCAAGACGCGCCTTGGCAAAAGCAAAATCCAGCTTGCCGAGCAGCTCCTGATTATACAACAAATCCTCGACATGCTCAGCCGCTTTAGCGGTCAGCATTTGCAAAATCTTCTCGATTTCACGCAGCTCTGCCGCTCTCAGCTCACGCAGCTTATTGTTCATAACAACCGTTGCTTCCGGCTCTATAAATAGCGTAGCGCCTGAGCCGGACTGGTCATGCACGATGCCGCCAAAATGCGAGCGATATTCCTGCTTCACTGGAATGACATAACGGTCGCTGCGCAGCGTAATAATGGCGTCCTGGAGCATTTTCTGCACGGAGGAAGAACGAATCATTTGCTCCAGCTTCTCGCGGATGCGCGATTCTCCTCCACGAAGCTCCTTGCGAATCGAAGCGAGCTGGACGCTAGCGCTATCCATAACCTCACCCTGATCGTCAATGCAGTCAAAAATCGCGTCCTCGAGCTCCTTGTGCTCGCTGAGCTGGTCAGACGTTTCATGCAGCAAAGGAATCGGATCATCATCATGCAGATTTTCCAGATGCCGCTTTACCCGCCTAGCCCCTCTCGACGTCGAGGCAATTTCCATCAACTCCATCGGATTCAATGTTCCACCGATACGCGATCTGTGAAGTGAGCTACTGATGTTGGTAATACCGCCAAATGGCGGATTGCCCTTGAGACGGTCTGCCTTATAAGCCTCGTCTGTCGCCTGCAGCATCAGCTTAACCATCTCCAATTCAGAGCTTGGAGCAAGCTTCTCCGCTTCCTCTTTACCCAGCGATGTTGCTGCATGCTGTGTCAATTTATGTATAATTTTGTGAAATTCAAGTGTTGTTAATATTTTACTATCCAAGCGTAACACTCCTCTCGCCCTTATATTATAGCCGAATCAGCGCTTTGATGCACGACATGACGTTACCTTCCATACATGTTCCGGCGAAAACTGGCTACAATACGAAGGAATCAGAATATCCTGCCTGGTTGACGATCAAAATCAGTTGACTATCACAGGCCGTACTGAAGGGTTTTAAATCATCTAAGGAGGTTGTGTACATGAGCTTTCTAGGGCATGTCGTTCGGTTCATCGTAGCAGCTCTTGTGTTAATGCTTGTGGGCTTGCTTGTGCCACAGTTCAGCGTAGGCGGTTTTTGGAGCGCTTTAATGCTGGCTATCGTCATTGCCGTGCTGGGCTGGATTATCGAAGCGATTTTTGGCAAAAAGGTTACACCGTTTGGACGGGGCATCGTCGGCTTCATCGCCAGCGTCGTCGTCATCTGGATCGCCCAATTCATTGTCAGCGGCGTTTCGGTCACTTGGCTCGGTGCCATTCTGGCTGCGCTCGTTATCGGGATTATCGATTTGTTCATTCCCGTCAGCACGCCATATGAAGCCGGACGCTCCGATCACGACCGCCGCAGCAGCGACCATTAATGAATTAATCGCTTTGCGTCATTAGCGGAAGCCACCTGCTTGTCAGCCCTTTCCTGTCGCTCCTTGAGTGATGGGCAAGGGCTTTTTCATCAAGCCATTCAACAATTTGTCACCTTCTGATGCTGTCAGTTTGGGAAAATTGGGTTACAATAAGAACGATGCGAAAAAAAATTCCGAATCATAAAGCGTGTAAGCAGAAAGGGAGCCGAACAAGATGAAAAAGTGGATTTTTCTTGCTGCCGTGATGTGCCTTGTTGCAATCATTGCCGCATGCGGGACAAGCGGGGGAGCAAGCGAAGCGGGCGGCGTTATAGATACAGATGCCAGTGCAGCCGAAGTCATTGTCAAAGCAAAGAGCTGGGAATTTGAGCAAACCGAATATAAGATCAAGCAGGGCGAGGCCGTTAACCTTAAGCTTGAATCAACGGATGGCGTCCATGGCATCCAAGTTACCAAAACCGATATTACGATTCCAAACAATAAATCCAAAACCATTTCGCTAAAAGCTGGCGAATACACAATCGTATGCAACGTGCCGTGTGGTACAGGCCATACTAAAATGCAAGCGAAGCTTATTGTTGAATAAATGGTTGAATAAATGGATTTGAATTGGGGCTCTTTGAATCCCGCAACCAACCGCCAGTGCTCACCTTTGTGTGAACTCTGGCGGTTTTTGTTGTTTTTGCATGAAAAAATAGTAATCATACATGTGCAAAAGAACAAGCCACAGCCATGGATGAATTGATAAAGTCTTGGGCTGGCGCCGGATTTGATGCACTCATAAATCATAGCGATGTGTTTATGAGTTTTCCGATAATGGACTGAAATATCATTTTTCTTTTACTACCCTTTAAGAAAAATTGATAACTGCCGCACTTTCGCTTCCTGCTTCCCTTTGATAAGATGATCATGATAGCTAAAAGTTAGCGCTTACGATTTTTTCTTGCAAAAGCCGAAGGGAGAGATACGATGAGCCTTTTAAATGGGCGTGTGGCAATGGTAAGCGGCGCAGGCAGCGGGCTCGGAAGAGCCGCTTCTCTATCGTTCGCAAAAGAAGGCGCAGAGGTCGTACTGCTTGGCCGTCGATTGAACAAGCTCGAAGAAACCTTTGAGGCGATAAAGGAAGCTACCGGACGGGAAGCGCTTGTTATACCTACGGATATCACCGACGAACAGCAAATAAAGCAAGCGGTTACTCTAGCTGTCGACAAATGGGGTAAAATTGACATTTTGCTCAATAATGCCGCTGTGCTGGAGTCTGGCCATGTCATTGAGCTGACTTCAGAAAACTGGCATACGCAGGTCGCTACCAATTTGACAGGACCCTTTTATTTATCAAGAGCTGTCATTCCCTTTATGCGCAAAGAACGCTATGGACGCATTATTAATATTACGTCGGGCCTTTCCTGGAACGGTGCCGGAGGATATGGCGCCTACAGCGCAGCGAAAGCTGGCCTTGAGTCGCTAACCCGGACACTAGCTGATGAAGAACATGAATATGGCATTCTCATTAATTTATACAACCCTGGCACGCTTCGCACCGAAATGCATGCCACGGGCAAGGACCCCGCAGTTGTCACACCCGATTTGCTGCGGCTCGCAAGCCTGCCTCGCGGCGGGCCAACAGGCAGTACGGTCAGCTATGGATAATTAGGTGAGACGCTATTAATAAAAAACCCTTGAAAGAAGCACGGGCAATGGCTCGCTGCTTCTTTCAAGGGTTTTTTTGCACCTACGCAGCGCGATATGCAAAAAAATCCGTTTATCTTAGCTTTTCCGGCACACCGGGCTAGATAAACGGATCATTTGTCATAGGCTAGCTTTGCTCGATTAGCTCAATCCATTCATTGTATTCGTTTTGCAGCAAGGAGTACTCATGTGCCAGCTTGCCGTGCTCGATAGAAAGCTTCTCATGCTCTGCTCTGAGCTGCTCCGTTGATTGAACGGCCTCAGACCATTCCAGTTCTAGCTGCTGCCTGCGTTGATCAACTTGCTCGCTCTGCTGGGCTGCCGCAGCGGCTTGCGCCAAAGCTGCCTCCAGCTGCTCCTTCAAATGCCCCTCGCCAGCTTGCCGCTCGGACTCCGCCGCAACCATACGGTTAATTTCATCTGTCAAATGCTCGGAGTGCTTGCGCTCTTGCTCCATTTGCTCATCCAGTTCCTGCTGTTTATGAAGTAAAACCTCGAGCTGCTGAGCTGCAATTCGCTCTCGTGCCGCAATCAATTCAAGCTGCTCTGTAAGCTCCTGCTCATGCCTTGCCAGCTGTCCCAGCCTTTCGTCCATCTCCAGCTCATGGAATTCTGCCTGTTCTACTTTCGCCTGAAGCTCCTCCAGCTTGCTTTGCCAAGCAGCCTGTTCATCCTTGTGGTGCTGCTGCGCTCTCAGCTCCTGTTCACGGTAAAGCTCGTCGAACTGCTGCTTCTGCTGCTCTATTAGACTAGCATATTCAGCTTGCTTCTCGTGAAGCTGCTTCCTTAACTCCGAGCAATCACGTTCCAGCTGCTCTGACTGCTCCAGTTGTTCAAGCTTCAACAACTCCATCTGATCGGCAAAATCCTGCTTGAGCTGGCTCGCAACCTCATCGCGCTGCTGTTCCAGCATAGCAAGCTGCCGCTGATGCTCCTGTGCAAGCTCTGCTTGAACAGCTTCGCTTTCCCGCTGCTTGGCTTCGAGCGCTTGTTCCTGCTCACGAAGCTTGAGCGTAAGCTCTGCCTGAGCAGCATCGCCCTCACGCTTCCTTGCCTCCAGTGCTTGCTGCTGCTCACGAAGCTGCAGCTCAAGCGCTTCACGCTCTTCTTCATACTGGATTTCGAACTCCAGCTGTTTTTCTTCCGCATTGTTTTTCCATTCTTCATGAAGCCGCGTTTGGGCCTCAAGCTGCTGTTCAAATGCCGCAAGCCGCTCCCGATACTGCTGCTCCTGCTCGCTTCTAGCCTGCTCATAGTGAGCTTGACGATCTTGCTGCAGCTGCTGAAGCTTGCCGAGCTCTTCCTCCAGCTCCATAACACGCAATTCAGCCTCATCCGCTTTAGCCGCTTCATTCGCCAAATATTTAGCCTGCTCAGCGATTTGCGCTTCTGCTTCCTTCAATCGATTGCCTAGCTGCGCACGCGTCTCGACATGCTGCTCATTTATGACATGCAGCTCGTCCAGCTGCTGGCGAATTTCGCCAAGCTCTGCGTCACGCTCCTGGCGCTCTTGCTCTAGAACTGCAAGGGAGGAGCGCAATGCTTCTTCCTGTTCCATAGCCTGCAACAAGTGGTCATCTGCCACGGTAATACGCTGTTCAAGCGCAGCTTTTTCCTTGGCAGCTTTCTCTTGAAGCTCGGCAACAGCTGCTTGCAGCTTAGCCCGTTCTTCTTCCCAATTTTTATATCGCAGAGCGAGGTCAGCCTTCAAGGCTTGCTCCTGCTCCGTTAACTCTTTCATATGTGTGGAAACCAGCTTTTCGACATTAGCCGATGCTTCCGCAAGCAGACGCTGCTCATGCTCGTCAAGCTGCTGCTGCTGCTGTTCAGCCGCACTAGACAGCTCCAGCTTCCATTCCTCTTCACGCTGCTCATGCTTCGCCTGCCAGCTCTGCTCCAGCTGTATGACACGCTCAGCTAGCTGATGTGCAGCAAGCTCTAGCGCTTGGGCTTTAGCTGCACGCTCAGCAGACAACACCGCTTCCGCTTCTTCAAGCAGCTCTGCCGCCGTTGCCTGCTCGCGTTGCAATTCTGCTTGAGCTGAAGCTTCCAGCTCCGCTAGCTTCGCAGCCGCTTCGGCACGTTCAAGTTCGACGCGAGCTCGCGCTGCTGCTTCGGCTTCTGCCACCTTCGCTGCTGCTTCCGCTTGCTCGCGTGCAAGCCTCTCGTCTGCGGCACTCTTCTCCTCCGCAAGCTTCAATGCTGCATCAGCCTGCTCATGCTCCAGTTGCTTCTGCAAAGCTTTCTCGACCTCAGCAAGCCTAGCCACTGCTTGGGAACGTTCGCGCTCCAGTTGCGCTTGTGCAGACGCTTCCGCCTCTGTCAAAAGCTCCGTAGCTGCCGCATTTTCTTGCTCCAGCGCCTCTTCCGCTGCCGCTTTTGCTTCCAGCAGCTTCGCTTCAGCTACTGCCCGTTCACGCTCCAGTTGCTCCTCGGCAGCTTGCACTGCCGCTTCTGCTGCTGCAAGCTTGGCCGCCGCTTCCTCACGCTCGCGCTTCAGCAGCTCTTCCGCGACGTTCTGCGCTTCTGCGAGTTGCGCAGCAGCAGCTTCGCGCTCCCGCGCAACCTCTCTTGCCGCGATGCTTCTTGCTTCGCTGGCTTTGGCTTCGGCTTCCGCCAGTTTAGCAGCTGCTTCGGCACGTTCGCGCTCCAACTGCTCCTGAGCAGACGCTTCCGCCTCCGTCAACAGCTCCGTCGCTGCCGCGCGTTCCTGCTCGAGCTCCGCTTTTGCTTCCAGCAGCTTGGCTTCCGCCTCTGCCTGCTCGCGTTCCTGCCTCGCCTTCGCACCCGCTTCGGCTGCCGCCAAGCTTGCAGCCGCTTCAGCGCGCGCCTCCGCAAGCGCTGCTTCCGCTCCACTCCGCACTTCCGCCAGCCCCGCGGCGGCTACCTCGCGCTCCCGCGCAAGCATCGCTTCTGCCCCACTCTGCGCTTCCGCAAGCTTCGCTCCCGCTGCTTCACGCTCCCTCGCAAGCTGCTCCTGCGCAGAGACTTCGGCTTCGTTCAGCTTTTCAACCACTTCCGCGAGCCGCTCTGCCGCTTCGGCGCGCTCGCGCTCCAGCTGCTCCTCAGCGATGATTTCCGCCTCGATCAGCTTTTCAGCTGCTTCCACTCGCTCCCGCTCAAGCTCCTCTGACGCCGCGCTCTTCGCTTCCGCAAGCTTCGCTTCTGCTTCCGCACGCTCCCGCTCTAGCTCTTCTGACGCTGCGCTCTTCGCTTCCGCAAGCTTCGCTTCTGCTTCCACTCGCTCCCGCTCAAGCTCCTCTGACGCTGCGCTCTTCGCTTCCGCAAGCTTCGCTTCTGATTCCGCTCGCTCCCGCTCAAGCTCCTCTGAAGCTGCGCTCTTCGCTTCCGCAAGCTTCGCTTCTGCTTCCGCACGCTCCCGCTCTAGCTCCTCTGACGCTGCGCTCTTTGCTTCTGCAAGCTTCGCTTCTGCTTCCAATCGCTCCCACTCTAGCGCCTCATCTGCCGCACTCTTCGCCTCAGCGAGCTTCGCTTCTAGTACACCAAGCTTTGCTTCCGCTTCCACCCGCTCTCGTTCCAAAAGCTCTTCCGCGACGATTTCCGCTTCAATCAGCTTTTCCGCTGCTTCCGCCAGCTTCGCAGCCGCCTCAACACGCTCGCGCGCCACCTGCTCCTCGGCAGCAGCCTCAGCTTCCGCAAGCTTTTCCGCCGCACTAGCCTGCTCCCGCGCAAGCGCGCCTTCAAGCGTCAGCTTCTGGGCAGCAAGCGTCTCCGACGCTTCCTCGCGCTGGCGCGCAAGCGCTTCCGATGCTTCCTGCTGCTGTGCTGCCAGCCGCTCGTCCGCTTCCGCCAGCATATCCTTCAGCTGATTTTCCGCTTGTGCGAGCGCATGAATCAGTTCCTCTGCGGCCTTCTTTTTCGCCTGCTCCAGCTCTGATTCAAAAACCTCCTGCAGCTCCTGCAGATCGATTTCCGCCTTTACCTGCAAAGCCTGGTACTCCTCGCGCAAGCTTGTCATCATCCCTTGGAGCTCTCCAAGCTGCTCAGCAAGCACTAGCCGCTTCGCCTCAGCATCATGCAGCGACTCATTGTCGCGTCGCAGGCGAAACACTTCCTCGGTCATCTGCACAGCTGCAAGCACTGCGATTTTTGGCAGATCCAGCTGTGGATAACCTTTGGCAATTTTATTCATGCTATCATCTATCATTCCGGCAATACGCCGCATATATTCTGAGTTGGAATGGCCCTTCAAACGATATTGATGCCCATATATATCAACGGTTACTACAGTTTGCTCAGTATCCATAAAGCATTATCCTCCTATAGGTGTTTCTCGCTCCCTTATCAATCAGCAGGATGGTTTCCCCAATCCTTATATAGAAGAACATATCACATAGAGTCTTATATTATAGTTGTATTATAGCAAGGTGAAACGGCTGTCGCCATGCTTTGACGGCGCGGCGCGTTTCAGTCCGAGAAATATAGAGAAGGGATAGAAACATCATATCCTTTCCTATATTTCAAGGTGAAACGGCTGTCGCCATCCTTTGACGGCGCGGCGCGTTTCAGTCCGAGAAATATAGAGAAGGGATAGAAACATCATATCCTTTCCTATATTTCAAGGTGAAACGGCTGTCGCCATCCTTTGGCGGCGCGGCGCGTTTCAGTCCGAGAAATATAGAGAAGGGATAAAAACATCGTATCCTTTCCTATATTTCAAGGTGAAACGACTGTCGCCATCCTTTGGCAGCACAGCGCGTTTCATTTCGGGAAATATAAAGAAGGGATAGCTTTAAGATATACCTTCCTATATTTCAAATATAAGTGTAACCGACTGCTTCTGTCTCAGACATGAAGCTTTTCTCATCTTTATATTTCAACCCTAAATCCAACACAGACTCGCAAGCAACTATCTATCCATGTTTCAACTAACAAAAAGAACAAGTTTTGATGACAAAACGACACGGGCATCTGCCCTGGAAAAACCGTCCAAAGGCCTGCTCCTGCTCAAAAATAAAGCAAAAAGCCGTATCGATAGTCCACAAGGAACTATTTCGATACGGCGTGGAAGGTTTCCTGCCTATTTTCTTAATTCTGCTGCAAAAGATTGTTCTAATCCAGCGACGACCTTGGCATGCAGCTCAGTCACTTCTTCATCGGTCAATGTGCGTTCTGCATGACGGTATACGAGCGAAAGCGCTACGCTCTTTTTGCCTGCTCCCAGCTTCTCGCCCGTAAAGACGTCGAACACGCGTACAGACTCCAGCAGCTCGCCAGCCGTTTGCCATGCAAGGGCAGTCAGCTCGCCTGCAGGCACACTCATATCCAGCACAACAGCAATGTCACGCTGCATAGCCGGATAACGTGGAAGCGCCTTGTAGACGATTTCGCCTCCTGCCAGCTGATAAAGCGGCGCAAGCTCGATTTCCAGCACATACGTATCCGCCAGATCGCTTTCCAGCTGCAGCGTTGGGTGAAGCTGACCAACATAGCCGATGACTTCTGTTCCATGCTCGGTTTCCAGCTGAACAGCCGCCGTTCTTCCCGGGTGAAAATGCTCCGGCTGCGCCGCGGCATAGCTTACCTTTTCAGTAATGCCAAGTACGGCAAACACCGTTTCCAGAACGCCCTTGGCATCATAAAAATCAACAGCAGCCGCCTTGCGGTTCCACTGCGGCTCTACACGGTTTCCTGTCAGCAATGCCGCGAAGCGATGCTTCTCCTGAGGAAGACGCGTCAGCTTCTCTTCTTCTGTATGGAACACGCTGCCGATTTCAAAAATGACAGCCGACTCGTTTTTGCGATTGCGGTTATAAGCTGCTGTCTCCAGCAGCTGCGCAATCAGCGTCGTCCGCAGCACGCTGCGCTCCTCGCTCATCGGCATCGACAGCTTCACAGCCTTCGTCGATTCACCCGACAAAGCAGGGAACAGCTGTGTCCGCTCAGGACCTGTGAACGAATAGCTGATGACTTCGTGCAGGCCAGCATCCGACAGACGCTTGCGCAGCTCGCGGCGAATCGCTTGCGGCTTCGTCAGCGCACCTGGCGTTACATCGCCGAAAATCGGTGTAGTCGGAATGTTGTCATAGCCATATAGGCGGGCAACCTCCTCAATTAAATCCACATCATACGAAATGTCGCCGCGGCGCGACGGCACTTCCACTTGGAATACATCATCTTCACTAACGCTATAGCCGAAGCTTAGACGATTCAGAATCGTTTGCACTTCAAGGCTGGACAGTTCCGTGCCGAGGTAGCGGTTGATTTTAGCCAAGGCTACTTCAACGATTTGCTGCTTAGCCGGAGCTGTCGTCACTTCCACGATGCCCTCCGTAGTGAGTCCGCCTGCAAGCTCGGTGATCAAGGCTGCTGCACGGTTTAACGCCGGAATAACGCGGCCCGGGTCCACTTCCTTCTCGAAGCGAATGCTGGATTCTGAGCGAAGGCCAAATTGGCGCGATGTTTTGCGAACCGTGCCACCATCAAATCTGGCCGATTCCAGCAAAATATTAACCGTATCACCCATTACCTCAGAACTCGCTCCACCCATCACTCCTGCAAGCGCGATTGGCTTCTCCCCGTCTGTAATGACGAGCATTTGCGGCTCAAGGCGGCGCTCTTGGTCATCTAGCGTAAGCATCGTTTCGCCTTCATGTGCCAAACGCACATCGATCCGTCCACTTTTCACCTGATCTGCATCAAAGGCGTGAAGCGGCTGGCCATATTCCAGCAGAACAAAGTTCGTTACGTCAACGACGTTGTTAATCGGGCGAATGCCTGCGGCAATAAGACGGTTTTGCAGCCATAGCGGCGACTCGCCAATTTTCACGCCTTTAATGTAACGCGCACTATAGTGGAAGCACTGCTCAGGCGCGCTGATCGTAACTTGAACATGACTATCTGTGCGCTCGGAAGCGTGAGCAATAACCGGCTCAGGAATACGCACCTCACGGCCGGTCAATGCGCCGATTTCATACGCTGTGCCGATTACGCTGAGGCAATCCGAACGGTTCGGCGTCAAGTCGAGCTCCAGCACCTCATCGTTCAGCCCAAGCACATCAGCGATCGGCGTTCCGATTACCGTATGCGGCGGCAATACGAGAATGCCTTCCTGCTGCTCCTTCGGCAGCAGCTTGTCATTAATACCAAGCTCTTTTGCCGAGCAGATCATGCCCTGCGATTCTACGCCGCGCAGCTTTGCGCGCTTTATATTCAAATCGCCAGGCAGCTTTGCTCCAACGGTAGCGACTGGAACGAGCTGTCCCGCTTCGACATTTTTGGCTCCGCAGACGATTTGCAGCTCTTCGCCTGTGCCTACATCTACTTTGCACACGTTCAGCTTATCCGCATCCGGATGCTTCTCGCGCGATTTGACATAGCCGACAACGACGCCTGTCACTCCCTTATTGCGGGATTCCACCTCGTCGATCTCAATGCCTCCGCGCGTCATTTTTTCGGCAAGCTCTGCGCCCGTAAAGCCAGATAAATCAACATATTCATTCAACCATTGATATGAAATTTTCATCGCTTTGCTCCCCTTCCTTTCCTGCTACATTTTCGCGAATTGTTGTAAAAACCGAAGATCGTTCGTATAGAAATGACGAATATCGTCAATGCCGTATTTCAGCAGCGCAATGCGCTCTACACCCATGCCGAAAGCGAATCCGCTAACTTCATTCGGGTCGTAGCCGCCCATCTCCAGTACGCGTGGATGAACCATGCCGCAGCCGAGAATTTCCAGCCAGCCCGTCTGCTTACACATCCGGCAGCCATGTCCGCCGCATTGCGCGCAGCTTACGTCAACCTCCGCACTTGGCTCCGTGAATGGGAAGAAGCTTGGACGAAGACGGATTTGCGTTTGTGAGCCGAACATTTGCTGGGCAAATTGCAGCAGCGTGCCTTTTAGATCGCTCATGCGAATGTTAGGCGCAATAACGAGCCCTTCAATTTGATTGAATTGAAAGGAATGCGTCGCATCGTCATCATCGCGGCGGTATACTTTGCCTGGACAAATAACTTTGATCGGCTTGCCTTTCATTTCCTGCATTGTTCTCACTTGAACCGGGGATGTTTGCGTACGCATCAAAATATCATCCGTGATGTAAAACGAATCCTGCATGTCGCGCGCCGGATGGTTTTTCGGCAAGTTCAGCGCCTCGAAGTTGTAATAATCCGTCTCCACTTCCGGTCCTTCCGCAATCGTATAGCCTAGTCCGATGAAAATATCTTCGATTTCCTGTGCTACCTTGTTAAGCGGATGTACGGCTCCAGTTGGCAATGCTTTGCCCGGCAGCGTCACATCAATCGTCTCGCCGCGCAAGCGCGCTTCCGTCTCGGCTTGCTGGAATATCGCCTGCTTCTCTTCGATAACGGCTTCAATCGCCGCACGCACATCATTGCCGACTTGGCCGATAATTGGACGCTCTTCTGCGCTAAGTCCACCCATGCCGCGCAAAATTTCAGTGAGCGCGCCTTTTTTCCCTAAATATTTTACCCGCAGATCGTTAAGCACTTGCGGATTGTCTACCTGCTGCAGCTCCTGCAGCGCTTCGCCGCGCAAAGCCTCCAAACGTTCCTTCATCTGATGCTCGCCTCCTCATTCTTTTGAACAAACAAAAAAGGCCCCTTCTTCCCGCAAGGGACGAAAGAACCGTGGTACCACCCTAATTCGAACAATCTGCTTGCTCCCCTCTATACAGACAGGGACAGCAATAGCTTGCTCCTCAATCCCGTTAACGGCGGGAACCGAAACATTCCTACTTGCGGACATGCAGCACCTGCTGGCGCCATGCCGGGTTCAGAAGTCTGCTCAGGAGCGAACTTCAGACAGCCTGTTTTCACGAAAGACGCTCTCAATCTATGGCGACTTCTCCCTGTGTGAAGGCACTGCTTACTTTTCTCCGTCTCAGCATTTAAACTCATATGGATACAATATCTTTTACATTATAAGCAAATGGATGGCGCGATGCAATAACTGCCTTGCGATTTGCCCAACTTATGCTCCCGAAATCGGACTTTTGCCTTCGGTAAAGCTGACGCTATCCGCCTTCCATACGCCATTTGCCTTGATTATTTGGGTGTTTCGCATAATGTAATAAACTTCCCAAGCATCATGCGAGGTGTCCAGCGATTGAAGAAAGCTTCCTGTTGTTTTGGTCCTGTAGCTGCCGGCCGTTACAGGAGCTTTAAACACATAGTCAAATTCGAGGCCCTTATTTCGAATAATGGTATTAATAAGTCGATCGGTAAAATAAGGCTTGAAATAAGTGCGAATCTGCTTAATGGATGATACATCAGCTGCTTCATTTAATTTATCGGACAGCTGCTTCAAGCGAGCTGCGGATGCTTTTTCAGCGGCCAAAAGCTTAACTTGCTCCACATATACAACAAGCTGCTTCCCTTCGAGTGTAATCGTTGCGACTTGGCCATATGAATTCCAGTCTACACCTGCACCCAGTATTTGACTTACGAACCGCAGAGGTACATAGGTGGTATTGTTGATTAATTGCGCCGGTACGTCGAGCTCCGTTTCAGCTTGATTGACAAGCACCTTTTTAGAGTTGATCGTAAGCAGCATTTCGATATCGTCTTTTTGGATTTCAATCGTCTGGAGCTTCTGGTTCCACTCTACAGCAGCCCCCATATTTTGTGCAACATCGCGTAGTGGTATAAGCATCCGGTTGTCCTTCAGTTTTCCATTATTAAGCTCCACCGGCCGATCAGCAGCAAAAACAGGCGCGGAAAGGGCTGATACAGCCAGCAGAGCCGCTGCCATTAAGCCTAAAGCGAATTTTTTCAACATCATCATACCTCCGTCATAAAAAATAGCTGTTGTTTTTATCCCTATTTATATAGACGTGGAATGAATAAAAAAGTTACCTTGCTGGTCACTAATGAGGACTTAATCGCCAGCAGCATAACAGGCTCGCAAAAAAAAGCGCCACCTTTGAAAGATGACGACGCCTGCTTCATACGAGCTGCTAGCCTAATAGCGTTTGCTTGACATATTGATTGAATTTCCTGAACTGCTCGATCTCACGCTCATGTGTCACTTTGAAATCCGCTGCTTTTTTCGAACGGCTTTTCAGCGTGATATCCAGCCCCTCGAGCTGCAAATAATAGCGGGTGCCAATATGATAATGACGGCCCTCATAGAGACAGGAGGCGCCAAGATAGTTTTGCAGCCATTCTGCCTTATCCGGCTGCTTGTCCCAGTTGTCCGTCAGCCAAGCATACAAATCAGGCTGAAAGCTGGCGAGCATGCCGCTATAACCGCCGCCACCGAGCTGCATGACTTCGAGTACATGAGGATTGTTCGCTACAAATATGTTAAGCGGAGTACCCTCCGCTGCTTTGATTTTCGCCTTAATTTGCTCAAGATTGTTGCTGCATTCCTTCATAAAGGTGAATCTGCCCGTAGCTGCGCACCATTTGACGAGCTCCGTCGACAATAAGCGGTGATAAGGAATCGGACATTCATACAGTCCGAAGGTTACGTCAGGAAACGTTTCCAAAATCGTTTGAGCACGTTTTTTCCAAACTTCTTCATCTTCATCCTCAGCAGCCAGACGGTTCGTCACGAGTACGAATGCATCCACACCCGTTGCTGAAATTTGCCTAATTTCCTCAAGCTGCTGCTGAAAGGACTCCGAAATATGGCCTGAAGCCACAACGGGAACTCTTCCCGCCGTCTTTTCCTGCACGAAGCGCGCTACCGCTACCCGTTCCTCCAGAGAGAGATGAAGCATTTCACTGGACAAGCACACGGCAAACAGCCCATGCACGCCATTGTCTATGTACCAATTAATCAGCTGTTCCAGAGCCGGATAATCAATCTCATTATCCTTGGTAAACGGTGTAAGCATAACGGGCCAGACGCCTTTCGGTGCTTGCTTCACTTGCATTTAAACCCCGCCCTTCACATTATTGATCCCTTACATGTTACAACAGATGTATATGCTTTGAAACCGCTTTAACTTATTTGCACTGATATTTAAACAAGACCTCCGGAAATATATTCATTCGATAAAAGGAGCACATAAAAACAGCTCCCGCCTCATCTTTACGATGAGCAAGGAGCTGTTCTATAGACGCTTCTATTATTGAATAATGGCTTCGGCCTCTATTTCAACGAGCAAGAGCGGATCAATAAGTGCTT
The DNA here is from genome assembly GCF_055814915.1 of Paenibacillus sp. R-74696. Lineage (NCBI taxonomy): Bacteria > Bacillati > Bacillota > Bacilli > Caryophanales > Paenibacillaceae > Paenibacillus > Paenibacillus sp. R-74696. The sequence continues at coordinate 103,207 of NZ_JBPULM010000046.1, forward strand.
TTACTTCTACCATCGTTGCTGCTGGCTGAATCGTGCGAAAAAACTCGCCATGTGCTCTTCCAATCTCTTCCCACTTCGAAATGTCAGTAACGAACATTCGGGTCCGAACGACATCAGACATGCTTGCCCCTAGCTCAGCCAAAGCCTTCTCAATCGTTTGCAGAACAAACCGAGTTTGCTCATACGGGTCTCCTTGGCCGATGACTTCGCCATCCTTCATCGCTGTCGTTCCTGCGACTTCAATCCGATTGCCGACGCGAATCGCGCGGCAGTAGCCCACAAGCGGCTCCCATGGGGAACCCGTAAATACCTGTTGTCTGCTCATCGTGCTCTCTCCCCCACATTAAAAATGGTCATTCCCGCAACCGTATTTTTCATACTAACTGCCGTTTAAAGGCTCCGTCGCTATTTCCACTCGCGTTCCTTGGCCGCGCTCGCTCTTTACACGAAGCGACCAGCCCATCTGCTTCGCTCGTTCACGCATCATGCGAATGCCATAGCGGCCTTTCGCCTCCAACTGCTCGGCGTCCGCACCTCCTCCTGTATCCGCTACGATACAGTGAAAGCTGCCTAATGCTCCGCCTTCAAGCGGATAGCAGGCGATGCTCACATGCGCCTCGTGGGTATGCTTGCGAATATTCATCAGCGCCTCACGCACAATCGCCATCAGCTCGACCTTCTCTTTATCTGACAGCGCATGCTCGGGCAATTGCCAATTAACCTCGGCGGTATAGCCGCCACCAGCCTCCCTCAGCTCTTCGGCAAGAGCATGAATCGCCGTCAGCCAGGGCCCTTCCGCAGGACTCGCGGCAGTAGATGATTTCAAGTTGGCAATGGACTGGCGAACGTCCTCATATACATGCCGGACTGTTCCTCGAATTTGCTCAGTCGTCTGACGAACACCCTCCGGTGTATTGGCATGCTCCAGACTGTCCAGCTTCACGGAAAGCAGAAACAACGACTGAGAAATACCATCATGCAGCTCACGCGCAAGCTTCTCGCGCTGCTCAAATGAAGATTTCGACAGCCGTTCGCGCTGCAGCGCATCCTGCATGAGCTCTAGACGCTTGAACAAACCGCGCAGCAGTGTCAATGTGACTAAAAAAACAAGTACAGGAGCAAGCACATTGCCCAGATCCATTGAGATGTATGGCAGCAGAAAAGCATGCCTGACATATTCCCAAAGGCCAATTGTAAGTGTGGGAATCCACAAGATCAACCATTTCAACCATCGATAAGACACCCGCTACCGCTCCCTGCCTGCATTAATAGTTTTCAAAATCGATGCTTTCGTTCAGCTTGCCCCCGCTCTTATCAACCACCTGCAGCTCGGCCGTCCATTTCCCGGGGAATGGGATGTCCATCTGCTCTGCATGGTACGACGTTCTCACAAAACCAGGAAACGACTCATACGATGTATCCTCAAAAATCGCCAGCGGCACCTCAAGGGGCGCAAGCTGCTGCTTATCATGCGAATGCAGCACCAGCTTCACATCTGTTGGCTCCCCCAACTGCTCCGGCAGCCATATTTTCACCTCGAATTGATTCGCCCCCGGCTCATTTGGCGTTATATTAACGGTAAAATGGCGCGTTTCGCCCATCTTATGAAATCGGACTGGCGTATTGTCCGGTATGGGGCTCATATAGGTAAAGACGCCGACAATAAGCGTGATCGCCAGCATTAGACCTGCATCCACTTTCAGCATCAAGCCATGCGGCAGCTCCCCCCGCCGAACACGGGCACGAAGCAAAGCGCCTGTGACGATGACGAGTACGACCAGCGCGATTTTCACCAGCAGCCAAATCCCCCAGCTTGTATAAAATAAATAGGACAAGCTTGGCAGCAGCAGCCATGTAATCGCCGCACCCGTAATGACAAGCAGTGCCATGGAAATCCATGCTGCTGTCGTGAAGCGTTCTGCAAAGCGCCCCGCTTCCTTCCGATCAGCAAACCAAAGCCCCAGTAAAATCATCAATCCTCCGCTCCATACAGCGGCACAAGCGAGATGAATAAAATCAAGAACGATGCCTAAATTCATATTCGACTGCAACGCCGCCATATGGCCGGTCCAGCTCTCAATAGCGAGTAATAGCAGCGCCCATATGAGCTTGAAGGTATCGCTTGCCCTAATTACGATAAAGCCTAGAAGCGACAATATAAGCAGCGCAAGCCAGGCTTGACCGGTATTCGTTTCGGTGAACAGCCTCACCCATTCCGGCCCTCCTCCTCCGTAGCCCTCCATCAAGCTTCGCGCACTGGCGAATACATACAAAAGAGAAGCAAGCAGCAGCGCCCGCATCATTGGCAAGCTCCAGAGCTGCATCCGTTTGCGCTGTTCATCGCTTCCTAAGCGAATCCCGCTGAACCAAAGCATCAGTCCTGCCGCCAGCAGCAGCGCGGAGTAATATACGATTCTTGCTGTATAAAATAAGGCTGTGCCGACACTAAGGCCACTGTCATGGCCGTGATCCATATTCTCCATCTGGTCATGTCCAACCTGCTCATGCGGATTAAAGCTCGTTGCAAGTAGGGGGAACACTCCAGAAAACTGCTTAGGCTCTAAAATTCGCGCTGCATGGGCTTCGGTTGGCATGATGCCAACTAACAGCACAGCACTAAACAGAAGCAAAGCCAGCACGGCATACAAAGTTGTTATTTTGGCGGATGTATGCCGTACCAGCTGCTTGCTCCAAGAAATTAAATTTAAAATCATGCTGCAAATCCCTTCCTTCAGTTATCCTCTTGTAACAGTTTACCTTACAAGGCAGCAAAGGACAATTCACTAAGCAAGACATGGAGGCTGTATAACCTGACAAAGGAGCGTGCATCATGAAAGAGAAGGAACAGCATCATAATATAAACAGGCCATATTGCACAGGAGGAGGAATTATCTATATGGTGTTTAACAGCAGCTATACAATCGCCGATTTGAATCACAACGAGGATGCGCTTGAAGAAATAAAACAATTAGAGCAGCGGCTGTCCGACCAAACAGGAGCAGCCATTACTCTAATTGCTTATAACTATGAGCACGATATTACGGCTGAACGTAACGATTAATCATTTCAACTAGCAAATCGTTAAGCGGCTTCACCTCGTATTCTCCAGCAGCAGGCTCCAAGTGATCGCCGCCTATTCCGCTGTCATCCGTCAAAAACAAATACGTTCCTCCCGTCGCCACCGCCATAAAGCGCAGCAAATATTCCGTTGGTACATCTACCCCGCTGGAGGCGACGGGAATAATACGAATGCCATTCGCGGCTGCCGTTTGGATCAACCCCTGAATTTCAAGTATCACTTCTTGCTTATAATGCGGTGGAGCATCCAATACGAGGAACAACAGCCTTGTCCGTGCCTGCTCGCTCCAGGCATGTTCATGAATGGCATCACGCAGCGCCGCATCAACCGCTTCCGGATAATCGCCTCCGCCATCCGCCTTTTCTGCTGCCAATTGGCCGACAACCTGATCGACATCCTTCGTAAACGGGAACGATTTTACTAAATAATCATCATATTTATCCTTATAAAAATTGGCGCTGAGCCGCATATCCAATTGCTGGCCATGCTGCTCGCTTACACGGCCAATTACATCCTTTAGCTCGGCCTCCAAATAGCGAAGCTCATCCTCCATCGAGCCTGTCGTATCCACAACAAACATAATATCGACCTGATTGGAGAGCTCCGCTTCGCCTCCCAAATCAACCTTGAGCGCGCCTTGCTCGGGCAGTTTAATGCTGCTTAGACTCTTGTCGTACTGGCCCGCCTGAACCTCGACCCTATAATTGCTTTGCTTATCCCTTTGGTCATTGTCAAAAAGTCCGACAAATAAATACGCTTTTCCATCCGTATTTGTGCGTGCTTCCCATACTAGCTGCCGCTGAGTATCACTCAGCTTCACAACAGCATCGGATACTGCCCTCCCCCCAGAAGTCACAATGACTTCCATCCGGTTAAAAGCATGAAACCACCAATAGTAGACATTATCATTGCCTTCTTTGCTATTGAGCAAATTGCCGAAGCGCTGCCATGCCGCCAAATCATCCCATTCACCTGCCGTAAGCTGACCTGGCTTCACTTCCGCTTGCTGCGACGAATAACGCCTGTCTCCACCTTCTGTGCGCTCCCTTTCAGGAGCAGGCTCCGAGGCTTCGCCTTTGCTTGTAGATCGGTCCCCTCCGGTGCTGCTGTCTTCTACACTTTTCACTTCCGTATCTCCCTTAGCCGTATCCCCTGTCTCTCTTGTCGTGGAATTACTCCGATCAGGGCCGCTGTTCATGCTGCCAGAGCAAGCTGCTGCCAGCATTAGAGCCATAATAATAGCTAATGTGCGAAATAAGATGAATTTATTTATATTTTGCATCTTAAATCCCCCTTCTATCTTTTTCCATTTAGACGAAAAGGGGGCAATGATTGTTGCATAAATGCATATTCAACATTAAAATGATTAACAGGCTGCAGCGCTGGCTTGGCCAGACCATTTGCGGTGTTTTTCTTAGGAGGATAAACCGATGGAAACGATAGCTTTAACTAATATTGAAATAACCTATCAGTTGGGGGCTCGCCAGCTTACTTTTACGAATGCCGACTTATTTTTAGTGACAGACTTCGGCTCGGTTTTGTGGTACGTCGATGCGAACGGCATTTCGGATACTGATGTATTGCAATGGTTCAATCAAAGCGAGGACATTCGAATCCAACTGCTCGTCACATCCATTGACAATCGCATATTCGAAGGTACTGCATATTTCCACCCAAATGAGAAGCATTTTGCGGCGGCGATTCGCGGCGAAGGTGAATTGCGTCTTAAAAATAACTTGGAATAATCGTGGAAGTATTGAAAAAAGGAGGATATTCCCGATATGTCTATTACTACTCGTCTGGTTCAAAATCAGGAAGACCGGGATGCCGTGTTTGAAGTAAGGCGCAACGTATTTGTTGACGAGCAGGGCGTGCCTGCTGCCAATGAATATGATGAATTTGAAGATACGGCCCAGCACCTGCTTGCCCTCAGCGGGCAAGTGCCGGTAGGAGCAGGAAGGCTGAGAGTAGTGGACGGTGTTGCCAAGCTGGAGCGTATTTGCATTTTGGCAGACTACCGCAAGCTCGGCATTGGTAAAATCATCGTCGAAGCGATGGAGCAAGCAGCCGCGGCCCAAGGACTTACCGCAGCCAAGCTGAATGCGCAAACGCATGCAGAAGGCTTCTACAGCAAGCTGGGCTATCGCACGGTTTCCGACATTTTCTTTGAGGAAGGCATGCCTCATGTCACGATGACCAAGCCGCTTGTGCTGCAGACTTAAAGTCTGCGCAGACAAGGTGAAACGGCTTTCGCCGTCCTCTGGCGGCATGGCGCGTTTCAGTCCGAGAAATATAGAGAAAGTATGACGAAATCATATCCTTTCCTATATTTTTAAAAAAAGCCCTGGACAGCCGCCATTCCAACATGGACGAACTTCCAGGGCTTTTCAATTATACAGGCTGCTGTGAGGCAGCTACTATTTGCTATGCGATAATTCTGGTGTTGTCATGCGATCGTAGAAATCTACCGCTTTATCCTTGTCTTCGGAATCGCGAAGCGCCATTGCCGAACGTGGATGCTCGTCCAAAATACCAGTAATCATGTAAGGAATAATGTAACCCCACTCTTCCTTCTCGCGAAGCGGAATCATGTATTTCTCGATCATATCGAGAACGGGGCGTGTTTTGTATCTTGGGTTTTGCAGTTGGGATACGAGCAACTCTGTGTTACAGTTGCCTGCTGCGCGGCCCATGCCATATACGGATGCATCAAGCAGCTCAACGCCGCCTTCAGCAGCAATAAGCGTATTTGCGAATGCAAGCTGCAAATTGTTATGCATATGCGCGCCCAGACGCTTGTTTGGAAGGTACTTGCGGAATTTTTCCGTCAAGTAGCTTACATCATTCGGTTTCAGGCTGCCGTAGGAATCAACGATGTACACAACGTCAACAACGCTGTCATTGATCAATTCGAACGCTTCCAGCAGTTGGTTTTCCATTACATTCGACAAGGCCATAATGTTCAGCGTCGTCTCATAACCACGGTCACTGAATAGTTTAACAAGCTCAAGACCCTTGTCCACATCTTTCGCATAACAAGCGACACGGATTAGATCAAGCAGGCTTTCGCTACGCGGCAAAATATCGTTCTCGTCTACACGGCCTACGTCAACAAGTGCCGACAGCTTTGTAGTTCCTTTATTAGGGATAACCGTTCTGAGAAACTCGTCATCCAGAAAACGCCAAGGGCCTGCACTTTCTGCGCCTTTGAGCAGCTTTGGCGAGTTTTTATAGCCAATTTCCATATAATCAACGCCAGCATCGTTCAGGCTTTTGTACAAGTGCTGGACAAACTCTACGCTGAAATCCCAGTTGTTTACTAATCCGCCATCGCGAATAGTGCAATCGACGATTTTACAATGACTTGTTTTTGAATTCATGTAAAGGCTCCTTCTGACTGTACGTCGCTAATCTTTAACATTCATCATACTTGAAATGCCTAGGAAACGCAAAAGAAATTTGCCCATTTCTGCCGCCTCAAATCGACCCATTTAACCACCAAGCAGCTCCTCCGCTTTCGCCTGAAAACGTTCATGGAATTGCTTAACCGCGGGGATATCCATCTGCTGTCCGTTGATTCGGTTGTAAACTTGCTCATCCGTCGTTGCCAGCACGTCCAAAAACTGCGATACCATTTTTGCCGTTACCGTCTCCGGATGCTCCTTCACCAGCTTTTGATAGCTCGTCTTCACCTCGCTGAGCAGCCGATACGTTTCCATATCAAATATGGGTGTGTTATTGAGGCCATAAATATACATCGATAAGTAGCTGTTTAAATAAAGCTGCTCGATTTCCGGGCGCTCTGCTGAATCGGGATACGTTTTAATGTAGGTTTCCGACAATACTGCGCGATTAGCCAGCTTATCCCACGTAATGATCAGCCCGGCATCCTTCGCTGAAACCTCATTTGATTCTACCGCCCGCAAAAAAATATAATCATTCATCTGCTGCGATACATAATTTTTGTAAACCTTTTGCAATTCAAAATCAATGATCGGATAAATGGTGCCCTCTACCATAATCAGCTTGTAGCCGCCCATCAGCTTCGTAATAACGAGCTGCTTCACAGCGGCATCCTGAATTTCGGCAGCGTTGGAGGCTGTAATCGGCCATTGCTGCTGGAGCAGCACCTCCTGCACATTATTTTCAAAAAAAGCGTCCTGCGTTCGTTCCAGATCATTGTTATAATACGCATTCAGCTCGCGTATCATCGTATCCGCCCGCTCTTGTCCAGCCTTTGACATATTCTCGTTCAAGAATGAAACAATTTCGAACGGCTCCTTTGCATTTTGCACCGTCTGGCGGTATTGCTCCAGCAAATTGTCCTTCTCTTGGGGAGCGCCCTGCACGACTGGCGAAACCTGTGCGCCAGCGTGGGAATCCCGACGTTCCTCTGTATTTTTATTGTTGCCGCTGCAACCTGCAATGAATAATGCAAATATAAGAACTAAAACATTCCATCTATAGTTACGACTACGCACGTCGCTATTCACCTCAATCGTCATGTTCACCTGGCCCTCTCACTCTAATAGTATATGCCACATTATCGTCAATATCCAATAGACGCATGAACAGAGCGGAAGTTACGGCAAAAAAGCGCGGAAGCAGGCCTCCGCGCAAACTTTTTTCAAAACACATCCGTATCCTTAACTTATCTTCAAAATATCTCCTGATCTTACAGCGCTTTGACCTGATTATCCTCATGCTGGGCTTCGGCCGAATAATGCCCCGACTTCAAAACCTTTGTTGTCAAATACTTCTCATTGTAGACGGAGGTTTGCCCCCAAAGCGGAACACGGCGGGCAATATGCATGCCAGCTTCACGAAGCGCCTCCACTTTGCGCGGGTTGTTCGTAATAATCGACACAGGCAACGAGCGAAGCAGCTTCAAGACAGCAATGGATTCACTGTAATCGCGAGCGTCCTCAGCAAAGCCCAGCTCCAAGTTCGCATCAACTGTATCGAGCCCCTCCTCCTGAAGCAGGTAAGCCATTGCCTTACTGAACAATCCAATGCCACGGCCTTCATGATTTGCCAAATAAAATAAGGCGCCCGTTCCATGCTCGGTAATCATCCGCATCGACTGCTTAAGCTGAAAGCCGCAATCACAGCGTTGGCTGCCAAAAATATCGCCCGTATGGCAAATGCTGTGCATGCGAATCAGCGCATCTTCGCCTTCGGCAAAATCGCCATAGACGAGTACGCTGGATTGCTGAAGCTCCGCATAATGCCCCTTCGCCAGCTCGCTGTATAGATCTGTTTCGTCTTGGGCGCTATTTTTCTCACGCTTCAGCCAGCTGTACCACTGAAAAATCTTCGTCTCGCCGTCAAGCTCAACCGGAAGCTGAATGGGTCCGACAACATGGATATCGTGCGAATCGCCTTCAATAGTTTTTATTTTGTCATTTATAATAGAACGAATGGATGGTTTAATCATTAGTGTGCACCTTCTTCATCTGTATTTGATATAATAGGTTGAAAGGCTAAGCTTCATCTGCTATAAATGCACCTTGCCTTATTAATAATCATAGGGGAACAAGTTTTCGCTTACCATTAGTAACTAATTATATATTCGAAATTCCATTACGTCAAGTTATGAGCATTCAAAAAGTTTGCTTGTATATAAATTATATTAAAGTTATACTTAATAGCAAGTTATTAATGAGGTGATCTACATGGAGAAATCCGGGCTTTGTCCGCGCCTGCACAAAGGAATGGACATTATAAGCAAACGATGGACCGGCTTGATTATTTATCAGTTGCTGTCCGGGCCGCAGCGCTTCAGCTGCATTCAAGGTGCCCTTCCCATTAGCGGCAGACTGCTGTCTGAGCGGCTCAAGGATCTTGAAAATGAGGGCATTGTAAGCCGCGCCGTCTTTCCAGACATTCCAGTTCGCATCGAATATTCGCTTACCGAAAAGGGACACGCACTGGAGCCGGTCATTCGCGAATTGCAGCAATGGTCATCCGATTGGGTAGCGCCTATGTCCATATCCAAGTAAAAAGATAACGAAGCAGCCTCGGCCCTTAACAAGGCCGAGGTTGTTTTGCGTTTCCGGAGCGGGGACGCTTCGCGGAATTATAGCAATCTACTATTAACGTCTAGTACCCTCTATCAGTAGGCCACATATACATATATTATTCATATCTCCCCATGATAGTCGTCCTCTTATACGTTATTACTAGAAAGGAGGAAACCCTTTTGCTTACGATCTTCATTATTTGCTCGTCAGGCCTGTCCCTCTATTTCATTCTCAAGCCTCCTCCGCCGATCAAACAGCCTACTATTATATCTCTATCCTCTACGACAACCGATAAACGCTATGACAGCAGCCGCATAGAAGCCGCTCAGCATAATGCAGTTGCCGCAAATGAATAACCCTTTTCTGCTTCACTATGAATTTAACCAAGAATTCGAGGTGATTAACATTTGATCTCGCTACCTTCCATTATCGTTTCCCTGTTTGCCTTCCTCTTCACGATCTTGCTCATTTTGTGGCGTCCAAGAGGACTGAATGAAGCCATTCCTGCTACGTTTGGCGCCATACTCGTCCTATTGAGCGGAGTCGTCTCGTTGACGGACCTTGCGCATATTAGCGCCACCGTTAGTGGAGCAGCCATCACCATTATGGCGACGATCGTAATGGCAATCGTGCTGGAGAGCTTTGGCTTCTTCATCTGGGCTGCCGAGGGGCTTGCCATTCGAGCACGTGGCTCAGGACTCAGATTGTTCTGGTATGTAAACCTGATGTGTTTTCTGATGACGCTATTTTTCAACAATGACGGCAGCATTCTTATCACTACCCCGATTTTGCTCATTATGCTGCATCACATGGGACTGAAAAATCACCAAAAAATTCCATACCTACTTTCAGGAGCATTAATCGCTACCGCCTCCAGCGCCCCCATCGGGGTCAGCAATATTGTAAATCTGATTGCGCTAAAAATCGTCGGCATGGATTTGTACATGCATACCGTCATGATGTTTATCCCCGCTACAATTGGTCTGCTGCTGCTCAGCCTGCTGCTGTTCTTCTACTTTTACCATCAGCTTCCCCGGCAAGTACCCCATACGATTTCAATTGTCCCTATTCAATCTGGCTACCATCCTTTACTCACACCTAACGGAAGCAAGCCTGCATATCCCAAATACAGCAGCCGCTTTATGAAATTGATTCTGCTTTTCGTCTTCTCTGTCCGGCTAAGCTTATTTGCTGCCTCCTATTTGCATATCCCCGTTGAGTGGGTCGCTGTTTTCGGCTCCCTGCTGCTCCTTAGTTGGCGCTGGGTTTACTTGAAAATGCCGCCGAACGACATTTTGCGTAAAATTCCGTGGCATATACTCATTTTCGCCTTCGCCATGTATATCATTATTTATGGCCTGCACAATATTGGCCTGACGCAATTACTCGTGCAGGTGTTCGAGCCGCTTGTCATGGGGAGCCTGATGAATGCAAGCATTTTAATCGGAGGGCTTGTCTCTGCCATGTCTACACTCGTCAACAATCACCCCGCTCTCATGATCGGCACGATCACCCTCACCGAAATGAACCTCGATCCGCTTTCACTCAAAATCGCCTACCTCGCCAGCGTCATTGGGAGCGATATTGGCTCACTCATTTTACCGATAGGCACTCTAGCCTCGCTCATTTGGATGAATCTTGTACAGAAAGCCAAGGTGAAAATCAATTGGTTGGATTATGTCAAAGTAACGATTGTTGTCATTCCGCCTGTTCTGCTGTTTACTCTCGTTCTTCTTGCTTTATGGGTTGGCTGGATCTTCCCTATGCATTAACTCACGACAACTTCTACATGAGCGGTCAGTCCACAATGAACTACTGTATTCATAATTCAGCAGTTATTTCTGCAGAAAACGAGCGTTGCCGCCAAATAACGGCAGCGCTCGTTCTCGCTTGAGGCAGCTGCATTTTTTTATTTTACTGCTAAAAGGTTTACAAATGAGCCATTAAGGTATAATATATATCCCTAGCCGAATTCTGGCACTCTATTATTAATCGCTTAATTTTTCAATTGAAAAAGCGGGGGAACCAACGACGTGGTTGAAGCGACAGCTTGAATCGCAAGGGGTGAATCCGGTGCCTTCGCGCACTGGTAGGGCAGCTCTCTGGCCCGAATCCGACAGCTAACTCCGTAAGCGAACGTGAGGAGAGATGAATATGATTGTCCTTCATGCGCCGGACGCTCCGCCTAAGGCGAAGCACGCAATGAAGCTTACGGTCAAGCGCATTGAGCTGTTTGTCATTCCAGCACTCAATGTAGACGCCGCTGGAAACCGTGCCTGCTTGCGGGTAACGACGGACAAAGGCATTGGCTTTGGCGAGACTTTTGTAGACGAAATGGAACGCCCTAACGATTGGGGCCTGTGGTGCAGCGCGCTGAGCAGCTTTATCGGCACCTTGTCCATAACAGGCCGTTCGCTTCGGAGCGAGCAAGCTGATCAACACAGTGTGTACAACCTGTTCGATCACGCCATTCACCATCTCAAACACTGGACGGCAGAAATTGAACCGGATGACAACACTTCCGAGGAACCTATTTTACTCAGCCGCTCGTTATTCTATCTTTCTATTTTTTAGCCTATTTTGGATCGACCTAACACAAAGGAATCTTCCCCGCCATGATTCAGCTGGCGGAAAGGTTTCTTTTTTTATCCGCTGCTTGTTCTCCTATGGAAAGAAAATAAAGTTTTAGTTCCACATAGGAAGAATGACGGGCTATTGATAGGTTATATAAATGTGTTGACACAAAAGTAATTAGGAACCATACTATATATATGAACAACAATAATAAATTATTAAATGACATTGACGCAATTCCTTCGCTAGTACAATCCAAGCGTCAGATTGATCGCTATAACCTAGACATAGACGCTCAGGCTATACTCGTCGCTTCTAGACTAATGGCAGCGGGAGTCAAGCTTGGACATGCCTCGGAGATTCATTTCTCTAGATTCGGTTTATCAACAAGTCGATATCGTTTATTGGCAGATCTTGAAGATAACGAAGGAGAAGAATTGCCTTCGCAATTAGCGGAGCATCTAGGCGTTACACGTGCTACAGTGACAGGTCTTATCGACACCCTTGAACGAGATGGGCTAGTATCTCGGAGATCAAGCTCAGATGATGGCCGTCAGAGATCGGTCATTTTGACGGAAGCAGGAGCGAAGAAGCTTCGTGAAATGGCTCCTGAGCATTTCGCTCGGCTGGAAGCAATGGTGGGCTTGCTCAATATCGAGGAGCGCAGCGTATTTCTCGACTTGCTAGGCCGAATTACACAAGGCATCTCAGCTCTTACGGGCGAAGTAGGCTCGAAACCAAAGGGAAACATCAGTAATGATTAGAATGGGCTAGTAAAGCTAGCCTATTTTTATCCTTATATAGTTAGGAAGCTAATTATATTTCACTGAAAGCAATCGTTGAACGATTTCAAAGAAGAGGGGGAGCAGCTAAATGAACAAGATGAAATACCCGAATCAGACAGATGCTGTTTACGGCATCAAGCCTGCTGGTTCCAAGAAAAAGATTTTTATACTATGGCGTGAAGTTGTCATGGCCTATGCTGCTCCTGCCATCATGGCAGGTATCGGGGGATTGATTACTGCCGATAGGGGTCTTCAAATAGGGGCATTGACCACAATCGGCGGTGCATCGGCCTTGATGGCCTTAATGATTGGCCTTTTGTTGCGCAGCCGAGTGGGCCGTATACGATGGGTCATCACTGCACCTCACTTGGTTGTGGTAGGGATGTTCGCATTGGCCGGGTCCTTGTTTGGCCTATACGCCGCATGGTTGACATCTGTTTTACTAGAATTTATGAATCCGAGCAATCATTTGGCCTGGGTCGGTCGTGTCTGGACCGATTTCCCGTTATCTGGATTCATAGCAAGCACGATAGTGACATGGCGGTGGCGTCTTGCCGTCACAACTCATTTTCCATCCAAAAGGAGAAGATAAAAATGATAGTTATTATGGGAGCAACAGGTACGATAGGAAGTGCGCTTTTGAAACGTTTGGTTGATCTTGGCGTACCCGCCAAGGCGCTGAGCAGAGAGCCTGAGAAGTTGCGTGATCAGATCGGAGAAAAAGGCCGATCGACTATCATGGTTGCATCGGCGGATGCTTCCGACCCCGAATCGCTGCGCCGCGCGTTTACAGGTGCTAGCCAGCTCTTCCTTGCCATGTCCAACAGTCCGAGACAAATCGAATTGGAAACTTCAATCATTCAGATTGCCGCAGAATCTGGAATCAAACATATCGTAAAAATATCCAGCCCTGCCTTTGAGCACAGCTCGCCAGTCGCAGTGGCGGGCTGGCATCAAGAAATCGAGAAAACGCTGAGGGAATCGAGTCTCACCCACACCGTGCTGCGCCCTTATGCGTTCATGCAAAACTTGCTGCGCCTTGCACCAACGATCACAACCCAAAATGTTTTCTTCGGCTCCATGGGCGATTCACCGTGTAACTTCATTGACTGTCGCGATATCGCAGATGTTGCCGCAGAAGTTCTTACCAATCGCAAGATATCAGGCCAAATATATACGCTTACTGGTTCGGAAATTTTCAACTATCCTCAGATCGCGAGTCAACTATCCGCCCTGCTTAATCGGCCGATAAGCTACATAAACATGGAACCTCAAGTACTGCTTCGCAATCTTATCGAGCATGGGAATATGCCTCCTTGGCTCGCGAACCATGTTGTGGAAATTCAAACTATGTCTACGGTGGTGCCAGAAATTCCAAATGATACTGTGCAGCGCTTGCTCGGCAGAGAGCCACGAACGCTAGAGGCCTTTCTGCATGAGTGTGTTGAACATTTCCGGTAGAGGCGGAGTCCACCTATAGTGAAATTTTCGCCTCACTCAGACTCATGAATGCGCAGAATTTCATCCAGTCGGTGAACTGAAGGCAAAGATGAGGGGCAGCAGGTGGCTCGGAGATCGAGAAATAGGCGTACAGGGTTCACATATTAGTCATCCATAATATGTAGAACCCTGTACGTCCAATACTTTATTTTCACCTTAAATAAAATCGGTCATCGAATGGACGGCAAGCTCGCCCGGCGATGCAGCAATGAAAGCCTGATCCCCTTGCGGGTTTCGCGCGTAAAACGTGATCGTACGCGGTTCATTCGGCAGCAAATCGAAATAGTTGTCACTGAAAATGCCCTCGATGGACGCGGAAAGTCGAACCTGCTTCGCCAGCATATTCGTCTCCAGAACAAAGGCTGTGCCGCCGCTGCCTTCAACTTCGCTTACCTTAATGGCAGGAGCTATGAGTTCAAGCTCCTTCATCGGCCTGAAATAATGCTCCTTCTCCTCCACAAGCAGTCCACCCTGCTTAAGCTTGGCTGCCAGTACAACTGAGCCTGGCTCAATACCTTCTGGAAGCAGCGCCTTCAGCTCAAAGGAGCAGGCTATGTGGCCCTTATTCGGCTGAAGCGACACGGGAACAGCAAACTGCTTTAGCACCTCGCCAGCGAATGAGCGCAGTTCTAGCTGAAGCTCGCCGATGAAAGGCACATTTTGATCTGACAATACATAACAATCGATGCGGCCGCCACTAGTATCATCGAAGGATAACATCATGTCACGGAAGCTGCGTCCCGCATAATATTGCAGCGCCTTCCAGCGCCCGTAATAGTCCATTCCCGCCCATGAGGCAACGGGCCAGCAATCGTTCATTTGCCAATATAACGACCCCATGCAAAATGGCTTTTTCCGCCTATGAGCCTCAATCGCTGTCTTCATCGCTTCCGCCTGCAGCACTTGGCTCAAATACAGAAATGCCGGAAAATCCCTCGGCTGGCGCAAATACATATCCATATATTCCTTGATCAGTTGGTTGCCACGCGCGTTTTTCTGATGCGCCAGCATAACCTCCGATTCAATTGCCATATCCGCTTCCTCCGCATACTGCTGCACCGTCTGCAGCTCAGGGAACGATTGAAAGCCGTATTCGCTCATAAAGCGGCCTACGTGGACGTTGTATTTTTCAAAGGGCTCTATGTTATGCCAAACGCCCCAGTAGTGAATATCGCCGCTCTTGGACAGGTTGAAAGCATGCTGCTCCCCGTCTCCCGTCAGCCCGCGCATCGGCGATGAAGGCCAATACGCAATACCATTGCCCAGCCCAGCGACCGCCTGTGGCAAAATCCGATGGAAAATCGCCTCATAATCGGCCCACAGCTGCTCTCGCTGCTCCGGCGTATAATCGCGCTTCCAGCCCCAGCCCATATTTTCATCATAATGCGACCAGGCTGTATCGATTTCGTTGTTGCCGCACCATAAGGCGATACATGGGTGATTGCGCAGACGCCGAACGTTTTCCTCCGCCTCCAGACGCACATTTTCCAGAAAAGCCTCATCTCCTGGATACATGCTGCAAGCGAACATGAAATCCTGCCAGACGAGCAATCCGTACTCATCACAAAGCTCATAAAACACATCCGCTTCATAAATGCCGCCACCCCATATACGGAGCATATTCATATTCGATTGCGCAGCACTCGCAATTTCATGACGGTAGCGCTCATACGTCACATCAGGCAGAAAGCTGTCATTTGGAATATGATTAGCGCCTTTGGCGAACACCGGAACGCCGTTTAGCTCGATATAAAAAGCATGGCCCTGCTCGTCTTGATCGGTTACCAGCTTCACTGCCCGCAAACCCGTCGTTACACTACGGCTGCTAACAGACTGCTCGACTCCATCCTTTGCTTGCACAAGCAGTGCTTCAAAATGATAGAGCTCCGGCTTGCCGAGGCCTCGGCACCACCAAAGCCGCGGCTCCGTAATAGACGCCGCCAGTTCCACCGTCTGCAATCCCGCGTCCAGCTGAACCTGCTGCTCCCAGCGCCTACCGTCTGCCTCAACCCGCACTACCCCTTGCCAAGTCTGCTCGCATTCGACCTCTGCGACAAGCCTGAGACTCGCTTGAACAGACGTTATTTCCTGCTGCTCGATATATAGATCGGTCAGTCGTACATCCGACCAGGCAACGAGCTTAACTTCTTTCCAAATGCCGCTCGTCACAAAGCGCGGGCCCCAGTCCCAGCCATAATGATAAGGAGCCTTACGGGCAAAAACACTAAGCTTCTTATCGCCAAGTCCACCCAGCTCTGACTGGTCATTCGTCGCTGGAAGCGAGTAGCCCAGCTTCTCAAGCTTTGGCAAATCCTCGTTAATAGGCGAACGAAATTTGACGGTTATCACATTGCCCTCCGGCTGTAAAACCGGCTTAACATTGATTTTCCAGCTGCGGAACATATTGTCCGCCGACAGCATATGCTTGCCATTTACGTACACGTCAGCATACGTATCTAGTCCTGTAAAAACCAGCTCAAGCTGAGATTGTGCAAGCATTTCCGGCGTTACGCCGAACGTCGCCCTATACTCCCAATCCTGCTTGTCAATCCACTGCAGTCCATGCTCATTCGTCCCGTAAAAGGGATGGCCTATTCTCTCCTGCCGCAGAAGATCCAAATGCACATTTCCCGGAACAGTCGCTGGCAGCCATTCCTTTTCCCCGCATGCTCTAAAGCTCCAATCAGATAAAATTCTATTCGCTTCGTTCATCGCGTCCTCCACAATCGTTATATTAGTTTAGTTAAAATGTATTTCAGCCTTGTCAGCATTGAGAGCTGACACTTCCAGCGTCTCAGATCGCAGCGGCTGTCCGTCTGCTTGCTGCAAGGTGACCGTAACCGATTCACCGGGCAGCAGGTCAAAATAGTTATCGCTGAAGCGGATGTTGCCCTGCTTCACAGCGATTTTCACCAGGCGCGCCGCACCGCCCGAAGCAGCTATTGTAATCGTCTGCTCCTTCTCATTAAACGTCGCTGCAAGGGTGCTGTCCGGCAAGCTGAGCTCCCGATGATCACGTAAATAATAATAATTGTCCGGCGCGTCCCACCGAGGAGCGGACAGCTTCACAATGACCTGCTCTGGCGCAGCATCGCCTAGCACTTCTGCCTCTGCAAGCTCGCTAATTTGAATTGCCGTATTCGGCGGCAGATTGACGTCAAAGCTCTGCTCATACACCAAGGCGCCATCATGCGTATAGCACTTGAACAGCACTTCGCCCTCATACGCTTCCAGCCGGTCATTAACTGCCCATACACAGAGCGGCTGCCCTGGCTCATAATCGAGCGACAGCAGGAGCGGATGGTAAAACTTTTTCGCATAATAAAAAGAAGCCTTCGGCAGCAGCTCATAGTCAATCAGCGACCAGCTCGTGCCTGGCCAGCTGTCATTATGCTGCCAGACGAGCGATCCGCTGGTGCGGTGCTTATTGCGCCTGTAATGCTCAATGCCATATTTTAAACCCTCCGCCTGCGTGAGCATGGAGAAGTTCATATATTCTTCGATATTTTGCGGAATGCCCGTATAACCTTCCATGAGCAAAATGCCCTTCTGATGGTTCGTATCCTTATTGCGATGCGCCATCTCTACGCTGCCCCAATAAAATTCGCCTGCCGGGATATAGCGCTCCAGCGTATAACGGTTCGCAGATGCGTGCATGCCGAACTCGCTGCTGAACAGAGTGAAATCTTTTTTATAATTTTTGAACGTAACGCCTTCAATGCTGTAATCAAGCAGCGGCGCCTCGCCGAATTTGCGCGGGTACACCGAGCCATGCCATACTTGCCAATTGTGGCGGTCACCGACATCAGGATCGTTGGCATCATTGCCGCCATATGGCGACGACGGCCAATACGGCCTGCTGCTATCATACTGCTCCAGCACTTCCGGCAGCAGCTCATGGTAGATGCTCTCTCCATAGAAGGGACAAGTAATATCCCCGCCAGCCGACTTCATGTCATACAGCCAGTCAATTTCGTTGTTGCCGCACCATAAAGCAAGCGACGGATGATTGCGCAGACGCTTCACATTATCGATCGCTTCCTGCTTCACATTTTCCATGAAATTACGGTTGAAATCTGGGAATAGTGCATTCGCAAAGGCAAAATCCTGCCAGACGAGCACACCAAGACGATCGCATTCCTCGTAAAAAACATCCTTCTCATAAATGCCGCCAGCCCAAATGCGCAGCATATTCATATTGGAATCGACAGCCAGCTCGATGAGATCGGTATAGCGCTTGTCCTTCACCGCTCCAATAAAGCTGTCTGCCGGAATCCAGTTGGAGCCTTTGGCGAACAGCTTGACGCCGTTCAGCAGGAAGGCAAAAGCGGGCTTTCCAGCCTCATCCTCCAGCTGCAGCTCAATTGTCCGAATGCCGCAGCGCTTGCGATAGCTGTCAACCTGCTCACCATCCGCAAACAGCTGCACCTCAAGCTCATACAAATACGGCTCGCCAAGATCATGCGACCACCATAGCCGCGGTTGCTTTACAGCCAGCTCCGCCGATGCTTCGTGCCCGCCTTTCAAGGAAATCGCTGCGGATGCCACAACCTCTCCCTCTCTCGTAAACAGCTTGATTTCAGCAGTCAGCTGCGCCAGCTTGTGATAGGCAACCGTATCAACTGCTACTTTCAAAGCTGCTTCTTCCTTGCCAGCCGATAACGTTTGAACGAATACACTGCCGAGCTTAGCGGCACGTCTGCGTTCCAGACGAACGCTGCCCCAAATGCCGACGGTGACCATTCGTGGCCCCCAATCCCAGCCGAAGTTCATTGCGGCCTTGCGCAGCCATGGACGCTCCTTCGTATAGGAGGACCACTGGAATTGCTCCTTATCCTGATGATGCAAATGCAGCGGGTCAAAACGGACAGCAATGGCATTTTTGCCCGGACGTACAACCCTCGTGACATCAAAAACATAAATGCGATGCATATTTTCCGCCGTACCCACTTCGAGTCCATTGACGAAGATCGTCGCAAATGTATCCAAGCCTTCAAAAATCAGCTCATGCCGCTCCCCTTGACCCTCATGAACCTCATAGTCGAACTGCGCTCGATACCACCACTCCTTCTGCTCGATCCAGCGGCATTTGATGTCGTTATGCCCAAAATAGGGATGCTCAATAATGCGCCGATCAATCAGTGTGGAATGCACATCCCCAGGAACCTTCGCCGTCATCCAAAAACGGTCGTCAAGTCCAGGTGCCGCCACCTGAAGAGGAGGCTTCTCCCCTACTTCAAAATGCTGCAACCGCCAGTCTGTTATTTTCATTTGGCTCTCATCCTCCAATTTATCTCTATGTGTGTTGAAAAAAATACGTAAAGCGCGAAAAGACCCGCCTCCAATCGCTTGCGATTTTTCAGCTGGGCCTTCTTCGCGCTATGGCTTTTTCGCCGTGCTTTTTTTACATTTCCGATTCGCTATACTTATTTGTTCAGCTTCGCTTCTGCGTCTTTCCCTTTATCGAGCAGCGTTTGATAAGCCTCTTCCAATGTGGCTTGGCCAAACATAACCGCTTCCATCTCGGATTTGTAGGTTTTCACGAAATCCTCCGCACCGGCTGGAGCTGGATAGAAAGGCAATGCTTTCGGTTTTGCCGCTTCAAGCAGCTCTTTAGCAAACAAGTCGCCGGACGTAAGCGTCGGCTCGAGCTCTTTGAACACCTCTTCATTGATTGGGATACCGCGTGTCAGACCAAGCGTCTTGCCGGATTCTTTGTCAGCCACGAACCATTTAATGAACGCTTTCGCCTGCTCCTTGCTAGCCGAGCCTTCGCTCACAGACAGGAAAATCGTCGATTGCGCCCAGCCGCCGCCAGCTTCGCCGATCGGAATGCTGCCTACTCCAAGCTTGCCAGGGAGCAAGGATTCAATCACACTTGCCGAGCCGACAGATGCGGTTCTCAGCATAACTTTGCCTGAAGCCATCGAATCGAGCTGCGGATCATTTTCCTTAAAGGATAGCTGCTGGTCTGCTGCAGGCACTATGCCATCTTTGCGGAAGTCTGCATAAATTTGCTGGAACTTCATCCAAGTGTCTTTATCGAGATTAAACGTTGTACCGTCTTTAAAGATCGGCCCTTTGCCTTGGGAGGTTTGGTAATATTGATAAAATTCCCAAATGTTCGTCATATCGTCAATGCCGTATTGGCCCTTCGGCAGCTTCTCATGTGCTTCTTTCGCATAAGCGAAGAAATCATCCCACGACCAGTTGCTCGCTGGAAGGCTAACTCCCGCCGCTGCCAGCGCCTCTTTATTGTAGACGATGCCTTGTCCGTTATAGCTGAGAGGAACGCCGTACACCTTGCCGCCAATTTTAATATTTTCCAAAACCTGTGCATCTACGACTCCCGACAGATCAATATCGGACAGATCCGCCAGCAGGCCCCGTTTCGCATAGCCTTGAATGTAAGCTGCATCCATCTGCAGTACATCTGGCAGCGTGTTCGATGCTGCGAGCGTCGGCAGCTTTTCCCAATAACCGTCCCATGCTGTATACTCAGGCGCAAACGTCACGTTCGGGTTCTTCGATGTATACAGCTCCAAATCCTTAAGCGTGGCATCATGTCTTGCCTGCGAGCCCCACCACATCACCTTCAGCTTTGCCGCTGCATCGGCATTTCCAGCAGACGAAGCCGCTGGCGCAGTGCTTGCTGCAGTCGAATTGCCGCCGCTATTAGAGCCACAGCCGGAAAGAACGAGGGGAACCGAAATCAGAGTAACGGGCAACCATTTCAACCATTTTCTTTGTGTTTTCATACGTAGAACACTCCCTCTTTTATATAAATGTTGGTGAAGCCGGTTGTTGAAAAACGTTTGATGCCTTACCCTTTGATCCCCGTTGTCGCAATGCCTTCTACGAAATGCTTCTGGGCGACGAAGAACAAGATCGCCGACGGAACGACAGACAATAGTGACATCGCAAGCAATTGTCCCCATTGGACTTCGAATTGGTCAATGAACATCCGCAATGCCAGGCCAACCGTAAATTTCTCGACTGAGCTGAGGTAAAGCAGCTGCGAGAAGAAGTCATCCCAGCTCCATAGGAAGGTGAAAATCCCTACAGTGACAAGCGCTGGCTTAATGAGCGGTGCGATGATGCGGAAGAAGATGCCGTATACCGATGCCCCATCAATTTGCGCCGCTTCATCAAGCTCACGCGGAATGCCCCGCACGAACTGGACGACCAGGAAGACGAAGAAGGCGCCGCCGCCGAAGAAATGCGGGAGGACAAGCGGAACATAGCTGTCAGTGAACCCTAGCTTGTTGAACAATATATATTGCGGCACGACGGTTACCTGAGCTGGCAGCATCATCGTGAGCAGCAATATTGAAAACCAGAAATTGCGAAGCTTGAAGTTCAGACGACCGAAGCCGTAGCCAACAAGTGCAGCTGTGGCGACGCCGCCTATGACGTTCCAAAATTCCATCATCAAGGTGTTGGCGAAGAAAGTGGCAAAGGTGAACTGTGGCGAGAAGTTCCATCCATTCGAATAGTTTTCCCACATGAAGACGGTCGGCCATAGCGATGGCTCTCCAAGCTCAGCCGTGCTTTTGAACGATGCCCCAACCCACCAAATAACCGGATAAAGCATCAGCAGCGAGAATGGGAGCAAAATCAAATGGGTGCGAAGTCCAGCTAGCTTTTCTGATCTCATTTGGCTTTCCCCCCATCCGATTCGTAAAATACCCAATATTTCGATACTAGGAAATTAATGGCCGTAAAGGCCGCGATAATGACGAGCAATATCCAGGCAAGTGCTGATGCATAACCCATTTCATACTGCTTGAATGCCTTCTCGTATAAGAACAGCACGTACATATAAGTTCCGTTTGCTGGTCCGCCCTGTGTAATGATGAAAGCCGAGGTAAACATTTGGAAGGCGTTGATAATGCCCAGCACAAGGTTGAAGAACATAACGGGCGAGAGCATCGGAATCGTAATTTTGAAAAACTGGCGAAGCTTGCTTGCTCCATCGACGGAAGCCGATTCATATAGATCTTTCGGAATTTGCTTAAGGCCGGCTAGAAAAATAACCATCGTTGATCCAAATTGCCAAGCGTTCAGCAAGATCAATGTGCCTAGTGCCGTATCCGGATTGGATATCCAGCCAATTCCTTCAATGCCGAACCAGCTAAGCACATGATTGACGTAGCCATCAAGGCCGAACATATTTCTCCACAATGCAGATACCGCGATGCTGCCGCCGATTAGCGATGGAAAATAAATCGCCGTCCGGTACCAGTTGAGGCCTCTTACCTTCTTGTTAAGTAAAAGCGCAACCATTAGCGAGAAAAACAGTTTAATCGGAACGGCAAGCAATACGAAGGTGAAGGTGACCGTTAGCGATTTTATAAACAGCCGATCTTTCGTAAAGATGCTCTCGTAATTATCCGTCCCGGTCCACGTTGGTGAATCCAGTAGCGAATAATCGGTGAAAGACAAGTAGAACGATTGTAAAATCGGCCACAGCGTCAGCAGCAGAAAACCGATTAGCCAAGGAGAGATAAATACGTAGCCGGCAATATCATGACCCGTAATTTTCCAGCGGCTTTGTTTTTTATTAAGCATGGCAAGACCTCTTTTCAGCGCGGGATAAATGGTCGAACTTTGTTGAACCCTGTATATCGTAAACCAATAGTAGTATGAAAGCGTAAACATTGTCAACCTAAATTTTTATCATTGTTATGTTTACAATAAATAATAAAAGTTTACTTAAAGCGTTTACAATAATAACAATCGACAAAAATCTGCTTTTTCCACGAAAAAAAACGGTTTAACGAGGAGCATTCCCCGCTAACCGTCTTGTTCACGCCATTTTCTAATTGCTGCACTCCATCTTGAATCCTAACAAATAAACCTTTACTAATTTACAGGATCGCCTACACTCTCCCGAATAATTAAATCGCTTTGCAGCAAAATTTTCGCATAGGGCATATGCCCGTTTTCCAGCCGCCATTGCAGCAGTTCAACGGCCTTAATGCCAAGCGCCTCTTTCTCTGCATTTACCGTCGTAATCATTGGCGTTTCGCCTAATATTTCAAGATTGTTATCAAAGCCCGTTAAGGAGCATTGCTCGGGAACCTGCTTGCCCAGCCGCTGTAAGGCGTTCATTGCGAGCAAGGCAATTTGGTCATTCGCACATACGAATGCAGTTGGAAAACGGCTCGCTTCAAGCTCTTTCAGACTGGACTGCAGCAAATTCAAATTAAACTCGTCCAGCGTCGGTTTTACTTTAAGCAGACCCTCACTAGGCGTATAATCAAGCCGGCTCTCATCCATAACCGAGCGGAAGCCGCTCCAGCGGTCAATAAAGCTGCGGGAATAGCCGAGCTCCCCAATAAATTGAATCTGGGTATGGCCTTTGCCAATCAAAAACTTGACCAGCTTGCGAATGATATCATAGTTGTTCATAAAGATGCTGTCGCATTCCAGCAGCTCGTCTTCATGGTCAACTAAAATAAACGGAATCGCCTTGTTGCGCAGCTCAACCAGCATCGGTGTAGCGATCAAGCCAACACCAATAATGCCCATTAAGCCTTCAGGCTTCATGACGAGGTTGAAATTTCGCGGCGAATCATCCGATATGAGGACGGAGCCCAACCCCTTTGCCTCCAAGCTTTTGGAAATGCCGTCAAGCACTTTGCCCCAATAGCCC
This sequence comes from Paenibacillus sp. R-74696, assembly GCF_055814915.1. Classification (NCBI taxonomy): domain Bacteria; kingdom Bacillati; phylum Bacillota; class Bacilli; order Caryophanales; family Paenibacillaceae; genus Paenibacillus; species Paenibacillus sp. R-74696. The sequence goes on from NZ_JBPULM010000046.1 coordinate 126,826, forward strand.
GATTCCTTGTTTTGGCTCCGAATATTCGGAATGAGAATGCCGACGATTTGGTGCTCTTCCTCCTCATTCTGCTTGCTGCTTGGCATTTTTTTGGCGCTTTTCTGATTCATGTAGCCAAGCTGCGAGGCCATCTCAAATATTTTGCTGCGCGTAACGGCGCTAATGCCCGATTTTCCCGATAAAGCTTTAGAAACCGCATATTTGGATACGCCTACCCGATCCGCTATTTCCTGCATCGTAATCTTTTTTTGCTTCCTCACGGCCAATCACTCCAAGTCTAAACCACTGTAGTCAACTACTATTTTGTAAACCAAACAATTTATTGATTATCATAACAAATCCACTCCTCCCTGTACACAAGGTAATGTTTAGGAATATTTTACTATTCAGTGGCTGCGGCGGCAGGGCGATCGATCGCCTTATCCGACTCGCCCGCATTGCGGCTTGCTTCCTCGCGGTTACTCTGCATCTCTTCAACTGATTTTGTTTTCAGACGCGCTGCTCCTTCATAGCTGCGCACCGGAATGGCAAGGCCATTTTCCAAACGTTTTTTTGCGGCAGCAATGGCCTCTCCGTATTGCGGAAGCCATTGCTCCTGGGCAACAAGCATTTCATCGACCATTTGCCAAATTTCATTTGGATTGCACACAGCTCCAACCAGAGGGTCCATCATCATCGCTTGGCGCAGCAGCTTGTCATCGCCCTGAATCGCTGCTTCTACAGCCAGACGCTGAACAGAAATGCTGACATTGCACACAGCCGCGCAGCCCAGCGGCAAATCGCCAACATGCGGCATGCTGATGCCGTTGCGATCCGCGTAGCCCGGCGCTTCAATAATGGCATCATCCGGCAAATTGGAGATCACGCCATTGTTGACGACGTTGAAGTGGCCGCGGTACACCCGTCCCGTCTCCAGCCCCTCGATAATATACGAGCCATGCTCCTGACCGCGATGCTCCTTGGTGTACGCCTTAGGTTCTTCCTTCATCCAGTTCGGGAAATCGGTCTCGAACCAGTTGCGCCCTTCTGTACATACGCGCAAGTAGCCGCCCGTTTCACCGTTAATCCACGTTCCAAGATCGATCCAGTCGCGAATTTCCTCCGGACGCTTACGGTACCAAGGCACATATTCGCTCAAATGACCGTTGGATTCCGTGCTGTAATAGCCGAAGCGGCGCATCATATCGATGCGTACCTTCTCGGTTTTGCTGTATTCCGGATGCTGTTCAAATGCCTCCAGCAGCTTGCCCGTCATATCCTCGCCATTATGTTTAATTTGCACATACCACGTTTGGTGATTGATTCCTGCACAAATAATGTCTACCTCTTCACGCGGAAGGCCAAATACTTCGGAAATTTGCGCATGTCCGCCCTGAACACCATGACATAAGCCAATCGTCCGTACACCGCCATATTTATTGCATGCCCATGTAAGCATCGCCATGGGGTTCGCATAATTCATCAGCAGGCAGTTCGGCTCCGCCACCTCGCGGATATCCTTGCAAATATTCATCATTTCGGCGATGCCCCGCTGCCCATACATAATGCCGCCTGCACAAATAGTATCGCCCACACATTGGTCTATGCCGTATTTGAGCGGGATGTCTACATCGGTCTGAAAAGCTTCCAAACCACCGACGCGAATCGTTACAAAAATGTAACGTGCATCCTTCAGCGCTTCCCGGCGATCGGTCGTAGGCTCAATTTCAATTGCTAGGCCGTTCTCATTAATATCCCGTTGGCATAGCTGGGTAACCATATCGAGATTTTGCGGATTAATATCCTGAAAAGCGACTTTGATGTTATTAAACTCTGGAACGGTCAGCAAATCACGCAGCAATCCCCTAGTAAAACCAATACTTCCTGCTCCAATAAACGCAACTTTAAATGACATTGATTTACGCCTCCAATGGCTCGCAATATAGTAGTGAACAATACGCTAATTGTAGCACCGGCAGCGTGGAGGCGTTTGCACAATTGTAACTTCTATTTTGCTTCTTTGTATAAAATTCTAACTTTATAAGTTGAACGATTGACTAGCGCTCCACTTCCTTACGCACCGCGCGGCGATAGGCCAGCGGCGTTTCGTTCGTATATTTTTTGAAAAGGGTACTGAAATATTGGCTGCTGTTCACGCCGACATAATGGCAAATATCGCTGACCGGAATATCGGTCTGCTCCAGCAGCATTCGCCCCTTCTCCATCCGAAAGCGCATGACGTAGTCCATAACCGAGCAGCCCGTTCCCGCTTTAAATATGCGGTGGAAATACCCCGGATGCAGCCTTACCGCCGCCGCAATATCCTTGACCTGAATGTCGCGGTCATAATTTTGCTGAATAAAAGCGATGCTCTCGCCCACATAAAACTCCGATGCATCATGCGACTGGCTGGAGGCCTCCTGTGCAAGCCTGCCAATTTGAACAAGCAGCTGCGTCAGTTGAAGTGCAGTGAGAAGCTGCTCCGCACGCCGCTTGCCGTCCAGTTCCAGCACGAGTGCCTTCAACATTTGATACACATCGCTCGGATCGTAAAGCAGCAAATAATCGTGCTGCACGGCGAACAGCGCCGCAAGCGCACGATCTGTCTCCGCCAGCCGTTTAAGGGAAGGAAGTCCCACACCGGTATGGCTAAAAATAAATTCAACATTGAGCATCCGGCATGCAGTGCCCTCCGCAACATGAAGACGGTGAGCGACCATCGAGTCGATGACGATGAAATGCCCTTTTTCCATTGGGATGGATTTATTCGGCAGCTCTACCGTGCAATCGCCTGATATGACATACATAATTTCAACAGCGCTATGCTGATGGTAAGCCATTTCGAAGCCATTCCATTCCTTAAAATAATAGGCTACCACTCGCGGATACTGCTCGGCCTGCATTAATTGCCCCTGAAAAATACCCCTTCTTTCCACTTCATCGTCCCTCCTCTAAGTAAACACCTTCCAAGCTGCTTACAGCAGCCTGCCGTTATCTTTAGCGAACCACAGCCGCATCGTCAGCATGCTGAGCACAATTGACGTCAGCGACGACGAAGCCGACATCGCAAATACAATCAATATTTGATAGCGGACCGCCTCAATCGGGTCTGCCCCGGCGACGATCATCCCAGTCATCATGCCTGGCAGCTGCACGAGTCCGACCGTCTTCATGCCGTCCAGCGTGGGAATGAGACTGGAGCGCACCGCCCGGCGCACCGCTTGGCGAATCGCCTGCTTCGCCGTCGCTCCAAGCGCCAGCAGCGTCTCAATCTCTCCCCGCGACGCTTCAAGCTCCCGTTTCATATGGTTTAAATAGAGGCCGCATACGATCATAGAGCTGCCGATAATCATCCCACTGACCGGAATGATATACCTTGGCTCAGCCTCAATAATGCGAAGCGAGAGCAGCAAGGCGAGCGTTACCGCCTCCGTGCCTGCCAATGTAAGCGCTATGCGCAGCCGGATGCCCTTAACCGGTATGGCGCGGGAGCCGGCATTCCATGACGCAACCGTAATCATTGAAATAATAATGAGCACAATAAAAATCGGATGATTCGTCTCAAAAATAAAATGCAGCAAAAAACCGATAAACAGCAGCTGCACAGCGGAGCGAAGCGTACCTGTAATAATCTCCTTCTCCAGGCCGAGCTTTTGCTTCATTGAAATAAATGTCGTAATGGCGACAAATACCAGCGTGCAGGCGAGCGCAATATTATTCATGCGGCTCTTCCCCCTGCTCCGGCGCATGCTGACTATCTAAAAAGCTGCGCGCCTGCTCCGACCCGGGATTTCTGAAAAAAGCTTCCGTTGCGCTTTGCTCCAGCAGCCTGCCTTCCGCCATAAACCAGATACGCCCGCTTATTTGCCGTGCCTGCTCTAGATGATGAGTAATCCAGATGAATGCCGTGCCTTCCTTCGAGCACCATTCGCTTAGAAACTGCTCTACCTGCCGCTTGCTCTTCGGATCAAGCGATGAAGTCGTCTCATCCAGCAGCAGCAGCGGGGAACGGAGCACTAATGCCCGCGCAAGGGCTGTCCTTTGTTTTTCCCCGCCAGACAAGCTTTCCGCCTCTTTGCTCCATTCGATATGCCCAAGGCCAATGCCTTCCATACAGCGCCTCGCCAGCGCTTCATCAAACGGCTTCCCTTGCAGCTCGCTTACCGCTCGCAAGTTGTGCTCGACCGATCCCGGCAGCATGACCGGCGTCTGAGCAACGTAACACACGATGCGCCGCCACTCCTCGGGCTTCCACTCGCTGCTTGTCCGTCCTTTCAGCAATAGCGTTCCCGCATCCAGCTCACCAAGCAGCGACACGATTCGCAGCAGCGTGCTTTTGCCCTGACCGGATGTGCCCAGCAGCGCAATACGCTCCCCAGCCTGCACCTGTGCTGTAATCCCTTCAAAAATCCATTCGGGATGTTTTCTATATTTTGATACGTTATTCAATGTTAATAAGGGGGCCACCTAGCTCTCTCCTTCATCCATAGCCTGCATTTCACCATTATACTCTGCTCCCCGTCTGCTCGAAAGAGGACAGCCTGACGACGATTGGGAGCAGCAGCCGTACTGTATCCGCACTCATAGGCAATTGTGTCTTTTTCGCGACTACCCTTCGGCTAATGTGGCAAGAAACGGAGGTTTTTTAGTTGACAACAATGGGGGTCGCATGCAATGATAATGATAATTGTTATCAGTAATGAATTTAAACATAAAGATGAGGTGTTGAGCCATGGCATTTCAGCAACCATATAGCATTCTGATTGTTGATGATGAGGAGCATATCCGCAAGCTGCTCAAGTTATTTTTGAAAAAAGAAGGCTGGATCGTCGAAGAAGCCTCCGACGGCATCAACGGCTTGTTTAAGGCAATGCAATACAATTATTCAATGATTTTGCTGGACCGTAATATGCCGGGGATGGACGGGCTTGAATTTTGCCGCGAGCTCAAGAAGAAAAAATCGACACCCGTCATTATGCTTTCCGCCTGTGGCGAAGAGGATGACCGGCTCGACGGCTTCCAAGCGGGCTCCGACGATTATGTCGTTAAGCCATTCAGCCCGCGCGAGCTGATGTACCGCATTAAGGCGATCATTCGCCGCACCTCGGAGTTTGCTTATCGCGCCTTGCAGCGCAAGCAGACACCTGATCTTACGCTGCCAGGACTCGTGTTCGATTATGATTCGAGGCAAGTGATTGCCGGAAACAGCAAGGTAAAGCTGACGTTCCGCGAATATGAGCTGCTCAGGTTTATGGCAGCCAACATCAATCAGCCCATTTCCCGCGAGGATTTAATGCGGCGAATTTGGGGCTATCAATCGCTCGGCGATTACCGGACGATTGATACCCATGTAAAGCGGATCAGAGAAAAGCTGAACCGCGTCCACCCCGAATCTGCCTCCTTGATTCAGACGGTATGGGGCATTGGCTATTGCCTGATGAATCCCGCGGCAGAGACCATTTAGGCGGGCGGCTGCAGCAGGCAGAATTGCATTACCTGTCTATATTGGCCTGTTTTCCTGCCTGCCATGTCCCCGCTCCCCCGGCTTTGACCATCCCCGCTTCAAATAAAGCAAAAGCTCCGCATGCGCCAATCAGCGCAAGCGGAGCTTTTTTAATATTCATACCCTATGAACAACGATACGAATCGTCCTGATCATTACAATTACTTCATTACTTAGCCAGCTGCTCCCGTACTTGCTCGGTCGCTTGGATCATGTTGCGCAGCGATGCTACTGTCTCATCTACACCACGAGTCTTAAGTCCGCAGTCCGGGTTAATCCAGAACAATTCTGGCTCAAGCACGTTCAGGGCGCGTTTGATCATCGATGTCATTTCCTCTACTTCCGGCACGCGCGGGCTGTGAATGTCGTATACGCCAAGGCCAATACCCAGCTCATACGTGTGCTCCTCGAAGCTGTGAATCAGCTCGCCGTGGCTGCGGGATGTTTCAATGGAGATAACATCGGCATCGAGCGCGCGAATGGAATCAATAATGTCATGGAATTCACAATAGCACATATGCGTGTGAATTTGCGTCGTATCCTTAACGTCAGAAGTGGACAAGCGGAAGGAAAGCACCGCCCAGTTCAAATATTGCTCCCAATCTTCACGTTTAAGCGGCAAGCCTTCACGAAGGGCTGGCTCATCCACCTGAATCATTTCAATGCCTGCTTCCTCCAGCGCCTTCACTTCTTCTGCCAGGGCAAGTGCGATTTGGTAAGCAACCTGCTCACGAGTCAAATCACTGCGGACAAACGACCAGTTCAAAATCGTAATCGGGCCTGTCAGCATGCCTTTCACCGGCTTAGAAGTCAGCGACTGGGCATAAACGGTTTCTTCGACAGTCATCGGCTTGCTGAACTGCACATCGCCGTAAATGACTGGTGGTTTTACGCAGCGTGAGCCATAGGATTGCACCCAGCCATTTTTCGTGAAAGCAAAGCCTTCCAGCTTCTCTCCAAAAAACTCAACCATATCCGTACGCTCAAATTCCCCATGAACGAGCACATCAAGGCCGATCTCTTCCTGCAGCTTGATCCAATGCTGAATCTGCTCCTTAATGAATACGCGGTACTGCTCCTCGCCCAAATCACCACGGCGCCATTGCTGCCTTGCTTGGCGTACTTCCGCCGTTTGCGGGAAGCTGCCGATTGTTGTTGTCGGCAGGAATGGCAGCTGCCAGCGTTCCTTCTGGCTCACTTGACGCTCTGCAAATACCGCTTTGCGCTCCGACGGCTGTGCATTGATGCTCGCTACAGCGGCATGAACGCTTGCACGGCCACGGGACGGCGATGCGGCAAGTGCAGCCAAAGCGGCTGCATTGCGATCAAACGCCTCTTTTACCGCTGCTTCTCCTTCATTCAGCGCAGTTGCAAGAACGGAAATTTCCTCCAGCTTCTCATTGGCATAGGCCAGTGCGCCTGCAAGCTCTGCTGGCAGTGCCGTTTCAAGAGCCGCCGATACAGGTACATGCAGCAGGCTGCAAGAGGAGCTTACAATTAGGCGGTCGTTTGGCACGACTTTAGCAATGCGGGCAAGCAGCGCTTTGCGCTCCTGAAGATCCGCCCGCCAAATGTTGCGGCCATCAATAACGCCTGCACCCAGCACTTTATCCTGCGGGAAGCCGATCGACTCAAGCTGCTGCAGGTTCTTTTCAGCGCCAGCTGTGAAGTCCAGGCCTAAGCCCTGTACAGGCAAAGCCGCGATTGCAGCATAATGCTGAACCGATTCGAAATACGTTTGCAGCAGCAAATTGAGCTTAGGTGCAGCTTCATGAAGCTGTGCATAAATGCTTTGAACAAGCGCCAAATCTGCATCAGAAACATCTGTTACGAGCGAAGGCTCGTCAATTTGTACCCACTGTACGCCTTCTTGCTCCAGCTCGCGCAGCACCTGTGCATACAGCGGCACATACTGGGCAGCAACCGTAGCAAGCTCAGAAGCGGCATAACCTTTAGAAAGCTTGAGGAATGTATAAGGTCCAACAATGACTGGTTTGCCTTCGATGCCCAGCTTTTCCTTTGCCTCGCGGTAAGCGATCAATGGACGGTTCTCGGTCAGAGCCGGCGTAATGCCCTTCAGCTCAGGAACAATGTAGTGATAGTTCGTATTGAACCATTTCGTCATCTCGGATGCCGACGCCGTTTTATTGCCTCTCGCCATGGCGTAATAGGTCGTTACCGATACAGGGCCGCCTGTGTAACCAAAGCGCTCAGGCACGACGCCAAACATAGCAGCTGTATCAAGGATATGGTCATAATACGAAAAATCATTTACCGGAATGAGATCAATTCCGGCCTGTTTTTGCAATTGCAGATGGTTTAGACGAATCGTCTCCAGCTGTTTCAAGAAATCCGCTTCCGCAAGCTTGCCGCTCCAGAACGCCTCCAGCGCTTTTTTCCATTCTCTGTTTTCACCGATACGCGGATATCCCAAACTGCTGCTTTTTACTTGACTCATTTTTATTGCCTCCTGTTTTTCATTATTCACCCTAGTGGATGGAAGTTATAATTCTTTGTTATTTCATCAACAAACTCAGATATATGCTTATGGCGTTGCGAGCGAATTTCTTCGCGGCGGCCTTTCCCTATACATCCGATTTGCTGCCAGCCAGAAACGATTAAATACAAAAAGGGACGTCCTACCCTGTACAGAAATGTGGGTAAAGACGCCCCTCGTTTCAACAAACGATGGCTGCCATCTTTAACACCTCCCTATCTCCCGTAGGTAATGCAGTGTATAGAATAAGGCAGGTCTCCTGGCTCCAGCATCATCATCGCTGCGCTCGCCTTCCCGGCATCATGCCAGTGGCTTTATTGTGCAGAACTCCGCTGTTACAGTGGCGGGACCGCGCCGGTGTTGCACCGGACTTCCCTTTTAAGCTCAAGACGTTACGCAAGAGCACCTTATTCCTCGCTATTTAGTTGGTCAATCTTTATTTATACAAGGTAAAACGGTTGTCGCGTTCTTTGGCGGCGCAGCTCGTTTCAGTCCGAGAAATATAGAGAAAGGATGGAAAAATCATATCCTTTCCTACTATTTCAAGCAACATGTATAACTATACACACTTTCGTGTTTTTATACAACAAAAGATTTTACAGCCGCTTTAAATTGTTCGAGCGTGCGCGGCGGCGGCTGTGTTCCCCTCAGCTTGGACGGCAGTGCCTCCCATGCTTCCAGCACCATTGGCAGCGTGAGTCCAAGGCTTCTGAGACGCTCGCCTTCGCGAAATACCGTCTCCGGCGTACCCTCCAATATACAGCGGCCCTCATTCATAATAAAAATCCAGTCCGCCCAAGCATAGGCCATATTCATGTCATGCGTGGCCATAACCGGAGTTATGCCGCTCGCATGAATGCGGTCCAGCTCAGCCATCAGCCGCTGCTCCGATATCGGATCGAGATAAGCAGCCGGCTCATCAAGCAGTACCAGCTCCGGCTCCAGCGCCAGCACGCCGGCAAGAGCGACTCGCTTCTTTTGCCCCAGGCTGAGATGATGCAGCGGCTTATGCGCCAGTTCCTGCAAGTTCAGCTGCTGGATGATACGCCCCGTACGCCTGTTAATTTCCTCTTCATGAAGCCCCGCATTGCGCAGCCCATAAGAAATATCCTCATAAGCGGTATTTAAGATGAGCTGATGCTCCGGGTCCTGAAAAACAAGACCAACGCGCCGTCTCAAGCTGGCAAGCTCTCTGGGCTTATAAGAAAGCGGATCGCCGCGCCAGCTGACATAACCGGATTGCGGACGATTAATGCCAATAAGCTGCAAAAAAAGTGTCGACTTGCCCGAGCCATTATGCCCGCACAGCGCTACCTTCTTGCTTGCTGGAATGCGCAGCTCAAGCCCGTTTAAAGCGGCCTTGTCCGTTCCGGGATATGCATAGCTTACGCTGTTCATTTCCATAATGGTTGATGTCTGATCGTTGCCTGCCAGCTTATTCACCTCCATACCGAAGCCATAGCTCTGCTGCCAGTAAAATGATTATGCCTAGCCCAGCTTCCGCCCAATATCGGAGGCGAACCGTCCGCTTTACAGCAGGAGCAAGGCGGATCTCATTCGTAAATCCTCTTGCCATTAGCCCATTCGAAAGCCCCTTGTATCGATGCATCGTCTTGACGAAGAGCCGCACGGCAATAGCTGCCGTACCCTGCAGCTTTCCTCTAAAACCATGTTGACCGCCCCGTGCGCGCTGCGCGATCAGCATAGCCCCCGCCGTATCCAGCAGCAGAAAGATGAAGCGATACATAATGATCATGAGCTCCAGTACAATTTGCGGCATTTTCAACCGCTTCAGCACCTGCAGCAGCTCGGGAAACGGGGTAGTCAAGGTGATGAAAAACATGCAAGCCAGGCAAGCAAGAATACGCGTAAAAATAGGTCCGGCCAGACCTAAGGATGCCTCCGGCACATACAAGCTGATCGGCTCCCATGAAGCGAGCACCCAGCCTGCTTTCTCAGCTGCCAGGCTTCCTGCTGCGCTGCCGCTGTTACTGCTGCTAGTGAATTCAATAAGCAGCGCTGGCAGGCTGAGAATGAACAGCAAGCAAGAGGAGAAAAGCAGCGCCATATAAAGCCTGGCAGGTACTTTCGCGTAGCCAACCGTCCACAGCATAAGCCATCCAAAAATGGCTAGCTGCACGAGCGGATGAGCGAGATAGGCAAGCAGCAGCAGCAGGGCTGCAAGCCCGCATTTCCAAAAGGCGGATAAATCCCGCAGCCGATTGGAATAAGAAATCGTATCGATCCATTTCATCATTGCTGCTTTGTTTTCTCCGACTTCCCTTTAAATAGGCCAATCACATAGCCGATAATGCCAGCGCCTATCGCAGCTTGCAGCGCGAACAGCATGCTTTCTGTTTCTCCCGGCACCTCTGTCAGCGGAGACGCCCAAGGCTCATAATGGGGCGCAATCGTCTGGATCATTTCCTCCGCTGCCCCATCCGCGCCGCCGAACTCGGCGTTAATGAATATTAATGGCGCAACGGCAAGTAAAACAACAATGGCTAAAATCCAAATATTTTTGGCACTGCGGCTCATTATACGCGCTCCCCTTTCATTCTCCGCTTCAAAATAGACAGCTCGTCCGTGTTAAAAGATTGCAGCCAGTTCCAGATCAATACCGTCAGCAAGCCTTCACTAACAGCGAGCGGAATTTGGGTAATCGCAAAAATGCCGCCAAACTTCATAAACGACGCGATAATGCCGCCTTCGACAGCCGGAAAAGCAACGGCGAGCTGAATGGAAGTGACGATATAAGTAGCCAGATCAGCAACAGCAGCAGCTGAAAAAATCGCCAGGCCTTGCTTGCTGCCTGAACGCATCAGCAGCCGATAGACCGCATAGCCCGCAGCGGGACCGGCAACCGCCATTGAAAAAGCATTCGCCCCAAGCGTCGTCAGCCCGCCATGCGCCAGCAGCACCGCCTGAAACAGCAGTACCATTGAACCCAATACGCTCATGGGCAGCGGTCCGAACATAACCGTTCCAAGCCCCGTTCCCGTTGGATGCGAGCTGCTTCCTGTAACGGAAGGAATTTTCAGCGCGGACAGCACGAAGGTGAAGGCAGCAGCCAAGCCCAGCAGCAGCTTAAGCTCTGGCGCTTCCTTGGTAATTTTCCGAATAGCACGTACACCTAAGATGAAAAAAGGAATAAAGGCCACCCACCAAAAAATCGCCCAGCCTACAGGCAAAAATCCTTCCATAATGTGCATCGCATAGGCGGCTTGCGGCTCATTCACCAGTAAAAAAAGCGTGAAGCCGATAACCAGCAAAGCGGTGCTTGCTGCTGTCTTTCTTTTTAACTTGACCATTCGTTTCAAAACCCTCCCGATTGTTCTATAGTGCCTGCAAGGTGAAACGGCCGAAAGCCGTCCTCTGGCGGCGCGGCGCGTTTCATTCCGAGAAATATAGAGAAAGGATGGAACCATCCTTTCTCTATATTTTGAAAAATAAAAAAGACCGCCTCCCCTTCGCTGGGAAAACGGTCATGTGTACGCAGAAATAGACGGTTGCGCCAGCAAATAGACTGGTAGCAATCGCTTTCGTTCGTACACCTATCCTTTCCGCGAAGGCACTGTGGTGCTGGAACGAGGTAGGTCTCCTGGCTAGCAGATCATCATTTTCCTTCGTCTTCCCCGGCTGCCCTAAAGCATAGGCCAAGTGACTCCTGCTGGTGAAGGAAAACTCCCTGATTACAGTGGCGGGACCGCTCGGGATTTGCACCCGATTCCCTGTTACCCTTTGACGTGCGCAAAGGCACCTCGTTCCATGTCAATCCTCTTTATTATTCATTGGTCATTTTGTAGTTTGATCTTATCACAAAAGATTCAGGCTGTCCCCTATAAATGTAAATAGCCGAGCTTCCTGTTAGAAAAAGGACAAAATGACGCCTACGACAAAACCGCATAATGCGCCGTTGACGCGAATCCACTGCAAATCGTTGCCGACCTTTTCCTCCATCATCGAGACGAGCGCCTTGTCATCCATCCGCTCAAGATTATCTCGAACAAGCGCACCGATGCGATAGTGATTGTTCTCAATAAGTCGAACGAGATATCCGCGAATGCCGTTTTCCCAATTGGCTAGCATCTCTTGTTTGCCGTTCAAATAATCCGTTGCAAAACGGTATCCCTGCACAATCGCGCGCCCACCGCTGCGATGCTGCTCCTCCAGCTTGTCCAGCACAAGCTGCCGCAGCTCCTCCAGACGCAAATGGATGAAACGCTCCGTTTCAACGCTGTCCACACCCTGTTCAATAAGCTGCTTCAGCTTGAGCATTAGCTCTTCGTTATCAGCAAGCTTCTCCGCCTGGGCTCTTACCTCAAGCAGCAGCTTCTGCCGATGCGGGCTTCCAGGATAAGAAAGCTCCTGCATCGTAGAGAGCAGCATGTTCTGAATCAAACCACCGAGCTTCTCCTCGTTCATAAAGCCGACGAAAGCTTGCAGCGCAAAACCCATGAAGCCGCCGACCTTAAGCTCCTCCAGCTTCTTAAAGGCAAGCTTGCCGAGCATTTCCTCGGTTTCACGCTTGCGAATCCAGTGGCCCACATGCTCAAGACCATAATCCAGCGCCCGTTCATCCCAGCGCTCATGGACGAAACGATCCGCCAGCTTGCGAACGATTGGCGTAAAATCCTGCTTTTTCACATAATCCGCCAAAAAGCCATGCAGCACGCTGCTAATGCGCTCCAAAGGCAATCGCTCTACAGCCGACTGGGCAAAATCGACTGCCGACATTCTGAACCTTCGCTTGCCAATCAGCTTGGTCGCTGCCGATGCAGCACCTGCGAACAGTTGAAAGCCCGACAGCTTGCGGGTAATGCTGTCTTTATTCAGCAGCTCATTTTCCATGGCGCTGATGAGCGAGCCCTCGATTTTCCTCCGGTTTTTGAGCAGCAAGGACGTATGCGGAATGGGAATGCCCATCGGATGGCGGAACAGGGCTGTCACCGCAAACCAGTCGGCAATCCCGCCGACCAGACCTGCTTCAAAGCCGCTTTCCAGCAAATGCGTCCATGCATTGTCTGGCAGCCACCATCTCGTCGTAATAAAGCCTGCCCCCATAACGGCAAGCGAAATCCCTGCTATATATCTTGATTTCATCGTTGTCCTCCCTAATCGCGGCACCCCAGCGCCTCCTGTTGCATATTGGCCTATTATACCAGATAATGAGGTGGCGAGCGCAAACGGCTGTGCCTGTCTTCGGCAGCACAAGCTCGTTTCGCGTAGAAATATAAACACTATTAATAAGAGTAAACCTTATTGATTTTATATTTCAAGCGCAAACGGCGTTGTCGGTTAATGAAGACAACTGCTCGTTTTTTTCAACTACACCATTGTTTCGTTACATATAAAGGAGATTACCTGTGTGCTCAGACTAAGAACCATTTTTCTAAAAATGACTCCGCCGCAAATTCTTACGCTCGGCTTTCTCGCGATTATTGCGGCCGGTACTCTATTGCTTTCCCTGCCTCATGCTTCGGCAAACCATCACGCAACGCCGCTCATTGACGCATTGTTCACAGCCACCTCCGCTGTTTGCGTAACGGGGCTTGTCGTCGTCGATACCGGCATCCACTATTCGACCTTTGGCGAGCTCGTTATTCTCGTGCTTATGCAAATTGGCGGGCTTGGCTTTATGACGATGTCTACGCTGTTCGCCCTTGCCCTGCGCAAACGAATATCGCTGCGCGAGCGGCTGCTGCTGCAGGAATCAATGAATCAATCCTCGCTGGAAGGGATCGTCCGCTTCATTCGGCGCGTGCTCATTTATGCTTTTGCGATCGAAGGGGTAGGTGCTCTCGTTCTCGCACTGCGCTGGTCAACGGAAATGCCCTTCGGCAAGGCGCTGTACTTCGGCATTTTTCATAGCGTGTCGATGTTCACCAACGCTGGATTTGATATTATGGGACCGATGAACGGTCCGTTCAGCAGCTTTGTCAATCATGTCAACGATCCAATCATTAATGTGATCGTCATTGCGCTCATTTTTCTCGGCGGTATCGGCTTTATCGTTCTGGCGGAAATGTGGGATTACCCCAAAACGCGCAAGCTATCCTTTCACTCCAAGGTTGTGCTGTATGCGACAGGCATTTTGTTTATTGCAGGTGCTGCCGTTATTTTTATTTTTGAGTTTACAAATACCAAAACACTTGAGCCGCTTAGCATAAGCGGCAAGCTGTACAGCTCATTGTTCCAAAGTATATCACCGCGTTCGGGCGGCGCCAATACGCTTGATATTCCGTCGCTGCGCCATGCAACGCAGTTTCTCATTATTTTGCTCATGTTCATCGGTGCGTCACCAGGCTCTGCGGGCGGCGGCATTAAGGTGACGACGTTTGCGATTCTTATAGGAGCGGTGTTTGCGATGATTCGTGGCCGCGAGGATGTCGTTTTTTTCCGCAGAAGACTGGCGAAGGACCGCGTGTACAAGGCGCTGACGATTACGATTGCTTCGCTGGCGGCGATTATTTTATTTACAATGATTTTATCTACGACCGAGGATGTCGATTTCCTCGTTCTGCTGTTTGAAGTGACATCGGCTTTCGGTACGACCGGACTGTCGCTTGGCTTGACGCCGCATTTGACCGTTATTGGAAAAGTTCTGATTATTATTATGATGTTCGCTGGACGGCTCGGGCCGCTGACGCTGGCGTTTACACTCGTTCCAACTCAGGAGAAGAAGGAGCTGTATCGCTATCCGGAAGGTAAAATTATGATCGGCTAACAACCAGCGAGGCAAAATTATTTTATAAGGAAAGGGCAAGTGATGAGAAAACGGCTCGCTTCGAAAAAAATCAGAACGCTTGTGTTATGCTTTGCAGCAGCTACAGTTGGGATATTCTGCTGGTTCTCGAGCGAAATATGGATTTTCAGCATGAAGGATGAGGCCAGGCCCGTTGATGCCATCCTTGTGCTCGGCACGGCGGTCTGGGGCGATCAGCCATCGCCCGTGCTGCGGGAGCGTCTGAACCATGCTATAAAGCTGTATGAGTTGGGCTATGCCGAGTATATTATTTTCACCGGGGGATGCGGGTCTGTGGATGAGCTTGCAGAGTCAGAAGTATCACGGAGCTATGCAATTGAAAAAGGCGTGCAGCCTGAGTATATTCTAATTGAAGACCAATCGCAGATTACAGAGGAAAATTTCAAATATGCGTTAGCTGCTGCAGAGCCGTATGCGCTAGAATCCTTTATAATCGTCAGTGATCCGCTGCATATGAAGCGTGCGCTCATGATGGCAGGAGAGCTGGAAATGACCGCCTACTCCTCCCCAACAACGACTTCCGCATACAGCAGCCTACGAACCCAGCTTCCCTTTTTCTTCCGTGAGCTGTTTTATTATACAGGCTACCGCATTATATATGCTCTGAGCTAGCTGAATGCTTTCAGCCCTCAGGGTATTTTTTTGCGCCAAAAAAACTAGTATTATACATTTTTGGCATTCGAAATCCGATAAAAAGGATAGGACTATTTTACTAAGATGCTGCAAGGGAGATTGCTGAAATGCCTGATAAGTTGAAGAACATGTTTAAGCTGCTGCAGGAGCTATGGTTTGTGCCTTTCGTCGTCTATACCGCCGGGTTTCTGTATGTGCAAGGATCATTTAATCCTTATTTTGGAGATCAGTTTATATTCAATGATATTTTAACATTTTATCCTGTTTCTCAAAGCTTGTATTGGATTAACGGTATCTATTTCTCCTTCTTTTTAGCACTACCTGTTGTGACGATAGCAGTACTTGAGTCGCAAAAGGATAGAAGAAAGCCGCGTAAGGCGAAGAACCGCTCAAATATGAAAATAAGGCGCTTTCTATTTTTCGTATTCCGAAATCGCAGACATCCCTTATTTTTTCCAATGCATGGTCTCATCTTTTTGGTCTTAATCTTTTCAATGCTTTCATTTCAAGTTTTTACGTTGGATAAAGATTTAAATCTGCCGTTAGGTTTGCAAAATATACTTTTCTATAACGTTTTTTTCTTTATCCTATTTATTTCGTATCAAATTAAAACCAAAGAATCAACGGCTAAAATAAGCATTATTTTCATTGCAGCTCTCACTTTGGTTTTTTCGATATACCTTAGTGGCATTCATGCGCAATTTATTAACTTTACGAAATACGAAGCTCAAGAACGCAAAATTGAAATGTCCAGAGTCTCATTGGATAACGAAACGCTGACACTCATTAAAATGGATATTTCAGCTGATTATTATATCGGATTCCATCTAAGTACTAATCGAACCATTTTTATAGCGAAAGATAATATTAATAAAATTGAAAATTTTCACGCCTCATACGCAGGAAAAAAACAGCTCGCTGATCCTTCTGCTTTGAACGATGAAGAAGATGCCATTATTAAAACGTTGCAAAGCTATTATGATTTTAAAATCCACTCAGCGGAACACACAAAAGCCTGTACACAATCGTGCGCGTCATTTGACGCATTCAAGAAGCTGCAATCAAGTGCCTACTTTGGCAAAACCTCGGACTCCGTTCGGTTAAAGTATTTGCAAAACAACCCTTATCGCGATAAGAGTGAGGAAGACTATTTTGGTGTGGACATCTCTTTGCCGGAGCAGCTTGAAGGCGAAGCGACCTTAAGAGCCGTCTATGTCAAAGAATATTGGAAGGACGACATTTTCTATCTAAAATATACGCTGCAAAATATCGCTGATTTGGATAAAAACCCGTGGATCATCATTAAAGATGAGGAAGTATTTTTTGACTTTCAATAATGGAACTCAAAAGGACCGAATATAGCATGGACGCGCACTGATGATGGCTGTAGCAACAAAAGAATATCAAATAGGGATTTGGCGGACACAGCAGCAGCTATTTGTTGCAAATTGAGGGAACTGAGCAGGTTCGCGGACTCAGAAGCCGCTAATCGCCCACTTTATGAACATTTATAGCGAGAACAACCGACTTAACGGATTTCCTGTCCGTTCACCCTCCAAAACCGCCTAAAATGGGCAAATAGCTGCTGCTGGGTCCGCCTAGATCAAGCGTAAACGGCTGTCGCCGTCCTCTAGAGGCGAAGCTACCATTTTCCGGTGAAAGATAAGCCTATTAAACGGGTGATACTTATTATTTATTATTTCTTATTTCTTATTTCTTATATTTCAAAAAGGCTGCCGTTAGTCATTCATCATGCTCATGACTAGCGACTGCCTTTTTCATCATTAAGGTTTGCTGATTTCTAAACCTGTTGGCAGGCTCTATGCAGCATCTTACCTATGCCATACTAGTCGTTAACTGCCATACGCAAGTCATCCAAGCCATCTATAAAATTACTGCCCGCTCGTCCCATTGTCATCACTAGGCGACAACCGGATATGAAACGTGCGGTCATAAGGCGTCAGCACGTTTACAACCAGCGTCTGGCAATCAACCGGGAATGCAGCGCCGCGAATAGATTTAGCCCAATGTTCATGCGCACCGCCGTCCATTTCAATCCAATCTTCGCCAGCCGTAAATTTTACAGTGCCTGTTTTCCAAAATTGCGTGCCCGCTTCGGCAGAGGCCCGTTCGCCGCCAGCCAATTGCCCTTCCTTTCCGAATACGAAGGAAATTTGAGTCAAAAGCACGTCCGGCTTGTCGCATTGAACACGGACTCGCCAGCCATTCGGCATTTCAATGAGCTCAATTCGTACATCGTGCTGCTGAAGATGTGTTACTTCACGCAGCTGATGCGGCAGCAAATACCACGGACTGACAGCATTGCTCGCTATTTCAGGCAGACGATCCGTTGGAATCGGTCCGTAATAGCCCTTTGATTCCGTACCCTTCAAAACGAAGCCGGATTCAAGCTGCTCCATATCGTTCATTTTGATAAACCCCGGCTCGAACGAGCTGCTGACCTGCACACCAAGCAGCCGCGCCGCTCCATGCCGAAGTGCAAAAAACGAATTCGTCTCCGCCATGACCGTAACACTCGTTCGTCCTTCCCGCTGCCGGGCAACCGGTGCACCGAATTCGGGATGCAGACGGCTGTGATAGATTTTTCCGCCATGACCGGCCGACTCCATCTGATTTAAATAATGCTGCCGATTAAATTTCCCATTGATGACAACCCGGTAATGATCCGGTAGACTGCCGATTTCCACACCCGGCTCTCTCAGTTCCGGATGAAGTAAAAACCCGAGCAAAACATTGTTCGGGATCGGTCCCGGATGGTTAAGCGCCTTGATTCCGAGCTCGGCCAAGGCTGCGAACAAAGGATTCTGATCGCGATACGCCATAAGGCTGGATACAAGTGCATAGCTGGACATATCAAACAATTGACCAAAGTCCTGGCGTCCAGAATAATCCGTAACAACTTCTCCATCCGGGTGGATGAGATAAGCCATCATCCGCAAATTGCGGCGAACCGGCTCAAGAAGCTCAGGCCTGCCAAGCAGCTCAGCAGCATGGAACAGCATGACGTCACTTACTCCGTTGTAGATGCCGTTGCTGCGCTCCGTCCATTCTCCATCCTCCGTGCAATCCATACCTTCAGCCAGCCATTGATCAGCGCGAGCTATAAGCTCGGCATTGCCAGTCAGCCTGTGCAAGAAGGCAAGCGCCGCTGTCAGCACCCATCGATGGTTCGGCGTATGGCAGCCGCCGGTCAGTAATGCCGGCGCAGAACGCTCGAGAAACTTTCTAATGTCCGCTCTAGCCCGTTCCAGCGCTGCCCATTCATGCTTCACCAGCAGTTCAAGCAGCTGAGCAAGTCCAACAACGGCAAAGGCGGTGTCCGGCGGCGAATGCATATTGGTCCAACCCGGCGATATCGTGCCGTCCTCGTGCTGCTCGCGGACAATGAAGGCCGCCGCCAGCTCCAAACGCCGCAGCAGCTTTTCGTCATGATAATAGTTGGAGCTTTCATCAACCAGTGAGCATGCCCATAGCGCCATAAACGTTGGCGTTCCCATGTGGGTCGGCCAAGCAACTCCATTGTCCGGATCGGCTATACCGCCGTAGAAGCGGCTGCCGCTGTCCATTATTTGATTGTCGATTCCTTGCTTTACCCAGCCATCATTGACGGCAACCAGCTTCTCATGCATGTTCATCTTCCTTCCTCAATCTCCGTTGATCCGTTACGCGTACGCCTTATAATAGCCAGCTATGCCTCAATGCGCCCAGGTATTTCTTCGTATAACGTTTCCCACGGAACGAACAACGGCTCACGCTCCGCAAGCTCGTAAGGAACGAACTCAAACGATGGCGTGAACCGATGATACGCCTGCTGATAGGCCCGAACTAGTACATTCGTCTCTTCATCATACTGCCCTTGCGCTTTGTACAACTCCGGCAGCGTAAGACCGTCCAGTCCGGCAGCGCGGTCTGTCGCGGTCTGTCGCGGTCTGTCGCGGTCTGTCGCGGTCTGTCCATTATCCTACACCTTGCGCTCAGACAGCTTGGCGAGCAGCAGCTTGTGGCTCTGTTCGATTTCCTCCGGTGTACATGCTGCTTTTAACTCATATACCTTCACAGGGGCTGCCTCGATGATAGGGAGGAAGCGATCGAAATAGTTCATATCGCCGCTGTGGACATACGGACACCAGTGATCCGACAACCCGACCGTCTCATGAATATGGATACCGACCACATTGTCCTTAATCGCTTCTATATCCCGTGCATTATCGTACAATCCCATACGCTCCATCATCATGCCGTGGCCAAAATCGTACCACAAGCCGACCGGGGCGCCCTTCAGCCGATCAAACACCGATTTCGCCTCGCGCAGCGTTGGCATCTGATAACACCGCGAACGCGTCTCGATGCCAATCGATACGTCCCAGCCCTTAGCTGCAATCTGGTCGCAAATTTCTTCCAGACTATCGCCAATGCGCTGCAGGTAATGTTCCGACAACGATTCCCTTCGCTCCAGCATCTCATTCCACAGCTTTAAATAAGCGGAGGATTCCGGACCTTGATCGTGATAAATTTTTTTAAGCTCATTATCGATGTTATAGTCGAACGGCACCTCTCCCGGATGCACGACAACCGCCTTCGCCCCATAGCGATTCGCATATTCTGCCGAACGAATCAGCAGCTCGATTGCACGCTGCCGCTTTTCCTCTTCTTCAAAGCCAAGCAGCACAGAATCGGTACCATAGTCGGGATCAGCAACATGCGGAAACGTATTGTGGACACTCGATACTCCGATTTCTCCCCGTTCAATCATGGGCTCGATCGTCTTCAGCAGCTCCTGTGTAACGTTATAGTTCAGCTCCACGTAGCGAAAGCCGAGTTCCCGAATTTCATCGATCATGCTGCTGCCGACATCATGACGTTTAATATTCCAGCATGTCGAGAACGAATATTGACCTTTATCCTTTCCCATAAGCTCCTCCTGAAATATAAATTCGTTTAACCTTTGACCGCCCCAAGCATGACACCGCTAACGAAATACCGCTGCAGCCACGGATAGACAATCATAATTGGCACAGTTGCGAAAATAACGCTGGCCGCCTTCAAGCTTTCCGGCTGCAGCTTTGCCTGTCCAGTTGCTCCCTCCATTACGAGCAGCTCGCTGACCATGTTGTTTTGAACCAGCTGATAAAGCTTTAATTGCAGCGGATACATCTCCGGGCTCGTAATATACATAAGCGTATCCGTAAAACCGTTCCAGCGCCCTACTGCATAAAACAAGCTTAGTGTAGCAATAACAGGCATCGAAAGAGGCACGATAATGCTAACCAAAGTGCGCAGGTAAGAGCTTCCGTCAATCTCTGCTGACTCCTCCAGCGAATCGGGAATATTTTGAAAAAACGTAATTAAAATAATCATATAAAACGGACTAATGAGACCTGGCAGCATAAGCGCCCACATCGAATCGAGCAAGCCTAAATTACGAACGAGCATATACTCCGGAATAAGTCCACCGCTGAAAAACATCGTAATGATAATAACGAACATGACAAGCTTGCGTCCCTTTAATTTCGTTTTGGCAAGCGGATAAGCCGCCGCAATCGTCATGACCATGCACATGATTGTAAATAATACCGTCAGTATAACGGTAAAACCGAGTGAACGAATCATCGATTGATCTGAAAATACCTTGCTGTAGGCATCCCAGTTCATTTCGACAGGAAAAAGGCTGACCTCGCCAGACATGATGGAACGTGTTGAGCTTAACGAAATGGCAATTATATGAAGAAACGGAGTCAAACATAGCAGCACGAATAATAAAATAGCGATCGTATTGACAATATCAAAGGATCGGCTGGCTTGTTGATCTTTCATGTCATATCGCTCCTTTCTAATCTGAATCAAAATTAAAGTTTATAAATTCTTATATTTTAAATGATGCTTTGGTCTGCCAGTTTTTTCGATAAGTAGTTGGCGCCTAATACAAACACAAGCCCGACAACTGCCTGGAACAAGCCGACGACCGTAGCAAGCGTATATTGTCCAGATTCAATGCCGATACGGTATACGAAGGTGCTGAGCACATCCGAATAATCCCGTACAGCGGTATTACCAATAATATAAGGACGTTCAAATCCGATGGCGATCATATTGCCCACGTTAATAATAAGGAGGGTAACAATGGTCGGCTTCAAGGATGGCAGCGTAATGCTCCAAATTTTTCTCAGTCTGCCCGCTCCGTCAACGTCAGCCGCCTCGAACAACTCCCTATTGATACCTGTAAGAGCTGCCAAATAAATGATCGTACCCCAGCCAGCACTTTGCCATACGCCGACGATCAAATACGTAATTAACCAATCGTTTTTGTCAGTAAGAAAAGGAATCGCTTCAAAGCCTAGCGAAGTGATGAAATTGTTTACCATACCGGATTGAGTACCAAACACTTGGTAGACGATCCCGCCGATAATAACCCACGAAATAAAATGCGGAATGTACAAAATCGTTTGTGAAATCTTTTTGAACCAAGCCGTTTTGAGCTCATACAGCATAATTGCGATAAACAACGGAGCTGGGAAAGATACAAGCAGGTCCAAGAAATTAAGCATGAGCGTATTGCGCAGCGTCTTGTAAAAGTCCGCCATTGCGAATACTTCCTTGAAAGCATCAAGCCCTATCCACTTAGAACCATTAATGCCTTGGAAAAAGTTGAAATCCTTAAATGCGATAATGATGCCATACATCGGCCCGTATTTGAAAATTAAGAAATAAGCAACCGGTAAAATAAGCAGCATATATAATTGCCAGTATCTGCGTAAATACACGCTCATGTTCAATATTATCCACTCCTATCTGCTAACGATTAAGCTCGGGGACGGGATTTATATCCATCGTCCCCGAGCTGCTTATTGCAGGCGTTCTATTTATTTCATAGCCTCATAAGCTTTCGTGCGTTCATCCAAAATCGCTTGACCGCCGGCTGCCATATAATCCTTCATAATCGATTCAAATGTGCTTTCGAATTGATCCGGTTTCACCATCGTTGTTTTTACGACAATTTCATTGAACTTGTCACGCAGTGCCGCACCATATTTGGCTTGGGCTTCAATCGGATGGTCGAACAAGACAGGCTTAATGGTATCCGATCTAGAAATCGTCAGTGCTTTGCGAGTTTCTTCTTGGAATTTCTCAGGCATCCCTTGAACATATGCTTCAACGTTGCGCTCTGAATCGCCCAACTGCTTTCCGTTGGAGATAATGGCCATGTCACCGCCGTTGTATACGCGGTTTTTCACATCTGTAGGAGCATCTTCATTCAATACCGGGATACCATCCTTCAGTGTGTAATTTTCGCCTGCTACGCCGTTTTGAATGGTAAGCAGATTATCTCCCGAAGCCATCCAATCCAAGTACTTGATTGCTTCAACCGCGTTTTTGCTGCTCTTCGGAATCATGAGATACATGCCAACTGGCGCATATTCCGGCTTCGGATGCTTGCCCTCAGAATTTGTATACACATCAACGGAGGACAGCTTCGCGTCTGGAATGTTCGTTTGCAGCGTCGAGTACAAGCCATCTGGGTAGAATGGGTTCATATCATCTTCGCTGAAGAAACCGACCAAGCCCTTAGACGCATCCTCGTTCAACTTCTTCTTGTCTTCATCAAGGCTAAAGTCTTTGCTCATTAGTCCTTCGTTATAAAGCTTGTTCATGAATTTTAAACCGTCTTTGAAGCCAGGAAGCAGGATCGGAAAGTCATTTGATCCGAGCTGCTGGATCTGCGTGTAGCGCTGTTCGTCAGTAACAGGTTGAATGAAGGACCATAGGAGCGGCTCATATTGAGCAGATG
Organism: Paenibacillus sp. R-74696; assembly: GCF_055814915.1. Lineage (NCBI taxonomy): Bacteria > Bacillati > Bacillota > Bacilli > Caryophanales > Paenibacillaceae > Paenibacillus > Paenibacillus sp. R-74696. Next base: position 150,011 of record NZ_JBPULM010000046.1, read on the forward strand.
CTAGTGCCATACCGAGCGGAATAACTTTACCGCCAGTTTGACCCGGATCTTTTTCTTTAAACGCTTTCAAAGTCGTGTAAAGCTCATCTGTCGTTTGTGGTACAGGCAGGCCTAGCTTGTCGAGCCAGTCTTGACGAACGAAAGATGCATATTTCCCCAAATGCGAACGTTTCGCTGGCAGTGCAAATTGCTGGCCTTTATAGTTTCCGTAAGCCAATGTTTCATCACTAAGGAATTTTTTGAGGTTTGGACCATGCTGATCAAGCAGCTCGCTAAGGTCAGTCAAACCGCCTTGCTGAGCGTAACGGTAAAAAGTACCCGAATCATATGTGAATACGATATCCGGAACATCACTTCCGCTCGCCATTAGAACGTTAAGCTTCTGAATTTCCTCCGAACGTGGAATCGGAACAAATTGAACATCAATGTTATTTGGCGTGCCGAAGTTGTCCTGAACGTAATTCGTTAAAAAGTTATTTGTAATAGTCAAACCAGAAGGAGTATTGCCCCGATCGAATACTTCCACCTTAAGTGTAACTTTCTTGCCGGAGGTCGCTTCGCCCCCTGCTGCTTCATTACCCTTTTCATTGTTGCTGCCGCATGCACCAAGAATCATCGTACCTGCAAGCGTAAGTGCTAACAAAACGCTGGCTTTCTTTTTCCCCTTCACAACTTTCATCATTTGATTCAACCCCTCTTTCTTTTCCTTTATTTTGCTACCTTCACTCGATTATTAACCGAAAAAATGAAGCACATTTGAACGCGCTTTCAATCGTCGCTTGCTAACCGTGATTAGGAAGTGGCCTCAGTATGACACGGTATATAGTACGCTTGCAATAAACCAGTTTCGGAGCGGCAAACCGTTACGCCGAACCCTTGCCCAGTAAGGCTTTTGACGAGTAGAATAGATCATTTTCCCGATATAAACCGTTTTCCATAAACGCCGAAAAAGCCCGTCATAAAGCCATTTCCGATGATAAACTCTATTCGTGCTAAACAAAAAGAAGCAGCCGCTCGAACATGCTTTCCTGTTCGAGCGGCTGCTTCTATAAAAAGCTCATCCATTCGTATTTACGTGTGATTGATGAGCTGAACGACTATTTCTCTGCACACATTAGTTCAGAGCTGAAGGACGCATTTTAAGCTTTCGGAATTCGCCTGGCGTTACACCCGTTATTCGTTTGAATACCCGGCCGAAGGTAATGGAGTTCGCATAGCCAACCTGGAGTGCAATACCTTGAATCGTCTCATCGGTATTCACCAGCAAGCGCTCTGCTTGCTGCATGCGAAGCTGAACAAGAAAATCAACAAACTTCATATCGTACTCCAGCTTGAACAGGTAGCTTGCATATTTGCCCGATATTTGAAAGCGGTCGCTCAAATGATTGAGGGACAGATCGGGATCAGCGAAGTTTTCCTGAATGTAGGCCTTCATATCCGTTATCATCGTTTTGTAGCTTTTCGTCTCACTCATGGCCACATAAGCATCGTAGAGATCAGCCAAATACTCTAGCAGCAGCTCCTTCATTTCTAACAAAGTCGAGGCTGTCTTTAGTTTGGCAAGCAGCGCAGATGTGCGTTCTCCATCCAAACATTCATTCAGTGATTCTGATAAATCCTTCAGCTCACGACTCAGCATTTGCATGAAGAGCTGCATAAGCGAATGAATATCTTCATCTTTGATCGCTTCCGTACTGAGTCGTTTGAACAATTGCTCTAATGTATTGCGCCAGCTTTCATTGGTCAGTCTGAATTCCTGCAAACAATCGGTACACATTTGGATGTAATTGAACGTACCGTGCTGTCTTCCCTGTGGAATATCACCGCTGAACGTAATCGCATCAGTTCCGATGCAGAGCTGATATTCCATACCGGTTAGGGCATCGCGGTAGGATTGTCCGATTCGGCTCCATTCATTTACGATAGAACCAATCCCAATCGACAATTTAAACCGCAAATGCTCCCCTACCCATTGCCGCGCAACGACAGCAGAAGCCTGAAGCTGATCCTGCATGCGGGAATCGTCATTCGAAACCGCGAACACAAAGGTGATAAGATCCGGCGCCAGCCATTCTCCCCATCCCTGCAAGCCTTCGTTATGCGCCAACTCTTGCATGACATTTCCGAGCGCAAATTTTAGAACATTTTGCTCATTAAGCGTGTTTTCAGACTGAAATTCATCGTAACGGTTCAGCTTCACAACCATAACGGCATACCGTCCAGCGTCCGGCAGCAATGCCAGCTTTTGCATCCGCTCGTTCGTTTGCCCATTTTGCTCCCCGCTAATCAGCTCGTTAAAAAGCTGCCTGCGCTGAAGCATCATGCTTTCACGCTGCTTCTTTTCGTGATCCAACGACTGAACGATTAAATTTTCAAGCGCGCGGTCAATCATCGTTAGATCATCTGTCAGAACCGCTCCTCCGTCGCCGCTCCGCAGCTGCAGCGCCTGTATTCGATTCATCATTAGACGAATCGGCTTATAATTGCGGCGCGTCACCCAAATAATGTAAATTATAGCCGCTACAAAGGTCAGAACCGCCATAATGACCCATGCATACGAGACGACTGATACCCAACCGAGCAATTGGCCCGCTTGAATACCGCTCTTGAACGTCCAGCCTAAAGAAACTGACTGAATTGTGGTCAGTACGCTGCCGCCGTCGGACACATCTGCGCTATTGTTCACTGGATAGATAAGCTTATCAGCCGTATCTGTAATTCGTATGAAGGATACCTGACGACTCGTCATGTTTTCTATTATTTGCTCAATCGCGTATAAATTCACATTAATGACAAGCAAGCCTTCTTTTCCAAACGGAAAAGGAGCCCGCTTATACATTGTAATGACCCTCACTGGCTTCAGGTGTTCGTATTCACGGTATTCACGGCTTGTCGACCACCCTTGATAATCACGTTTGGCTTTCGCTTGCTGCACAAAATCACGGTCGCCAAACTCATTGAGCTCCGTTTGCCCGCTTTCCGTCAGCACCATATTGTCAGATTCCCTGTACAGGTAGATGGACTCGATAAGATCGCTTCCCTCCCTAAGCGAGCGCAAGCTATGAACGACGGCGTATCTGACGTTTGTTTCGATCGATCCATTTAAATATCCCGCATAGTTCGAATTTTTGACCGCCTCATTCATCACATCATACTCCACCCCGCGGATAGCTCGTTCGACACCGTCCACCACATAGCCAGTGGTGACACTGTCTGCTTTTTCTGTCTCAGACCGCGATATTTCATTCACCGCAATGAACGATAAAAAAATGATCATTGACACGGTAAGCACCAAAATTGGAAAATACGATACAAGCAACCGGAAGTACCAGTTGTTAAGCTTAAGCATATTCAACCCCCTACAAAGAGTGAAATTATTGTAAGCGTTACCATTTGTCGCAAAAACCCAAGGTTAAGCGGTTTACTTTGTGATTCTATTGTAGCACAGCCCATCTTGAATCGAAATACTTTTCAAAAGCTGAAATAGTCGTTCACGAGTGGCGCCAATGATTATTAAGCATCATGCTGAAGCATTCTCTTTACTTCCTTAAACTAGAAATAAGAGCAGCGGCTGACGAATCGTCGCCACTGCTCTCATATGTTCTTACAGCATCCGTTATTGTACCCCACCGCAGCCATTAAATCCAACGCATCTTAAGCATCGTTTATAATGAATTCCGTCATAACGTATGGTTAATGATAGCATCAATAATCTTATCCCATTCGCAGTGATGAATTTCATGTCCTGAGCCCTCAAGGGTAAGCAGAAAGCTGCTTGGGATCGTGTTCGCAAGTGAAATTCCATGTTCATAAGGAATAATCGGGTCCTCTGTGCCGTGTATGATGAGCGCGGGGACATCGATTTCAGCCGTTCTAGCCAAATAGGAAAAATCGCCTGTTACCACGCTATGATTGTTAATACTCCCCATATTGCTGCTTCTTTCTACCTCCTGTTTAGCCAACTGATATATGCGATCCGCATCGAGTGGATGCTTTGAGCCCACTAGAACTCTCCACTTACTAACTGAAAAAGAAATGACAGCTTCATCATTAGACCAGTCGATCTCTTCAGAATGAGCGAAAAATTGCGCCACCTTCTCTTCCATTGGAGGAAGACCCTCTGCAAAATTGGATGTTGCAATAAGCGAGACGGTAAGCACTCTTTCGCGATGACGCAGAGCGAGTATTTGCGTTAGCATGCCTCCCATAGACATACCGACGATATGCGCTTGCTTAATGCTGTAAGCATCAAGTATACCAACCGCATCATCAGCCATATCTTCAAACTTATACCCCGGCTTTCCAAGCTCGTATACGGTAGAACGCCCAACATCGCGGTTATCAAAACGAATAACAAAACGTCCTGCAGCTGCAAGGCGCTGACAAAATTCATCTTCCCACCACACCATTGACGCTTGGGCTCCCATAACGAGCAAAAGAGCTGGATGAGCGGGGTCCCCAAAGCTTTCCGTACATATTTTAACACCGTTAATGTTTAGTAGTTGTTCACTCATTTTATAATTCCTCCATTACTAAAAATAAAAAAACACAGGCCAGCTGGCTGTGCTTCCAGTAATCGAGAATAGGAGCAGCGGCTGACGCATCGTCAACCACTACTCGCATATAACTAAATAAGGTTACCATGAGGTAAACTATTCTCCGATTACTACGCACAGAACATAGCCGTAACACGTCTATTCCATTCCTTGTGCAGAGCTAAAAATCGAAAAATTAGTTTAACACACGTAACCCTCCATTCCTATAAATTGGGTTTATTTTATCATACGCGTTTTTTATCTGTCAAATGATAAGTATGACTGGTCTTCAAGCCTTCTCTTGTTAAGTCATATTGTGCAAAGCTAGAACAGCAGCCTGTGTGTCCCGTAAAAACAATACCTGCTTACCATTATTGCATTCATAAATAAAATCTTTCAAGCTCTTGCTTTCATAGGTATCAAAATCTCCAACGATGGCCAGCTTCACCTTATAATTTACATATTTCTGTAAAATATCGCCTGCAAGCCTGGTTTTGAGCTCAAAGAAATCTTCCGTTATATTTGCTTTTTGCAGCAAAATTTTATGACATTCGTGATGGTAATTAACAGAAGCCATTAAATCCAGCGCATCTTGAACATCGCGAATAAGCAGATCCGGGCTTTCTATAACTGCAACTTTAGAGCTACCTTGTTGGTCGATAGTTATGTTCATTTTTCATTCGCCTCCTATATTTAGTGTAGCACTAAATATGCGCATCTGGAGAAAATTCCTTTCACCGTGCTTGGAGCTTCGGCCACAAAAATAAAAAGCGTCCGGATTTCCGGACGCCTCTCATTTATGAACCACTGTATTTTATAACACCTGCTTGACTGGGCCCTTTTCACTGTGTAGATCCAGTGTCCGTGCAGTCGACGTATGAATTTCGTTTATAAGCTCTGGATTTTTCAATAGCTGCACACCATAAGAAGGAATCATTTCTTTTATTTTCGGTTCCCACGCCTTCATATGCTGCGGGAAGCATTTCCCCATCAGCTCAAGCATGACGGAAACAGCAGTAGAAGCACCTGGAGATGCGCCTAGCAAAGCAGCGATTGAGCCATCAGCGGCATTAATCACTTCCGTACCAAATTGAAGTGTTCCTTTGCCGGCAGCTGTATCTTTAATGACTTGTACACGCTGGCCTGCTACTACTAACTCCCAATCCTCGCTTTTGGCATTCGGGACAAATTGGCGTAATGCTTCCATCCGCTGTTCTTTTGATTGCATAACTTCCTTGATCAAATATTGGGTCAATGACATATTTTTCACGCCTGCCGCCATCATGGTGACCAAATTATCCGTTTTTACGGAAGCCAGCAAATCCATCATGGAGCCGTTTTTCAAAAACTTTGGCGAGAAGCCGGCAAACGGTCCAAAAAATAACGATTCCTTCTTGTCGATAAATCTGGTGTCCAGATGTGGAACAGACATTGGCGGAGCGCCAACTGGCGCTTGACCATATACTTTTGCATGATGCTGCGCCACAATCTCCGGCTTCTTACACACCATAAATATGCCGCTTACCGGGAATCCTCCAATGCCCTTTCCTTCAGGAATACCGGATTTTTGCAGCAAATGTAGGCTTCCGCCTCCGCCACCGATAAAGACAAATTTCGCAGTACGGCGCTCGATGGAGCCATTATCTACATTGCGTACTTTCAATTCCCACGAGCCGCCCTCGACACGTTTAATATCATCCACATTATGCTTGAATTTGATATCGACGTTTTTACTTTTCAAGTGTGTAAACAACATCCGCGTTAAAGCGCCAAAGTTGACATCCGTACCGGATTCGATTCTAGTGGCCGCTATAGGCCCATTCAAAGTCCGTTCCTTCATTATAAGCGGAATCCAATCCAGCAGCTTTCCCGGGTCTTCGGAATATTCCATTCCTTGAAACAAGGGGTTGTTAGACAACGCTTCAAAACGTTTCTTCAAAAACGTTACATCTTTTTCCCCTTGAACTAAGCTCATATGAGGCAATGGCGTAATGAAGTCCCGCGGATTACGGATTAGTTGGTTGTCCACAAGATAGGACCAGAATTGCTTGGAAACCTGATACTCTTCATTGACTTTTATAGCTTTGCTAATGTCTACGGAGCCGTCAGGTTTCTCCACGGTGTAGTTAAGCTCGCACAAGGAAGAATGCCCCGTTCCTGCATTGTTCCATTCGTTAGAGCTTTCTTCCCCTGCGCTTGCAAGTCGCTCAATAACTGTAATTTCCCAGTCCGGTACTAATTCTTTCAGCAGTGACCCCAAAGTCGCACTCATGATACCGGCACCAATTAAGATAACGTCTGTTTTGGTTTGTCTGTTGCTCATTTCTACCGTCCTTACACACTAATATTTGAAGAAAAAATGTAGGCTCTCCAGTTGATCACTATTATTAAAGTATTAAGATATTTACTATTATAAAGCCTTTACATAGCATTCACAACAATAGGTAACATGTTACAAAACGTTTGAACATTACTATTATCATATCACAAAAATCACTCACTGTTAGTACTGATTTTGAACATAGCTGTAACGTTGCAAAATACAACCGTTACAGCCCCTCTCCTGCCATTTCAGCCTTCTAAAAACTGCAATGTCCGTCTGCTTTGATAATCAGCGAGGCCTTTGGCGAATGATTGATCCGGAAATCCTCGATGAAGCAGCTTCAAGCCACCTGAGGTTAAAGCGATATGATGATGCAATTGATAAAATAACATTCGGTTATGATCAAGAGTATCATTTTTCAAATAACGGTAAAAATCCCTAAAACGTATTTCTAAAAAGCTATGCTCATGTTCAATATCATAAAATCCAGCACCTTCGATATCGATGAGATAGGGCTCTAATTGGTCCGTAACCAAGATATGATCGGGACCAAGCTCCCCATGTATAAATCCATAGCGATTTCTAGGCGCGATAAGGGCTTCAAGCTCATGCAATTTTTCGAGCAGCCTGCTTTGGTTTACTCTGATACTTTCAATATGATTGACCGCATAGGATAACTGCTCTTTCGCATTTTCCAATTGCAATAAATGACAGCTCCCCAGATGCTCTCCGACTTGATTAGGCTTTCCATAGCCCTGTCTTTCGTTGGCGTGCATGCCAGTAAGCATATCTCCGATACGCTCAAATAATTGGTCTTGAGCTCTTGTATCGGAGTGTTGAAAATAGTGTTCTGCCTTATGTCCATTTACGTACTCCACGAGGGCGTAATCAAAATGGTAGCGGCTTCTTTCCGTATTTAGATTATAAAGAGCAGGGGTCTGAATGCCATGTGCTCTTAAATAACGATTATTCATTTCAAATAAATGACTGCCATAGGATTGGTCAGCTACAGAAGAGTTTGCTATTTCCTCTTGAAAAAAATTCATGCTAAGATCCCATACATATAAAACGCAGGAAAAGTGATTGGTGCAGTCTATTTTGTAAACGACCTTTTGTGCACCTCCATGCATTTTGGATACATGTGCAACTACATAATCGGTGCCAAAAGTCTTCCCCACATACTCCTGTAAATCATCAAGCTTGAGATGGCAAAATAAATCCACGGAACAACACTCCATTCTTATTCTTTTGCCGGCACCTCAAATTTATTACAAATTTCACCAAAAGTATAGACTGTTTCTTTGCGTTCTGTTATGATGTTGAATAAGTTCTCGAAAAAAATAGCCATACATAAAAGCATTAATGAAGCGCTGGAACGGGATAAGAAAAACAATTTATAGTGCATTACATAAAGAAAGCCCAAAGCAAAGCTATTAAAAATAAGTAACCGCCAACAGCAGGCCCCTAAGAGGAGCCGCTCTGGCGGTTACTTATTTTTCAGCTTGTAAAGACTAGCGGTTCATCCATCCGCCATCTACGCAGAGGACGTGGCCATTCATATAGTTCGATGCAGCGGAGGCGAGGAAAATCGCCGGCCCCATCATGTCTTCGGATTCACCCCAGCGGGACGCTGGAATACGGTCGAGAATTTGCTTGCTGCGAACCGGGTCCTCGCGAAGCGCCTCGGTGTTGTCTGTGCTCATGTAGCCTGGAGCAATCGCGTTCACCTGCACATTTTTCGAAGCCCATTCGTTGCCAAGCGCCTTTGTCAGACCAGCAACCGCATGCTTGCTCGCGGTGTAGCCCGGCACATTGATGCCGCCCTGGAACGAAAGCATCGACGCAATGTTGATGATTTTGCCTGAGCCCTGCTCAATCATATGGCGTCCAGCCAGCTGGCTGAGCACATAGACCGAATTCAGATTGACATCAAGCACCGCCTGCCAGTCTTCAAAGCTGTGATCAGCAGCAGGCGTACGGCGGATAATGCCCGCATTGTTGACCAAAATGTCGAGGCGGCCAAGTCCCGCCAGCGTCTGTTCGATAATACCCGGCAGCAGGCTGCGATCAGATACATCGGCTTGAATCGATACCGTTTTGCGGCCAAGCGCCTGAATTTCCTTCTCTACATCTGCAGGAGGCGTGCTGTTCGTAACCAGCGCAATATCTGCTCCCGCTCTCGCCAAGCCTACAGCAATTGCCGCGCCCAGACCACGTCCGGCACCTGTCACAATCGCTGTTTTTCCTGTCAAATCGAAAAAGCTCATCTCTGCACCATCCTTCTTTTCTACCTGTAAAAATTAGGATTTTTCAATACGCACGCCCTGCTGCTCGTATTTGGCAGCGACAGCCGGATCAATGTGCGAATCGGTTATAATCGTATGGACATCCTTCAACGCGGCGAACGTAAGTAGCGCGCCCTTGTCGAACTTGCTGTGGTCGGCTACGCAATAAATTTCGCGCGAGCATTCCATATAAACCTGCTTGAGCTTGGCAAGCTCCTCGGTGAAAATCGTCAGCCCGTACTCCAGGTGAATGCCTGTCGTCGATAAAAACAGCTTATGAACATTCAGCCGCTTGACCCACTCCTGCCAGTCCGTGCCAATGAGCAGATTTTGAAAACGATAGCCGCCGGGAATGACGAGGCGGATCTGCTCCTTTGCCGTCAGCTCGCGAATAATGAGCAGATCATTCGTGAGCACGGTCAGCGGCATGTTTTTGAGCCGCCGCGCGATTTCAAGCGTCGTGCTGCCCGCATCCAGCGCAATAATATCATTTTCAGCAATATGGGTTAACGCCTGCTCGGCGATTGCCGCCTTCTCTTGCTGATGCTTGCTGTTCGGATATTGCAAGGGGAACAAGCTCTCCTCATCTGGAGGAAGCACTGCTCCGCCATGCATGCGCTTCAACAGCCCCTTCTCCTCCAGCTTCTCCAAATCCTCGCGTACCGTCTTTTCCGTCACCTTGAAACGCTCGCTCAGCTCGGATACTTTGACGCTGCCCTTCTCCTCCAGCTGAATAATAATTTGTCGATGACGTTCAGCGGCAAGCATGTTACTTAAGCTCTTCCATTTTCACAGCGTCCATATCCGTGAACGTGTAGTTCTCGCCTGCCATCGACCAGCAGAACGTGTAGTTGCTCGTGCCAACGCCCGAGTGGATTGACCATGGTGGCGAAATAATCGCCTGCTCATTGGAAACGACCAGATGTCTCGTCTCCGAAGGCTCGCCCATCATATGGAATACGCGTGCATCTTGGTTCACATCGAAGTAGAGGTAAGCTTCCATACGACGGTCATGTACGTGCGAAGGCATTGTGTTCCAAACGCTGCCTGTTTTGAGGCTCGTTACGCCCAGCATTAATTGACAGCTTTGAATGCCATCGCCATGGATATACTTGTACAATACGCGCTCGTTGGACGTTTCTAGGGAACCAAGGTGAGTAGGGTTCGCTTCTTCCATCGTCATTTTGCGAGTCGGATATTCCGCATGCGCCAGCGCCGAACAGAAATACAGCTTCGCTGGATTTGCTTTGTCCTTGCTTGCCAGCTGAACGTCACGCTTGCCTTTACCTACATATAAAACATCAAGACGGCTAAGCTCGTACGACTCGCCATCAACGGTAATAACAGCATCGCCGCCAATGTTCAGGAAGCCAATTTCCCGGCGCTCCAGAAAATATTCGGTTTTCAACGTATCTCCCGCTTCCAGCGCCAGCTTCTCGTTCACAGGGAACGCGCCGCCAACAACCATGCGGTCATAGTGCGTGTAAACAGAAGTAAGGCGATCCTGCTCAAACAGGCTTTCGATCAAAAATTCCTGACGAAGACGCTCCGTCGTATATTGCTTTACATCCGTTGGGTTAGTTGTGTGGCGAATTTCCATATTAATAGTTCCTCCTCAAGGATAATAAAATGAAATGATCAGGCGCACCTGAATAGGTTTGAAAATGTTCGTTTTAATAATAACACACTTTTTCAAACTTAAACAATCCCCCTTACAGCATTCTTCACAAAAAACCACTGATGGGGCCGCAACGACACTATTCAAAAATGCCTTTTTTTATGTTAGGGTATATATCATCAAAGATCGCCATTTAGGAGCGGAGCGAGCTAAATGTATTCTTTATTTCGCAATGAAAAAATACAAATGGTCGGCATCGCCCTCGCAACAGCCATCGGGGCCGAATTCAGGATCACTCCGTTTAGCGGGGATTTTTACCGCATTGGGCTCGGCGTCAGCATCTTTTTATTTTTTTTGCTGCAATTTCGCCATCTTTCGTTTGTCAAAACGGGGTTTCTAGCCGGTATTGCCGCTGTCATCTTCCAATCGGTGGAGTGGCTGATCTACACGAATTCCACTTCCCTATTAGCTGGCCTGCAAAATAATGCTCCCGCCGCCCTATACTATACCTTCTTCGCCTGGTGTCTCGGCAAGCTGCTGGGAGGCTCCAAGGAAATTCAGCCGCTGGCGCTGGGCGCACTCGTTACACTTGTGGACTTCTCCTCCAATTTACTGGAGCTTCTGTTTCGAAATTTTTTTCTCGGCACAGCGCCCTATCACTTTAATGAACTGGCCCTGCTGCTTATAACGGCTGTTATTCGCAGCTATTTTGTCATTGGGCTGTACAACAGCATTGCCATCCAGCAGTTCAAAATGCTTCATGGAGAGCAGGAGAAGCGCATAGAGCAAATGCTGAATGTTGGTTCCAGCTTGTATGGGGAAGCGTTCTACCTGCGGAAATCGATGGATAATATTGAAGGCATTACGGCCAGCAGCTTCGAGCTGTACGACAAGCTGCGGCAGGAGCAGCCTCTGCTCGCCAAGCAGGCGCTCGTCGTCACCCAGCAAATTCATGAGGTTAAAAAAGATACACAGCGTATTCTCGCCGGGCTGCTTAAGCTGTTCGATAATGAGACGCTTACCCAGATGAGCCTCGTGGAAGTCGTGCATTATGTGAGGAAAGGCAATGTGGAATATAGCGAAATGCTGGGGAAAAAGATTGCTTTTCAGCAGCGAGTGACGCTTGATTTGATTACGCCTCATTATATTGCACTGCTCTCTATATTGAACAATTTGGCAGCAAATGCCGTTGAAGCGATTGAAAGCAGCGGCTCCATTGACATTGAAATCAGCCAGCATGGCGACAAGCTGATTATGATCGTTGCCGATTCAGGCAGCGGCATACCGCCTGAGGAACTCGCGCTCGTGTTTGAACCGGGCTTCACCACCAAATTTGATCAAACGGGAATTGCAGCAACCGGGATCGGATTATCCCATGTGCGCGATATTATTACTTCATTTGAGGGCTCGATTCGCGCAGAGCAGCTGGATGATGGGCCGGGTACCGCTTTTATCGTCGAGCTGTCCATTGCTGCGCTAAACCATCCAGGTACAACGCCAAACTTGAAGGAGGCGCTCCATGTCCATTAGCTTCGTAATCGTAGATGATGATGCCGTCAGCAGACGTATGCTGCACAATATAATTGAACAATCTGGTTTGGGCGAAGTATTGGGTACAGCTGGAGGAGGAGTCGAGGCAGTGATGCTGATCGATGAGCTGAAGCCCGATGTTGTGCTGATCGACATGCTCATGCCCGATCAGGACGGCATTACGACGATCGACCAGCTCCGGGCCATCCGCTACGGCGGCAAGTTTATTATGATCTCGCAAATCGATAACAAGGATATGGTTGGAAAAGCCTATCGCAGTGGCATTGAATTTTTCATCCATAAGCCTATCAATCGCGTTGAAGTGCAGGCTGTTCTACATAAGATGAATGAAAGCTGGAAATATGAGCGTTATGTGACGGAAATGAAGCAGTCGCTCGCCAAGCTCGATATTATAGAGCGCCCGCCAGCCGCGCAGGAGCGCAGCATTCGCGAAGCCGCCCGCCTTATTTTAATGGATATGGGCATTATAAGTGAAGCGGGAAGCCGAGATATGATCGCTGCCGTCGAGCATTTGGCCACGCAGCCGCAGCCCGCTGCTTTCCCTCCATTAAAGGGATTGTATGAAGCCGTTGCTCGTACCAGCAAGCAAAGCCAGAGCGACATTGACAAGGAAAGCAAGGCGATTGAGCAGCGGATGCGCCGCGCCGTCATGACGGCGCTAACCAATATCGCCTCCATTGGGCTGACGGATTACAGCAATCCAAAGTTCGAGCATTACGCTCCGCTATATTTTGATTTCAAGGATGTTCGGCTTAAGATGAAAATGATGGATGAGGAAGCAACGCCCGATAAAGGCAAGGTCAATATCAAAAAGTTTCTTCAAGTGTTCTTTATGGAAGCGATGGAAAAAATGAAACAAGCGTAAACGGCTGCCGCTTTCCTCTGGCGGCAAGCTAACGTTTCGCGTAGAAATAGAGAGAATGGATCAAAACATCATATCCTTTCCTATATTTCAAGCGTAAACGGCTGTCGCCGTCTTCTGGCGGCTAAGCTGCCCCTTTTTTCTCCAGAAAGAAAAGGGAAAGACGGTAGGAAACGAAAAGCAGCAAGCAGCTTACCGCTAGAAGGGCTGCACTTACCGGCAGTGGAAAGCTGAGCGTATTAGCACTGCTGGACACAACCCCCATGGATAAGAGAAAAGTCATAGGAATGGCCAGTACAATGACCCCTACTACTCGACTTATTCTAAAACCAAACCCATAATAAACCGGATAATAAAGGGCAGAATAAAAAGAGATCAGGAAAAAAGTGATTGGAATATAAGAAGAAGCATACACCGTATCTCTTCCAAATATTACATTATTGATGACATATCCGGAGACGCTAGCGACAATTCCTATGCTTGCAAATAAAAGCACGGCTGCATATTTCGCCTGAACGATCGATTTGCTGCTGACAGGCAGGCTGGCAATGACGATCATGCTTTTATTTTTAGCATCCAAGCTAGAGGAAAAGGTCATGAGCATTATGGCTGAAAGCGCAGCTACCAAAATGAAGGAAACGTGGTTATTTAGTACGAAACCAAATAAATACAAGTAGAACAATACAAACAAAAAATAATAGCGCAAAATAAACAAATCCTTACGTAATAGCAGCAGCATAGCCCTTCTCCCCCTTAGCGGTAAAATACATAATATCCTCTAGCGTAGGACGACTAAGCTGCGCACCATCACCCACCATAGCAGCTATTTCATGCCCTCGATCTGTTAGACCCTCAAACCCGACGAGCGATTCCCGAATGCCGATAAACGCTGCTTTAACGCTTGGAGCCTCAAGCAAGCTTATCGGCCCTTTCACTAGCACATACCGCTCCTGAATTTGCTCCTTCGACTCGTTAAAGACCAGCCTGCCGCGGTGCAGAAAGGCAATATAATCGGCAATTCGGTCCAGATCGGTCGTAATATGGGTCGAAAATAAAATCGATTTCCGCTCATCCAGCATGATTTCTGCCAGTAAATCCAGCAGCTCGCGCCGGAAAACGGGATCTAGCCCCGCTGTCGGCTCATCCATTATGAGCATATCCGCCTGATGGGATAGCGCAAAGGCAAGTGCCAGCTTCATTTTCATCCCCTTGGAAAGACTGCGTATTTTCATTTTTGGCGACAGCTCAAAGCGCTCAAGCAAACGGGAAAAAGCGTGATCGTCCCATTTTTTATAAAACGGGGCTATAATATTTTTCATTGAATGGATCGATATATGCTCGTAATAATGGCACTCATCGGATACAAAGCCGATTCGCTGCTTAATTTCGGCCTCCTGTAAGCTTAGGGACTGTCCAAAAATCGCTATTCCCCCCGTATCCGGACGGGTAATGCCCATAATCATTTTAATTAATGTCGTTTTGCCTGCTCCATTCGGGCCAATCAGCCCTGTAATGTAGCCCTGCTTGAACGAACAGGATAGCGGTTCAATACCGAACATTTTAAACTGCTTGGATACTTCGTTCAGCTTAATGATGTCGCTCATATGTCCAAATCTCCTTCCTCATATAGCAGCTGGATGTGCTGCTGAATTTCACTCAGGCTCAGGCGCAGCGCCTTCCCCTCTTTAATGACCGCGAGCATTTGCTGCTCCAGCCGCTTCATGCGCTGCTCTCTAACAAAATCGGCATTAATGCCCGTTACGAACGAGCCTTTGCCAACGACCGAGTCAATAAGCCCTTCCTTCTCCAGTTCCTCATAAGCCCTCTTCGTTGTAATGACGCTGATCTGCAAATCCTTGGCAAGCTGCCTAATCGAGGGCAGCGGCTGCCCTGAGCCAAGTGTGCCGTTCAAAATCAGACTGCGAATTTGCTGGGTGATTTGTACATAGATCGGATCATTTGAAGCGTTGGATAAAATAATGTTCATTCCCATCACCATGCTTAGCTGTTTAATGTATATATAGTATATATACATTATATTCTTCGTATATGTCAATGACGCTTGGCTATACTAAGCTTCGAGCGAAGTACGCGCCTTTTTTCTGTTTTCATGAATAGCCGCTCTTAGTTGCGTAACCTTATCTAACAGGATTTATGACAGCATTGTAAATATAAAACGCTTACAACTTTCTCCGACATTATTTTCTGTCGGATTTTATTATTTTATATAGTCGGATCATTAAAATAGGTGGCAGAAGGTTAATAAGTCTAACATTAATGGAAATGGGGTTTTCATTTATGAAGAATATCGGATCACTTTTAATTACCGGCCTGCTTGCTCTTACCCTTAGCGCATGCGGCAGCAGCAGCGAAAATGCACCAGCCGCCTCGGATGGCACGGGATCATCGAATGAAGTTGTAACGTACACCATTGGAACCGATGCTACGTTTCCACCCTTTGAATACGAGCAGGACGGCAAATATGTCGGTATCGACATCGATTTAATCCATGCTATTGGTGAGCTCGAAGGCTTTAAGGTTGATTTGAAGCCGATGAACTTCAAGGGCATTATCCCCGCTATTACAGCTAATCAGCTTGACGCAGCTATTGCTGGCATCAGCATTACCGATGAGCGCAAGCAGGTTGTAAACCTGTCCGATACGTATTTTGAAGCGGGCTTGTCGCTGGTCGTACATTCGGATAATGCTTCGATTACGAAGCCAGAGGATTTGAAGGGCAAAGTCATTGCGATTAAAAAAGGGACAGCCGGCTCTAAAAAAGCCGAGGAATTAGCAAAGGAATACGACATAACCCTTAATTATTTTGACAGCAGCCCAGCTATGTTCCAAGAGGTAGTCAACAAAAATGCCGATGCTACCATTGAAGATTTCCCTGTCATCTCCTACAAGCTGGCAGTTGATCCAAACGCAAACTTGAAAATCGTTGGCGAAAGGCTCACAGGCGACCAATACGGCATCGCAGTGAGCAAAGACAACGAGGAACTGCTGCAAAAAATCAATGACGGAATCAAGAAGCTGAAGGAAAGCGGCAAATACGATGAAATCATTAACAAATATATAGGAACGTCTGCAAAATAAAGACGAAGACATCCTGTGAAATGAAGGAGCTGTGAATTTCATGATGTCCTCGTGGCAAGTTATTGTAGATGCGATGCCCTTGCTGCTGCAAGGGTTATGGATAACGGTCAAAATTGTTGTCATCTCGCTGCTGATTGCATTCGTAATCGGATTATTTACGGGATTGATGAATACATCATCGAATAAAATTTTAAAGTTTATAGCAACGCTTTATATCGATATTATTCGCGGTACACCGCTGCTCGTTCAAATGTTCTTCATCTATTTCGCCCTGCCAGCCTTTCTCGATATCCGCATACCTGCGGAGACAGCTGGGATCATTGCGATCAGTGCCAATGCTGGCGCCTATATTGCGGAAATTTTCCGCGCCGGCATTTCGTCGATTGATAACGGACAGCGGGAAGCCGCTCGCTCGCTGGGCTTAAGCCAGGTGCAGACCATGCGCCTCGTTATTTTGCCACAGGCGTTCCGCCGCATGATTCCCGCTTTCGTCAATCAGTGTACGATCAGCATCAAGGATACTTCGCTGTTGTCCGTTATCGGCATTAGGGAGCTGACCCAGAGCGGTGAAATTATCATTTCCACCAACTACCGCGCTTTCGAAATTTGGGGAACGGTCGGCGTCCTGTATTTCATCATTATTTACGGTATCTCACGCCTGTCCCGTGTGCTTGAAAGGAGGCTGAGCCTGAAATGATCATTGTAGAGGGTTTGAAGAAAAGGTTTGGCGACAACGAGGTGCTGCGCGATATTTCCACCACCATTTCCGAAAAGGAAGTCGTCTGCATTATCGGCCCTTCCGGCTCTGGCAAAAGCACCTTCCTTCGCTGCCTTAATTTGCTGGAGGAAGTGACGTCCGGCGTTGTGAAAATCGGCGACGTAACCGTCACGGCTCCTAAGACGAATATTGACAAGCTGCGGCAAAATGTCGGCATGGTGTTTCAGCAGTTCAATCTGTTCCCGCATTTGACGGTGCTGGAGAACATTATGCTTGCGCCCAAGCATATTAAGAAGGCGAGCAAGGAGACGAACGAGAAGCAGGCATTAGCGCTGCTGGATAAAGTCGGTCTTGCTGCTAAAAAGGATGAATATCCCGCTCGCTTGTCCGGCGGACAGCAGCAGCGTGTCGCAATCGCTCGCGCGCTGGCGATGAATCCGCGAGTCATGCTGTTCGACGAGCCAACGTCTGCACTCGATCCGGAAATGGTCGGCGAGGTGCTTCAGGTGATGAAGGATTTGGCTCATGAAGGCATTACGATGGTCGTCGTAACTCATGAGATGGGCTTCGCCCGCGAAGTCGCTGACCGTGTTATTTTTATGGATGGCGGTTATATTGTTGAGCAAGGTCCGCCCGCTGCGATTTTTGATGCGCCGCAGCATGAGCGTACGCAAGCTTTTCTGAGTAAAGTGCTGTAAGAAAGGCAATTTTCACAAATAACGATGATTATTGAAAAAGAAGCTTTCACTCCCCATAGTCACGTGGAGTGAAAGCTTCTTTAAGTTATTTTAGCCGAGGTCTGCTTGCCAAAGCTATCTTGTTATAAAACATATTGAACGGTCCTACCCTCGATATCCGAATATTCAATGACAGACTGATTTGTATGAAGATTTATAAACAAACTGCAGGCCCAATTATCTTTTTCCCATGCCAATCGAACTTCATCCTTAGATGAATCCAACACAGTAAATTTCCCATTAAAAGCTTCATACTCATTTCTGAACCTGATTAGCTTTAAAAGTCTCTGCACGACTTCTTTTTTAAGCGACTGCTCAATTTCCTCCAGGCTAAAATTATGGCGGTTAATTTCACGGCCTTCTCCGCTTTTCTTTACACCCTCAAGGTCATTTTCCCCTGCAAGTAAACCAACATAGTAAACCTGAGGCACTCCTGGTGCAAAAAATTGCACAGCTCTGGCTGCTAAATAAGCGTCATCGTCCCCATTCAAAACAGAGTAAAAACTGCATCTAATTTGATGAACATCAAAACCATCGTCAGCCTTGTGCTCGTCCGATAAAATAAGGCTGAGATTGGAGCCTCTTTCTAAGCAAACATCCACTAGCTTCCTTGCCTCTTGCGTATCTATGAGGTCATCCATATCTGGTTTAACCGGAATTCCATCATGACAGTCGAGCATAGTGAACTGCTTCTCAGGCCGGGTTTTAAGATAATGACACAGCTCCTGGCTGGATTTATTAATCAAGGCATCTAGCACTCTATATGGCAGTATAAAATCATAGATCCAGTAGCCGCGCTCTGCCAGCTTGTATTGGGTAGTATAATGAGCGTGTACCTCAGGAAGCAAATCTATTTCTAACGAATTTGCGAGTTCCATCATCCAATCAAGAAATTCGTATATTTCCGGCTCAACGAAGAAACAGCTCGTTCCAAGCTTTTTAATCACATATCCGACCGCATCGAGTCTGACTATTTTTACATTTTGCCGCTTAAAATTCATGAAGAAATCTGTAATCAGTTGTTTGAACAGCTGAGAGTTTATATCTAAATCAATTTGCTCCGATGGATCTGTTTTTCCAAACGTCGTCCAAACCTTCTCTTCTTCCCCTGTTTCCGCAATGGAATAGGAGGAATAAGGTAATGGCCGCCGCAAGAACATCTTGGCAATATCCTCTTGAACTGGCTCTCCTGCCTCCCAAAGCTTATCCAAGGTTAGAAATAAATCAGCAAATTCGGATTTCCGCCCTTTTTGGAGAAAATCCTGAAAATACTCCGATTGCCTTGAAATATGGTTAACCATTAAATCAACCAATACATCGAAATGATCTCCAATGGCTCTGATATCCTCCCAAGTACCAAAGCTGGGCTCGATTTCCAGATAAGTCAATGGAGCGAATCCTCTGTCTCCTGAGGATGGGAAAGGCGGTAGAATATGAATGCCACCTTTAAACACATCTGAAAAATGCTCAAGAAGGACATGGTTTAGAGCCTTCAAGTCTCCTCCCATTGAATCGGGATAAGTAATAAGCTGCACCTGATTTTTCACGGCCATATTGAGAGCCTCCTATATTCCATATCTTTCTTTTATGACCTCAAGCTTTGGCAAATCCACGACTGCACCCGTATATTTCAACTGGTAAGCGCTGACTGCAAAGCCTAGGCTTATCGCGTCTTTAATGGTGTATCCTTTAATGGCCGCCGTATAAAATCCTGACCAGAACGCATCTCCTGCTCCTGTCGTATCCACAACCTCGGTCGCCAAGGAGCTGTATTTAAGCGTCTCCAGTCCATTTGAAACGATTGCACCATCCTTACCCAAGGTCATGATGACTAGCTTTGCACCCAGATCCAGAAACTTTTTCAGCTGGTTTTCAGGGGTGTCTTTTCCAAACAATCTTTCTGCATCATCCTCAGAAGGCTTTATAACATCAACCTTGCCAATGATGGACTTCACATATTCGATGCCATCTTCGCCGCTTTTCCAGATCATGGGATGATAGTTAGGATCGAATCCTATCCATATATGATTTTCACTCGCTATCTCAATAACTTTTTCGATCGTATGACGCGCAGGCTCCATCGAAAGAGGCCAGCAAGAAAAGTGAACGATTTTTGAATTCATTAAGGATTCATGAAGGACGGTATCAAAGGCCAAATGATAATCAGCCCCTCTATAAAATATAGGGACAGGTGTTGATGTACTCTTTGTTAAAACAACCATACTGGTTGAATCATTGACTCGCTGGATACCACTCGTATCAATATCCATCTTTCGCAATTGCTCGATTAAAAAAGACCCTAAACCATCTTTCCCTACAGCAGAGGCCACAAGAGAATGGATGCCTAGCTTCTTAACATTCATAGCGATATTCGAAGGCGACCCACCGAAAAACTTATTAAACGTATTGCCTTCAAAATTTTCATCATATTGTGCAGCTATCATATCGATAAGAAGTTCCCCAACCGTTAATAGATCATTCCCATTATTTCCAAACGATATTTTATCTTCAAACCCAAACACATCATCTACTCCTCTTGTCTGTGCTTTATTTCAGAGCTCCCTCAGTAATTCCCCTAATGATTTGTTTTTGGAGCAAAAGATAAAGAATCAGTACTGGAATAATCGTCATGATTAACCCTGCCATTAATGGGGAAAAATCGACGGAATAGGTTGAGAAAAATCCATAGTTCGAAAGAGGCAATGTCCTCATAGATGGCGATTGCAAAATTAAACTAGGCAACAAATAGTCATTCCAAATCCAAAGTGTGTCTAGAACAATAAGAGTGACCATTACCGGTTTCAACAACGGAACAACAATTTGAAAAAAAGTTCTTAATCTTGAGCTTCCGTCGATGAAAGCTGACTCCTCAAGCTCAAGCGGCACGCCTTTCATAAAACCATGGAAAGTAAATACCGCAAACGGAACACCGAATCCCAAATACATAAAGAGCAGACTTCCTTGTGAATTCAGAAGACCAAGCTCCCCATAGATCAAAACAAGAGGAATCATCAATGCCTGAAAGGGAAGTGTCATAGAGGCAAGCATGGCAAAGAATAATATAGAATTAGCCTTCCATTTAAAACGGACGAACATATAGCCTGTCATGGACGAAAAGAAAATAATAATAAATACACTACTAATCGTAATGATACTGGAATTTAAAAATCCGGTCATAAAGTCCATATCATCAATGGCTTTAATGTAATTATCGAAATTAAATTGCTTGGGCCACGACAATGGATTTTCTACAAATTGTTGAGTGGTTTTAAAAGTATTCAATATCACCAGTAAAAATGGCAATAAAAACAACAATAATACGAGATATAGAAGGATTGTTTTTAAAAATGCTAATGGTTTAGGACTCCGCATTACGCTTCGACCTCCAATTTCTTCAGAAAGTACGCTTGGGTCAAAGCAATAACAGCCACAACGACGAATAATACAACGGCTTCAGACTGGCCCACCCCATATTCATTTGAAAGAAAAGCTTTTTGGACAACATGATAAGAAGACAATTCTGTTGAATTAAAGGGCCCGCCTTTGGTTAAAGCCAAATTAAGATCGTAAGTCAAAAAAGAACGTGAAATGGAGATGAAAATACAAATCACAATCGCCGGCGCAGAAAGCGGCAAAATGATTTTACGAATTTTATTAAATCCATTTGCTCCGTCGATGCCAGCAGCTTCTAAAACATCAACCGGGACACTCATAAGTCCAGAAATATAAATAATCATGAGGTATCCGATTAATTGCCATGCCGAAACGATAACCAATGCCCAAAATGCTTTGTTCGTATCGGTCAGCCAAGAGGTTTCAAATAGAGCCCAGCCGTACTTTTGGCCTAAATAAGGTAAAACCTGAGAAAATAGAAGCTGCCACAAGTAGCCAAGCACTAGACCACCAATAAGATTAGGTGTAAAAAAACCTGTCCGGAGTAATTGCTGTCCTTTAAATCCACTAGTTAAAGCAAATGCAAGAAAAAATGCAGCAACATTGGCGATAACAACGGTAAAAAGCACATATTTCAAGGTAAACCATAATTGAGTGAGGAAAGTCTTATCTTGAAATACCTCCACGTAATTTGCTAAACCTAGAAATGTATGATCCCCGCTCCGCACATCCCAGTTTGTAAACGTGAGATAAAGCCCGAATAGAAAGGGGATCAGAACAACAGCAAAAAAGGCAAATACAGACGGACCCCCAAAGATTAAAAAGGTGCCTGTATTATGAAGAAATTTCTTGTTTGTCATAGCCATTACATCCTCTTATCATTTAATTGGTAAATTCAACTTCAGATCAGAGAAGGGGATCAGCATAAACGCTTCACCCCTTTGATCTGTCAGGATTGATACGTATTCATTATTTCCCAGCGGTTGATTTCCAATAATCCTGCACTTCTTTTGTAAGTCCTGCCCGATCGATTTTATCCACTAAATACTTTTGCATAGAAGCTCCGGTTTTCGACCACCAGTCCGAAGGGAAATAATTGATAACCCCGATATTAACCGTTTTACCTTCAGCCACATATTTCGAAATCGCACTAGACATCGGGTTTGAGCTTTCCACCTTGCGATCTTTATACGGCATAGCAAGACCGGCTTCACCGATAATTGCTTTTTGGCTCGCTTCGCTTGTAATCATCCATTCAATAAAAGCTTTAGCCGCTTCCTGCTGCTCTGGTGTTGAACCCGAATTATCAATGGCAAACAATTTAGGCTCCGTGTAAGCCACTTGCGAATTTCCAAAATCAGCAGCATTATCGCTGATAGGAACGGGAAGTATGCCGAAATCCTTATCACGTCCTTCAAGAGGTCCAATAACAGCCCATGACCAATCTCCCATGAAATAAAAGGCTGCTTCGCCCTTCGCAAAATCAGCACTATCTTTATTGTAGTCGGCAACTAATGGATCAGCTTTTCTTGCATTGTATTTTTTCAACAGGTCGAATGTATCCATCAAACCGCTGTATGCTTGATTCGTCGACAAATCGACAGTGCCTTGCTTAAGCTCTTCTACAAATTTACGGTTTT
This sequence comes from Paenibacillus sp. R-74696, assembly GCF_055814915.1. Taxonomy (NCBI): domain Bacteria; kingdom Bacillati; phylum Bacillota; class Bacilli; order Caryophanales; family Paenibacillaceae; genus Paenibacillus; species Paenibacillus sp. R-74696. The sequence continues at coordinate 172,772 of NZ_JBPULM010000046.1, forward strand.
CCTCCACATTGTTGGATTGCAGCGAATAGGCCAATCCTTGATAGTGAGCAGCTAAGGACCAATCTGCGCCGTGGATGATGACCGGAGCTTTACCAGCAGCCTCAATTTTTTTGAATAAAGCCTCAAGATCACTTCTTGTTGCAATCGTTGACGGATCGAAAGAGCTGCCGATCACTTCATCAATAACGCGTTTGTTGTATAGCAATCCATATCCTTGAGCCGTATAAGGTACGCCGATGAATTTGCCGTCAAGCAATGCGCCATCTATAGCACCTGGCAGAGCAAGATTTTCATACTTTGCTTTCTCCGACTCTAGATCAAGGAATTTATCTTTATATTGATGAATCGTTCCCGCATCGAGGTTAGCGATCGTTGCCGGCTTGCCAGAAGCTAAAAGGGATTGAAATTTTTGAAGCTGCTCTCCGCCAATTGCTGTGGGGATCAGTTCGATGGTTACATTTGGATGCTCCTGCTTGTAGACTTTAAAAAGATTTTCAAAAACCGTATTTATTTCAGCCGAGGTGTTAAAAAAAGTGAGCTTCACTTCCTTAGACGACTGGGATGAGTTTGACCCGCTGGACGCTTCTGGATCATTACTAGTGCTGTTATTTTTAGAACATGCTGCTAATAACGAAAACACTAACGCCATACAAACACCTAAAATTATTACCTTGGATCTTTTCATTGTTACTCCCCCATAATTAGTGTTTTGAAAGCGTAATCAACTCACTTTCAATTTATATGTTAACCGTTTGACATACGGTATGTCAAGCGGTTGACATATAAATTATTATTGTACAGTTATTATCTCTCTATGCGGCAGAAAATATTCTCGACAGAAGACAAATACGGACTATGCGGATGAAGTTTCTGAGCATGAAAAAGGGGACTTGCTCATCGCTCATCCCCACCTTGCTAGGTCGTCCCTCTTTCTACTAAAGAGACCCCCAGCATATAATCTTTCTTCACCGTCTCACCGTTAATTTGCTGAATAATAATTTCTACCGATTGTTTGGCCATTTCCTCAATCGGTTGCTTCACAGTTGTTACTCTAGGCATAATTAAGGAGGCTAGAACCACGTCATCATAACCAATAATCTTGATATCGTCAGGAATTTTCTTATTCAGCTTTAAACACGCTTGAATGACATAGGCGGCAATGACATCGCTTGTTGCAAATATGCCATCAACATCCTTATTTTCTTGCAAAAAACGAATAAGATGTTCTACACCATTATCGATATCCGTATAATCATTGATTTCCAAGTAAAAGTTCAAAATCTCGATGTTTCTTTCCTTGCACTCAGCTGAAAATCCTTCATATCTAAGTCCTGAAAATATGCTTTTATTATTTAATAAGTCACGATTGTAGCCTTTTATGCCTCCATATATAAATGCCAGCTTTCGGCATCCCTTATCAAGCAATAATTTTGCCACCAGTCCCCCGCCAGTCTTATTGTCAGAGGTCACCAAAGGAACATGCTCAGCAATATTTCTGTCAAATGATACTAAAGGCAATTTCAATTGCAAATAATCATCCGTCTCTAACAGCATACTCCCCATGATGATGCCATCCACTTGATTTTTTTTCAACATATCAATATATTGTTTTTCTTTTGTCCTGTCATTTTGCGAGTTGCACAATAATAATTTATAACCATTTTGAAATGCATAATATTCAATATATTGCGTTAATTCACTGAAAAATGGGTGAGCAATCTCTGGAATAATAAGCCCAATCAAATTCGACTTTTTCCTGAACAATGACCGCGCAAGTTCATTCGGTTGATAGTTCAGCTCCTCCATAACCTGGTAGACTCTTTCGCGTGTAGTACTGCTTATGTAACCTCGATTATTAAGAATGCGAGACACAGTAGTGACTGAAACACCCGCTTTTTTAGCCACATCATCTATTTTAGGCATCAGGTTCCCTCCCTTATGGTTTATACAGTATAACAGGAATACTCCTCCCGCATCCATTTTTGAATACCTATAAGAAATCATTTTTTCCAGCATTATACTCATTCGTAAATATAAAAAACGGCTGCGAAAGCAACCGTTTTTTTGAAGTTTAACATAATTAACCAGCAATCAATCTCGCATTTTCTGCGGATTTAATGCTCTATTTAAAGCTTCTACGTAGCCTTTACTCGCCCGCCTACTGACTTCCGCTTGCGGTGCAGCTAATTCGAAAGCGTGGAAGCAGCCGGGATACATTTGAAACTCTACTTCTACACCAGCTTGAGCCAACCGTGCCACATATTCAATGGTTTCATCCCGGAAAGGATCTAATTGTCCAACACATGTATACGTAGGCGGCAGCCCTTCATAGCTTTCTGCACGGGAAGGAGCTGCATAGGGGGAAATGGTGCCGGAGACATGTTCACCTAAATACAAGCTCCAAGCTGCCCTATTATTATCACGATTCCAAACCGAACGGTTTGTGGTCATTTCATGACTGGAGGCCGTTGAATTACGATCATCAATCATCGGATACAAGGGCATTTGAAAAGAGATAGCAGGTCCACCTTGATCACGAGCCATTAAAGAAAGGGCCGCCGTTAAACCACCGCCCGCACTAGCCCCAGCGACGGCCATTCTTGTTAAATCTATGTTTAATTCACTTGCAGAAGCCATCCACTTTAGTGCGGCATAGCAGTCGTCTATCGCCGCAGGATAAGGGTGCTCAGGTGCAAGACGATAATCAACGGACACGACGACACAACGGGTGTCCAAAACAAATCTTTCGCACAAAGCATCATCTGAGTCTGGATGCCCAAGAACATACCCCCCGCCATGAATCCATAATAATGCAGGCAAGGCTGTGCCCGTTCTATTGACAGGTTCATAAATCTTTAGCAGCAAATTTGAGGATGGGCCAGAAATCATTTGAGTTCTCGTTGCCACATGAGGTGATTTCTCTATCTCTGGTATGGGGAGGCTTCGAAAAAGCTGCAAATCATTTGGCAAGTCCAATGGTGGAAGCTGCTCTAACGTTGCTCGAAGCTCCGGTAATATTCTGCTTTTGAAATTCATATTCATCCTCCTGATTAAATGAGCCTTTAGGTTGTTTCTCTCTCTATCAATTCAATTGGCAATATATTTTCCTGTGATACAGCTTCGCCTTGAATCTGGCCCATGATGAGTCTCACAGCCATTTTGCCAATTTCCTTCGTTGGCTGTTTAATCGTTGTAATAGCGGGAGTTATAAGTTTTCCTAATTGAATACCATCGTACCCTACAATTTTTACATCCTGAGGAACGGACTTGCCTAGTCGATGGCATTCTTTCAATACCTGAGCAGCGATGATGTCACTGCTGGCGAATACCCCGTCTATATCTGGATTTTCTAAAAACATTTTGGTGACCAGCTGATCATATTCATCATAATCAAAGCCATTCAAATCGGTTTGTAAAACGATATGCTCAATGCCCTTGTTTGTAATCACTTTCTTAAACGCATCATGTCTCAATTTTGCCAGAAGATTAAGATGGAGATTTCCGCTGATGTGTGCAATTTTTTTGCAGCCTTTTTTTATCAGCAAATTTGTAGCCAGCTCTCCACCCTTATAATTATCGGATGAAATATAGGGAATCGTATTCGCGATTTGACGATCCAAGGTCACCATTGGCAGCTTGATGGAAGTGTATTCTTTGATGTCCATCGTATGGCTGCCCATAATAATTCCATCTACCTGGCTGGCCTTCAGCATATTAATGTACTCTTTTTCTTTGACCATGTTTAATTGCGAATTACAGAGCAATATTTTGTATCCGTTCTTGTCAGCATAATATTCGATATGATTGGTCACTTCCCCGAAGAACGGGTGTGAGACGTCTGGAATAATAAGACCGATAATATTGGATTTCTTCAGAATCAAGGATCGGGCAACTTGATTGGGTTGATAGTTCAACTCATCCATTGCTTCCTGCACTCTTTTCTTAAGCTTTCCGCTGATATATCCCCTATTGTTCAGCACTCTAGAAACAGAAGTGACGCTCACCCCTACTTTCTCCGCGATATCTTTAATCGTCGACATTGGGCTTCCTCCAAACGTTATCCAGCAATCCTGCCGAATCTATAGCCTTTACTTCCGAGTTTTCCAGCAAATATACATCGAACTGATCATTTCTCACCTTTTATTGCATACATATGTACCCCTAGTATATGGTTGGCATTTCCGCATGTCAAGCGGTTGACATACGCTGTAAAGCTAACAGTGTTCCGCTTGCTTTTCCATAAAAAAGCAGCCTATCCTCAACCAAGGATAGGCTGCTTTTGCTCTTTTAGATTCATCATCCGCCTTACGTTTACTATGAAAGCGGTAAGGTAGATTAGCATAACATTCGCCTAGTAAGTATCCCTATCTTAAACCAAAGTAGCTAACACTTCTGGTTTGAAAGCTTGCAGCTCATTCAGTCGGCCTTCGCGTATTTTCGCAGCCCATTCCGGATCGCCCAAGAGCGCTCGTCCAACGGCTACAAGATCAAATTCATCGTTGTCCAGCTGCTCCAGTAAAGCATCAATATCCGTATGACCTGCCCCTTTGCCTTCTGTGTAAAGCGACACATAATCCGTATCTAGCCCAACAGAACCAACGGTAATCGTCGTTTTGCCCGTCAGCTTCTTCACCCATCCGGCAAATGTAAGCTCAGAGCCTTCGAATTCAGGCTCCCAGAAGCGGCGCGTCGAGCAATGAAAAATGTCCACTCCCGCTTGTACCAATGCGTTCAGCAATTGCTCCAGATGCTCCGGCGTATCAACCAACTTCGCCGTATAATCGTTCATTTTCCATTGCGATATGCGGATCGCAATCGGGTAATCGGGGCCAACTGCTGCCCGGATAGCCTGGATAATATCAACGGCAAATTGCGTGCGCTTCAACCTATTGCCGCCGTAACGATCTGTCCGCACATTCGTCTGCTCCCATAAAAATTGATCAATGAGATAACCGTGGGCGCCGTGCAGCTCAATACCGTCAAAACCAATTTTTTGCGCGTTCAATGCTGCATCGACATAGTTCTGAATGACGTTAGTGATTTCTTCTTCTGTCATAGGCTCGCCCACTTTATTGCCATCCAGATCAAGTCCCGATGGACTGATCGACAACACATCCGGATTGGGCTGGGAGCCTGCAGGACGTGCGATGCCCATATGCCAAATTTGCGGAAAAATTTTTCCGCCAGCTTCATGGACTTGTCTAACCACTTCCGTCCAACCGTTTAAAGCAGCTTCCCCATAAATATGCGGAAGAGTTGGCTCACTCGTCGCAGCCGGATGGTTAATAACGGTACCTTCGGTCACGATAAGTCCAACACCATTTTCTGCGCGGCGACGGTAATAGGCAGCGACATCAGGTCCTGGCACACCATTTGGTGAAAAACCACGTGACATCGGCGCCATTACAATACGAGTCGGTATAGTTAAATTATGAATCGTATAAGGTTGAAATAAGGCTTTAGTTAAATGAGTTTCCGGCTGTTTAATGCTCAAGGGTAACGCCTCCTCTATTTTAGCTGATTGTTATCTGTTGCTTTGCGGTCGCGACTTGTGCATATAATTGCCCTTCATTGCACGCAATCATATGGGGTACGAGTGAAATATTAACAAGGTTTGTGGCCTCATTCAACCGACAGATTGCTCGATTTGTTGCTTAAGCGAGGCGAGAAAAAAATTGTCGCCCTTCAAGGTGAAACGGCTTTCGCAGTCCTTTGGCGGCGCGGCTCGTTTCATTCCGAGAAATATAAGCCCATTTACAAGTACGAAACTTATAAATTCTTATATTTCAAAAATTTTCTGGCTGGTTAAACAACACATGTTTATAATAGGAGAATACCTTTGAATGATGAAAGAGGAGTGTTTTGAGGATGTCCGGTGTTTTTGCTCCAAACCCAAATGATCCGCGTGTCATTCGAACACGCCAATTAATTTTAGATGCTTTCATGTGGCAATTAAATCATATGGACTTTCACACGATGACCATTGTGGACATTACAAAAAAAGCGACGATTAATCGCGCGACGTTTTATGCCCATTTTACAGACAAATATGCCTTGCTTGAAGCTTTATTAGCGGATGCCTTTATGGAGTATGTCCTTAAGCGGGTTGATGCCGAGGCGCGTTTGACGGAGGAAACGGTTCAGAAGCTTATTTTTTCATTATGCGATTACCATGAATCCAGCAATTCATGCCTCAAGAAATATGATTCAGTCGCACCTATTATTGAGAAAAATATAAAAAAGCAATTGGAGGATTTTATTCTTCAACTGCTGATACATGGCAATCCCTATAAGGATCAACAAACGCTGGAGCATGCTGCCACCTTGTTAAGCTGGTCGATTTATGGCACAACCTATCAATGGAACCAGGAAGGCAGACAGGTACCTCCATCCGCCTTAGCCAGCAAAATCGTTCCATTAATCATCGGTGGGATTTCTCAATTACATGAAGTAAAAGAGCTATAATCACTCACCGACGGGCACTAGCTTACAGCTGACAGCTTCACAACTACAATATTAGGGCGATTGAACAGGCGTTGGGGAACGACACTGTTGCCAAGTCCTCTGCTGACCAGCATAAACGCGACCCCGTTTACATATTGGCCTGCATCGTACACGGGCAGAAACCCCTGTCCCGGAGCGATGAGTCCGCCAATGAACGGCAGCCTGACTTGTCCGCCATGGGCATGTCCCGAGAAGGTCAGATCCATTCCAGCACGAACATAGACGTCAAACAGTTCGGGACGATGGGAGAGCAGTATCGTGTAAAGCCCATCATCGGATTGCTTTCCCGTCTCCGCTTTTGTAGTGGCACCCGCATTCTCTTTCCCGGCTATGTTATCAAAGTCTTCAATAGCTGTTTGAATATTTTGCTCCGCCGCCTCCGCATCACTTCCGCCATACGCTGAAAATTTGGGATCGTCGATGCCTAGCAATCGGATTTCCCCAGCTCCAGCCGCTGTCCCATCATCAGTTCCATTATTATTTAGCACGGGAATGCTTGCCGCTTCATTCCGCAGGACATGAACGCCCAGCTCCAGCAGCTTTTTCTCCAGCTCCGGGTAACGCGCGTAAGCATATTCATGATTGCCCGTCACATAATAAACAGGGGCCAGCTTCACGATTTCTGCCATTAGCTCAAGGCTTTCCGCCTCGCCTCCACGCCTGCTATCAATTAAATCGCCTGTAACGACGATAAGGTTTGGCTGCTGTTTTTCCACCTTGCGAACGAGCCGCGTCTGATTATCGCCAAATCTTTTGCCATGCACATCGGACAGCTGCACAATCGTAAAATCTTTCAGCCCCTGCGGCAGCTTCGACGATGAAAGCTGAAATGACGACACCGTCAAAGCATTATTTTGAAAATAAAGAAAAATGACGATAGCAGCTGCTGCAGCTAGGAATATCCCTGCTCTTTTTAACGGCTTGCGCATAAGCTCCTCCTCTTCTTGCTGTTCCTCTATGATTTCCTGCTCTTTCCTCTTGTCTATTATACCTGTTTCTATTTCCGAATAAAAATAAGCGGGACGCCCGGATGCGCCCCGCTCTTATTCTATTGCCTTATACGTTAACCTTCTTTACGGCTTCGCTCATCTCATGTGTCTGCTGCCGAAGCAGACTCGACGTTTGAGCCACCTTCTGGAACATGACCGACTGCTCGCTGGTCAAACGGTAAATCTCATCGGAGCGTTCCGAAACGCCCGATGCAATATGCGCAATCGCATGGACGGACGCCGCAGCTTCCTCAGAACCTGCTGTCATCTCCTCAGCCGATGCCGATACTTCTTGAATACGCTGCGTCACGATGCGGAAGGCATCCACCACATGGGTAAAAGCCTGCTCCGCTTCCGCCGTAATGACTACGCCTTGGCCAATTTCTTGCGCGGTAACGCCCATCTTCGTGCCGATTTGCTGGGACTCCTGCTGGATGCCGAGCAGCAAATCCGATATCATCTGCACCGATAGGCTTGAAGCTTCCGCCAGCTTGCGCACTTCATCGGCCACAACAGCGAAGCCTTTGCCATGCTCGCCTGCATGGGCCGCTTCAATCGAGGCATTCAGCGCCAGCAGCTTCGTCTGGGTGGCAAAATCCCGAACCGCTTGCAGCGCCCCGCCAATTTCCTGTGAGTAGCCGCTCAGCACTTCCACCATCGCAGCTACATCTCCGGCTACTACGGAAATGTTCTCCATCTGGTTTTTCATCTCTGTCATGCTTTGCTTGCCGGATTGTGCTGTAGCCAAAGCGCTTGTTGCCGCATCTGAAACTGCAGTAGAAGACTCGGATACGCTGGTAATTCCTTTAGCGATTTCCTCCATCGCATTCGCGCTGTCTCCTGCGCCTTGCTTCTGCGTATGCGCACCCTGCCGAATATGCTGTACGGAATGATCAACCGTCTTGCTCATGACGAGCATTTCCTCCGCATTGCGGCTGAATTGCTCCGTCGAATCTACTAATATATCCGTCGTTGCCGCCACACCTGCAACCATATCGCTAATGATTTTATTCAAATTGCCGGACATATGAATCATCGCTTTAAACGTGCTGCCGATTTCATCCTCGCTTCTGAGATGATACGCCGTCAAAATCTGATTGGCCTGCGCCAGCTCGCCATGCGCCATTTTATCGACACTGGCCTTCAATACTTTGAGCGGTCTGAGTCCCTTCACAACGAAGCGCGATACGATCGCTATGCCCGCAATCGTAATGAACAGCAGCAGCGCATAAAAGGGAATGCTCGACTTAATAATATCCGATTCAATATCGCCTATAACCGATACAGCCGTATCAATGCCGATGACACCAATTAAAGCACCATTGCTGTCGGCAATTGGAGCATACGAGGAAATATATTTTCCGTATTCCTCATTATCAATAATTTGTGAGCTCGCCGTTTTCCCTTGCAGCAGCGCCTGGACTGCTTCACTAGGCATATCCGTCACTTCATTAATCGGCGATGCCTTATCGACATCCTTCATGCCGTCTACCATAATAAGCGGCGTGCCCTTGTCATCAATTTTCACGAAATACACATACATGGCGCCAATGCGCACCCGAAAATCATCGAGCTCATCACGTATGGTCAAAAATAAATCATTTTCCTTCGGCTCTTTGGCAAACTCAGCATAAGTAGCTGTATCCAGCTGGTTGACGTAGCTTTGAGCAATCTGGATGTTATAGCTGGAAATGGCCTCCTGTGCAGCTGACTTCATGTTTGCCAACTGCAGCAATACGCTGCCGGCAGAAATAATAACAATGACTAGCGTAACTACCGCAACAATGCGCGCCACTAAACGTTTCCTGAAAAATCCGATCATTCGATCCTCTTCCTCCCGCATCAAACCCAGCCTTTTTTACTAGTCCGCTACCCAAATCTAACATGCTTCAAGCACTATGTATGGTGAAAATATTAAACGAATATGTCGAAATTCGCAAGAAATTATTGGTCCAGCACGGCAATCGCTTACGAAATGAGAACGGAATGCAACGTCCATTTTTCGAAGCAGCTGCTTTAGCTACGTTTCTTTAATTATAGCAACAATTCCCCTTATAAATGGCGTTATCGCAAAAACATTTTCAATATCATCCTCATCAAGTTTTGCCCAATTATAAATGGTATTTATATGAATATTTATATCCCTTATTAGATAATATTTTATGAGCTCGGCCATATTTTCCTCAGCCTTGTTTCCCGAAATGGCATCGTTATATGATTCAATAATAACAATCATTAAAGCAAATTTTTCTTCGAGGTTTAAGTCCATGTTTTCATATGCATGCAGGAATTCACCGACTCTAGTGGAATCAGCAACCTCGTATTCCCAGTCTTGTGTGAATTCACCTGGGGATGGCAGCTTGATTTTCTCTACAAGCCCCTCCACAGCGCTTCGTGTAACATATTTGGGATGTCTATTGTCCATCATTTAGTGCCACCTCTATAGATTCATATTTAAAATGAACTCCGATATTTTTTCTATCTATATACTAATACAGACTTGATGGACACAGCAGACGCTATTTCAACAAAATCACCGGTTTTGACGCAGTATGCGGACTCAGGCGCAGCTAATGTGCTGCCGATCACCATTTTGACGGGATGGGGAGGGCCATAACGGATTTCCTGTCCGCATACGGCCTTAAATTGGCCCAAAAGCCACAATAGCGGAACCTCAGTCCGCCAAACAAGGAGGGTTAACACTAGTGGTGTAGCTAGCTCTAGCTGTATCGTCCCAGCAACAATCGCATACGGCGGCTTCCTGAGCCTTGAATTGTTTCGTTGCCATTAGCCTCGAATAAGAGTTAAGCAAGGTGCAGCATGCCGACTCTAGTATACTCTTACAGCCAAGAAAAACGGCGGAGCCCCAAAGCCCCGCCGTCTACCTCTACGTCTACCTCTTCCTTGCTTACGCCTTCTCCACCTTAAAAACGAACTTCCATTTAGCGACGTTGCCGGAGTATCGGCCTCTGTTTTCCACGACCTCCACATCTAGCGTATGCTTCTTGCTCGCCGCCACCGTTGAAGCCTTGAAAGACTTGGTAGCCGTACCCACATCAGGAATTTTGTCCTGCTCGATTGCCGTCGCCTCCAGCTTCACAAGCTCGCTTGGCTTTAGCGTCAGCTTAATGCTGTCTCCAGCGGCTACGCTCTTGCCATTGATCAAGACCTGCGTCTCCCACTCATTCCCCACAGAATCGTTCGACACCAAATCCTCGCTGACGAAGGTGACCTTAATCGTCACCGTCTTCACCGCTGCTGCAAGCGGCTGCACTGCGATTGCCGCAAGTAGCGTAACCAACAGCAGCATGCGCAAGCTTTTGAACAACATACTGGAATACCTCCGCTATTTATTCGTCATTTTTCCTTTTATGCCATTATTCCATAGGCATATATTCTATAACGGCAGCTTGCAGCAGTTGTATAAGGTCTGCATTCATATATTCGTATTCATCGGGAATGTGGAGGCAAATGACCCGCTTCTCGCTTAACGCATGTGGAAACTTCTCCTGCATACGGCGTAAATGCTTTTTCTCCATGACAAAAATAACATCAGCCCAGCCGATGTGGCCTTCGGTCACTCGCACTCTAGCCTGCGGCTCCGTTCCGGCAGAACGCACCTCATGTCCATCAACACCGTTCAGCACCGTTTCAGCCGTCAAGCTGCGCCATTTGTTCCGGCTGCAAATAAATAATAGCTTGCTCATCCTACAGCTCGATGCTCGTGTAATGCTCCACGACCGGAAACGGATCATAATAATGATGCAGCAGCCGCTTCCACTCCTCATATTCCGCGGAACCGCGGAAGCCCTCGGTATGATCCTCCAGCGTCTCCCATTTCACGAGTAACAGGTATTTATTTTGCCCCTCCAGGCAGCGCTGCAGCTCATGATGCACGTAGCCTTTCATGCTGGAAATAATGTGTGAAGCTTCCTTGAAGCTGGCCTCGAACGAATCTGCGAGTCCCGCCTTAACCTGTAAAATAGCAACTTCCAAAATCATAATTGCACGGCCCTCCCGCTGTGTATTCAAACTGCTATGATTATGCTGCCGAAACAAATTGAACGATGCCAATGGACATCAGCATTAATAACAAGACAACAACAAAACCGATGGCGAATTTCAGTCCGCCAGGCAAGCCTTGCCGTTTTCCGTGCTCCTGCTCCAGCTTCTCCAGCCGCAGCTTAATTTCATCCAGCTCTCTTTCCTTGTTCTCCTCCATCATGCGCCACCTCTTCCTCTCATAGGTATCCTTATTCTACCACAATAGGAATCTCTAATTTCCACCTTGCTTATCAAGCAGCTGCTTTAATCGACCGGGAAAATCCGTAATAATGCCGTCAACCTGCCTATCTATCAAGGATAGAAAATCTTGCTCTTCATTCACGGTATAAGGATAAACCGCGATTTTTGCCTTAGCCGCTTCTGCCGTATCCTCGGCGTCAATGCCGCTGTAATGTGGATGCAGCGAAAATACTTCGCAGCCCATCAGCCCGGCATAAGCCGCTGGCGCAATTAATGCCGCCCCATAAAGCAGACCGATCCGCAGCTCAGGCATCCGTGCCTTCAGCCGTGCCAGCAGCTTATGATCGAAGGAGGAAACAACCGTGCGCTCCATACGTCCGGGCTGCTGCAAAAAAACGTCCAGCGCTTCATCCAACGCGCCATTATAGGAGTCCTTCGCTTCCACATTAATTTCAATAGGCTTGGGAAGCAGCGCATAAACCTCCTCCAGCAGCGGTGCTCGTTGTCCGCGAAACGCTTCGGCAAATTTGCTGCCCGCATCCGCCTTGCTAATCGCCTCATAACTCATGCTCCGAATCAGGCCGGTCTGCGTCGTCGTCCGGTCCAGCGTCGCATCATGGCAAACGACCAGCTTATCATCGGCTGAAAGATGAATGTCCAGCTCGACCATATCACAGCCTTGATCGGCAGCTAATTGGAAGGAAGCGAGCGTATTTTCCGGAGCTTCGCCCGCTGCTCCCCGATGCCCGATAATAAGCGGGCGCTTCGCCTGTTTTTTGTTCTCTCCAGCTTCTCCTGCTTGCTGCTTATTCATCCTACCACTATCCTCTCTACCACGTATTTGTGCATATATAAGCATTTATAAGCTTCGTACTTAACATCGGCTTATCTTTCACCCGCGAAACGGTAGCTTTGCCGCCAAAGAACGGCGACAGCCGTTTCACCTTGAAATATAGGAAAGTATGATTTCTCCATCCTTTCTCTATATTTCTCGGACTGAAACGCGCTGCGCCACCAAAGAACGGCGACAGCCGTTTCACCTTGAAATATAGGAAAGTATGATTTCTCCATCCTTTCTCTATATTTCTCGGACTGAAACGCGCTGCGCCGCCAGAGGACGGCGACAGCCGTTTCACCTTGCTATTATAGCAAATGATAGCCGCACTCGATCATGCTGCCGCGCAAATTACCGAGAAAATTGCTGCCTATAATAAAACAACAGCTAAATAGTAGCTATGGCTGGCATTAAAAAGGGGCTGCATCTGCGCTTAAGCGCGGCGATGCAGCCCCTTTCATTTTTTTATGCGGGACTGTCAGCCTTCGCCCGTTTTTTCCCGCTCTAAATTACATGCCGCCATTGTCGAGATAGGCCTGCATTTGCTTCTTGAGCTCTTCACGGATGGTGTCCAGTCCGAGTGCGCGAAGCTCCTTGTTCAATTTCTCGGCGGATTGCTTCCAGTTAGGGTCGAGCCCATGCCTGAAAATTTGCACCGCTTGGTCAAACTTCGGCTGCACCTTGGCAATTTCTGTTTTGACCGAATCGGAATTGAAGGTAAAGCCCGAGAGCGGGATACGGAAATAGCTGTCATTGCTGCCTTGATAGTTTAAGTAGTCGAGCGTAAGCGCATCATTATCTGAGCCTACGCGGGACAAAATCGGATTCCAAGTCAATTCATATTTAGGGAAGATGTAATTCGTTGATCCTTCTGTCAGGCTGTATTGCTTCTCGCCGTCCGCTTTCCAGTGGGTTCCCTCGATGCCAAGCTCGAACAAATCATGATTTTCTTGGCTGGCAAAAATCCAGTCGATAAATTTCATCGTGCGGTCTGGGTCCTGTGCCGTAATGGGAATGACCAGATCGTTCCATGCTTTATAATCCGTAGGAATGCAGCCCGCCTTTTTGTCTGCCGCACAGGACAAGTAAACGAAAGGCTCAACGTCTGCACCAGGAACCGCCTTCTGCAGCTCTTGTCTGACACTTGGAATATCATTAATCGTGCCTTCAAACGACGCGGCTTTTCCCGCCTTGAACAGCGCGATTGCATCCTTCTCGCTAAGCGAATCCTTCTGGACATAGGTATTGAATGCAACGTACTTGTCATAGGCCTGATAAATATGATCTGGGTTGTTGAATGGCTCCGGGAAGCTCGCATATTCGGACGCAGGATCACCGATTGTCGTTACGCCAACAACGGTTTTGCCATCCTCGGACAACGCCACGTTAAAGTCTGCGCCTGTTCCCGTAATGCCAAGTCCGTTGACCGCCCAGTTGGCGCCGCGGAACGTCTGTGAATTCGTTTCGACCTCGAACATTTTGAAGAAGCCGCGCGCTCCTTTAAGCGCAAGGGGAATCATGCTGCCTTCATTTTTTCTGACATTGTCCAAATAGACCTTGTAATCGTCGTAGCTTGCAATCGGGTCCATGCCATATTTTTCACGCAGGTCTTTACGAACCATAACCGCTTCAATATCGGTGTAATATTGCGTGAGCGGAATGGCATAAATATGGCCATCTATTTTATTGCTGGCGAGAAACTCCTCTGAGAAAGCAGCTTTCAGGCCAGGGTAGTCGTCATTATTAAAATATTTATCCAGCTCGGTATAAAGCCCTTGGCTGACATGCTGGCTCAGGTTCTGCCACGGCGCGTCGAAAGCCAGATCGACCTGCTCGCCGGTAGACATTTTCAGCTTCATCTTCTGCTTATGGTCGTCACCTGTGTTAAATTCGAATTCAAGCTTCGTATTTAGAGTGTCCTTCGTTCTGCTTTCGAACTCTGTCAGCACGCTCCCTAAATCCGTCGGCTTGTCACCGAACAGCATAACCTTTAAAGTAATCGGTTTCAAAGAAGCTCCTGTCGAAGCCCCTCCATCCTCTGCTGAGCTAGATGCCGCCGGTGAATTCGTGCCACCACTGTTGCTTGAGCAAGCTGCTGCCAAAGCGACAATGGTCAGTATTAGGAAAAATGAATTAAATACCTTTTTCATTTCTTTTCCTCCCTTATATGTGTGTAAAGTATATACTAAATCGCCTTTTGAAAGCGAGTTCAGCCGGGTACAAGCTAGCCTTTAACAGCACCAACCATCAAGCCTTTGACAAAATATTTTTGCAGGAAGGGATAGAGGAAAATAATCGGACCAATCGTGACGACTGTCGTCGCCAGCCGCGTCGTATAAGTCGGTGTCGCGAAGCCGGGAATATTGACCTTGGAGGATATGGCATTGGCAAACTCCACATTGCTCATAATCCGCATAATTAAATATTGCAGCGGGAATAGGTCCTCCTTGGAAATATAGAGCATCGCCTCAAACCATTTGTTCCAGAACGCCAGCGCATAAAACAGGCCAACCGTTGCAATCGCAGGCAGCGAGATCGGCAGAATAATTCGGAATAAAATATAAAGATCGTTCGCGCCATCGATTTTTGCTGATTCAGCAAGCGACTCGTCTATCGATTTGAAAAAGTTGCGCATTAGGAACATATTCCATGGACTAACGAGCGCTGGAATAATGAGCACCCATATGGAGTTGGCCATCCCCAAATATTTAGTAATGAGCAAATAGTTGGCGACAAGCCCGCCGTGAAACAGCATCGTAAAGTAGACATAGAAGTTAATGCCGTTGCGGTATTTGAGCGTCTTGATGGACAGCGGATAAGCAAGGGCGCACGTAACAAGCATCGCAAGCGCTGTGCCGACAATCGTTACGAAAAGCGTCACCCCGTATGCTTTATAGATCGTTGCATCTTTAAAAATCAGCTCATACGCTTTAAGTGAAAATTCCTTCGGCCACAAGCCATAGCCATCGCGGAGCAGGGACGTTTCCGTCGTCATCGAGCTGCTGATGACCATGAGAAACGGCACGATGCAATAGAGGGCGAATAAAGTTATCAGTACATAAATGGCCAGCTTCACTATACGGTCCGCTGCGCTTTCTTTCATCATGTGAGGCACCTCCTGTGCGGCAACGTGTATTTTTAAAATAAAGCGGAATCCGGGCTGAACTTTCTAGCAATTTGATTCGCGGTCAGCACAAGAATAAAACCAACCATCGATTGGAACACACCTACGGATGCCGCCATGCTCATATCCCCCAAATCCATGAGCGCCCGGTATACGTACGTATCAATGACGTCTGTTGTGGGGTACAAAATCGGATTGCGTCCGACAATCGCGAAGATCATGCCAAAGTCGCCGTAGAAAATTCCGCCCATGGCAAGCAGCAGCATTAATATAATCGTCGGCTTGAGCAGGGGAAGCGTAATAAATCTTATTTTTTTCCACCGGCCTGCTCCGTCAATTGAAGCGGATTCATAAATATCTGGATTAATGCCGGAAATCGTCGCCATATATACGATTGAGCCAAAGCCTGCACCCTGCCAAAGCTTGATCAGCACAAGAATAGCTGGCCAATAGGCCGCTTCGTTAAAGAAGGAAATTTCTGCGATGCCGAATGCGCCTAATATTTTATTGATGAAGCCATTTTCACTGGACAGCAGCGCCACGATAAACATCGAAATAACGGTCCAGGATAAAAAATAAGGCAGCGTTACAATCGTTTGGGTAATGCGCTTGAACCATTTTCCGCCCAGCTCGGAGAGCATGATGGCGATAGCGACGGAAGCGAGCGTGCCGATTCCAATAAACAGCGTGTTCAGAAACAGCGTGTTCACCATCACCTTGATCGTGTCGCTTGATTCAAAGAAGAAGCTGAAATTTTTCAAGCCGACAAATTCGCTTTTGAATAGCCCCAGCCTTGGATTAAAATCCTGAAAGGCGATGACGATTCCGCCTATGGGCAAATACGAGAAGATGAATACAACCAGTAGTCCCGGTAAAGTAAGCAAGTAGAGCAGGCCGTTTTTATGAAGCTCAGTAAAAAAGGATTCCTTCTTTTGCTGCCCGACTGCTTTGCTGCCCGTTTTTTGTAATGCTGCTTCTCTCACATGTAGACCTCCTTAACGCTGCTTGCGTTTTCTTGTGCCCTCATCATGGCAGAAACAGCGAGCGCCCAGCTAGAATAAGATGTTCCGATCTCTGCAAATTCTTCGCTCGCTAACACTATAAAATGTTACTTTTTCACTGAAAAGCAGCATTTTCCGCATAAAAAAACCGCCTCTCACAGCGGAGCGGCAGCTTGTCATAGCAGGATATGGCCTTTCACAGTGTGGTTTCATCTTCCTTAACATCCTTCAGCATCGTGTCCAGCATGTATTCCTTGCGATAATGAACAGGTGATTTGCCCGTATGCTTCTTGAATGAGGCATAAAAATAATTCGTATTCGTCATCCCGACCCGTTCTCCGACCTTTCCGGCTGATAAATCGGTAGACAGCAGCAGCTCCTTCGCCTTGTCGAAGCGAAAATCGGCAATATACTGCGAAATTGTTTTTCCTGTAAAATCCTTAAATACCTTCCTCGCATAGTTTGTTGATAATCCCACCGCTTCCGCCAAGCCCTCTACCGACAAATTCGGATCGGCATAGCCTGAGCGCACCTGCTCCTCAATGAGTGATACCGCCTTCACATTCGACTGCGACGAGCTATGGTCGCGCTGGCTCATCACTCGCCTGCATGCAGTCGCAAACTCCGTGATCATATGCTCCAGCGTTTCCTGCTTTTGAATCGTTTCCGGCAGCGACAGCATTCCGCTTTGCAGCAGCTCGGCTTCGCTAACCATCCCTTTGCTGGTGCGCACCGCCATAACCGTCAATTGATACACATAAAGCATAATTTCATCATATTGATAGGTGCGTATTTCCGCAAAAAACTGCTCGACCGCCTGCTGAAATTTCACCTTGTCCCCCTGCTTCATCTGATCGGTAATATGCTTCTCCAGCGCTAACGGATAATCATGCTCCGCAGCAGCATGGATAGAATTCTCGCTTTGTCTGGAAATAATCGTGCCATAGCCGCAAATCAAACGATAGCGCGACGAATGATAGGCCTGGTTCCAAGAAAGCGGAATCGCCTTAAGGGCTTGCACAACTGGTCCCATCGCAATCGTAACCGACAGCTTCAAATATTGTGTAACCTTGGACTGAATATCCTCCATCCGCTGTTCAACCTCGGCAGTATCGCTTAGCTCGCCCTCCTTCCAGCTTAGGAGCAGCACGATCGTATCCTCGTTATCGTCCATAGCCTCGCACTGCATCGGCGACGTTATAATTTCCTCCGCTATATTGGAGATCGCATATTTAAATAGAGAAATATCTGCCAGATCAAACTGCTGAAGCCGCTTGTCATATTCATCAAGGCGAATGACGCATACCTGGAAGCAATCCGCTGCATGCAAATTCAGCCCAAGTTCGGACAGCTTGCTATCGCCTGCCAAGCCCGTGTAGCCGCCTTGAATAACCGAGCGCAGCACCTCCTTGCGTTTGGCAGGCAAATAGCCTGATACGTCCAGCTGCAAATCCGTTACCTTCCCCTCCAAATAGGAAAAGGTTTTCGACAGCAGCTCATATTCATTGAGCTGCGAGCCATCCTTCAGCCCAACCTGCAGCGACGTGCCTACCCGCTTCATTATCGTATTGAGCGGCATATAAATCATGCGAATCGACAGCAGTGCCGTAGCCGCGGCGATTAGGACGAATATAGCGGTCATCCAGACGATAAACTGCTTTAAATGATTGACCTTTAACAGCAGGCTTTCATTTTCCGCAATGCCAATAAAGCTCCAGCCCAGACGATCCGACTTGAAATAAGAGACGAAGGAGCTTTGATTATTAATCGTATCGCTCAGTTGGCCGCTTTCCTCTGTAGAATCCAATATGGTACGAATATAAGGCTCCTCATATAAATTTTTATTCACCATGCTTGGATTGCTGTGGGAAATGACCGTTCCCTTATCATTAATAATGACCGATTGAATCGAGCTGCCACCGCCGCTTCCCTTCGTCGCCAATTGCTGCAGCATTTGTTGATTCAAATTTACGATCAGCGCACCATCAATAATGGAATTGCGGGCGAATTGCGAATAAACAATCGTAATCCAGTTCTTCTCGTAAGACTTTGCTAATTCGGTATACTTTTCATTCCGCGGAATAAAAACTCCTTTTTTATAAAAATTCTTCTCCTTCAGCATCGCCGTCAAGCTTTTATCATAAAACTCTCCAATTGGCGTAATCGGCTTTTCCGAAGAAAAAACGCTATCATTATTTAGGTTGTAAATATAAATGGAATCGATTAATGGGTTCGCTTCCTTCATCTCGGACAGCAGCGTATTAATTTGCTTCATCTCTATATAAGTGAAGGAACCGCCATACATTGCGTTATAAACGACCTGATTGTCATAGTTTTTGGCAAAATAATTGTAGGTTGAGGTAAGCAAAATATCTGCCGTGTTATACGACTGCTCGGTCATCCGGATGACCGACTGGTTGACGTCCTCCGTCAAATTATCCGAAACCTTATCGATTATAAAATAAGCAAATAACCCAATGAGAATAAATCCGACCGCCACATACGAAAAAATCATTTTCAACAGCAGCTTCCGCTTCACGATAAAGCCCTTTACATTGTTCATGGCCTGAACTCCCCCACGTTTGAATAATCTGCTGGCGCTCTGTTTATATTTTGCTGTTTTCTGATAATACCATGAAGTTGCCAGAGCGAATACCTTCAGGCGATTATTCCTCGTGGCTGCGCTACTATAAATATTAATGATTTGGTTACTATTTGAAGAACGGCCCCGCCATGCGGCGGAGGGCTCAGCAAATACGCAGCCGCTTATTGTATTTTTATTAATTTAAGTGTATATTTATACATAACAAGACTTATACGGAGGTTAGACGATGCTTAATTCGAAAAACAAGGATACAGCTGCCTTGCTGGCAGCGGCCAAAAAATCAGTGCTGTTCACGGCGAACAGACCCGAGGTCGTTATGGAGCGCGGGGATGGGATGTACTTATGGGATACGGAGGGTAAAAAATACCTCGATTTCAGCAGCGGCTGGGCGGTCACCAGCTTGGGGCATTCGCCCAAAGTTCTGCAGGAGGCGATTGCCAAGCAAGCGGGACAGCTCGTGCATGCAAGCCCTGCTTTCTTTAACAAACCAATGGTTGAGTTCGCGGAGCTGCTGACAAGCGTGTCCGGCTTTGATAAAGCCTATTTCACCAGCAGCGGCGCCGAAGCGAACGAAACCGCGATTAAACTCGCCCGCAAGCATGGCTCCCTAAATTTAAATGGCGCTTATGAAATCATTACATTGACGAACAGCTTCCACGGGAGAACGCTCGCCATGATGTCCGCAACGGGCAAAGCGCATTGGGAAAGCCTTTATGCTCCTAAGGTTCCGGGCTTCAAGCATGTACCCATCAATGATTTTGATGCGTGCTTCGCTGCGATTAGCGACCGTACCTGTGCCATTATGCTGGAGCTCGTTCAAGGGGAAGGCGGCGTCCATTCGGTAGATGCCCCTTACTTGCAGGCGCTGCGCAAGGCATGCGATGTTTATGGCATTTTGCTTATTTTCGATGAGGTTCAGACCGGAATTGGCCGGACAGGAAAACTTTTTGCCCACGAGCACTATGGCATTAAACCAGACGTCATGACGCTGGCGAAAGGAATTGGCGGCGGATTTCCGTTATCCGCGACGCTAACGATGAAGCAATACGATATTTTCGAGCCTGGCGATCAAGGCGGAACGTATACGGGTGGACCTCTTGCGATGGCAGCAGGCCAGGCGGTCGTAGAAGAGATTATTCGTCTGGATTTGTCCACCAATGCAAAGCTGATGGGTGATTTGATGACGGAGAAGCTGGTCGAGCTATCCCATGAGTATGCAATCACCGATATTCGCGGCAAAGGCCTGCTGCTCGCCTTCACCGTCGCAGAAGGCATAGCGCCACAGCTTGCAGCATGCTGCATGGAGGATGGATTGATCATCAATGCGCTTAATGCCTCCACGGTTAGGATTACACCAGCACTCACGGTAACCGAAGCAGAGACGGATGACATGTTCAAGCTGCTGGAGCGCGGAATGAGCAAGCTCGGATTAAAAATGGCGCAGAAAGAAACGGCTAACGCCTAGCTGCAATAAAAAATCGGCGTGGCGGAATCTTTCGAAGATTCCACCACGCCGATGCGGCTAAACATAATGATTAAAATTTAAAATAGCTTTTCGCATTGTAGTAGCTGATGTTGCGGACAATATCGCCCAGCAGCTCGCGGTCATCCGGCACCTCGCCGTTCTCCACCCACTCGCCGAGCAAATTGCACAAAATCCGGCGGAAATACTCATGCCGCGTATAAGACAGGAAGCTGCGCGAATCCGTCAGCATGCCGACAAAACGGCTCAGCAGACCGAAGTTCGCAAGCGCCTTCATTTGCACGACCATGCCATCCCGCGTATCATTGAACCACCAAGCGGAGCCCAGCTGAATTTTGCCCGGGATGCCGTCGCCTTGGAAGCTGCCGATAATCGAGCCAATCACTTCATTGTCCATTGCATTAAGCGAATATAAAATCGTGCGCGGCAGCGCCTCATCCTTCGCCAGCTCATCAAGCAGCTTAACGAGCGGATACGCAAGCGGGCTGTCACCGATGGAATCATAGCCCGTGTCCGGTCCAAGGCGATTAAACATCGCCGTATTGTTGCTGCGCGCTGCATTAATATGCAATTGCATCGCCCAGTCATGCTTCGCATACAGCTTTCCGAGGAAGACGAGCGTATACGTTTTGTATTTTTTCTCATCCTCAAGGCTTACGCGGTTTCCAGCAAGTGCGCTAGCGAAAATCTCCGCTGCCTCATCCTTCGTCGTCTCTCCGTAAGGCACATAATCAAGGGCATGATCCGAAACGCGGCAGCCGACCTCGTGGAAAAAGGAAACTCTTGCTTCCAGCGCAGCTAACAGCGCCTCATAGCTATCCAGCTTTTGGCCTGCGGCCTGCTCAAGCTTCGCGATCCATTCTAGGAATCCAGCCCGATTAATTTCCAGCGCCTTATCTGGACGGAATGAAGGCAGCACCGCAACCGGAAAGTCTGGCAGCTCTTTAATTTTCAAATGATACTCCAGCGAATCCGCAGGATCATCCGTCGTGCAGACGACCTCAACCTTGGAATTCACGATAAGATCGCGCGCTTTGAAGCCCTCGCCCGCCAGCTTCGCATTTACTTTTCCCCAAATAACCGGAGCGTTGCGTTCATTAATAATCTCATCAACGCCGAAGAAGCGCTGCAGCTCCAAATGCGACCAATGGTAAAGTGGGTTGCCAATCGCCTGCGGAACCGTCCTTGCAAAAGCCAGGAAGCGGTCATAATCACTGACACCTTCGCCACCCGTTACATATTTTTCTTCAATGCCGTTCGAACGCATCGCCCGCCATTTGTAATGATCCCCATACAGCCAGGCCTCCGTCAAATTCGAGAAGCTGATGTTGTCGTAAATTTGCTGCGGGCTCAAATGGCAATGATAATCGATAATCGGCATGTCCTTTGCATAATTATGGTACAAATCCCGTGCCGTTTCATTTGCCAGCAAAAAATTGTCGTCCAGAAACTTAGCCAAGTTAGTCCCTCCTGAATTTAACTAATTCATCCACCTTTACAGCCATTCCCGTCTGAATCGATTTATTGGCAGCGATTCCTGTCAAAATCGAACGGGCACCGTCTACATGATTCGCCGCGCGGTTGAACTTATCCTCTACAGGTGTGCCAAAAATATCGTTAAGCAGTACCGGATCACCGCCGCCGTGGCCGCCAATTCCTTCTTCTACTTCCACATTGTAAGGAGCGCCAAACATGGGGTACACGATGATGCGCTTGCCTTTCAGCGCGCCCTCTTGCGATTTTTCACCGCCGGAATTAACATAGGATTGCTCGACAATTTCCATCTCGATCCGGCCCTTCGTGCCGTTGAACGCAATGCGGTAGCCTTCCCATGGCAGATAAGCATTAAGCGAATAAGTCAGGATCGCATTGTTTTTGTAGCGAACCATTACGCCCATCGTATCTTCGATGTTAATGCCGTCGCTGAATACGCTTTGGTCACGGCGATAGCCGTCTTCATGCTCGGCATCCAAATACATCGCCTTAAGGTTCTCATTGCTGTCCATATGCAGCGCAAATGGATCTTCCGTCGCATTCGGATGGCCCGTCGCACGATCGTAAAACTTCGTTTCGCCGCGCTCTTCGGCATTTTCCTTACCATAGAACAGCAGGTCGCCGAAGGCAAAGACGGTATCCGGCTGCGAGCCGATCCAGAAGTTGACCAAATCGAAGTGATGCGTCGATTTATGGACAAGCAGGCCGCCGCTGTTATTTTTATTGCGGTGCCAACGACGGAAGTAATCCGCGCCATGCTGCGTATTAAGCAGCCATTCAAAATGCACCGAATTGACTTTGCCAATCGTGCCTTTCTCAATCAGCTCTCTCGCCTTCGTATGATGCGGCGCATAGCGATAGTTGAACGTTACGCGAACATTTTTCCCTGTACGTTCTACGGCATCAAGAATTTCCTGGCACTTTTTCTCGTCCACGGTCATCGGCTTCTCAGTAATGACGTCGCAGCCCAGCTCCATAGCGCGAATGATGTACGTATGATGCGTACGGTCAACGCTGGTTACGATGACGGAATCCGGCTTTTCCTTCGCGATCATTTCGTCGAACTGCTCCGCCTTATATGTGTTTACAGCATGATAATCATATTTATCGGTTAAACGCTTATTGGCGTGGTCAAGTCTCGTTTGGTTCGTATCACAAAATGCAAGCAGCTCCGACGTATCTCTGAAATCGGTTGCAATTGCAGCGTAGAAAAACTCAGCTCTTCCTCCCGTTCCTACCAATACGTACTTTTTCTTTTGTGTCATTGCGGCTCACCCTTTGTCTGATTTTTTTGTTCGTTTGATACGCCTTCATTTTATCGCATATAAGTGTTATAATTCTCCTCATATAGTGCTTAAATCGCAAAATATGCCGCATATTTTGCGATTTACACGAAAGGAGCTTTGAAGGCTATGATTGAAAAAACGCCCGCTTCCTTTCATTATGGAAGCTTAGCGGATTTGTATATTGAATATGTGAAGCGCTCCGAGCCGTTCACGATGCCCAATGATCATTTTCATGACTATTATGAAATTTATTATTTGCTCAGCGGCAAGCGGATTTATTTCGTCCATGACCGCTCTTATCCGGTGGAGCAGGGCGATCTGATCTTCATTTCCCGCCAAGTCGTTCATAAAACGCTGTACGCTGGCGAAGCCTCGCATGAACGGGTCATTATCCATTTCGATCACCATTTCCCTGAATCGTTTGCGCCCGAGCTTCGCGAGCTGATCTTGTCGCCGTTTGAGCAGCATATTCATGTGCTGCGGTTGCCGCGTCAGGAGCAGCTTGTCATGGAGCAGCTCATTCGCAGACTGCTGGAGGAAATTCAACAACGCCCTCCCGGCTATGAGCTGTATCCGCCAATCGCAATTACCGAGCTGCTGCTGCATGCGGCCCGTTATTTGCAAAAGCACGAATTCGTCCCGCTTTCCCATGCTACACCGATGCATGCGAAAATTACCGAAATCGTACGTTACATCAACCACCACTTCAGCGAAGAAATTAGGCTGAGCTCCATTGCCGAGCAGTTTTATATCAGCTCGTATTATTTAAGCCGCATCTTTAAGGAAATTACCGGCTTCTCCTTCTCCACCTACTTGACGATTACCCGCATCAAGGAAGCCCAGCGCCTGCTGCGCGAAACCGATCAATCGATCACGGAAATTGCCGCCGCCACCGGCTTCGACAACTTCTCCCACTTCGGCAAAACGTTCAAAAAAATAACGCGGCTTTCGCCGCGGGATTATCGCAAGCATTTGTAAGGAGCGTCTAGATAAAAATTGCTAGGCACCGACGCTGCCTAGCAATTTTTTGTGTATGGGCAACGTCGATGCTTTGTTTATCTATGAAGTTTGACTCTCTTTAAGTCGTTCCCATTCTTCCTTTATAGCAGTCACTTTTTCCTGGCTGCCATATTCGCACAATGTATCCATTGCTTCTGCAAATTGGTGCTCAGATAAACTTAAATTAAAATTCCCTAAGTTTGATTCAATATACTTATAGCTCATCCTATGTGCATAAGATAATGCAATTTGCTCCGGTGAATACTTTCCGTCTTGTAACGCATCTATGGCCTCTTTTTCATTTTCTACCTCCATCACCTGCGCCACCTCTCTTTCAATATAATGAATCGGCAATACACGTAATATCATTGTATATTCAAGAAATGTTTCATATTGATTTTTCACTGAATTTTTAAAAATCACCTTAGCGAGTTTCCAAATTGGATTTTTATTAGCCCATTCTGAAATCAAGTTGCGCTGTTGGCTTATCTCTAAAAATTCACTTAATGCTCGAAGAAATGTTATTACATGCTTATCACCATACTCCATTATTAATGTAAAATCAGTTTTAGCAGCTAAGTAAATTTCAAGATTGTTTGATACCGAATCATTAACTGAATTTCTATGAGCATCTAAAGCAATTAACAGATTATCCTTATGTTCTGACAAAATCTTAAAAGTTGTTTCAACATTGTTTTCATTTTCTATCAAATCAAGTAACAAGTTAATTTTTAATCTTTTAACGTTTTGAGAAACTTGAGTAAAATCTTGATGAATTCCAAGCACAAATACGAGCAATGCAAATTTAAAATCATCTGATTGCTCCTTTAAATGTAACCCAAGTTGCATGTAGAACCCTTCATAATTATTAAGATTAACAATATCATCGTATACCTTCAAAGCTGATTTTTTATTTTCCAATATTGCAACACAAAAATCTTGAAATTGTTTTGAAGAAACGATTGAAGAATGAACCATATATTGAAAGTAGGTGTGAAAATGTGTAGGAGAACAAATTTTCTTAAGTCTGTTACTATTTACATTCCCAATAACTTCCTGACTAAAAGATTGAGGAAACATTTTTTTCAACAATGAAATATAACCAGAAAATTTTTCTCTCATCGCTTCTCTTTTATATTTTTCCAACTCGTTATTTGGATATTCTCTTGTCAGTAAAATATTTTCGTTTTTATAAATAAATTCAAATAATTCGGGATTTCCTATTTTAATTGCTAATAATGCGATAAGATCTTCTGTGTCCGTCTCATCTTTTAAAATAGCTAGATAAACCATAACAATATTAACTACTCTGTCTACGTTTCTCGGAGTAAATTGAAATGTCGTATAAATATAATGCAAGTATTCTACACTAACTTCTTTTTCATGGGCTTCTAATTTTTTTTGAATCGAGGATATAAAATAACCGGCTAGTAATTCGGGAGCAGCCTTGGGCAAATAAATTGGAACATGAATAAACTTCTCAATATATTCAAGCCCCGTATTTATGTCGTAGTCTTTCGAGTATAGCTGTGATAAAGATTTCGCAACGTGTTTCTCATCCATAGAAATAACATATGTCATATTAGGGAAGTCAGCAATAAGCCGAACTAATTTAAAAACCATTTGGATTTCCTTGTTATCTAATCTGTCAATATCATCTATAAAAACAACAATAGGAAGATGGGTTGCCTTCAACAATTTAACGATATGCTCTCTCATACCTTGCGCATCCTCATAATCCTTGGAAAACTCAGGATTGCTTATATAATCTTTAAAATTGATGATGAGTCCAGGTGGTCTGATGCTAACTGGAGTTAAGTATTTCAAATATCTCTTTAGCCCCGAAATAAGCTTTCGCTGGTTATCAGACTCCCGCTTTTCCAAATGCGTTATTAACTGTTTTAAAAATTCGGGAATAATATTATTTTGATCTTTTCCCATATACCAAGGTTCAAAACGAATAATGTGTTCGACATGTACCTTATCAATATAATCTTTCTCAATTAGGTCAATTACGGATGATTTTCCTGAGCCCCAAGGTCCATATAAACCAATAGTTAACGCGTGTATCGAAGGTGATTGCATACGATCGTTTAGCACTGTAGCAAGATCTTTTGCGAATTTCTCTCTTCCTAAACTATCCAGTCCATATTTTCCCAAAGATGGACTGGAATTAAAAGAATATATGTTTGCTCTATTCTCATCTGAAGATTTTTTATCGCTTTCGTTGACAAGCCGCTTTCGAACGAATAACACAATAGCATACGATAAAATCATAATAATATTTGTATCATATAAACCAGACCAAAAGCCTCCATTAAAAAAACGATTCTGGTCATTAACTATGTAATCAAAAGTGATAGCAATCAAAATAGCTGGAAGCAATTCCTGCCGAATTTTTTTAAAGATAAAAAAATTCATAGGATGTTTGAATTGCCAAAAGAAAATAGCCATCCATAAAACAGCGCACATTATGGAAACTATTTGAATTACCAAACTATCCGGGATTGTATTTAACAAAGGATTAAGTGCATACCGGGCACATAAAAGAACTGCATACATGATTACTGTTCTAAATAAAAGAACTAATCCCTGCCTCAAAAATTTATTTTTCATATGATTCCAATACCCTTTAATGATACTCACTTTTTCGTCCACTTCTTTCAATTCCCCTCTCAAAATCATTCCCTAATCATACAAATTTTATTTTATTATAACAATAATACTAAACTTATTGACTTTCTTAACACAAAAAAACTAAATCCAAATGGAGTCTTTAAAAATATTATTCCTCTTTTCAGCACGTCGTAATCTTATACATACAAAGTCACTTAATTAGACTAATAAATTTGAAATCTCTATGATAAATTTACTGTGATGTCTCAATTTTGTATACTAGGTTGGGAGAAGTGATGAAATGATTAAAATTGGAAAAATTAGCTACTGGCATGTACATGCTTGGGATTATACGAAGGAAGCGCAGGCGCATCCGGGTACAGAAATTACAGCGGTATGGGATGAGCTTCCAGAGCGCGGCCAAGCGGCTGCTGACAAGCTAGGCGTTCCCTTCTACAGCAACTTGGACGAGATGCTCGCTAGCGACATTGATGCCGTTATCGTAGACGCTCCGTCCAACATCCACCGCGACGTTATCATTGCAGCTGCACGTGCGGGCAAGCATATTTTCACGGAAAAAGTTATCGCTCCTACACTTAAAGAAGTAAATGAAGTCATCGAAGCGGTATCCGCGAACAATGTGAAGCTTACCGTTTCCCTTCCAAGGCTAAACGCGGGCTACACGCTGGCGATTCAGGACATTTTGGCACAAGGCCTGCTTGGCCAAGTAACGCTTGTTCGGGTTAGACTATCGCATGATGGCGCTACGAAAAACTGGCTGCCTGAGCATTTTTACAATTTGGAGCAATGTGGCGGCGGCGCCTTGATCGATCTGGGCTGCCACCCGATGTATTTGACTCGCCTGTTCCTCGGTGAGCAGCCTGTTGAAGCATCTGCGCAATATGGCTATGTAACAGGAAAAGAAGTAGAAGATAACGCCGTCGTATTGCTTAAAACAGCATCAGGCGCAGTCGGCATCGTTGAAGCGGGCTTCGTCAACGCGTTCTCGCCTTTCACGATCGAAATTCACGGCACGCAAGGCACTTTGATGTACGGCACACCTGATGACCGCCTGCTGCTGCGGACGAACTTGAACGGTGAAGACGCTGGGAAGGAATGGCAGG
Source organism: Paenibacillus sp. R-74696 (assembly GCF_055814915.1). NCBI lineage: Bacteria > Bacillati > Bacillota > Bacilli > Caryophanales > Paenibacillaceae > Paenibacillus > Paenibacillus sp. R-74696. Next base: position 201,077 of record NZ_JBPULM010000046.1, read on the forward strand.
AGCAGGTGCTTCCAAACTCGCGACCAGGCGCTTTCAACCAATTCGCCGATCATATTGTTAACGATACGAAGGCTGAGGAAAATGTTCAGCTTGCCGTTGAATTAACAAAGCTGGTTGAAGCGGCGAACCGTTCCGTGCGCGAAGGCAAATCGATTCGTATCGATGAGTTGGCGCAATAATAGACTACTGGATTATTTTTCAGAAATAACGGCTTGAAGGGAGGTTTGGCGCAATTGCAGCCTTTTCCATATGAAGTGATGCGTGAGCGCCAGGATGCGCTCGAGAGACTTGATCTTCGCATCCGCTGGGGCTATTACGATATACATGTGCTGCGTTTTCACCTGACCCAGTTTCTTCCCGGCAAAATCGTCAACTTTCACAAGCATGCCGAGTTCGAGTTTCATTTTATACCGCAGGGCAAGGGGACTGTAATTCTGGTCGATATGCCATATGCGCTGAACGAAGGCATGTTTTATTTGACGGGTCCTGATGTGCTTCATTATCAAGAGGCAAGTCCGGATGACATTATGGATGAGCTGTGCCTGCATGTCGATATTATCGATCGCAGATTGTTGCCCGGCTCCTCCCCTACTACAGAAGCGGATGACTGGGAAGTGGCCGAGGCAGATGATTGCATCAGCAAGCTGCGCACGCTGCCCCTGTTTCCAGCAGAAGATGTGCATCAGGCTATGCCGTTGTTTTTGGAAGCTTATGAAGCTTGCTCAAGGCATTATACAGGCAGCTATACGACGATCAGACAAAATGTCATTCAAATCTTGCTGCGGGCAGTGCGTGCTTATGACACGGTGAAGGAGCCGGAACAGGCCCACTGGCCCACACGGGATATGAAGGCTTACCGCTATCGTCTCGCTATGGAATATATACAGGCCAACTACTCCGGCGAGGTCACGCTCGAGGATGTAGCCGACAAGCTGAATTTAAGCTCGCGGCATATTCAGCGGGTATTCAAGGAGGCCGGGGACGGCCAGTCCTTCAGCGCCACACTCGAAAACATGCGCCTCAAGGCGGTATGCCATGCGCTTGCCGAAAGCACGCAGTCGATTGAAAAAATCGCCCAGCAAACGGGATTTGCCAATGCCAACTATTTGCATGCGGTATTTCGCAAACGTTTTGATATGACCCCTTCTGAATACCGTGCGCAGCAGATGTCTATTATGTAGTAAAGGATGATAATCGCAATGTCCAAGACGCTAAAAATCGGAATTATCGGCAGCGGCGGCATCGCAGGCGCCCATGCTAGAGCGTATAAGCAGATGCTCGGCGTAGAAGTTGCTGCTGTCGCCGATATTATTCCAGGCCGCGCCGGGCAATTTATTGAGCATTGGGAGCTGCCCCATGCGGCGGCCTATGACGACTATCGGCAGCTGCTCGACACGGAGCTTGATGGCGTCAGCATTTGCACGCCGAATGTGGCCCATTTTCAAACGACGGTTGATGCGCTAAATGCAGGCAAGCATGTCATGCTGGAAAAACCAATGTCGGTCACGCTTGAAGAAGCGGTGACGATGGCGGAAACAGCGCTCAAAACGGGCTATATGCTCAACATCGGCTTCCAGCCGCGCTATGACCCGAATATGGCGATCATTCGTGATCTCATCTCGTCTGGCGAGCTAGGCAAGGTGTATTATGTAGAAACGGGAGGCGGACGCCGCCGCGGCATGCCAGGCGGAACCTTTATCCGCAAGGACATTGCCGGAGCTGGTGCCATGGCCGACATTGGCTGCTACTCGCTCGACATGGCGATGAATGCGCTTGGTTATCCGAAGCCGCTGACGGTATCAGCGTTTACGTCTAACCATTTTGGTACGAACCCGCTGTATCATAAGGAAGCAGACAAGTTTGACGTTGAGGATTTCGGCGTGGCGATGATTCGTTTCGAAGGCGATATTGTGCTCAATTTCAAAATTTCTTGGGCGATGCATATGGACTCGCTCGGCGCCGCCCTATTCCTCGGTACCAATGCCGGGCTCAAGGTTACACCTTCCGGCTCAGGCCCTTGGAGCGGCGTATTCGATGGCAGTGTAGGCTCCATCACGATGTTCCATGATGTACAAGGACATCATACGGAAAGCCCGATTCCGGTTATTCAGCACCAAACGGATTTATTTCATGCCAAGGTGTGGGATTTTGCCGAAGCGGTGCGCGACGGCAGACCGGCCCCTATTCCTGGCAGCCAAATCGTTCGCAATCAAGCGGTTATCGACGGCATTATCCGTTCTGCTCAGACGAAAAAGGAAGTCGATATCTTTTTGCCTTCCCCGTTTGCGTAAAACTTTGTTAAAATGGAAATTCGCTGCGTGAAAGATTTGGTTTTCGATCGCTGTTGCTAGTGGATTTCTTTGAATTAGACCGCTTCAGCGGTAGAAATCCACTAGCAAATGCGAGCGCTATCGCTTCTCAAATCCAAACCTTTCACTCCGCTCACTTATTAACAAGTTATTTAAAGCATGCGCCGAGGCGCACTAACAACAAATTCAAGGAGGATTTTATAATGTCTACAATTCATCGTATTGCGATTATCGGCTGTGGCGGTATCGCTAATGGCAAGCATTTGCCAAGCCTTAGCACGATTAAAAGCGCACAAATCGTCGCTTTCTGCGACATCGAGGAGCATCGCGCACAGGAGGCTGCTGCGAAGTATGGTGCGGAAGGCGCTCGCGTATACACCGACTATACTGAGCTTTTGAAGGACGAATCTATTGAAGTCGTTCACGTCTGTACGCCGAATGATTCCCATGCGGTCATCGCGATTGCTGCGCTGGAAGCTGGCAAGCATGTCATGTGCGAGAAGCCAATGGCAAAAACAGCAGCAGATGCAAAGCTTATGATGGAAACGGCACGCCGTACTGGCAAAAAACTGACGATCGGCTACAACAACCGTTTCCGTCCAGACAGCCAGCAGCTGAAGAAAATTTGTGCTAATGGCGAGCTGGGCGAAGTGTATTACGCGAAAGCACATGCGATTCGTCGCCGCGCCGTACCAACATGGGGCGTATTTCTTGATGAAGAAAAACAAGGCGGCGGCCCGCTAATCGATATCGGTACTCACGCGCTGGATCTGACATTGTGGATGATGGACAACTACAAGCCAAAGGTTGTACTTGGAACAGCCTACCACAAGCTGTCGCAGCGTGAAAATGCAGCCAACGCTTGGGGCCCTTGGGACCCTGCCAAGTTTACCGTTGAAGATTCCGCTTTCGGCATGATCGTTATGGAAAATGGCGCTACGATTTCCCTTGAGTCCAGCTGGGCGCTGAACACACTGGATATTGACGAAGCAAAATGCTCGCTGTCCGGTACAGAAGGCGGAGCTGATATGAAAGGCGGCCTGCGGATCAATGGCGAAAACCATAGCCGTCTTTACACGACGGACATTGAGCTGAAATCCGGCGGCGTGGCTTTCTTCGACGGCGCAGATTCCGGCCGCGACTCCGATCTGGAAATGAGAATGTGGCTGAAAGCAATTGAGGACGACACTGATCCGGTTGTAACGCCAGAGCAAGCGTATGTCGTTTCGCAAATTTTGGAGGCCATTTATGAGTCCGCACGCACGGGCAAAGCCGTTTATCTGTAACAGCTAGCTGCTTCATAAAGCACAACTTAAATTATACAAGCCTGCTCCCATCCGCACGCGGAAGGAGCAGGCTTTTTCCACTAAAAGATTACAGTTATGGTCATCGATCATGTTATTATAAAGCTGTACTCATTTTTCAAGGAGGTGTCCGCTCATGCTTTTTATTGGGATTTTATTAATCTGCTGTGGTTTATTATTGGTGACGCGGCCCGCCTTCGTATGGTCACTGACTGAGAGCTGGAAATCTAATGACGGCACCGAAGCGTCCAGCCTCTACCTTGTATCAACAAGATTCGGTGGCGTATTATGCACGCTAGCAGGGCTTACAGCTATCATTGCTTATTGGCTTTAGGGGATATTCGTTAATCATGCACACAAATTTAACCGATCCGAAGGAAGGCTAGCAGCTCGGAAAGGTACGCAGATAGGGGAATTCCGTTGCAGGGCTATCAGGAAAAAAGAGATCTAGAACGCACAGCTGTCCGCATTTTCATCCGTCTCTACAACCAAAATTATGCCAATAGGCTCCGGCTGCTCTATCAGCGTGAACGCCCGGATGCCGTGCTTCAGCATCGGAATCATCACATCATTGGCGTTGAAATTACTCATCTGTTCTATGATTCCGAAGAGGCGAAAAGGCTGCTAGGCCGCTCCCAATCGCGCAATCTTAATCAAGAGGTAGTCGAAATGCTGATCGCCGAGCTGAATAAGCGCATTCAGACGAAGGAATTGAAAATAAACCATTACGCGACTGCTTATCCGATCGCGTTAATCATTCGAAATGCTTCCCCCGCCTTCGGCATGTCCGATATTTTGCGTGCCAAAGAGCTCATCTATAAGCCGCAAGGCCGCTTTACCCATGTGTGGTTTTTATCGCGCGATGGATCTGACGAGTGGTTGATGAAGGATTTGCAGCAGCTGTAGGCTCCAGCCTTAGAGCTGCCCTGCCCTTACACTCACATTCATCGCCGCGCCAACTTTACTATAGGCGTAAATGGACCAATCCCCTCCCACCTATCATTTGCTGCACTTTAACGAACAAGAGGAGCAGCGTCATGATGCCCAGTCCCAGTAGAAAGCGATTTGTTCTTATCTTAGTCGAGGGTAAATCTTATCTAACGAGTTAAGGCTGGGGGCAACCACATAGGTGCGTTGCTCAGATCACTGTTACTGAAACCACTATGGATGAGACCCCTCGGCTCGGGAACGCTCCCTTTTTTTGGCGGACTGAGGTTCCGCTATTCTGGGTTTTACTCCGATTTCAGGCCGTAAGCGGACAGGAAATCCGTTATCTCCCTCATTATTCCCTGAAAAAGGAATCAGGCGGTGCATTAGCTGCTCCTCAGTCCGCAGCCGGTGCCATAACCCGTGATTCTATTGAAATAGCGGCTGCTGTGTCCGCCAAGTCCATCATCGTGCAGGGAGTAAACCGGAGTCGGTTGTGAGACTGCGGCGGGAAGATATTTGATGCTAAAATGGATCAGCTTCTGGCTCGCTTACATTTGCATGCACGCCTAATCACATAAAAAACGATGGAGCAAACGGCAGCATGCCGTTAATCCCATCGCTTCTATGCTTAATATATTTAGCCAGACTACTCCACCCTTGTGCTAAATCTCTTTCATTTACAAGTCCAAATTGCCCTACAACCGAGCTTTGCCTCGAAAATACTTCTTCACCACTTCATAAGCCAGCTTCGGCCTGCGATAGCGGTCCACAATGCCTTTGCTGTTCTGCGTTCCGGCGCGGGCGAGCAGCCAGCCCGTGCCTTCGGTTACCCGGCAATCGCAAAACTGCCAAATGAACATGCCGGACATATACTCTCGCGACGTGTACGCCTGCAAATTCGCTTCAATAATATCTGCCTGGCGCTCCTCTGTGCCGCGTACCCGGTTCGGGTCGCGCAAGCCGTAATGGCCGTCGCCGCCAAACTCGCTCATAATCATCGGCTTGCCCGCACCGCCTGCGGCATCGGCCCAGCCTCGCGCCGCATCGCATAGCTCGCCTGGATCTTCATCGCCATACCAGCCCGGGTACAAATTACAGGACACGATGTCGGCAAGGTCAAAGCAAATTTCCTTCTCACGGTGATGGGAAGCAAACGTTAGCGGCCTGCTGCTGTCCATTGCCCGAATTTGCTCAAGCTGCCGCTTGTAGTGAACGCGCCCTTCCTCCAAATCGCTGGCGCATTCATTCAAAATCGCCCAAATGACAATCGATGGATGATTAAAATGCTGCTCCACCATCTCGCGATTAACCTGCTCGCACTGCCAAATAAAATTTGGATTGCGCATTTGCTCAATCGACAAGCCGCGGGCATGATTTTCTTCCCATACCAGCACGCCGTGCTCATCGCATAAATCGAGAAAACGCTCATCATTCGGATAATGGCTAGTTCTCACCGCGCTTGCGCCCATATCCAGCATCAACTGTAAATCCTGTGCCATAAGCGGCAGCGGTAAAGCTGAACCTGTCAGCGGATGATCCTCATGCCGATTAAATCCTTGCAGCACGATATCCTCGCCGTTCAATTGAATGCGTCCACGCTCCGTTGTAACCGTTCGGAAGCCTACGCGCTCCACCAAATCATCGACGGGAGCCGCTTGGCCTTCGATTTGCACCAAAACCTGCAGCAAATACAAAGCCGGATTTTCCTGCGACCAAGACTGCACCTGATCCATGCTGAAAATGCCGCCTACACTCGCCGTCTCTCCCGGTTGCAAGCTCACGCTGCCAAGCTCCAGCGTCTGCCCTGCAATCGTCGCCGTCAGCCTAGTATCCAACTGCACCTGCGTATGCTTCTTCGATAGCGCTGGATAGCGGACACAAGCGCGAATCTCTGCCTGCCAGCTGCCAGCACTTTGCTGTCCTGCTTCCAATTCTGTTTCTATTTCTGTTTCTGATTCGGTTTCCGATTCGGTTTCTGTTTCTGAAGTTAAATTTTTCAAAGGGATGAAAGATATGCGCTCAACAAACAGCTCCTGAATTTCCTCCAGCATGACCGGACGAATAATTCCGCCGTATGTATAATAGTCGTTAGGGACGTGAAGCGACGATGCTTCGCTAAAAGAATTATCCACGAGCACGGCAAGCTCATGTGTACCCGCTTCAACATCGCGAATGACGGCATCGAATGCCGTATACGCATTATAATGGCGGGCAACCGGCTTTCCATCAAAAAACACATTGGCTGTATGGCTCACGCCTTTAAAAATAAGACGAAGCGACGTCCGTTTCTCCAAGGTCACTTTGGTGCGGTAAACGCCTCTGCCACTGTATGTCAGCAGCTCCGGATGCGTCTCCCAGCAGCCCGGAACCGCCAGCCTATATCGATATTGAAGCGATTCCAGCTGAATTTCTCCATCCGGAACCGTGACAAAATCCCACATACCGCCAAGTTCTCTTACTTTTCGAATTGTATTAGTCTGAAATAATCTGGACATGCTTTGCCTCCCCAATATGGCTTTAACGCCCCTATTGTAAACGCTACTATTTTATCACTATTTCCGTTTTTTGCAAGGCGCCCTTTGCATGGCATATGTATGTAAACAGCAAATACACGGGCCCGTGCAGTGAACATTTCCAAAAAATGTCCAGTGTGCCAGTACCCGTGTATGATACAAACGCGATTACTATTCTTTTTTGTCCGATCAACAGCTCAGAAATGCTGTTTTAAGCTTTGCTTAGCGCTTTTGCGGCATAGCGATTCTCAGGAATCGGCAGCTCTAAATTGCCGCGGAGCGTATCATGCTCATACTCTGTCCGGTAGATGCCACGCTCCTGCAAAATCGGCACAACTAGATCGACGAAGTCATCCAGCCCCTTCGGCACAGAAGAATGAATAATGAAGCCGTCGGCACCCTCTTCCTCATGCCATTGCTGAATTAAGTCAGCGATTTTCTCCGGCGTACCGATAAAGTCTGTGCGCGGCGTTGCTACGCTTAGTGCGACCTGGCGCAGCGTTAAGCCGTGCTCCCGAGCTTTGCTCTTGATTTTGTCCGTGCCACTGCGGAAGCTGTTGCTGCCGAGATCGCCAATGTCCGGGAATGGCTCATCGAGCGGAAACTGCGAGAAGTCGAAATGCTCGAAGAAGCGGCCCAAAAATTGCAGCGCCTTATCAATAGACACGAGGCTAGCCAGCTCCTCGTATTTGCGGTCTGCTTCTTCCTGCGTATGTCCGATAATGGGAGAAATGCCAGGGAAAATGCCAATTTCATCTGCCGACCGGCCATACGCTGCCGCTCTATTTTTCACATCGAGATAGAAAGCCTTCGCTTCCTCCAAGGACTCATGCCCCGTAAATACCGCATCGGCGCTTTTCGCTGCCAAATTGCGTCCATCCTCCGAGGAGCCCGCTTGGAAAACAACCGGCTGGCCCTGCTTCGAGCGGGCAATATTGAGCGGCCCCTGCACGGAGAAAAACTCGCCTTTATGATTCAAACGATGCAGCTTCTCCGGGTCAAAAAACACGCCCGATTCCTTATCCCGCACAAAAGCATCATCTTCCCATGAATCCCAAAGCCCGCGCGTTACCTCCAAATATTCCTCTGCAATGCGGTAGCGCTGCGGATGCGTTGGATGATCCGCCTTGCTGTAGTTTTTCGCTGAGCCTTCAAGTGGTGACGTGACGACATTCCAGCCGCCGCGCCCGCCGCTAATATGATCAAGCGAAGCAAACTGCCGGGCTACGGTGAACGGCTCGCTGTAGGACGTCGACAGCGTGCCAACCAAGCCGATCTTCGAAGTAACCGCCGCCAGCGCGGAAAGGATAGTCAGCGGCTCAAATCGATTCAAGAAATGAGGCAGCGAATGCTCGGTAATGTAGAGCCCATCGGCAATAAATACAAGATCGAATTTGCCTGCCTCAGCCTTCTGCGCCTGCTGCTTGTAAAATTCAAAATTAACGCTGGCATCCGTCACGGCATCCTTATGTCTCCAAGCCCCAACATGACCGCCAACCCCATGAACAATTGCACCAAATTTGATTTTTTTCCGCTTAGCCATAACCAATTCCTCCTCCGAATGTTTATGAAGACAATAATGCCGTTTCCTGAAGCTGCAGCTTGTAGCATTTCACCAAAACATCGCCATTGTACATTTCCTTATCCGTCGCCCGTTCAAAGCCCAGCCGCTCATAAAGCTTAATGGCAGACGCCATTAAATCAGAGGTGTGCAGATGCAGCGTGGAAGCCCCAAGCGCGAGCGAACGGCGAATGCTTTCCTTGATCAGCTCTGTCGCAACGCCAAGCCCGCGGGCCTCTGGCGCTACCCCAAGCAAGCGAATAATCGGTGAATCGATTTTCAGCTCTGGACGTCCATAGGCGGTAGTCGACGAAGTGAACAGCAGCACACTGCCGACGATCTCCCCATTCACCTCCGCAACTATGCGCGCCTGGGGTCCTTCCTTATCAACCGATTCAATAATAGAAGCCTTATAATCGGCCCAGCGATCGGGTGACATAACAGCCTCGTACTGCGAATAAGCAGCTACGACGATGCGCAAAATCGCCTCGCGGTCTTCCGCTACCGCATCCCGAACTTCAACTTTGATATTCGCCACACTATACACACCTTTCGCATGATTTTTATCGGAATTATAGGATAAAAAGAGCCTTGACCGCTTCATCTATAAGATGACGTCTAGGAGCCCTTTTGTTAAAATATAGGAATTTATAAGTTTCATTCTTATAACCAGCCTATATTTCTCGGACTGAAACGCGCCACGCCGACTAAGGCCGGCGACGGCCGTTTCACCTTATTCGCTTCGTTTATTGCTTATTCGTTTCTCCGAACGGCTCCAAATAACGACTGGCTAGGTTGGCAAAATAAGCAGCGGTCAGCGGCAGCGCCTGCTCATCGATATCGAAAGCCGGATGATGCCATTCCTGCGGGCCCGCTGTTCCCATGAAAAAAAACAAACCCGGTACCTGCTTCTGATAAAAAGCAAAATCCTCTCCAGCAGAAGACGGAAGCGGCTCTACGACCTGCAGCAACGTTTCGTGAGCTGCTGCGACTGCTGCTTCTACTAAAGCCGGGTCATTTTGAACCGCTGGCGGCCCTTTAATCCAGCGCACCGTCGCAGTTGCGCCGAACGCTGCTGCTACATTTTCCGCCACCTGCTGGAAACGTTCCAGCACATGCTTCCTCACCTGCTCGTCAAAGGTGCGAATCGTCCCGTCGAAGACGGCCTTTTCCGCTATGACATTCCAGGCGGTTCCGCTTTGAATGCGCGTCACGCTAACGACCGCGCTCAGCAGCGGGCTGACATTGCGGCTGACGATCGATTGCAGCGCCGTCACAATATGCGCCGCCGTCACAATCGGATCAATGCTTGCTTCCGGCACAGCCGCATGGCTGCCTTTGCCCGTCACCTCAACAACAAAACCATCGGCTGCTGCCATTATCGGTCCCGGCTTAATGCCAATCGTCCCGACGGGCAGATCCGGCTTATTATGAATGCCATAAATCGCCCCCACACCATCAAGCGCGCCGCTTGCAATGACCACCTGTGCGCCTGTCGCCTTCTCCTCAGAAGGCTGAAAAATAAGGCGCACCGTTCCCGCCAGCGTCTCCTCGCGCTGCTTGAGCAGTAAAGCTGCACCGATGAGCGAAGCGGTATGATAATCATGCCCGCAAGCATGCATTTTTCCCGCCACTTGCGATGCATAGGGCAGCCCCGTCTCCTCTTGGATCGGCAGTGCATCAATATCGGCACGCAAAGCCAGAACAGGCCCGCTGCGTTTGCCGCCAACTTCGGCGACTACACCCGTTTTCAGCCCATAATCGACGATGCGAATGCCCGCTTCCGTAAGCCAGCCTTGAATCGCCTTCGTCGTGGCGAACTCTTCATTTGATAATTCGGGATGCTGGTGCAGCTGGCGCCGTATTTCAATCAGCTTTGCCCCCAACTGCTGCGTCCTCTCCGCCGCCTGTGTATCCGCCATGCCAAATCCTCCCCCGCATCGTGCTTTTGCTCCAGCCTATTCATGCTGCCTGCCCTACTACTTGCCTTTCACAGTATCCACTTTAAACCTTCTAGCTTTCTACAGCAAGCTCAGCGAAAGCTTCCGATAACAGCTCATAGGAATGAATTCTAGCTTCAAAATCCTTAACCGCCGTCGTTATAATAAACTCATTGACGTGATGCTTCTCCTGCCATTCCAGCAGCCGCCTCCGAACGGTCTCCTTCGAGCCTTTCGTAATTTCGGCTTCCTTCACTTCAACCCTATAAGGCTGGCCCGATTGTCTACCGAATTCTTCCGCCTGCTCGACGGTTCCGACCGTCAGCGTCTTGCCATTTTCCAAATGAATTTTAACGTTTTTATGATCAGAGGCCAGCAGTGCTGCCTCCTCATCGGTATTAGCGGCAATGAGCGACAGCGCCAAAATCGCCTGCGGCTGCTTGCCTTTATCCGAGCGGAACTCCGCATGATAAGCGGTCAGCGCCTCTTCCGCGATAGCTGCATCACTGTTAATAAATTGGGCAAATACATACGGGTAACCGGCTTCAGCTGCCAGCTTCGCACTGGCTACACTAGCGCCAAGCACATAGATTTCGGCTGGCTGCTCTGGCACAGGGGAAGCCTGCAGCCCGGCCAACTCATGCTCCGCGGGCAGCGTATTTTTCACAAAATGCTCTAATTCCACCAGCTTATCCTGCAGCGACTGCTCCTGTGAAATGCCTTTCTGCAAAGCCTGCGTGGAACGCGGCAGCCCGCCCGGCGCGCGGCCGATTCCTAGATCAACACGGCCTGGAGCAAGTGTCGCCAGCAAATTAAAGTTTTCCGCTACTTTATAAGGGCTATAATGCTGGAGCATAATACCGCCTGAGCCAATGCGAATACTTTCTGTTTGAGCAAGCAAAAACGAAATCAGCACCTCAGGCGAGGAGCCGGCAACTTGCGCCGAATCATGATGCTCAGATACCCAGAAACGGTTGTAGCCGAGCTGCTCCGCCTTTTTCACCAGTGTGAGTGTATTTTGAAAAGCCTCTGCCGGCGTGCTGCCTGGAAAAACAGGGCTTTGGTCTAAAATGCTAAGCTTAATCGCCATTTCCATTCTCTCCCATCGTCGATTGCCTTGCAACGCTCGTTTATATGCTATAGCTAGGTTCCGGCGCGATTCGCTTCAGAAACTGCTTGGTCCGTTCTTCCTTCGGCCTGCCGAACAGCTCGCTCGGCTTGCCTTCTTCGACGATAACACCGCCGTCCATAAAGACGACATGGCTTGCGACATCGCGGGCAAAGCCCATTTCATGCGTGACGACGATCATCGTAATGCCTTCTCCAGCGATTTTGCGAATGACATCAAGCACTTCGCCCACAAGCTCCGGATCAAGCGCCGACGTCGGCTCATCGAACAAAATCACTTCCGGGTTCAGCGCAAGCGCCCGGGCGATGCCCACCCGCTGCTGCTGTCCGCCGGATAGCTCGCTTGGGTAAGCGTCAAGCTTCGCCGCAAGCCCTACCTTCTCCAGCATTTGCGTGCTGCGCCGCCTTGCTTCGTCTTTGGGCAGCTTTTGCACAATGAGCAGCCCTTCCATGACGTTTTCCAGCGCCGTCTTATGCTTGAATAAATTGTAATGCTGGAACACCATAGCCGAGCGCTGGCGCAGATTATGAATATCTTTTTTCCCTGCTGCCTTGAAGTCCAGCTCGAAATCCCCAATGCGGATTTGCCCATTATCGGGCTTCTCCAAATAATTGATGCAGCGCAGCAAGGTTGTTTTACCCGAGCCGCTTGGGCCCAATATGACAACGACCTCGCCTTTTTCCACCGTCAAATCGATGGATTGAAGCACCTGATTTTTCCCAAACGACTTGGAAATCTGCTTCAGTTCAATCATGCTACGCCACCTCGATTGTATTTATTAATTCTCCGCTCAAGCCAAGCAGTACCTTGCTCGATTAATATGGTCATGCCCCAGAACAGCACCGCGGCTGCAATGTAGGCTTCAAGAAATTTCCAATTTGTGGCAGCGACAATTTGCGCTTGGGCATTGATTTCAACGACAGATACGGTAAAAGCGAGCGTTGAACCGTGCAGCATGCCAATCAAATTGTTCGATAGATTCGGCAAGCAGACGGCGAGCGCCTGCGGCAGTACAATACGGCGCAGCGCCTGCGGCGTCGTCATTCCAATGGAATAAGCGGCCTCCATCTGTCCGCGGTTCACCGCAAGAATGCCTGCGCGTACAACCTCCGACATATAGGCGCCTGCAGTAATCGAGAAAGAAATATAAGCAAATCCGATTAACGGAATAACCGTTGAATTAAAGCCAAGTCCGAGTGCGCTTGCCAGCCCATCGATTATGATCGGAAGGCCGAAATAGATAAGCAGCAAATGCATGAGCATCGGCGTACCACGAATGAATAGCACATAAGCGCTAGCCAGCGGGTATAGAATCGGAATGCGATAAATACGAATAAGGGCAATTGCTGTACCGATAATGAAACCGACGAACACCGAGACGATGGTAATATAAAGTGTATTAGGCAGCGCCTTGAACAAGCTGAGAAAGGCCGTCCATATAAATCCAGGGTCTAGTGACATCAGGCTCAGCCTCCTTTCTCAAAGCGCGCGATGAGCGTCCGCTTCCACAGCCTTCTTTTTCCATAACGCTCCACCGGTTCGGCCACTTGTTTCTCATGACGCAGCAGCCTGCGCTCTAAATAATGGAAGGTCCGCTCCAAAATCGTGCTGATTACAAAATAAATAAGGGACAAAGCAATGTAGGTTTCGATAAAATGCTGGGTTGCCGAGGCTAGCGTCTGCGACTTGCCCGTCATTTCCATGGCGCCCAGCGTGAACGCCAGCGATGTGTCCTTCAGGTTGCCAATGACGAGATTCGCCAAAATCGGGATCGATATCGCCAGCGCCTGCGGCAGCACAATTCGGGTAAACGCCTGATAGCCGCTCATTCCAATCGCATAGGCCGCCTCTACCTGCCCACGATCCACCCCATTGACCGCCGCCCGAATCGCCTCGGAAATAAAAGCGCCACTATGGAGAGCATAAGCCAAAATAACGAAAACGAGCACATTGGCCCGTGATACATCAATATGAACCAGCTTAAGCAATTCCGGAAGACCGTAATAAATGAGAAAGAGCTGAATCAATATTGGCGTTCCGCGGAAAAAGGATACATACACCTGCGAAACCCGCTGCAATACGGGAGTTTTGTAAAGCCGGGGCAGCGCGATTATAAAACCAACCACGATGCCCAGCAAAATGGATGCAGCTACAATAAACAAGGTGATATGCAGGTAAGACAGCAATTTGGGTATGAAATCTAGCAAGTAATGAATATCAAATTTTCTGCCCATAGGTTTCCCTCCGTCTTACACCCTTGACCAGCAAGTTAGTAGCACCATTTATTTTTTTACAACTTCATCAAGCGGTTTTGTGTAGTCTTCGCCAAGCCACTCTACGCTCAGCTTCGACAGCGTTCCGTCTGCTTTAACCTCTTTAATTGCTGCATCCAGTTTGTCTGCCAGCTCCTGGCTGTCTTTGCGAAGCACGAACAGCACGTCGGATTGAATGAGCGGTTCGCCTACCGTTTTCATCGCAGGATTGCCATCTGTGTCAGGGTAGAACGGAAGCGAGAAGTCAGTAGCAAGCGTTGCATCTACGCGGCCGCTTTTGAGCAAGGCAATTCGGTCGTTGGCAGCGCCGCTGGAGTAAACAATTTCATACGGATTGTTGTGATCCTTGTTGTATTGCTCCAGGAAAAAGGCCTGATTGCTCGTTGGCGATGTGAACACTTTTTTGCCTGTCAAATCGTCGATTGAATTAATTGTCGTATTGTCTCTGTACACTGCGATTTTGGAAAGGAAAATGCTGTACGGCTCTTTATTAAAAAGGAATTTGGCCTCACGCTCTGGATTTTTCTCCATTTGGTGAGCGACAAAATCGATTTTTTTCGTCTCAAGGCTTAGCAGCAAGCTTGAAAATTCTTGCGTTTGGAATTCAAACTCATATTCCGGAAGGCGTTTATCGATTTCTCTAACCAGCTCAACGTCGAAGCCTGTCAGCTTGCCGTCCTCATCGATAAAGCATACATTCGGGAACTGGGTACCCGTGCCGACAATAATTTTCTTCACTTCCTGAGCCGGGCTAGCACTTGCCCCTGCACCGCTGTTTGCTGTTTCATTCGCGCCATTATTTGCAGCTCCGCAAGCCGTCAGCGTAAAGGACAATACCAGCAGCGTAGCTAAAAAAGTTCTTTTTTTCATAAAAATCGTTCCCCCATGTCATCTCGTTTTATAAAACCTATAATTCCTACCTATTAAGTAAGAATTGTTCTGTCACTAATTTATCATCCGCTCATCAAACCGTCAATGCCTCGGATAATAGGGTTTTTCTATTCTCTTATCTAAACATTCGATAGGTCGGCTTCAGGGCAGCTCTGTTCGTGTGTCGAATTCCCTCGTTTTACGTTTACTTTTTATGCCCCGCTGACGAAAGGCAATGCTTTGACAAGCTTCACCAAGCTTTCGAAAAAAGGACTGCTCTCCCCGTTAAGCATAATCAGGTTCGTATCCAGCGACAGTCCCTCCACTTCTGGAATCGCAATCGGGAAAAGCTGGCCAGCCTGAACCTCGTCATAGGCAGACAGACTTGGCAGGAAGCAGATCCCCAGCTTTTGCAGCACGAGCCTCTTCGCGGTTTCCAAATTATCTGTGTGGCAGGACATTTCCGGCGGTTCATTAAGTGATTCAAAAACCCGCTGCAGCCTTACCCAGTCCAGCGCTCCACATTCAAAAAACACCAGCGGCTGGTTGCCTATCGCCCTTAGCGTAATCTGCTTTTCTTTCAGAAAAGGGTGGCCCTCATACACATGCAGCCGAATGGCGTCATCCAGCAGCTTAACCGAGCGCAAGCCGGGATGGGTCGTTTGACGGACAAAGCCGATATCGACCTCTTTGTTCAGCACCTTTTCCACAATATCATCCGTCTTGGCGGTCACTGTCTTGAAACGAATGCCAGGATGCTTCTCCTTCAGTGCTGGCAGCAGCCTCGGCACCAAATAATTTGCCGTTGACACGGTACAGCCAATTCTCAGCTGGGCAGGCATCTCCTGCTTCTGATGCAGCTGTTTGCGACCCTTTTCCAGCGTCTGCAAAATTTGCTGGGCGTACGGCAGGAACCGCTTGCCTTCCTCGGTCAATTGAATTTGCTTGCCCATGCGGTCGAACAGCTTGCAATCAAGCTCCCGCTCCAGCGACTGAATTCTCGCCGTTACGGACGGCTGGGAAAGAAAAAGGCTTTCCGCAGCCTTATTAAAGCTGCCGTAGTAAATGACATAGACGAATGCTTCTATATTTTCGATATTCACCGGGAGAGCCTCCTCGCAAAATACAACTTAACCAACTTGTTAACTTGGAATTATGTTGTGATAATGGTAATCCACATCTACCTAGGTGTCAATGGGCGAAGGAGAAAAAAAATAGCCCCCTAGCCGGACCATTCATCGCGCGCGGTTTTGTGGATGCAAGAAAAACGGACACCTCGCGGGTGTCCGTCATTGGAGTATACCATGATCCGATAAAAACGGAAGGCCCTGTGCTTCAGGTTTATCCTTCTAACTCCTCTGGGCTCATCGCCAGACCGCTCTCATCCGGATCGGCCATATCCAGCAGTTCACTGGTGGTGACAAAACGATATCCTTCTGCAGCCAGTTCTTCCACCAGCACCCGAACCGCTTCAATGGTTTGGGAACGGTCCCCGTACCCGTCATGGAACAGCAAGATACTGCCGGGCGCGACCACCTGCCGTGTATGCTCCAGAATATAATCGACGCCTGGCGTTTCCCAATCCTTGGCCGCTCCATTTACCGTGCCGATTGACCGGTATCCGTACTCTGCAGCCAGAGACAGAATGCTGTCATTCACGCCAAAGAATGGCGGTCTGAAGCTACGTACCTGTTGCCCTGTAACCTTCCGCATAAGGACATCTGTTCGCTGCAGCTCCCCACTAGCTTCCTCCAACGTCAGTTCAGTAAGGTCTGGATGGGAATAAGTATGATTCCCGAGCTCGTGGCCCTCCTGATGCACAACGGCCGCCATTTCTGGATGCGCTTCCATCTCCTGACCAATCATAAAAAAGGTTGCTCGTCCTCCCACACTGCGGAAAATATCAAGTAATTGGCTCGTATATACCGGATTCGGACCATCATCAAATGTGAAGGCCACTGCCTTTTCCCTTACAGAAATCTGATGTATCATTGATAATTTGACCATGAAATGACCGTCTCCTCTTCATAATTATAACTTGTCCACTCTCTATCATTTTGACAGAAACAGAACGATTTCGCATCCTCATTTTGGCAGTATTCCAATATTAAATATCGTCAAAAAGAACAAGGAAAACTGGATCATTTCGAGGGAGTTAAAAAAGTATCGTTAAGAATCGCTTTAGCTTTCTTTAAGTTTTGGGAATCCAACTTATGGAGTATCGCCATGATTTCGTTCATTTCCTCGGTATCTGATAAAGTACGAACGGACTTGTCATTGTCTGTCTCTTCGTTTGTGCGCGCAGCTCTCTGACTCGGTGCAATTGACTCCCCTTTTGTCTCCGAATATACCCATGATGTATGCAACGTTTCGCTAAGGGCATTGACGAGAAAGCTTAATTCAGCTTCGTTATACCGTTGCAGGAAACGATTGACTCCGATATTAATTTGATGATGCAGGGCTTCATGCAGACGAAAAATCTCTTTGCCCAGTGATGTGGTACGGAACAGAATTTCTTTTTTGTTATCCGGAAGGTATTCAAAAAGGATGATTTGTTTATCCGCCAGTTTTCTCGTAATTTTAGAGATACTCCCTTTGGAATAGCCGAACTTCTTTGAAATCGTTATGCCATTTACAGGCTCAAGCTTTCCAATCGCATCCAGCACATGCAGCATCATGACTGTCATTTCTTTTACCAACTCTGCAACAGCAGGATTAGGGCTATTTTGGATCAGCCATTGTTTCTCTTCATCATCTTCCGCTTGGTATCTAAGCTGTATGTCATTCACAACTTCTAACAATCCCTTGATTAAGCGATCTTTATTTTGTACTTCCTTATGGTTGATCATTCATTTCTCCTCCGATGATTAGCCTAATACCAGTATAACAGTGGGCAGCACAAAATTAAAGTTTCCTGGAAACAATATTGACAAAGGAAGGAGTGGCATCTATTATTGTTTCATGGAAACCAAAATGATAGTGGAGGAATATAAATGAACGTTGACGTACTCATCGCCGGAGCCGGACCAACCGGCTCCACGCTAGCAGCAGACCTTCTGCGGCGCGGCCTTCGTGTCCGACTGGTAGATAAAGCACCGCATGCCTTCAAGGGCTCTCGTGCAAAGGGGGTCCAGCCGCGAACCCTCGAGGTGTTTGAAGACCTCGGTATTCTGGGCGAGGCTCTCGTGGAGGGCGGCCCATACCCGCTCGCGGGACTCCATTTCGGACCAATCACTGTGCCTTGGCGGATGCAGCAGCGGAACAAGCCAACGCCTAACGTGCCGTATCCGAACATCCTGCTGCTGCAGCAGCATCGCACCGATGCCATCCTGCACCGTCTGCTCGATCGCCTCGGGCTAGGAATCGAGTTTGACACAGCGGTGGTGGGTTTCGAACAGGATGCCGATGGGGTGACGACGACTCTCTCAACGGGGGAGAAGGTCCGCAGCAGGTATCTGGTCGGGGCCGACGGCGGCTCGAGCTCGGTCCGCAAGGCCTCTGGTATTCGATTCATCGGAGATACCGCCGACTCCGACCGTACGCTCATCATCGACTGTACAATCGACGGACTGTCACGCAATCGGTGGCATATGTGGCCACGAACGCACGGCAAGTTTGTCGGAGCATGCCCATTGCCCCACTCTGACCAGTTTCAGGTCATGATCCGGCTGACACCAGACGAGACGCCTGACCTCGACGAAGCTGCTCTAGCCGCCCAGTTCCATAAGCTCACCGGTTTCCGGCTCCACAGCATCACCTGGACCTCGGTGTTCCGGCCCAACGTCCGGCTCGCCGAGCACTACCGGGCGGGCAACGTCTTTCTCGCAGGCGATGCTGCCCACGTCCACACCCCAGCTGGTGCGCAGGGCCTCAACACAGGTGTGCAGGACGCCTACAATCTTGGCTGGAAACTCGCTCAGGTCATCGCTGGTGCTCCCGACAGCCTCCTCGATAGCTACGAGACCGAACGGCAGCCAGTTGCTGCACGCGTCCTCGGCAAGTCCAGTGAGCTGTACTCCCGTCTTGACCAGCAACGTCTCTCGACCCTTAAGCGCGGAGACGAGGAGCGGCAGCTCGGACTTTCGTACCATCGCGGGCCGCTCGCCCCTGCCGACGCGCCAGCCACCAAAAACCTGCATGTGGGTGATCGGGCACCGGACGCGCCCTGCAACGGACCAGGCGGGATACGGCGTCTGTTCGACGTCTTCCAGGGACCGCACTTCACCATACTGGCCTTCGGAGCGAACGCCGCCAAAGTACTCCCCGAGTTGAGCTGGCCGAACGGCGGCGCCGATTTGCACCGTTACGCCGTCAATACTGGGCACGGAGTCGATCCCAATTGCCTCAATGATATTGCCGGCAAGCTGACCAGCATGTACGGCATTACTGGCGATACGTTAATGCTAATCCGACCAGACGGTTACATCGGAAGCATCATCACAGCCAATTGGTTGGCAGCCTTCGACAATGTGACTAGCACCATTACTCAGCCACTGATAAGTTTGGCCCACTCGAAATGATATTTATTGCAGGAAATGAGCGAAGTACGCCCCATTATGTAATATTACGTCCTTTACCAGCGACCTGACTTCTCTGTGATACGGTTCTCCACGCTGTCTGTAACTTCAAGTTTTAGAGCCATCCTTTGCGGGATGGCTCTTTATTTGGAATATTGAATTTAACTATCTGTTGAGCAACAAAATGACCCTGCGTTTTAAATTAACGGATAGGCTTATATTCCCCATCGAAATTAAAAAAATAACCGTTGTCTATACGGATATATCCGAAAATACAATGGTCTCTATCCCTGTATAAAACACCAGAGCAGTTTTTATTGTCTAGGTTACCTTCTGCAACCTTAATTTTGTTGTCCTCACAAGCTATAACAATTCCGATATGATCGTGAGAGTGATCAGTCAAAAGCTTCTCGTAAATAACGATATCCCCACGCTTTGGTGTAAATCCATCTTGTTTATCTCGATAGAAAAACCCCGTTTCAGGCAGTTGGGCCCAATCCAGCCATGCGCCAACCCCAGCTAATCGATACATGCGATTCGGATAGCGAATGGGCAATCTTATGCCCACCTCCATACAGCAGTAGTAAACGAATGCCGCGCACCAATTCCCTTCCAGCACTTTATAGATATCAGTGTCCGGCCAATACTTGCAAATTTCCTGGTAGCGTTCATCTTCCGGGATGCCAATAATATTTTTCCCTGCAAAAATTTCTGAAAAATCTGCCAGCCTAAGACGTCTGTCATCCGCAGAACTCTCCATCGTTTCCGTGTCGACGTTAAATTCCGTCCCTGCATACTCATCATTAATCCCAAATTCAATAAACACATTTTGCAGTCTATGTATAACCGCCTTGGATGAATAGTTACCTGTATTCTGAAAATACATCTCCAATAAAATAGCATCTTTAATGATTTCCTCGTAGGGGTCCTGCGTTCGATGTATAGCTTCTTGATAAAAGATCGCTCGAAGAATGACATGCTGCTCTTCGTCAGAAAAGAGCTGCGTACTGCGCAGTATAGATCTTACCGCATCTGCACTGTTTGGACCAGGAAAGTCTTTAATACCCGTTCTATAGAAATAATAACTGTGAAGCAACCCGGCGATCCCGGCAATTTCCGGATCTTGTCCTCTTCTCATAGCAAGCATCGAAGCGAAATTTGATACCCCATAAAGATGTACTTCGGTTTTATTTTTATAGCCGATCTCCCCTGTATGTAAGAGCATTTCTTGAACAAGACCACGAACACTTTCAATCCGCTTAACCTTCTTCTCTCCGATCAAAATTTCGCCCCCTGCCCTTCAATCATGCTGACTCAAGAAAGTTAATTAAAAAACTTGCCCCAACTTATGGTACGCTTCACCATAATATATGTAAACAAAAAAACGGCACAGAATGTAACGAAACATTCCCGTGCCGTTTTGACGTCTGAATAGGCTATTTAATAACGCCTTTTTTCAAAATAATATTCGCATACAGCGCCTGCTCGCCAGTTGCCACAATGGCGTAAGCCTTCTTCGCCCGCTCATAGAAAGCGAAGCGCTCCACTTCCTCAGGCTTCTCGCGTACTGGCGTATGCTGCTCTATAATGAGCTGATACTGCTCCCAAATTGGCGTCTGCACCGTATCGCCAGGAACAACCTGCATGAGCGCCGCTGGCCGCTCCACATATTGGTCCAAGGGAAACAGCGGCAATATCGCTTCCAGCAGCTCCGGAATGCCGTGCCCGTCCGCCCGGACAACTCGCTGCGCGTGGCTCATGACTGGGAAATTGCCGTCGGCCAGCACGATTTCATCGCTGTGGCCCATTTCCATTAATATTTTCAGAAGCTCTGGTGAAATTAATTTGGATATCCCATGCAGCACCTTAAACACTCCCTTAGTATGATTGAAATTAAGACTTCACCTGCAAAGCGACTAACCGCAGATAAGCCTCGTAAGCCTGCTCCCATACTTGCTGCTCCGCTGGCGCCGGCTCATAGGCATCCATCTCAAACGATGCCGCCGATAGCTGCCGTGCCTCCTGCAAATTCGCACATTCCCCTTGGGCAATGAGCTGGACGAGCATATTGCCGATTGCGCTCGCTTCGACCGGCCCTGCCCATACCAAGCGGCCAATCGCATTCGCCGTAAAGCGGCAGAGCAGCTTGTTCTGTATGCCGCCGCCAACCATGTGCAGACCGGAATAGGCCTCTCCGGTTAGCTGCTCCATTTGCTCCAGCGCGTAACGGTATTTCAGCGCCAGACTTTCAAGAATGCATCTCGCTATTTCTCCCCGCGACTGCGGCACAAGCTGCCCCGTCTCCTCGCAATACTGCTGCACATTTCGAATCATGCCCGAAGGGCTGTAAAACCGCAGATCATCCGGATGGATCAGGCTGCGGAATGGTTCCGCCTGCTCCGCTTCGGCCGCAAGCTGGGCGAATGACAGCTCTTCTCCTTGCGACTGCCATTCGCGGTGGCATTCCTGCAAAATCCACAAGCCCATAATATTTTTGAGCAGCTGATAGGTCCCGCCGACTCCGCCTTCATTGGAAAAATCGAGCGCCAGCGCCTCTGGCGTCAGCATCGGACTCGCAAGCTCGGTGCCGAGCAGCGACCACGTGCCGCATACCAAATAGGCAAAAGCTTTCCCGCCTGCCGCTGGCACAGCAGCAACCGCTGATTCCGTATCATGCGTGCCTACGGCAATCGCTTCAATCGGCGGTACAGCCAGCTCCTCGCATACTTCCGCTGTAAGCGGCCCAATGCGCTGTCCCGGATGAATCGGCGCAAGAAACAGCTTCGCTGGAATGCCGAGCTGCTGCATAAGCGGCTCATTCCACTGCTGCCGCTCGGGATGAAACAGCTGCGTCGTAGTCGCCATCGTAAATTCACATACCTTCTTGCCTGTCAAAAAATAAACGAGCAAATCCGGTGTCAGCAGCAGCGTCTCGGCGGCCGCCAGCTTGGGCGAGCCTGCCTTGCTCATCGCATACAGCTGATAAATTGTATTAAAGGGCATGAACTGGAGTCCACCCTGCTGATACTGCTCCTCTCGGCTCAGCAGCTGCTCTACCTCTTCGATCAAGCCTTCCGTCTGCGGGTCGCGGTAATGATACGGATTGCCCAGCAGCTCACCTTGTGAATCCAGCAGGCCAAAGTCCACTCCCCATGTATCTACGCCAAAGGTGGCCGGCTGATAGCCCTGCCGGAATGCCTTGCGAATGGCAGTCTTCATCTCCTGCAGCAGTCGCAAAATATCCCAGTGCAAATGCTGTCCTACTTGTACCGCATAGTTGGGAAAACGATGAAGCTCGGTCACCTCTAGCTTGCGCTTGCCCTCTGCATGCACAGCAAGCTTGCCGATTAGCGCCCTGCCGCTGCTTGCGCCCAGATCAAAGGCAAGCACGGTCGCCGCCGTTTTCGCTGCATTTGCCATCCCCTGCACTCCTCCTCTTCCTAGCGGATTCAACGCAAACTACTGCATTTTTTGCAGCAGCTGAATGCGGTATGCCTCGCTCTCCAGCGATGCGATTTCTTCAAATTCTTCCGTCGTCAGCACTTTTGGCTCTTTGATGGCTTTGGCGATCAGGAAAATTTTTGCGCTTTCCTCTACAACCTCCGTGCGGTAGTAGGCTTCACGCAGGTTTCGTCCTGTCGTTACCAGTCCATGATTGCCTAGCAAAATCGAGCTCGCAGCATTCACTTTCTCCACTAGCGCATCAGCGAGCTTATCTGTAGTAGGCAGAACATACGGAATATATACCGTCTTGCCTACTAGCGCTGCCTGATCGGGGAACATAATGGGCAGCTCCTGCTCCACAAGTGTAAAGGCGATGCAATAAGGCGGGTGCGTATGCACGATGGCTCCAATATTCGGGTTCGCACGGTAAGCATACAGATGCATCAGCACCTCGGACGATGGCCGGAAGCCCGTATCCGTTACGGCTCCAGTCTCAATATCGACCTCTACCCACTGCTCCGGCTCAATTTCATCCAGTGCAAAGCCGCTCGGAGAAAGATACATTTTGCCCTCATGCTTCGCGCTAATGTTGCCACCTGGACCAACCACCAGACGGTTCGCGACCGTCTTTTTTGCATATTTGCATAGTTCCTCTCTCATTTCCATGCTGCCCATTTCTCTCTTCCTCCTCTATCTGATTGAACCCATGAAGCTGCCGCCCCAAATGATCGGAACGGCAGCTTATAGATGACTCATTCAATTATTCAAAATATAAGAATTTATAAGTTTTTCACGTATAAATAGGCTTATATTTCTCGGACTGAAACGCACCGCGCCGCCAGAGGACGGAGGGCAACCGTTTCACCTTGTTATTTATACAATGGCCCGAAGTTGTCGCAAGCGCGGTAATCTGCGCTTTCCGCATTACTCGTGCCGAACAAGCCCCAAGCGCGTGGACGGAACAGCTTCTCCTCTGACACATTGTGCATATTGACTGGAATACGCAGCATCGAAGCAAGCGTAATTAAATCTGCGCCAATATGCCCGTAGCTGATAGAGCCATGATTTGCGCCCCATTGGTCCATCACTTCATAAACGCTGCGGAATGCACCGCTGCCTGTCAAAATCGGAGCGAACCATGTCGTCGGCCAAGTCGGATCTGTCCGTTTGTCGAGCACATCATGAACGCCTTCTGGCAGATCAACCGAATAACCTTCGGCAATTTGCAGAACGGGACCAATGCCCTTAACCAAATTGATTCGGGACATCGTCATCGGCATGCCGCCGCGGGTCAAATAGTCGGAGGAATAGCC
The DNA here is from genome assembly GCF_055814915.1 of Paenibacillus sp. R-74696. Taxonomy (NCBI): domain Bacteria; kingdom Bacillati; phylum Bacillota; class Bacilli; order Caryophanales; family Paenibacillaceae; genus Paenibacillus; species Paenibacillus sp. R-74696. Next base: position 225,180 of record NZ_JBPULM010000046.1, read on the forward strand.
GCCGCCGCGGAAATACTCGACCGATGCCGGACGCCACGATGTTGCTTTCAGGCAATCCGCCGCCTCCTGCTCAGAAATTTCCCAATGCGGCTTAAGCGCAGGCTTACCATCCAGCTGCTGCTCGCCTGTGCCGTCAAGCGTCGCCGAACCGGAGTTGATTAGGTGCAAAATGCCGCCCGCTGCATGGCCTTCCAGCTTATGGCCCGTTACGCGTTCTACCGAATCAGGACTCCAATACGTCCGCACATCGGCGAAAATTTGCGCCGTATTCGTCAGCAAATTGCCGAACAGCATCGCAACGCCGTTCAAGCTGTCATTTTCCGTTGCTACCGTGTAAGGTGCGCGGATGCCGTTCCAGTCGAACGAGGAGTTAAGCAGTGTTTCCATGAAATCGCCGTTTGGAAAATGATCCGTCCATTGGCGCTGCCCCTGGAAGCCGGAAACAATCGCATTGTGGCCCATCGCCTCTTCCCCGAAGCCAAGCTCCGCAAGACGCGGATTGCCGACCATCAGGTCGCGGGCTATCATCGTCATTTTCACAACGGTTTCCCAATCCTTATCCTTCTGCTCTCTGGAGGTCTGGATTTGCGCTGGATTGTTGTCTGCTCCCTCTGGACAGTTTTCCTTCACCCATGCGAGCGCACGAGCAAATTCTTCACCATCATAAATTTCCTCTTCGAAGCGGCGGACGAATTCCGACATATCCACATACTCGGTACGCATGCCCAAATATTCCTGGAAAAAAGCATCGCTTACGATCGAGCCCGCGATTCCCATGGATACGGAGCCCATCGACAAATAAGCTTTGCCGCGCATATAAGCTACAACAAGACCCGCTTTCGCGAAGCCCAGCAGCTTGCCCTTCACATCCTCAGGGATGCTCGTGTCGCCAGAATCCTGTACTTCCTCGCCATAAATGCCGAAGGCCGGAAGGCCCTTCTGCGCATAGCCGGATAGTACAGCGGCCAAATATACGGCGCCTGGACGCTCTGTGCCGTTAAAGCCCCATACCGCTTTCGGAATGGACGGGTCCATATCCATCGTCTCGGTGCCATAACACCAGCATGGCGTTACGGTGATAGATACGCCTACGCGCTCGCGGGCAAATTTGTCCGCGCAAGCTGCCGCTTCCGCTACACCGCCGATGCAGCTGTCCGCAATGACGCATTCAACCGGCTCGCCGTTCGGATAACGCAAATGCTCGCCGATGAGCGCCGCTACCGATTTTGCCATATTCATCGTCTGCTCTTCGAGCGATTCGCGAACACCCTTACGGCGTCCATCGATCGTAGGACGAATACCTATTTTAGGGAAACCGCTTTCAAAACGATGCTTTTCTTGTGTCACTATTATCCCTCCAATACAAGCGTAAACGGCTTTTGCCGTCCTCTGGCGGCAAAGCTTCCGTTTCGCGATGAAATATAAGTGCATAACCAGCTGCTTGAGTTAGTGTTGAGTTATCGGTAACTCTAATTTATCAAGCTTGAGGGTTGCTGTCAATGGCTCTCTTTTGTAAGATGGTAGAATACAAAACGATTGGGATGAATAGATAAGGAGCAAGCCGCATGGTTACGATTTACGATATCGCTCAGCGATCCGGGGTTTCGGCGATGACCGTATCGCGAGTGATCAATAACACAGGCCGAATAAGCGACAAGACGCGGGCAAAGGTCAAGAAAGTGATGGAGGACATGCACTATGTGCCGAACCAGATGGCGAGAAGTCTGGTGCTCCAGCATACCCGCCTGCTGTTTTTGCTTATTGCCGATATTACGAATCCGTTTTATACGACGCTGTCACGGGGAGCAGAGGATGCCGCTACGAAAAATGGCTACAAGCTGCTGTTCGGCAACAGCGATGAAAATTTAGAGAAGGAATCGGATTATATCCATACGATTCTAACGACGCGGGTCGACGGCGTGATGATGGCGCCAACTGGCGACCCTTCCCTGCCCAATCTGGAGTCGCTGCTTCAGCATCAGACCCCATTCGTGCTTATTGACCGCGAAGTGCCAGGGGTTGAATGCGATATCGTTCTTGGGGACAGCAAGGAAGGCGCCCGCCAGCTTGTGGATCATCTTGTGGAGCGGGGGCATACGCGAATTATGATGGTCAACGGCTCGCAGTCGAGCTCCAGCGCCCGCCTTCGCTTGCAAGGCTACAGGGAGGCGCTTCAGCTCAATGGGCTGGCATATGAGCCTGATTATTTATTCGAGACCAGCTTCGGCCCGCAAAATGATCTGTCTGCCATGAATGCCTGGATCGACAGCATAAACCCTCTTCCGACCGCAATCATTGCTGGAAACAACGTCATTGCCATAGAGCTGATTCGCCTGCTCCAGCAGCGCGGCCTGCGTATACCAGACGATATTTCTATCGTATGCTTTGACGATTTCGGCCCTTATGCGGAAATTAATCCGTTTGTGACCGTTGTCGCCCAGCAAGCCTACCAGTTCGGTTATCTCGGCATGCAAATGCTCATAGACCGTATCCAGAATGGCAGCGCCTCCGGGCCGTGGAGGAAAGTCGTGCTGCCTGCGGAGCTCATTGTAAGAAGCTCCGTCAAGCAGCTCGGTTAAGCGGTCAGGCGGCATTAATAGAAATAGCGGCGGCCAAGGACAGGAAATTTAGTCCTCAGCCGCCGCTATTTTATTAAACAAGCTTTAATTATTAGTCAGAGCTAGATGATCTACTATTTTTTGAGCGTCATATTTTACCCAACCCAATAGTGCCGACCCTCTGGAGCTTTGCCATGGCAAACCGACGAAATACAATCCCGAAACCGGGGATACACCTTCATTATGCTTAATCTGACCATATGAATCAAATGCATTCTGAATGTCAATCCAATGGTCATCGCGCTTGAAACCAGTAGCCCAAATGACATTTTTAACCTCTATTTCGTTTCCATCCTCACAGATAACACGGTCGCCAATCGCATTCATTACGCGAGAAAAGACCTTTACTTTCCCCTCTTTCATCAGCTGCTTCAGTTCGAATCCATATACTTGCTCTGGCTGGTTTTGCAACCATTTCCCAATCGAGCTTTGCGTACTTGCACGAAGAAATCCGAGTTTTTCAAAGTACCAGAAAATGCTGCGACTTATAATATATAAAGGCTTGAACGAAATATTACGAGCTACGGATATATAAACCGATCTGGGTTTATCCTGATCCTGAGCTAACTCCACTGCTATTTGGGCACCTGAATTTCCGCCTCCCACAACGATCGTGTTTCCGGGGCTTAGTTGTTCTGGATTTAAGTATTCTGAGGAGTGCAGCTGGATTACATTCTCTGATAATGTTTTGGAAAAGGATGGAACATTTTTCACTTGGAATGGACCTGTTCCCACGATAATGCTGCGAGCCTCAATAATTCCATCTGCTGTTTCTGCTTTAAAATGGCCGTCTTTCCAAAGTCGTTTAACAAGACAATTCAGCTTGATCGGAAACGCCATATTTTTCGCATATGCTTCAAGATAGTCTGCAATCTCATCTTTACTCGGCAGACCATTCTGAGTTCCTTCTAATGGCATGCCAGGCAATCCATCATACATGCGTGGTGTAAAGAGATGCAGCGAGTCATAGCGCCGCCGCCAAGAATCCCCTATTGATGCTGCTGCTTCCAAAATGATAAAGCTTAAGCCACTCTTTTTCAGATAATATCCTGCAGCTAGCCCCGCTTGTCCTGCCCCTATAACCAACACATCATACATATGTATCATCCTTCCATCAACTAGCTTGAGCTCCGCTCTTTCACACTTAAAACCATCAATCAAACATATATTTGATTGTATAATTATAATATGCTAAGCTGATAACAATCAATCATTAATGTGAATAAGGATGCGGGTGCATTATGAAAGATAGCTGTGAAATATATTGTTATGACGAGCCGAAAGTACGCAAGGTGCAGCATGCTCTAGAGCAGCAAAACATTGAAAGCATGGCCAAGCTGTTTAAAGCACTTGCCGATGAGACAAGGCTAAAGGTCGCAATTGCTTTATGCGAAGAGGACGAACTATGTGTGTGTGACGTGGCAAATATTACAAACTCCTCGCTCGCAACCACCTCGCATCATCTGCGAACGTTAAAACAACTTGGATTAGCCAACTATCGGAAGGAAGGAAAGCTTGTGTTTTATTCGTTGAAGGATGATCATATACGCCAATTAGTTCAGATTGCGTCAGCACACAGCCAGGAGTAGATTGCAGCTGCAGCGATATGAGCGCAAAAAAAAGGCCAACCAGTAATCCCTAGTTGACCTAAGCTTACGATACGTATGGTTATACTTCCACTAGCTTAACAAATGATCGACCTTCGTCAGTACAATGAACTACAATTTAACTCTTAGTTTTGAGCTCTGCTTAGTGTTTTTTCCTTCTTCACGATCGTCTGCTCATATCTTTCAATTTTGTCATCCATGCGTTCAAGCACCCTCTTCATTTCTTCCATTCGTGCTCTAAGCAGCTTGCGCTGATCGATCAGGAGCTCTTTTCTGGTCTCTTGCGTTTCATCCCCCTGTTGAAACAGCCCCAAATATTCAATAAGGACCTCAACTGGAAGACCAGCGCCCCGCATACACTTGACAAATTCAACCCACCGGCAATCTTCTTCGGTATAGTCTCTAAGTCCGCTTTTATTGCGATTCACTCGTGGAATAAGCCCAATTCGTTCGTAATAGCGAAGCGTATCCTGTGACAGCTCAAATTTTTCGCTTACTTCTTGTATAAACATGGCGATTTCACCTCCTCATTTAAAATAAAGAACGCCTATGGAAATGGCCTAGCGTTCTTGTCCTATATTCATATTAAACGGCACCAATGACCGGATGAGGAACGTATGGCTCTTCCAGCGACGCAATTTCTTCAGGTGTCAATTTAATGGATAGAGAAGCTGCCGCATCCTCAAGATGAGATATTTTCGAAGCGCCAACAATCGGACCCGTGACTTGTTCTTTCTGCGCCACCCAAGCAAGCGCGATTTGAGCACGGGGAACACCGCGATTTTCGGCGATGGCTGCAACGCGCTCCACAATCAATCGATCCGTATCTGCTGTCGCATCGTATTTCGATTTTTGAACTTGATCGGTTTCGGAGCGATGGGTCTTCTCCGACCAATCACGTGTTAATCTTCCCGATGCCAGCGGGCTATAAGGAATGACACCGATTTTTTCTTCCTTGCAAAGAGGCAGCATTTCCCTTTCCTCTTCACGATAGATGAGGTTTAGATGGTTTTGCATCGACACAAACTTCGTCCACCCATTTTTCTCAGCGGTATATAGAGCCTTCTGGAACTGCCATGCATACATCGCGGAAGCTCCAATATATCTTGCCTTCCCGGCTTTCACCACATCGTGCAAAGCTTCCATCGTCTCTTCTATAGGCGTATTATAATCCCAGCGATGAATTTGATAAAGGTCTACATAATCGGTTCCCAATCGCTTAAGGCTTTTGTCTATTTCACTCATGATGGCCTTCCGAGAAAGACCTGCACCGTTCGGTCCTTGATGCATACGGAAATGTACCTTAGTAGCCAGCACAATTTCATCACGATTCGCATAATCCTTCAGAGCCCGTCCAACAATTTCCTCGCTCGTTCCGTCTGCATACACATTGGCTGTATCAAAAAAATTAATACCAAGCTCTAACGCTTTTTTTATAATAGGACGACTGTGCTCTTCATCAAGCAACCATGGATGAACCCACCGCTCTGCTTCACCAAAGCTCATACAGCCAAGACAAAGCTGAGATACATCCAGGCCGGTATTTCCAAGCTTCACATATTCCATTTGATCGTTCCTCACTTTCAATAAAGTACTGTTTCCTTCGTATGTAGTTTAACCTCTGGAGTTAGCTCCAAGTCAAGCGATTATATGTGCGGCCCAAAAATTGGGCACTTAACCTAGTATCACTAGGCTAATGTGCATCATACATTGCCATATAAGTTTCCATGAATGCTTTGAACAATGAAATGTAAAAGGAGTTATTCATCATGTGGGTTTATGTTCCTGATTTTTATTCTCGTGCGTTTGGACCGTTTGGAATTCCAGGGCCTTCAATGCCACCGCCAATCGTTCCTCCTTTTTTCCCTCAACCAGGCATGCCAACATTTCCAAGCCCGCAGCCTCCCGTTCAACCACCTAATCAAGGAGGTCCTCCTGCTTTCGCTCCGCCTTCTACCATTCCACCCAGACCACCACAATTGCCACCGGGAGCTACCACGTTAATAGATTCAGGTGCAATAGCTGGCTGTCGAAACAAATTCACGTATATTTGGCAAAGCAATGGCGCTTCCTACTGGATGTTTCTTACTTTCGTTGGGCCAAATTCAATCGCTGGCTGGCGCTGGGTAGGACCCGGAGTTGGCTGGATAAATTTTGGGCTTGATCTTAGATTTGTGGACTCGAGTGTCTGCGTCCCTTGATATCTGGAATTTGCAAGATTACAATGAAATAATTGGAATGGGATAGATAGGAAAAGGAGCTGCGCATGCAGCTCCTTTGATTTTATTCATTATGAAAATCAGTTCTCGAACTAGGACATTTTTAAAAAATAGTCGGTACCATTCCCCCATCCATGCGGATCGGGGAACCTTTAAAGGCAGATGCATAAGGACTGCATACAAATGCAGCTAGCCTGCCAATTTCATTAGGCCTGATAAATCGCTGTATTTCCGATTGAGGCAAATGACCAGCCATAAATTTTTTCTCTTTTTCTGAAAAGGTCAAGCCTTCGTCAGGGTACATGCCTTCAATAATTTGATGCACTTGTTCAGAGAGTGTCGGTCCTGGCATTATCGTATTGACTGTAACTTCTGTTCCTGTCGTTAGTTTAGACAAGCTTTTGGACAATGATAACAGCATGGATTTAGTCATCGCATACTGAGGCATCAGGCCTGAAGGCATGACGGCTTCTTCACTCGCAATAAAGATAATGCGGCCGTCATTATTTTTCAACATGTTAGGCAAATAAAATTTGGTTAAGCCATTTGCTGCAAGAACATTCGTACGGAAGTATTTTTCCCATACCTCATCGTGGGTGTCCTCATATTTCATGATTTCATAAACACCCATATTATTAACCAGAATATCAACGCTTGGGTATTTTTCAAGCAAAGCCTCTCGCTGCCCACTATCCACAATATCGGCTGTAGCATTTTGAGGAGAGGTAGCCGGGAAAGCTGACTTTATTTCATTTACCGTTCGTTCTACCTCCTCATCATTGCGCCCATTAATAAGGACATGAACCCCTTCTTTGGCAAGCTCGGTGGCAATGGCCTTGCCTATGCCCTTCGTTGATCCTGTAACGAAAGCTGTTTTATTGTTTAATCCCATATCCATCTTGCATTTCTCCATTTCATTTACGTATGATGTTGGCGAGCTTATCAGCAGTCATTCTTGCAACAATCCCTTGCTTACGGATAGTCATTATATTACCTTGTCTGGATTGCTCAGTAACTAGCCTATTGCGCCAACCTACTTGCTTAACACGCCAAATGATAAAAGCCTAATAAATGCGAGCTTTCTGGAGAAAATGGTGGAGAGTGGACTAAGTATGAAACGATAGTGCATTTGATCCTAGATGCTCGGTACGCCAATTTGAAGGCGTATCCCCTTCCCAGAGGCGGAAGGCACGGTAGAACGAATTTTGGTCTTCATAGCCAATCAAGAAAGCCACTTCTTTAATTTCGAGCGATGGGTCTGCCAAGTACTCCCGTGCCTGCTCATGTCTAGCTTGTGTCAACAGCTGCTTGAAGCTCGTGTTCTCATCTGTTAGCCGGCGCTGTAATGTACGCTCGCTAATGCTGAGCTCCTTTGCAACAGCCTGAATATCGGGACGCCCTCCTGTGAGGCTGCGTTTTATGATCCATTTGACCGTCTCGGCCATGGACTGGCTATGCTGGTGTTCATCGAGCGTGCGATCTAGTGCAGGGGTCAGAATTTCCAACAGCTCTTCGTTGTACGACATAAAGGGGCGGTCCAAATCTTTTCGATGCAGCGTCAATCGATTGCCTGCTGCACCAATCCGGATTGGACAGCCGAAATAAGCTTCTAGGGCCTGTACATCGCCCATTGTGCTCGAAAATTCGACAAGCTGCGCCGTCAAGGGCTGGCCTGTGCCCCGGCGCCCAAGCTCCAGAAGAAAGGCCAGCGTGACGCCAACCAGCATCGGCGGGCCGGCTTGCTCCGCATTTCGCCATTCCAGTTCGATTGTACAGCGCTCCCCCTCCTCGGTCATACGCAAGCTTTCAGGGGGACAAAGCTGCTTGTACCGAGCCATTCGGTTTAGAGCATCGCGATAGTCGCGAGCATGGTAAGGGGCTAGGACAGTCGGTGGATACTTCGCTGTTTCAAAGGCAGTCGCAAGCTTAATGATTCCAATGGCTGTGTCACCAATGAGATTGGAATAAGCCTGCCAAATCGCGAAATATTGATCTGTAGTAACGAACGGCTCAGTCATTATGGTGAGCGGCAGTCGCGCTATGCGGGCTATATCCTGGGCGGCGATCCCCAGTTGATGCACCCCCTCCCAAAAGCCTGGCGGGATTTTAATGCGGTCCGAGACCTCAGTCTTCATTAAATATGGCACTCCTTTAGCTGCTTACCTGCTCAAGCTATCTTAATTACATTAAACAACACGTAAGACTGTTCCGTCTAATCTGCCTATGCAGCCCCCATATAGACAAAAACCTTCAGCACTTCGCGGGTAGGCGCGAGACTGAAGGTTACAAAGAACAGCATTAGCCAAGCAAGCTGCGCTTAGTATGAATGAGGGAACAGGGCAAAATTAATTTATTTCTGCGATTGCAGGCTTAGCCAGCGGCAGCGTAATTTGTACCTCCGTGCCTTCGCCATGTCGACTAACGATATGTAGTGTACCATGATGGGCCTCAATAATTCTGGAGCTGATCATCAGCCCAAGGCCCGTGCCTTTTTCTTTTGTCGTAATAAAGGGCTGTCCAATTTTCCCAATAATAGAGTCGGTCATCCCAATCCCCTCATCGCGGATAGTCAAGCAAACGCTGTCAGGAACGTTTGAGCGAATGGCAATCGTAACGCGGCCGCCATCAGGCATCGCTTCGATAGCATTTTTGATGACATTAATGAATACCTGCTTGAGCTGATTGGCATCCGCATGAATCATCATTAGGCTGTCTTCCACCTGCGTCTCAATATCCACATTCGTCATAATCGCCTGTGTTTCCAGCACCGAAATAACGCCGCGCAAAATATGTACCAAATTCTCATCGTTGAATCTGGTAAAATGCGGCTTCGCTAAAGTCATAAACTCGTTGACGATTAAGTTAATTCGATCCAGCTCATTGGACATAATATCGAGATATGAGCCATAACCTTCGTTTTTGGTTTTCAGCAATTGCGTAAAGCCCTTGAGCGCCGTTAGCGGATTGCGAATTTCATGGGCAACGCCCGCAGCAAGCTGACCGATAACAGACAGCTTCTCGGAGCGCACCAGCATATCCTCAGATCGCTTGCGATCGGTTAAATCCCGGATTACCGTTAAAATAACCCGTTTTCCCATATAGTTATTAATGCGAATGCTCGACATTTCAACATCTATCGTTTGCCCATCTCTGCATATAATTTGCCGCTCCTCAAACTGGCTCGGCTCCTCCTCGAACATAAAGAGGTCCATCTTTCTCAGCGATTCCTCATGATAGTCAGGATGAATATATTCAAATATCGAATGCCCGATCACTTCGTTTTTGTCATCTGCCGCAACGAGCTTGATTGCTGAATTGTTGGCGTAAATAATAATCCCGTGATCGCTTAGCACAATCGGCTCTGGCAGCAGCTTCATGACACGCTGGTACATCTCGGCGCTTTCCCGCAAGGAACGCTCAAGCGCAACCGATGAGGTCACATCCTTGGCTGAGCCCAGCATCGCCGTTCTGCCTTTGTACATAATGAGCGAGAGATTGACCTCCAAATAAACGAAGCCGCCATCCTTCTTCTTGCCGCGTACGGTAACGGTATAGCGTGGCTCACGCTTTTTGATCAAAATTTCCGCTACCTGCCGCTTAATGGTGAACAGCTCAATCGCATCAATGTAGTCGGCGGTTTTCAGCGTAACAAATTCCTCTCTCGTGTAGCCGAGCATGGCCGACATATACGAGTTAATATATACAATTTTGCGATCCTGCCTGACAAAAACGCCGGCTAGCACATTTTGCGTCAGATGGCTGTAAAGCTGCTCCGTCTCCCGAAGCGCCTTCTCGGTATGCTTTCGTTTCGTAATATCCCGCTCAATGGCCACGATTCCGGTTATCTTGCCGCTGCTGTCTCGAACAGCCGACAGGGTAATGCTCACATGCAGATGCTTGCCGTTCTTGCATAGCTTGGGGTATTCCGCTGCGGCTACCTTCTTGCCCTCAATCACCTGATCGTATAGCCTGGCAAACTCCTTATACAGATGAGCTGGACCGACGGGAAGCTTCCTGCCTACCAGCTCCTCCTTCGTCCAGCCGTACATCTGTTCAAAAGCTGGATTGACATCCAGCACGATGCGCTGCAAATCGACAATAACAATACCATCTGTTGTCTCTTCCCAAATGGAGTTCATATAGGTATGATACAAGTCCGCACTTACATAGTCGCTCATCCGAACCCTCCACTTTCAGCCCTATTCCGTCCTCATAATTTGTAAATTCAACATTGGTTGTTAACTTCCCTGCTAGTACATCTAGATTTATTGGAAAATAAATATATTCCTCCCTGTAATACGTTTACTCTTTTATAAAAAATTAGAAAGACGTGATAGGTTTCACGACACGTATTATGCTGCTTGACGGGCAGCCTTACGAGCAGCACTGCGTGTGTAAAGCAGCGAACTGACGACCGTGCCCAGCACAATAACGGACATGCCCCATAAAATATGATTGAAGGCCTCTGATTTCGCCAGCTGTGCCTGCCATACGATGGCGCTGCCTATCAAAGCGGCAGTCAATGCGCCGCTGAAAAACTGGGCAAGCTGGAACAATCCCATTCCCGCTCCAATTTCCTTTTGCGGCAGCAGCCTCGACATCTCATTGGATACGCTGCTCGTTAAGGCAGAGAAACTTACACTAAGCAGCATATAGATAATGAGAATCGCCCAATACGAATGCACCGCGCTAAAAGCAAGGGCGAGCGAGGCGATGAGCAGGCCGATCGGCGCCAGACGAATAAAGAAACGATTGCCAAGGCGGTCAATCGTACTGCCGATGTATCTTGAGGCAACCATCGTCGCCAGCGAGCCTGGGAATACGATCAAGCCGGACTGGGCAGGTGTTAAATGATACACGCCAGCAAGCACCTGTGGAACGAGAAATAACGCGGCGAAGTTGTTCATGTATGAGGTAACGCCCAGCATGCCGAGCAGCATGTAAGGCTTATTGCGGAACAGATCCGGCTGAACGAATGGATCGTTAGCCTTGTGGATTCTCCACCAGAATAAGGCCACTGCGACAATACCAATGATTAAGGCGATCAGGCTTCTGCTAGTCAACGCAAGCAGGAGTCCCGTCGTTCCGATGCCGATGAGCAAAGCTCCCGCTACATCGAACGTGCCGCTTTTGCGGCTTTCGGCCGGAATCATTTTGTAGAACATGGGAATGAGCACAATCATAATAGCCGTAACTGCAAATAAATAATGCCAGCCCAAATATTCGACGATCACACCGCCGATAACCGGCCCCAGTCCAAGCCCAAGTGACGTTGCCGACATAATAAGCGCCATTGCCCGGCCGCGGCGGTCAGCGGGAATAAACCGTGTAACGAGCACGATGCCAAGCGCGGCAATCGCTCCTGCTCCGGTTGCTTGAATAAGACGTGCCGCCATAAGCAATATAAAGCTATTGCTGAAAAATCCAATAATCGAAGCCACGCTAAGGGAAGAAAGCGCAATGAGAAACAATAGCTTCATCGGTATAAAATCGGAAAGCCTGCTGTACGTAATGGAAGCAATCGCGAACATAATGGAATAACCGGTTACGATCCATGAGGTCGCAATCGCCGTGAGGGAAAATTGCTTCTCCACATCCGGCAGCGCCAGATTAAACATCATTGTATTCATTACGACCAGCGTTAAAGCAAAGCTAAGTATTAAAATGACCAGACCTTCTTTTTTCAGGCCTGCTTCTCCGTTATTCATGCTGCTTCAAAACTCCTCATCCACTGCTTTATTTTTTATATATAGTAACATTTACGTAGTTGGTTATGCTATTTATTTTTTTCGATTGTAGGAAGATGGAAAAAGAGAAGCAACGACCGGAGCCGAGGATCGCCCTCTGCTTCGGTCGTTGCTTTAGTTTAAGCACATTTACTGTTGTCCATCGATACCCGCTTCACCTGCGCTTTACTTACACCTTAGCGTACATCAGCTCGACGAGCGTACGCACCATAACGCCTGTGCCGCCTTTCGGCTCCAGCACCTTCGCCGACTCGCGGAACGACACGCCCGCAATATCGAGATGAACCCAAGGCAACTCCTCAGCGAAAGCGCCAATGAACAATCCGCCGGTAATGGTACCCGCTTCACGGCCGCCGCTGTTTTTCAAATCGGCCGCTTCACTCCGAATTTGCTTCTTATATTCCGGATAGGCCGGAAGCTGCCATACGCGCTCGCCTGCCCGCTCAGATGCTTCGCGCACCTGCTGCATGAGCCCATCATGGTTCGTCACTGCTCCCGTCGCTTGTGAGCCGAGCGCCACCGATACCGCGCCTGTCAGCGTCGCGACATCCACCAGCTTCGTTGCTCCGCGGCGAATGGCCGTCGTGAGCCCATCTCCAAGCACCAGCCGGCCTTCGGCATCGGTATTGACCACTTCCACCGTCAGGCCGTTCATCATCGTAATGACATCGCCCGGTTTAAGCGCGCGATCCGAAGGCATATTTTCCGCCGATGGAATGACCGCAATAATGTTTACTGCCGGCTTGAGCTCGCCAATCGCCTGCATAGCGCCAAGCACGGCCGCTGCGCCGCCCATGTCGGCAATCATTTCCTCCATGCCAGGCGCCCGCTTGAGCGAAATGCCGCCAGTATCAAAGGTGATGCCTTTTCCAATTAGGCCCCAAGTTGCCTTATCGCCTGGCGCACCCTTATAATGCAGCACAATCATGCGCGGCGGGTTGATGCTGCCTTGGCCAACGCCAAGCAAGCCGCCCATGCCCTGCTCGGCTGCCGTCCACTCGTCGATAATCTCAATGTCAAAATCATACTGCCGGGCAAGCTCCTCGGCATACGCAGCAAGTCCTTCCGGCACAAGCTTATTGCCCGCTATATTCGTCAAATCACGGGCGCTGATTACGCCATCAGCACAGGCAACGCCGCGTGTAATTCCTGCGATCCATTGCTCGCTGAAATCAGAAGCAGCACCTTGCGCTTCAGTCCCAGCGATGGAGAAATACACTTTACCGATTGCATAACGCGTCTTCGCTTCACGTTTCTCTGGCAGGCGGTCATGCACCGCCAGCTTCAGCCCTTCAGTCAGCGCCTGAGCCGCTTGCTGCTGGGAAAGTCCTTCCGCTTTCACCGCTGACAGCGGCAGCACCACATGCACCGACTGCGCTTTTATGCGCTTCAATGCTCTTGCCGCCGTTGCCGCTGCAACACGCAAGCCGTCTGCGCCAGATTGCTCCTCATAGCCGACCGCTATTACATGCTCGGCAGCAGGATACAAGCTAAGCGTCTGCATGACATGAGCCTGCTCCGCCTCTCCCTTGAACAGCCCTTTGGCAAACTGGCTGCGAATAGCCTCATCAATTTGCGGCAGCAGCCATTCGGCTGAAGCATCGCTAAGCTCACGCGCGCTAATGAAACGAACGACTGCATCTATTGGTTCAGCACCTGGCGTTCCGTATGTAAATAATGTACTCATGGTCAATCATTCCTCTCCTTTTGGCGCCTCCCGCCCTAAAGATGAAAAAAAATCGGGGGGCATACCCCCGATTTTAATCATTTATTCCGCTAATGGCAAATAAATAATGAATGATGTGCCGCTGCCTACGACGCTTTCGACGCGAATAGAGCCCCCATGATTGCGGATAATCCGGTAACTGACGGATAAGCCAAGGCCTGTCCCTTCTTCCTTGGTCGTAAAAAAAGGATCAAACAATCGAGTCAGCGTTGCCTTATCCATGCCTTTCCCGTTATCCTTCATCGTAATCTCCACATAAGAACCATCGGCTCTCGTTGACAGCTCAATAATACCGATATCATCGCTTTTCCGTTCCGCTACCGCATCGAGCGAATTTTTCACAATGTTGAGAATGACCTGCTTAATCTGCTTCATGTCGATCGAAGCGATGAGCGCATATTCATCCCCTTCGAGCTGCAGCTCGATCTGACAATTGCGCATAAGCGCCTCGCTCTCCGTAAGCAGCGCAACTTCTTTAAGTAGTAAATTAATAGAAAACGCTTTCTTTAATGGAGCTGATGGCTTGGACGAGTTCAGAAACTCATAAATAATATCATTGGCACGATCGATTTCGGCTAAAATAATTCGGGCATATTCCTCTTTGCCCATTTGCAGCAAATACGGGCGCAGCAGCTGGATAAAACCGCGTATCGACGTCAGCGGATTGCGAATTTCATGTGCGATGGCAGCCGCAATTCGACCAAGCATGGCTAGCTTGTCATTTTGCAAAGCCGTTTGCTCAATCTGCTTATACTCCGACACATCTTTGACGCTGAATAGAAAATCACCTTCAAGCTGATCGCCGTAGGTGACCGTTACGAGTAAATGATTGCCATCCCTATCCTGAAACTCATAATTCCGCATGCGCCGAAGCAGCATTTCCTTGTACAGTCGTAAAACCATTTTCCGGGTATACCGGCTTAGCTGCGGATGCCGCAAAATTTCAGGCAAATTGCAGCCCACCAGCGTTTTGCGGGGAATGTCTAGATGCTTCGCCATTTGCAAATTAATGAATGTCAAGATGCCTTCACTGTCAAATAATGCGATGCCGCTGTCCATATGCTGCAGCACATTTTCATACTTATTTTTGACCATTTCAAATGAACGATTGGAACGAAGCAGCATTTCCCTCATTTCCATAAACTTCTGATCATTGGTTTGATTCGCCAGCAAATGAGAACGATAAGCAACCATAAATTCGATTAAAAAAATGAACGAACGATTGTACAATTTGACTGCTTCTTCCGAGTCCACATTCGATACTAATGTCTGCATGCAATCCTCATGGATCGCAATGACATCATCAAGTTGAATTCCCGTTAACTCTTTGCCTAGCTCTGCTGCTTGATAAAGAGAACTTTCCTTATCACTTCGTATGTATTCGGCAAGTGCCGGGAAATAACGCTTTCGCATCATCTGCATCCTCTACTCCCCCCCGGCAGCATCAATGGACAACGCTAATTCAAGCTATACTCATCATAGATTTTGGATGTCCTTCATGTCAATGAGAATATTTGTCGAAAAATGGTATTTTTGCAATGATTTGGACGAATCCTAAGCAGACCTCTGCCAGCTGTATGTATTTTCCACGTTTGTTCGATAGCTAAAACGTTTTTGGTCGTCCCAAATGGTCTTCCCTTTATTTTCCCCGCTGTTCTTCTTGCAATTGTCCTTGTCTTTATTTTTGCCCGTATCCCTGTCTTTAATATCTTTATGGCTATTGTTTCTGTCATCGTTTTTATTTTCACCGTTGTTTTTATCTTTACTTCCATCTTTGTTTACCTGGTTTTTTACGTGCTTATCCTTGTTTTTATGTTTGTTTTTGTCTTTATCCTTATCTTTGTTCTTATCTTTGTCTTTATTCTTATCTTTTTCCTTGTCTTTGTTGTTATCCTTATCCTTAACTTTGTCTTTCTCATTATCCTTGCCATGCTGTCCGTTTTTTTCGTTATCCTTCTGTTTGGCTGGTGTCTCCTTGACAGCTGCCCCAGCAGTCGGCTTAGGCTTCGGTGTAGCTGTCTCTGCGGGCTTCGAAGAAGCCTCAGCGTTCGTCACTGAGCTTACAAGAACAGGCGCGGGAGTTGGAGTAGCTGCTGGTTCAGCAGAAGCGCTATCCACAACCGGTACGGAGGAGGATTGCACCGCCTCTTGCTTTGTCTCCGCCTCAAGCAAGCTTCTCAGGCTTTCTTTGGTCGTTTTATCAGCATGCTTCACAATCGTTTTTACACCGCCAAGCGGCTCGGCTATCATGCTGATGGAATGCTGCTGGAAGTTTTCCAGCTCAAGAGCATAACCTTCATTCTTGGCCATCAAATAAACCGCCATCTTGCCGGAGGACAAGCCGTATGCCTCCGCCGCATCCCGCAGCTCTACCGGGGCGGACAGCGTCAGAATTTCTACAGCCGCCTGCATATGCCCTTCCGCGACCATATCTGTCAAAGCCTTATTAAGCTTAGTCGAAAATAATACATCCATCTGCGGATCATCACCGCCAACGACTACGCTCGTAACTACAATATCCTGCACCTTATCGTCAAAATAGTGCATGCCCGCAATTTTTTGCATAATAGCCGTTGTAACCAGCGCAAGCGATTTATTTTTGTAGGACACTCCGGCGATGACCTGCTTGCCCGCCTCATTGAACGCATGAAGCTCCTGCACCTGCTCACGGCTGTCAATGCCGATTTCAATGCTTGGATTGATGTCCATGCTGAAATAAGCCACTACGGGATGTTTGCCGCTCTGAACATACAGCAGCACAGGCAAAATAAGCAGCACGATAGCCGCAGCCACTCCGGATCTCCACAGCAGCGCTTTGGGTCTCCTGCGCCTTGCCCTCTCCTCCTGCTGGATCACAATTTCATCGCCAACCTGAACGTTGCGAGGAAGCTCGGTATTGATGAATCTGCCATCCGCCGTCAGCACAACTGCCCTATTCTTTTGTATCTGCATTACGACGCCACGGTTCATCATTCTGCCTCCTTGCTCGCTTCTCGCTGCCAATCGTCCAGATCCAGGTAATCTCTCAAAAACGGGTACGTTCCCCTTAAAATACATGCAATGGCAATCATATATTTGCGATTGCGTTCAATCGTCTTGCGGGACAAGCCGCTCGCCTCCGTCAATGCTTTGACCGGCAGCTTGCCCGTCAGCTTTAATTGGCCAAACATTGCGGCATCCTCCGCTAATATTGCTGCTGTACGCATCAGCATTTTGCGTGAATCCGCGTGCTTGGGTGAAGCTTCGACCAGCTCGGCGAACGATACGCCGTATTTCAGCAGCTCCTGATTAAATTCGCCCATCTCCAGCCGGCGCTCATCCGCCGTACTGTTCAGCTCATAAGCGGCCAGCGCCTGCTTCAGCTCAACAGGATTGTAAAGCTGCTCCTCATCGTCTAAACGCTCGAACGTGCTGTATGGAACTGAGGATAGATGCCGCTGCTCACGGCGCACATAGTCAATTAGACGGCGTCTGATGACCGTCTCGGCAAAACCGAGAAAGGATCTGCCAGACTCCGGCGAAAATTGGCTAATGGCCTCGTTAAAGGCGATTAAGGCCACGCTATATTCATCATCCCTGCTTGCATTAACATAACGTTTGCAGAAGCGGCTTGTCACTTTTGCAATGTATGGCTTATAGCTTGCAATAAACCGCTCCCGCAGCAGCGCGTCTCCTTGCTGAATTTGCAGAACCGTCTGCTCCGGCGTCAGGGATGGCTTTGTTTTCGTATTTTTTAATAATGGTTCCTTCGTGTTCGCTTCTACGGTGTCGGTGGGCACGGTTTTCCGCAAGAAACGCTTGAATAATACAAGTAGCAACCGTTCCACCTCTCATTCATAGTTTTCGGTCAATCTGTGTTGCTTGAGGGGGTAGGCCCCGAAATTTATGAGAAAAATGAAAAAGCCCCCAAACGGAGGCCACATTTCATAAAATGATTCATTTTAGACTGATGTTCGCCGCTCTTTAAGCTTATTGCGCCGACTGCTTAATATAGCCAGACGCTTCTTTAATTCACCTTGCCATGCGATGTCGTCAATTTGTTTCGCAAAGCTGAGCAAATCAAGCGATATGTCAATTTGACTCAGTACGACGTCCATCGGATCTTCACTTTCATGATTCACGCAATTTTCCCGCAGTGCCTTGCCTTCTTGCTCCACATACTCCTGAAAATCAACCTCAGCGGCGCCGTCTCCATGTGCGTATTCAGCCAATATTTCATACTCATTTTCTACCAAGTGGTGAATTTCCACACGGTTGCATACCGGGCAGAACAAAATAGGCACGTTATGGATATGTGTCCGAAAATGCTTTAATGTCCCTTTGGTACCAATCATACTAGCTCCACAACAAAAACTCATCGACGACGACCTCCTTAGCTGTTGCCAGTTTGCAGCAAGCACGTTTCGTTTGACATAAACTTATTCGCTTTACACCTGTACAATTCCTGCTTTTTGCGAAATAGAAAAGCCCATGCCAATATTTGGCACGGGCTCTTCGTCTCAGGCTTCTGCTAATGAGAAGTCGATTTGGATTAAACAGACAGCGTTTGCTGACCTGGCTTCCAGTTCATTGGGCAAAGTCCGCCGGATTGCAAAGCTTGCAATACGCGAAGCGTTTCGTCTACGCTGCGGCCAACATCGTTATGGTTAACGACTTGGTATTTAACTTCGCCTTCTGGATCGATGATGAACAGGCCGCGAAGCGCAATGCCTTCTTCTTCAATCAGAACGCCATAATCTTTAGCGATTTTCTTCGTGATATCAGCAGCAAGAGGGAACTCAAGCTTGCCAAGACCATTATCGTTAACGGATGTATTAATCCATGCTTTGTGGCTGTGCTGGCTGTCTACGCTCACACCAAGAATTTCAGTGTTAAGCTTCTTGAACTCAGCAGCAGCAAGGCTCAAAGCTGTAATTTCAGTTGGGCAAACAAAAGTGAAGTCAAGTGGATAGAAGAACAATACCAACCATTTGCCTTTGTAGTCTGCAAGGGATGCTTTGCCGAAACCGGAACCATCACCGATTGCTGTTTCTGCTGTGAAATCTGGAGCTGGGTAACCTACCAAACGTTCTGCCATAATTTGAAATCCTCCTTGAGTTTTAATGATGAGCATGTATCGATGCATTAGCATCGGTGAATATCGCTATCTATTGATAAATATTATCACTAGATTATATTGAAGTCAAGATTGTATTCAATATTTTTTTATAATTATTATAATTAAGCTTTTTTCAGCGCTGCAATGATCAAATCGCCCATTGCCGTTGTGCCAATCGCTTTGCTCTTGTCAACCGCGATATCGCCTGTGCGGTGTCCTGCATCCAGCACTTCTTTAACAGCATCCTCAATCGCTTTCGCTGCATCGTGGTAGCCGAAAGTCAGACGGAACATCAATGCAACCGAAAGAATTGTTGCGATTGGGTTCGAGATGCCTTGTCCAGCAATGTCAGGTGCGGAACCGTGTACCGGCTCGTAAAGGCCGAAGCTGCCTTCGCCCAGCGAAGCGGAGGAAAGCATGCCGATGGAACCTGTCAGCATGGCTGCTTCATCGCTCAAAATATCGCCAAACATGTTTTCCGTTACGATAACGTCAAAGCTCGATGGACGACGCAGCAATTGCATTGCGCAGTTGTCTACAAGCACATGCTCCAGCTCAACCTCTGGGTATTCAGGAGCGATCCGGTTAACCACTTCGCGCCACAGACGGGAAGTTTCCAGCACGTTTGCTTTATCAACGGAAGCCAGACGCTTGCTGCGAGTCATCGCAATGTCAAACGCTTGGCGAACGATACGCTCAATCTCTTGTACATTGTATACGCAAGTATCAACCGCTTCTTCGCCGCCTGCGCCTTCACGACGGAATTTCTCGCCGAAGTAGATGCCGCCTGTCAGCTCGCGCACAACGATCAGGTCAGTGCCTTCCAATACTTCTGGTTTAAGCGTAGAAGCCTCTTTCAAGCAGTCAAATACAGTTGCCGGACGAATGTTGGAGAACAGGCCCAGCGCCTTGCGAATGCCGAGAAGGCCAGTCTCAGGACGAAGCTCCTTCGAGTTGTTGTCCCATTTCGGGCCGCCAACAGCGCCGAGCAATACAGCGTCAGCATTTCTACAAAGATCAAGCGTCTCCTGCGGCAATGGCGTTCCTTTTTCATCAATGGCAATTCCGCCGAACAGGCCGTGCTCGGTTTCGAACTGATAGCCATAAAGCTCTTCTACTTTTTTCAATACTTTAAGCGCTTCGCCTACAACCTCTGGACCAATACCGTCGCCGGCAACTACTGCAATTTTTTTAACTTCTGACATTGTTGTGTAACACTCCTTATTTTTGAGCTCGGATGAGCTATTCTCATTCTGTTATCATTTGTACCATATTTCAGAGCCGAAAACAAAGATATAAAATCTATGGTCTTTATAGGCAATGCTTATAAAGGCTATTGGACACGCATATCGCTCATAGCAAAATCAAATAAAGGAGGAGCTTCCGCTCCCCCTAAGCTAACTAAATCAAGCTCATTTTATCGCGACGGCTTGGCGATTTGCGTTTCTCAATGAGTCGGTTGAGCGCGTCGATGTAGGCACGTGCACTCGCTTCCAAAATATCGGTGCTAAGGCCGCGGCCCTGCGCAGATACTTCGTTTTGGTTCAGTACAACATGCACCTCGCCGAGTGCATCCTTGCCTTGGGATACCGATTTGATCGAATAATCCTCAAGCTCCACAGCTTCCGCAGTCACTTTGTCGATCGCATTGTAAATCGCGTCAACCGAGCCATTGCCTTCCGCTGTTCCTTCGCTAACGCTGCCATCCGCTTGGCGGATAATAACCGAAGCGCTAGGCGTCGATTGGTTGCCGTAGCTCACTTGAATCGTCTCAAGCGTAAATACTTCCGGCGTATCAATGAGCTTTTCTTCCAAAAATGCACGAATATCTTCGTCGGTGACATTCTTTTTGCGGTCAGCCAAGTCTTTGAACTTGGCGAAGGCCACGTTCACCGCTTCTTCATCCAGCTCATAGCCCATATCAATCAGCTTCTCGCGGAATGCGTGACGGCCGGAGTGCTTGCCGAGTACGAGCGAGGACTCTCTTAGGCCGATTGTATCCGGCGAGATGATTTCATACGTTGTTTTTTCCTTGAGCATGCCGTCCTGATGAATGCCGGACTCATGCGCGAAGGCATTGGCGCCTACAATCGCTTTGTTGCCTGGTACAACCATGCCCGTCAGCTTGCTCACCAAGCGGCTCGTCTTGGCAATTTCTTTCAGGTTCAGCGTCGTCGTCGCGCCAAAATAATCGGCACGCGTTGCAAGCGCAAGGGCAATTTCCTCGATTGCGGTATTTCCGGCGCGTTCGCCGATACCATTAATCGTACCCTCTACTTGATCGGCGCCATTAAGTATAGCAGACAGTGCATTGGCTGTTGCCATGCCCAGATCATCATGGCAATGCGCGCTGAGCTGGATCGTCTCGATGTTCGGAACGTTTTGCTTCAGCGTTTTGAAGATGTTGCCGAATTCCTGCGGATTCAAATAACCGACGGTATCCGGAATATTAACGACTGTCGCTCCCGCGCGAATCGCCATATCCGTTACTTCGCAAAGGAAATCAAGCTCTGTGCGCCCAGCATCTTCAGGCGAGAATTCGACTTTATCAAAATATTTCTTCGCATAACGAATAGCGCGCTCTGCTGTTTCCAGCACTTGCTCCTTCTCCATCCGCAGCTTGTGCTTGCGGTGAATCGGGCTTGTCGCCAGGAATAGATGGATGCACGGGTCCTGCGCGCCTTTAAGCGCTTCACGTACCGCGTCAATATCCTGCTCGCGCGAGCGCGACAGGCCGATAATCGTTGCATTTTTGATAGCTGTCGCTACCGCATTAACCGCTGCCAAATCACCGGGCGATGCCGCAGGAAAACCAGCTTCAATCCGGTCAACGCCCAGCTTTTCCAGTTGGAGCGCGATTTCCACCTTTTCCTTCGTGTTCAGGTTGACGCCTGGAGACTGCTCCCCATCACGCAATGTTGTGTCAAAAATATAAATTTTACGCATTTTCCTTGCACCTCCGGGAACAGAATGATCCCGGTACGCACGGACAGCCCTGAGACTGCGCCTGCGCGCAGCTCCTCCGCCGGTGAACCGGGATTATGTCTTCATCGCTTCATGCTATGGGGGCGCATCTTCGCAAGGTTAAACACCTATTTGAAGATACGCCCAAGTTAAAAGATATTACTTCTTGATCCAGTGCATAAGCTCACGAAGCTGTTTGCCTGTTTGCTCGATTGGATGAGCTGCCTCGTTGCGACGAGTAGCGTTCATCATTGCTTGTCCTGATTTGTTTTCCAGGATGAAATCGCGAGCGAAACGGCCGGATTGGATATCTTCCAATACGCGCTTCATTTCTTTTTTCGTTTCAGCTGTTACAATGCGAGGACCCGTTACATAGTCGCCGTATTCAGCTGTGTTGGAGATGGAATCGCGCATCGAGGAGATGCCGCCTTCATACATCATGTCAACGATAAGCTTCAGCTCGTGCAAGCACTCGAAGTAAGCCATTTCTGGAGCGTAGCCAGCTTCAACAAGCGTTTCAAAACCAGCTTGTACAAGTGCGGATGCGCCGCCGCAAAGAACAGCTTGCTCACCGAAAAGATCTGTTTCTGTTTCTTCTTTGAAAGTTGTTTCGATAACGCCTGCACGTGTACAGCCGATACCTTTAGCATAAGCAAGACCGATTGCTTTTGCATTGCCGGAAGCATCTTGCTCGATTGCGATCAAGCCCGGTACGCCAAAGCCTTCTTCATACGTACGGCGAACCATGTGGCCTGGCGATTTAGGAGCAACCAGGAATACGTCTGTATCTTTGCTCGGCTTGATTTGGCCGAAGTGAATGTTGAAGCCGTGGGAGAACATCAGAGCCGCGCCTTTTTTCAGGTTCGGTGCGATTTCCTCGTTGTATACTTGTGCTTGTGTTTCGTCAGGCAGCAGGATTTGAACAAGGTCTGCTACTTTAGTTGCTTCAGCAACGGTCAATACTTCGAAACCGTCTTTTTTTGCTGTGTCAGCGGATTTACCCGGACGCAGACCGATGATAACTTTAAGTCCGCTGTCGCGAAGGTTTTGCGCTTGTGCGTGACCTTGGCTACCGTAACCGATTACTGCGATCGTTTTACCTTGAAGTACGCTTTGATCAGCGTCTTTTTCATAATACAATGTAACTGCCATGTGAATAATTGCCTCCTTTATTTTGACCCTTTTGAACGGGTGTTTAAGTAGAGAATGACGCGACTAGCCGCGGTTCTCCGCTTAAACTCCCGCTCAAAGCGGGGTGAATCCCTATTTTTCAGTAAAGCTTGCGTTCAAGCGTTAGCGGCTGTTGCCGCGGTTCAGCGCCGTTACACCGGTGCGGGACAGCTCGCGAATGCCGTAAGG
Organism: Paenibacillus sp. R-74696; assembly: GCF_055814915.1. NCBI lineage: Bacteria > Bacillati > Bacillota > Bacilli > Caryophanales > Paenibacillaceae > Paenibacillus > Paenibacillus sp. R-74696. Next base: position 248,518 of record NZ_JBPULM010000046.1, read on the forward strand.
CTTCAGCAATTCAACCATTGCATCAATCTTCTCGGTATCGCCAACAACCTGTACCATAACGGAATGAGTGCCAATATCCACAACTGCTGCGCGGAATGTTTCGACTACGCCGAAAATTTCCGGACGCGTCGCAGGCTCGGCGCTTACCTTAATAAGCGCCAGCTCGCGGGCAACAATAGGGTTAGAGCTAAGATGAATGACTTTGATAACATCAATAAGCTTATAAAGCTGCTTCGTAATTTGCTCAAGCGTCTGTTCATCGCCAGATGTGACGATGACCATGCGGGACAGGCCAACCTCTTCGCTCGTACCCACTGTGATGCTCTCAATATTGAAGCCGCGGCGGCCGAACAAACCGGACACACGCTGCAAAACGCCAGGCTGGTCGTTAACGATTACTGCGATTGTATGTTTAATCATTCCGCATCCCCCATGATCATTTCGTCGATCGTGCTACCTTGTGCGACCATCGGGTATACATTTTCTTCTTTGCGAACGACAAACTCCACAACGGCAGGACCAGGGTGACGCAGTGCCTCTTCCCATACTGCTTTTGCTTCTTCCTTGTTTGTCGCGCGGAAGCCTTTCACACCATACGCTTCCGCCAGCTTCACAAAGTCCGGGCTGCCCGAAAGGTCAATGTGGCTGTAGCGATTATCGTAAATCAGCTCCTGCCACTGGCGCACCATTCCCAGCACCTGATTGTTCAAAATAACAACCTTTACCGGGATCTTGTTGATTGCACAAATCGCCAGCTCCTGCGCACACATCTGCATGCCGCCATCGCCGTTGATTGAAATAACAAGGCGGTCTGGGTTCGCCATCTGAGCACCGATTGCCGAAGGGAAACCAAAGCCCATTGTTCCAAGGCCGCCGGAGGTTACCCATGAACGCGGCTTGTTGAACTTGTAAAACTGTGCTGCCCACATTTGATGCTGGCCAACGTCCGTTGTTACAATAGCATCGCCGTTCGTCGTCTCATGCAGCATTTCCACGACCCATTGCGGCTTCAGCTCATCTTCCGAATCCTTGTATCTGAACGGATATTGTGCTTTCGAAGCCAGCAGCTCAGCACGCCATGCATCCGCTTTGTCAGCACGCTTAGCCTGCAAATTCGCGATTTGCAGCACTGTCTTCACGTCGCCAACAATCGGAATATCGGTTGGCACGTTTTTGCCGATTTCGGCAGGGTCGATATCGATATGAATGATCTTCGCATGCGGCGCAAACCCAGACAGCTTGCCCGTTACTCGGTCATCAAAACGAGCGCCGATATTAATCAGCAAATCGGCCTTCTGAATCGATTTGTTCGCTGTATAGGTGCCGTGCATACCTGGCATGCCGAGGAACAAGTCATCTCCGCTTGGGAACGCCCCTAGGCCAAGCAGTGTTGTCGTAATCGGAATATCGGTTTTCTTCACAAACTCATGCAGCTCTTCATGCCCGCCGGAGTAAATAACGCCGCCGCCTGCAAGGATAAGCGGACGCTCCGCTTCCGTGATCGCTTTAATCATTTTGTCCACCTGCAGCTTGTTCGGCGATACAGTTGGGCTATAACCGCGAATGCTGACATCCGTTACCGGCTTGAACAGCGTCTTGTTAGCGGAAATGTCTTTCGGTATATCAATAAGAACAGGTCCTTTGCGTCCTGTATTAGCAATATGGAAAGCTTCATGAATAATACGGGCCAGATCATCTACATCCCGTACCAGATAGCTGTGCTTCGTAATCGGCATCGTAATGCCTGTAATATCAGCTTCCTGGAACGCATCGGTCCCAATCAGGCTCGATATGACGTTACCAGTAATGACAACCAACGGAACCGAATCCATATAAGCGGTAGCAATACCCGTTACCAGGTTGGTGGCGCCAGGGCCCGAGGTAGCAATACAAACCCCTACCTTGCCGCTTGCGCGAGCATAACCATCGGCTGCGTGAATTGCGCCTTGTTCATGGCGGGTAAGCACGTGGTTGAAATCAGAGAAACCGTGCATCGCATCGTAAATGTACAACACTGCGCCACCCGGATACCCGAATACGCAATCGACGCCTTCCAGCACCAAGCTGCGAAGTAAAATTTCAGAACCCGTAATTACTTCTGGCTGCCTCAGCTTCTCCATTAATTCTTCTTTTGACTTCAGTGTTGCATTTTGCGTGACCATCGGTCATCCTCCTCTCGAAAACAACAAAAAAACCTTTCGCTCCTCCTGCTTCTAGAAGAAGCATCGAGGGACGAAAGGTTTAACTTCCGTGGTACCACCCAAATTCGTTACACATCTTGCGATGTATAACCTCCACAGGTAAGAACGTGTGCGCACTGACCGTCCATACCTTTAGCACTGTAACGCGTGCCCTGCGATTTTCCCTAATAACCACTTGACGTGCTTTTCAGGAAAACAGCTCCGAGGTGAGCTCGTAGAAAAGGGGTTTTGGCGATGGTTGCAGCTGATCCATCCGCTCTCTGAGCAAAAGAGCCCTTAACACTTCGTCCTCATCATTGCTGATGACATATGTTTGAATAAGACTTTCTTTATTATAAGCTGACATCATTCGTTAGTCAAGAAGAAACCGTAACAGCATATTAGCAAAAATAGGGCGCACGGCACAGCCCCGCTTCATATATTAGAATAGCCACCCTTCGGCAAACTCATGCAGTCAGGAATGATCTTAATGATACGAGAGCGCAACGCCCGAACCGATGATGAAGAAATCATCAGACTCATCAAATCAGAGCTTATGCCATTATCATGGACGACTCATCAACATGACGCCACAGTCATACGCGAGCTGCCTCTGCGCCTTCGCCGCGGCGTAACCTATGTTGCAGCAGCAGGAAAAACAGCTGTGCCCTATGGCTTTATTCATTTTGAAACGGTGGGCGACATTCTGATGTTTTCCATGCTTGCCGTGCATCCCCAGCATCGCAACCGCTATTGCGGCACAAAGCTGATGGCAGCAGCCGAAGCTCATGGCATGGCAGCTTCCTGTACGATGGGCCGCCTGTTCGTTGATCAAATCAACGATAAGGCCCGCCATTTTTATACGAAGCTCGGATATCAGACCATTCGATATTATCCCGAGCTTCGCTGCTACGAAATGATCAAAGAGCTTACTTAATACTGAAAACAGCAGCCCTCTTCCACTTAATACTTAGTAGTAGCCGCCATAGTTGTAGCCTTGGTTCGGACAGCATTGGCCGCCGCCGTAACCGCCACCATAGCCACCTCCGTAACCACCGCCATAGCCTCCACCGTAGCCGCCGCCAAAGCCGCCACCGAAGCCTGCTCCGAAGAATGGAAGTGTGCCGATTGCCAGCAAATCAAACAGAACTAGAGGCAGCAGCGCCTTTGTTTTGACCGACTTGCCCTTGTCTTTGCCAATTGGCGCAAGCGTCAGCTTGTTGCCCTGGATGCGAACGAGCTTGCCCGTAACGACAGAGCCGTCCTTGCGTACTGCATAGATGGATTTGCCCGCGAGCTTACGCGCCTGCTCTTTGGTAATGTTACCCATGCAAAATCCCTCCTTTCCCGTTGTTCTTTAGTTTATTCAGGAAAGAAGCAGCCGCCTGTTTGTTTGTCCTCTGCCGCCGGAATTAGACGCTTAAATGTACACACCCCAATCGAAGCAAGGAACGAATAAGCTTTATAAATCATAATGAGGCTGCCCCCTAAGGGACAGCCTCATCTATAACGCTTCAGTTACTAAGCGTTGATTTTTTGTTTAGCCACGCCAGCAAGGGAGTTGAACGAAGCGAGATCGTTAACAGCCAGGTCAGCAAGGATTTTGCGGTTTACTTCAACGCCAGCAAGCTTCAAACCGTACATGAATTTGCTGTATGACAGTCCGTTAATACGAGCTGCTGCATTGATACGAACGATCCACAGTCTGCGGATGTCACGTTTTTTGTTGCGACGGTCGCGGTAAGCATACATCAAGGACTTGCCTACTTGCTCCTTCGCTGTTTTAAACAGGCGATGCTTCGAACCGAAATAACCTTTTGCCAGTTTCAAAATTCTTTTGCGACGACGAGTGCGGACAAATCCGCCTTTAACTCTTGCCATGAGTGTTGACCTCCTGAAAGTTTCTAATTAGTATTTATTGCAAAACGTGCTTATTTAAGATTGTTAAGACCTTGTTGCAGGCGTTTAACGTCGCCAGCAGCCATCAGTGGTTGACCAGCAAGAACGCGCTTCTGGCGTCCGGATTTGTGGGAAAGCAAGTGGTTTTTGTAAGCTTTATAACGCTTTACTTTACCAGTACCCGTAATTTTGAAACGGTCTTTCAGACTGCTGTGTGTTTTCATTTTAGGCATGTCAATTATCCTCCCTTAAATTAAGTGTTGCTTTTTGGTGCCAAAATCATAATCATGCTCCGGCCTTCCAGCTTAGGAGCGCGTTCTACGCTGCATATTTCGGCAACCTCTTGAGCGAGACGATCCAAGATCTTTTGACCAAGCGACGCGTGCGCAATTTCACGACCACGGAACCGGACAGAAGCTTTAACTTTATCGCCTTCACCCAAAAATTTCACAACATTGCGATATTTTGTTTGATAATCGTGCTCATCAATGTTTGCACGGAACCAAACTTCCTTAAGATCAACGATCTTTTGGTTTTTCCGAGCTTCTTTTTCTTTCTTTTGCTGCTCATAGCGGAATTTTCCGTAATCCATAATCCGGCATACCGGCGGTTTAGCCGTCGGTGCTACGTTCACCAGATCCAGGCTTAAGTCTATGGCCATTTGCAAGGCATCACGAATGGGTTTAATACCGATTTGCTCGCCTTCCGCACCAACTAAACGTACTTCTCTGGCCCGGATTTCATCATTGATTTGATGTTCTCTGCTAATAACGTGCCACCTCCAAAAGAGTATACTTGCATAATAAAAGGGATACAGGCTCAATTGAACCCGCATCCCATAACCGTTGTTTGCTGCTGTTCCCTTCATCTCACAAGGAGACACAAAAGATAAGCTTAGTCGATTATCGCAAACCGGTCAGCGCGAGCCGAAAGGTGAGAAGCGGGTGCTTCTGCTTGTGCGTTACAGTATTTCATCATTTGTTTCCTAAACACTACCGACTTACTATATCACAGCTGAAAGTGCAGTGTCAACACTTTTAAAGTCATATTGTGACCCTCTTACACAAATCCGGTTTTAAAGCTGCTTGCTCTGAACTTCCTCAAGCCGGATGACGCGGGTATGCTGCGTATGGCTCCACTTCTTGTTGTTTTGCGTAAAGAAGGCATGAACCGTAATTGGCCACCACGACAGGGTGAAAAGCAAGAACGTCGGAATGCGCAGGTACAGCTTCCAGTTTACTTTGGCCAAGTACATAGACAGCGGAATTTGAATGAAAATGTAAAGCATATACGGGATGGACACCCAAATCGGCAGCATATTGTAAACGGATGTTACCCGCTCTCCTCCCGAAAGGAAGATGTCGCCCCAAATGATAGCGGCTATAAAGAAGCCCGCGAGATAATTGTAAGCATTAAAGACATACAAAGCAGCGTCAATCTTCGTCCAGCTGCGATCCTTGATGCCCTGCCACAGCAGCGGCAGCATATGCTTGCGCGTTACATCAAAGTGGCCTTGCATCCAGCGCAGGCGCTGACGGGCAGAAGCTTGGAACGTAATCGGCTTCTCGTCGAATACTTTAGCTTCAAAGTTGAATTTCGGGTAAATGCCGCGCTTAATACAGCGAACGGTAAATTCCAAATCCTCAACAAGGCTCGTAGCTCCCCAGCCCATTTCCTGCAGCAGCTTGGAATCAAACACCATGCCCGTACCGCCGAGAAAGTTCGCAAGCCCTAGGTTCGTACGCGGCAGCTGCCATAGACGGTTACAGAACCAGTAGTTGATGGCATTAGCCGAGCTGACCCAAGAGTCATTCGGGTTTTTCGTATCCAGATAACCTTGTACAACCTGGAAGCCGTTGCACAGATCATTGTTCATATATTGCAGGAAGTCCGTTGCCACGAGATTGTCAGCATCGAAAATCGCAACGCCATCATAGCTGCGTGGCATTTGCCACAGTTCTTTAAGCATCCATTCCACCGCGAAGCCTTTACCGCGTTGGGTCGGATTTTCTCTAACGCAGGCGTATACGCCGTCATAGCTTTTTACAACGTCGACGGTTCCGTCTGTGCAGTTGTCGCAGATGACGAAAATATCGTACAGCTCGCGCGGGTATTTCATTTTTTGCAAATTCTCGATTAAGGCTCCAACTACTTGCTCTTCGTTATGAGCGGCGATCAACAAAGCGAAAGACTTTTGCGGCTTATGCGACAAATCCTCTTTTCTGCGATGCCATCCGAAAAACGTCAGAAACAATTGATACAGGCCAAGCATTGCAAATAAAATTTGCACAACAAACATAATTGAATTGAACATTTAGGTACTGCCCCCTTGAGACCCCTTTTTTTGATTTGCCAAATTGAGTGGCGCAGCCGACCAAGCATACGTTCATCGTTCAGGCGGTTATTTTATATCTCTCTTGTTTACGGGCGCTTTTCTGAAAGCGTCCCTGACCTTACTTGATTCTCCACACATTGCTTCCTTTTGTCAAAAGCTCAATTGAGCGTTTTCCAGCCGGAAAAGCGCTACCATGGTTAACCAATGACTGCATTACCTCCTTTTGCGGCGCGTCACCCTTATTTTCATCCATTTGCTGAATTTTTAGCACTTCTGACCTTACTTACGATAAAAAACGCGAAAATGTTTCCGTTAAATTTATCTCATAATGTGGCTGACTGGTGAACTCCCCTGCGCGGACTGCCACTCGCATTCCGCAAGAAGACCATCAAAAATCGTATCCCAAGACTTTCGGAGACTGAATAATCTTGCACTGATGCCCAAATTTCTTCTGCGCTCCTCATCCTCGTGCAGAAGCGCAAGTGCAGCAGCAAAGCTTGCCGGACTTCCCGCCTCGCACAGCATTCCGTTCAGTCCATGAGAGACGGAATCGAGCACGCCGCCCTTATTCGCACAAAGGACAGGTGTGCCGCATGCCATCGCCTCAAGCACAACATTGCCGAACGTTTCCGTCGCCGACGGAAATAGAAAAAGATCAGCAGCAGCGTACCACCTCTGCAGCTCCTCTGACGTTTGAAAGCCAAGGAAGGTTGCAGCTACGCCGCTTCTTGCGCATTGCTGCTGCAGCACCTCTGACGAAGGACCGTCACCCGCCAGCACCAGCTTTACTTGTGCATTAGTTTGCTTTTGGAATGAGGAGAAAGCCTCAATTGCTGTTTCGACATCTTTCTCCGGCGCAAGCCTTCCTGCATAAAAAACGACAAAACATTCGTTGTTTATGTCATGCTGCGCCAGCAGCTGCTCCCGGTTAACCCAGGGATGAAACAAGCTCGTGTCTATACCCCGGCTCCACACGGAAAGCCGCTCCGCATCCCATCCTTTCCTGGTCAAATCCTGCAGCGTAGATGTGGAAGGCACAAATATCTTTTTGCAGTCGTGATGAAACCATTCCATATACCTACTTAACATCTTTACCATCCATTGCAAATTATAAAACGGCAAATATTGATCAAAATTAGTGTGATAAGATGCGATCAGCGGAATTTGATGTCTGCGGGCATAATGAATGCCACATAAGCCAAGGTTGAATGGGGTAGCTACATGGATGAGGGTGGGGCTAAATTCATGCAGGGCATGGCGAAGATGCAGCGGATTCGGCAGCGCCAAGCGGCACTCCGGGTAGAGAAAAAACGGCAGGCTGGCAAAGCGCTCTACAGAGCTTGCCTGCATAGCCGCCTTGGAGTCAAAGATCGAGCGCTCCGGTGCCAGCACCAAGCACTCTACCCCTCTGCGCTGCAAAAAGGCTTTCCAGCGGCCAAGCGAACGGGCAACGCCATTTCGTTCCGGCTCATAGGTATCGGTAAAAAGCGCGAGTCTCATTCATACGCCTCCTTCGCCTTTACTCTTGAATGCTATCGGCTATTATTGTAAGGAAGGTATGTTATCGGGTAATCAACACAGTATGAACAGAACATTAATCTGGATTTTTACAAATTGTATGCGTACAGGGGCTCAAAACATGGTACTATCTTTAGAGTGGAAAACCGCCACACTTATACAGGAGGATTGGAATGAAACAATTGTTAGGATGGCTGAGAGTGCGCGAGCAGCAGCTCATTGTCTGGGCGAATAGCCGACGCGGACATAAGCGCCTGCACCGCTGGCTTGGAAAATGGCTCAGCGTCATTACACATATGGGAGGCGCGACGTTTACCCTGTCCAGTTCTCTGCTATTTGCTTTGATCGCTCCATCACCATGGAACGCAACCGGCTGGCAATGCTTCATAACCGTCGTCATTAGCCATCTCCCCGTTTTTGTAGTCAAACGCTGGTTCAAAAGGCTGCGCCCGTATCAAGCGCTTGAAGGCTTGACCACGAGCCACAAACCGCTTGTCGATTCGTCATTTCCATCCGGGCATACGACAGCGATATTCGCCTGGCTCATCCCAATCGTGCTTACGAGCGGCGTCCTGCTGGTCATTACGGTTCCAATTGCTGCGATTATAGGCGTTTCGGTAGGCTGGTCGAGGATGTATCTGGGGCTGCATTATCCTTCCGACGTTATTGTCGGCGCATTTATAGGCACGGTCACGGCATTCGCCGTACAATACAGCTGGGTTACTGCCATGTAACCTAGCTGTATTTGGCTTTTGCCCGTTTTTTACTACGGGGATTGTTAATTAATCGTTTGAGATGCTAGGGCGTGTCTGAAAACCCGTTCAGTGGCACCTTTCACCGCCTTTTCGCCCCCTGCTTCGTTCCGTTTGCTTGACGTACCCCCGGTACGCCTTCCCAAGCGCGCCTTGCATGGAACGAAAATTCGGCAAAATTTGCTGTCCTCAGAGTTCTCAGACATGCCCTAGTCTTCCGTTTCTGTATCCTCTTCGCTTTGCTCCGCTTCACGCTGGGCATTCGCCAGCTTGTTTTCGCGAAATTTCGCCAGCGCCGCTGAGCCAATTACAGCTTCCAGACGGTAGATCGGCTGGCCCTTGTCCATAAATTTCATCTCATATTCGGTAAATACAAGCTCCTCACGCGGCTCATCCTTGTGCAAATGCAGTGAAATGTTCCGAAGCTGAAGCTCCATCTCTGTAAAGCTGTTAAGCGAGAACTCAAACAGCGACATCGAATCGGTCTTAAAATGAATCTCTCCCCGCTTATTCAGCAGCTGGCCATATTTCGCCAGAAAACGCGGATGTGTCAGCCTACGGCGAGCATGCTTAGCTTTCGGCCAAGGATCGCTGAAATTCAGATGAATGCGCTCAAGCTCGCCCGGCTCAAACATCGTCTCTATTTGCTCGATATTCGCACGCAACAGCGCCAAATTAGGCGGATGACTAACGCCCTGCTCAGCCCAAATCGCATGCGCTTTCTCGCCTGCGCGGCGAATCAGCTCGTCATACATATCTACGCCAATAAAATTAATATGCGGGTTGCGCGCGCTCATATGGCTGATAAAACGGCCCTTGCCCATGCCAAGCTCCACATAAATCGGGTTATCATTGCCGAAAAAATCGCGCCATTTCCCTTTAAGCGGGGCGGCATCCAGAATAACAAGCTCCGGCTGTGCCTCCAGGCTTTCACGAATTCCTTTTCTTCCTCTTAATCGCATTGTATTTGAATCCTCCATTTAATAGCGGGCCTGCCTGAATCGCAGGCAACTCCCGCATATAAGCTAGTCCTTATTGTGCCTAAGATCGTCCTTATTGTAAAGCTGATAGCCAAAAAAAAGAACCGCAGGGTGGCCGCCCCCGCGGTTCTTCTACTAAATAGAGCGGCTCAGATCAGCAAGCGATAATCAATCGGAGCATTGGACTTATCAATTTCATACGTTTCTTCCAGCGCTTCATTCAGCTTCTTGCGCGCAGATACTTCAACATGATGATTATTGTGGAATCTGATACCGCTCAGCGCCATCAGCTCTTTAACTGTTAACTCTACCGTTACTTTCTCATCGCCATGTGGAATTCTAGTTTGCTCGCTCATTAGACATCACCTCATCGTTTAATATAACTCATTATTTCCAGACAAACGACATTGTATGACAATCGCTACGAATCAGCTATGTTAGGTTTTTTTGTTGCCATTTCACACTTTTAATATAACAGATCATGTAAGGTATAGCAAGCCTATTTTTCGTTTTCTTAAAAATAATTTCCAGTTTTCCGCATAGTGGAAACGTTTACAATCAGCCCATAATCGGGCGTGGCTTTCCGCCCGCTTTTTCGTTAAAATAGAGGGAGTGAATAAATGGCGGTGAGTAAGAATCTGCGCTGCGCAAGCGTAAACGGTAGAAAGCCGTCCTCTGGCGGTAAAGCTAACGTTTCGCGGTGAAATATAAGCGATGTATGAGGGGGAAACTTATACATTCTTATATTTTGAAAGCTCCGCTTCCCGATTTTTTCACCACCCTTTTTATAAGAGAAGGAGAACGGAATGAATTCATTAAAAGCAACAGCATTAGAACCGACCAATGACCCCCTGCTATGGGGCGATAAAAGATTTCATACATGGAACTACGAGATGCGCGAGCAATTCGGCGGCAAAGTATTCAAGGTCATGCTCGATGCCGGCTTTACTTGCCCTAACCGTGATGGCTCCATTGCCAAGGGCGGCTGCACCTTCTGCAGCGCGCGCGGATCAGGCGACTTTGCCGGAAGCCGGCGGGATGATCTCGTTACCCAGTTCAACAATATCCGTGACCGCCAGCATCAAAAATGGCCGGATGCCCAGTATATCGGCTACTTCCAGGCCTACACGAACACTTACGCGCCCGTAGAAGAGCTTCGCGAATATTATGAAGTGATTTTGCAGCAGCCCGGTGTTGTCGGCCTGTCGATTGCCACTCGCCCCGACTGTCTGCCGGATGATGTCGTCGATTATTTGGCAGAGCTCAATGAGCGCACCTACCTCTGGGTTGAAATGGGACTCCAGACGGTGCATGAATCGACCTCGGAGCTGATTAACCGGGCGCATGATACCGCCTGCTATGTTGATGCTGTAAAGCGACTGCGAGCACGCGGCATCCGCGTCTGTGCCCATATTATTTACGGGCTGCCGCAGGAAACGCATGAAATGATGCTCGATACCGGGCGCGCCGTTGCTGCCATGGATGTGCAGGGCATCAAAATCCATCTGCTGCATCTGATGCGCAAGACGCCAATGGTCCGCCAATATGAGGCTGGACTGCTGCGCTTTCTGGAGAAGGACGAATACGTCAAGCTAATTGGCGACACGCTGGAGTTTTTGCCGCCAGAGATGATCGTCCACCGTCTGACCGGCGATGCCCCTCGCGACCTGCTCATTGGCCCGATGTGGAGCCTCAAGAAATGGGAAGTGCTCAATGCGATCGATGACGAGCTGCGTCAGCGCGGCACTTGGCAAGGAAAGCTGTGGGTGAACAGCTAGCATGGGATTTTTATCGGTTCTCAGCATGGCGCATCGCTGGATGGCCGAACGGGCACAGCCCGGAGATACCGTCATCGATGCCACCTCGGGCGGCGGCGTTGACACGCTTGCCCTCGCCCGACTCGTCGGTGAACGGGGCAGCGTAATCGCCTTCGACATCCAGCAGGCGGCGCTTGACCGGACGCGGGAGCGGCTGGACGCAATACGTGCCGGAGGCAAGGAGAAGCTCGCGGATACGCAGCTTTTCCTCCAGAGCCACGAGCAGCTGGCGGATTGCGTTCCAGCCGCGCTGCATGGCCATATAGCCGGTGTCATGTTTAATCTCGGCTTTTTGCCTGGAGGCGACGAGTCGCTTATTACGCAGCCATCAACTACAATTGCTGCGCTGGAAGCTGCGCTTGCCCTGCTTCGTCCGGGCGGCGTCATTACATGCGTCGTCTATCCCGGTCATCCGGGCGGCGCCGAGGAAGCGCAAGCCGTGCAGCAATGGGTTGAAGCACTGCCAGATGAGGCAGCTGCTACCATGCTGTACCGGCAGCTGCACAAGAAGGCCGCACCGTATTTGCTTGGCGTAGAGAAAAAAGGCAAACGAGAAGCTTAAACTACTTAACTTAGGGAGAGATACTGTAATGACTAAACCATACCCACTGCAATTTCAACCAGAGATGAAGGAACGTATTTGGGGTGGCCGTGCGCTTGAGCAGTTTGGCCTTACGCTGCCGGAAGGCTCGATTGGCGAAGGCTGGATGATCGGCGACCACCCGAACGGCACAACGAAGGTTATTAATGGCGAGCTTGCTGGCAAAGGCCTCGACGAAATTCGCGAAGCTTATGGCCGCGAGTGGTTCGGCACGAAAGGCTTTTCGGAGAAAAATGGCCGCTTCCCGCTGCTCATCAAGCTGCTGGATTGCAATGACGACCTGTCGATTCAGGTTCACCCGACCGACACCTACGAAGGCTTGCCTGAAGGCGAGCTTGGCAAAACCGAAATGTGGTACATTCTTGATGCCAAGCCAGGCGCTACGATTATTTACGGCTTGAAGGACGGCGTTGACCGTGCAGCTATGGAAGCCGCAATTGCCGAAGGGCGCATCATGGATACGCTGCAGGAGGTTCCGGTTCAAGCAGGCGATGCCTTCTACATTCCGGCAGGAACCGTTCATGCTTTGTGCGCTGGCGTAGTCGTTGCCGAAATTCAGCAAAATTCCGATACGACCTACCGCCTCTATGATTATGACCGTCTTGGTCTTGATGGCGAGCTGCGCGACCTGCATATCGAGGACTCCCTGAACGTCATTGCTTATGACGGCGCAGGCGCAAGCCGCATGACAACAGACGGCGTTGCTGATGGCCAGTGGCTGACGATTGCCTCATCTCCTTATTTTATTGTCGAAAAAGGAATCATCCGCTCCGCAGCAGCCTATGAAACGCCTGCGACAAGCTTCGTCATCTTGATCGTTGCCGAAGGCAGCGGCAAGCTGAAATGGGCAGACGGCGAGCTCGCTCTCGCAGCAGGCCAAGCCTATTTGCTTCCAGCAAGCCTTGGCGGCTATGAGCTGGACGGCAGCCTGACCGTGATCCGCAGCGTAGTGCCTGCGTAAAGCTTTTTTCGAGGCAGTAACATAAATGACAGGAACATAAATGAATGGTAAACAGGGATGCGACCTTCTTGCATCCCTGTTTTATTTGTAACGAGCATATCGGAGCATGCGTTTACATTCTATGATCATGTATAATTTATAGGGAGACTCACTTTAAATATAAGAGAGGTGTCACCTATTCACGTGGGAGAAAATAATGATAGGTTCGCTGGGCTGCATGCATTTATTAAGCATGGCGGATTCCTCGAAATACCGGAAAACGCACATTTCACCTTTCACGAGCTGTTAACGGCCTGCCAGGCTAGTGTTAAAAGCGAGCAAGGTACGATATTGGAATTTGAATTTCACCACTACGACTTATCCTTAATCTATGTTCATGGCCAATATTATGGCTCGCTTATCGATTTCAAAAAACTGGCCCAAATCAAGAACTCTCATCAAATGGCAATACAGGGTGACATCCATTTTTGGCATGATTTTGAGCATTATGCGGCCCAGCATCATTTGACTATCCGCACATGCACACAAACCAAAAACAGCAGGAAAGCCATACTCGACAACGGCTTGCGGCTAACTTTTCATTATTCCAAAACCCATGACGATTTCCTTATAAGCGAAATAACAAGCCGATTCAGGAACAAACGAATCATCAATGCTACACTCTCAGCCCCCTCTTACATGGAGATGGAGCGTATAGATTTTACGATCCTCCATTATTTGAGGCAGCAAGGTTTCTTCAATTTGCCGGCCCATAAAAACAGTAATTTCAATGATTTGTTGCTGAAATGCAGCAGCAAGGAAAGCCATAGCGCCATAACCGGCACCATCCTAGGCTTTGAATTTAAAAACTGGCTTTTGGAAATTTTTTATAATGATAATCAGGAGCTTATCGGGGAAAATCTTAAATTCATAAACCGCAGCTCCCACAGCAGCAAAGAAGAAATCATAAAGAATTGCGAGATTCATTTTTGGGAAAGCTTTAAGCTTTATGCACAGCAAAATGATCTGCAGATCACCGAAATTTGCAAGGACCACGATACGATCATTGCTTTTCTGAATACGGGGGCTAATTTGCATTTTCAGTATCGGGAGGAATTTGGCGACTACTTGATTAGTGTGCTCGAGGGGGATGGGACCTCATTCAGAGAATCCTATAGACGTATTTATAACCACTAGATTAGTGATTGGAGGCATTTCAACATGTATGAGCTGAAAACGAAGGAAACCGAAAACAGCGTCATCGCATTTATTGAAGAGGTCGAAAATATGAAGAAACGGGAAGACGCCTATAAGCTGCTCGACCTCTTTACAGAAACAACGGGGCTTCCCGCAAAAATGTGGGGGCCGAGCATTATCGGCTTCGGATCGTATCACTACAAATATGAATCGGGACATGCCGGCGAGGCACCTCTAGTTGGCTTTTCACCAAGAAAAGCCAAGATCAGCCTGTATTTTGCCACAGGCGACACGCAGCGAGAGGTGCTGCTGCAGCAGCTCGGAAAGCATACAGCCGGCAAGGCATGCGTCTACATCAATAAGATCGCCGACATTGATACGGAAGTCTTAAAGGCGCTAATTCACCAGTCTGTCCAGTTTCTTAAGGACACTTATCCAAATTCCTAAACATACAGGACTCCCCTTACCAAGTACGGGTTTTGTTGATTTCCATCTTTTTCGCAAAAGCCTGCTCCAAGTCAATATCCAGCTTATTGGCAAGGTCGCAAATATTCCACACGATATCGTACATTTCCAAGCCTAGACGATCTTTGATTTCTTCCTTTTTCTCATGGTCGGGGTGGTAGGAAAGATGCAGCAGCTCCTTCACCGTCTCCCCAACCTCCGTAACTAGATAAAGCGCCCTTTGCTCAACGGTTGACTCGTCAAACCCGTGAGCAGTGCTGAATTCCTTCACATGCTTTTGCATTTCTGATAATTGCATAACTGTACCTGCCTTTGTAGTCTGAGATTATTTATTAATCGGGAAGCCGTTGATTTCCAGATGGGCCTTGAACAAATCTTGAACGGATGGCAGCTGTTCCTTGGAAGGCCACTGCTCATGCGTCCATAAGCCGGCCTGCTTGAACGCCCGTGGGCAGTGGATAAAGCATTCCTCGACTTCAACGACAACGGCAAGGCCGCTCGTCTTGCCCTTCCACTCCATGCTGCTGATAAACGCAACATTCCGGGTAAGGCTCGCGCGCCCATTCACACGCAGCACTTCCTCCATCCCTGGTATAATAAAAATCATTCCGATTTGCGGGTTTTCAATCACATTCAGCAACGAGTCAATTCTTCTATTGCCCGGACGATCCGGAAATGCAATTTGCTTCTCATTAAGCACCTTAACAAAACCGGCCTCATCTCCGCGTGGGGAAACATCGCCTACACCAGATGCATTCGAGGTCGCTAGAAAAAAGAGCGGCGACATCGCCAAATAATTGGCCGCATGCGAATCAATAATGGAAATGGTTTTTTTCACGACGGCTTCAGAAGGCTCTGTCATCATGCTTTTCAGCTCTTCCGCGCTCGTCACTCTATCTTCCTGCCATAATAAATTTGTCATTTGGGTATGCCTCCTTGTATTTGAATTCCTTTGTTATATAAGCTGAGTATTCCTATCACGCTGCGATTACAGCTTAATCAGCTTCCTTATTCGCTGCTCGGCCCGTCAGTCGCTCCGCTGTATCCGTCTCTAGTCCGGCCAAACGTTTCACGAAAGTCGCTCTCCAACTGCCGGACAGCTCCTGCGCCGCAAGCAGCCGCTCCATGGCCTCCCGATTTGTTTTCTCCACATGCATAATTTGATTGGCGTAAGAAATCGACAACGCTGCCGGATGCTTGCTCATACAAATCAGCGAGTCCGAAGGCGAAACGACACCTTCCTGCAGCACGCGAAAATAAAACCCGGTATAGCCGGTCTGCTGCACCTGCAGCGGAAGCTCTGGCAAGCCGTATTTGACCGACAGCTTGAAGCAGGGCTGGCGTGGCTGGCTTACCTGCACAATTGCCGTCCCAAGCTGGAACGTATCGCCAATATGGATATTTTCCTCAACGATACCCTGGGTCGTGAGATTTTCGCCAAAGGCGCCAAAGCCCATCCTCAGCCCCTGCGTCTCCCAATAAGCATAATGCTCAAAAGGATACACGCACACCGCCTTATCTTCCCCGCCATGATGGACCAGGTCCGCTTGACCGTCTCCTTCGAAGCAGACAGCTGTCAGCTTGATTGCCTCCTGCACAGGTTGCTTATGAATGCCAGTTAGAACCTCTTTCTTCAAATAGGGTACCTGCTGCGGCATCCCAATATTGATCGACTTAATTAAACCCGCCACCACTATGCTTCCCTCCTGTTTACTGATCAGACGCCGATGCCCGGACCAGCAACGCGGCATAGCCGAGCATCAGCATCCATATCTATCACTTTAATCCTATAAAAGATATAATCCATTCCTTTCATTATGGACGGTTCAGCACATAATTTCCAGTTAAATTGGCAAACCGCCTCGCTACATAATCTGCTCGCCGAAAACAGAACCGATCAGCTCAACGGCTGTACGGGCCGTTCTGTTGCGATTATCAAGCACCGGATTCACCTCAACAAACTCAGCGGATACTAGCCGTTTGGATTCGGCCAGCATCTCCATCGCGAGATGGCTTTCCCGATAGCTCACCCCGCCGATTACAGGCGTTCCGACACCAGGGGCATCGTTTGGATCAAGGCCGTCCAAATCAAAGCTCAAATGAACGCCATCTGCCGCCGCAAGCCGGCCAAGCGCTTCCTCCATCACCTGATCCATGCCTCGCCGATCAATATCCTGCATCGTATAAACGCGAACGCCAAGCTCGCGCAGCAAAGCCTTCTCACCCGGATCAATGGAGCGCGCTCCGATAATGACGACATCCTCCGGCCGGATCGGATCGCGTCTGCCGCCTCCTACTCCAAGCAGGCGACGGCTGCCATAGCCTAGACTAACCGCCAGCGACATCCCGTGAATATTGCCCGACGGCGTTGTGTCCGCTGTATTGGCATCACAGTGAGCGTCGAACCATAATACGCCCAGGCGCGGGACATGGCGCTGCACCCCTTTTATCGTGCCAATGGCAATGCTGTGGTCGCCGCCCAAAACAAGCGGAAACCGCCCTTTCCCCAGCTCCTCCGCTGTTTTATCCGCCAGCTTGCTATTGACCCTTACGAGCTCATCTACGTATTTCAGCTTCTCGCCCGGCTCAGGACGGGATGCTGGACGGCGCACAGCCAGATCGCCCAAATCATGTACGATATAGCCGAGCTGCTCCAGCTTCTGTTCAATACCCGCACAGCGAATCGCACTTGGGCCCATATCGACGCCGCGGCGGTCTGCACCCAGATCAATCGGAACGCCGATAATTGAAATATCCGTTTGACTAACAGGCAGCATAAGCCATCCTCCTTTACCTGCTGGACTTGCTTCGCATACGCTTCAGCTTTTTACAGCTGCTCCGAAATCAGCTTAAGCTGTGTAAATTGCAGCAAATAATCCGGGCCACCGGCTTTGGAATCCGTTCCCGACATATTGAAGCCGCCGAAAGGATGGACACCTACGATGGCTCCTGTACATTTTCGATTAAAATAAAGATTGCCGACATGGAACTGCTCGCGCGCCAGCTCCAGCTTAACGCGGTTCGTTGAAAATACCGCACCTGTGAGCCCATATTCCGTATGATTGGCAATGGCAAGCGCCTCCTCATAGGAAGAAGCTTTGCAGAAGCCGAGCACAGGGCCAAAAACCTCCTCCTGCATCAGAACAGCATCGGGTTTGAGATCAGCAATAATCGTTGGCTGGATGAAATAGCCGTCGCCTTCCGCCTTTTTCCCTCCGGTCACTAGCCGCCCTTCCTTGCTGCCCGTTTCGATATATTCGAAAATTTTGCGATAAGCGTTCAAATCAATGACCGGCCCCGTATAGTTGCTAAAGTCTACTGTATTGCCGACTGTCAGCGCCTCCGTCAGCTCCGTGCAGCGTTCCAATACCGCGTCATACACAGCCTCGTGGACGATGGCCCGAGAGCAGGCCGAGCATTTTTGCCCGGAAAAGCTGAATGCCGAAGCGACAATCGCTTGTGCCGCCGCCTCCAAATCTGCTTCGCTATCGACGA
The DNA here is from genome assembly GCF_055814915.1 of Paenibacillus sp. R-74696. Taxonomy (NCBI): domain Bacteria; kingdom Bacillati; phylum Bacillota; class Bacilli; order Caryophanales; family Paenibacillaceae; genus Paenibacillus; species Paenibacillus sp. R-74696. The sequence continues at coordinate 266,697 of NZ_JBPULM010000046.1, forward strand.
CAATGGCGTCTTTGCCGCCCAGCTCGCCGACAAAGCGTTTAAGCCAAATTTGGCCTGGCGATGTTTTCGCTGACAGCTCGAATATTCTAAGTCCGACTTCCCGCGAACCTGTGAAGGAAATGAAGCGCGTTAGCGGATGCGTCACGAGCAAATCGCCAATTTCCGCCCCGCTACCCGGCAAAAACTGGACGACACCCGGCGGCATCCCCGCCTGCTCCAGCACTTCGACGAACTTATAGGCGATGACAGGCGTCGTGCTCGCAGGTTTAAGCACAACAGTGTTACCCGCTACTACAGCTGCGGTCGTCATGCCCGCCATAATCGCCAGCGGAAAGTTCCACGGCGGAATGACGACACCGACGCCAAGCGGAATATATTGCAGATCGTTATTTTCGCCGCGCCGAACGACCAGCTTCCTCGCTGCCGTTTCACTCATCTCCAGCATTTGCCGGGCGTAATATTCGAGAAAATCAATCGCTTCCGCCGTATCGGCGTCTGCTTCGCTCCGCGTTTTGCCCGCCTCAATCATGAGCCAGGCGTTAAACTCATGCTTGCGGCGGCGCAAAATTGCCGCGGACTTAAACAGCAATCTCGCCCGATGCGCCACAGGCACCTTGGACCACGACCTAAACGTTTCATAAGCGCTCGCTATCGCCTGCTCCGCTTGCTTTGCATTCGCCTTCGATACCCGCCCTACGACCTCGCTCGTGCTGGAAGGATTAATGGAGCCTTGCATTTCCTCTGTAATGACCCTGCTGCCGCCAATAATAAGCGGATAAACATGATCCAGCTGCTGCTGTACTTGACTAATTGCTGCTGCAAGCGCCTTGCTGTTCGCCTCAATCGCAAAATCGGTAAATGGCTCCGGTACATAACTAATCATAGGAGAGCTCCACCCTTCTATTAGTCAAATGAATGAAACATAACGGAATGAAACGGGATGATTTTATAGAGTTTGAAAAACACCAGCAATACGCTCGGCTGCCCATGCAAGCTCGTCTTCAGAAATGATAAGCGGCGGCGCGAGCCGAATTACTTTTTCATGCGTCTCCTTGCATAGCAAGCCAGCTTCCTTCAGCTTCTCACAGTACGGACGCGCCGCTCCTCTCAGCTCGATTGCAATAAACAGCCCCCTGCCGCGCACCTCCACGATATCTGGATGCTTGATCAAGCGCAGCTTGCTCAGCAGCTCCTCGCCCAGCGTTAGCGATCTGTCCGCTAGGCGCTCATCCTCGGTTACACGGAGCGATGCGACAGCTACGGCGCTCGCCAGCGGATTGCCGCCAAACGTCGAGCCATGCGAGCCCGGCTCAAACACCCCCAGGACGCTGCTGTCCGCCGCCACCGCTGACACAGGCAGCACGCCGCCGCCAAGCGCTTTGCCCAAAATGTAAACATCTGGCGTGACCTCTTCCCAATCACAGGCGAAGCGCTTGCCCGTGCGGCCAAAGCCTGTCTGTATCTCATCGGCCATCAGCAGCACCTGATGCTGCTTGCACAAAGCGGCAGCCTTACGCAAATAGCCGTCTGGCGGGATGACGATGCCCGCCTCCCCTTGAATCGGCTCGACGAGAAAGGCGGCCGTATTCGGAGATATCGCCGCTTCCAGCGCCGCAATATCCCCATAGGGAATTAGGGTGAAGCCCGGCGTAAACGGGCCAAAATCTTCCCGATACGAGGGTTCGGAGGAGAAAGACGTAACGGTCAGAGTCCGACCGTGAAAATTACCGGCGCACACAATAATATCCGCTTGGCCCGCCGAAATGCCTTTTACCCGGTAGCCGTATCTGCGGGCTGCCTTCACCGCCGTCTCTACCGCTTCTACTCCTGTATTCATCGGAAGCAGCATATTTTTGCCCGTCAATTCCGTCAGCAGCGCAAGCAATTCCCCAAGCGGCTCATTATAAAAAGCTCGCGACGTCAGCGTGACCAGATCTGCTTGCTTCTTCAGGGCTTCAATAATGCGCGGATGCCGATGCCCTTGATTAAGCGCTGAATACCCGCTAAGCATATCCATGTAACGTTTTCCATCCGGGTCCTCGACCCATACGCCCTCCGCCTTAGCGATTACAATCGGCAGCGGGTGATAATTATGTGCGCCAAGCCGCTCAGTCTGCTCAATCGTATTGGCCTTCTCCTTCATCCCCATCCCTCTTTCCCGCCTGAAGGCTATTTCTTTTTCAGCCCAGCTTATCGTTTGAACATGGATTTGAGCACAAAAGAGACATTTTCCGGCCGTTCGGCCAGCCGCCGCATAAAATAGCCGTACCAATCCGTTCCGTACGGCACATAGGTACGCACCTTGTAGCCCTCCTCCGCGAGCTGCTGCTGGAGCGCCGTGCGAATGCCATACAGCATTTGAAATTCAAATCGCTCCACCTTGATCTCCTGCTCCTTGACGTAGCCCTTCACCCATTCAATAATCGCAGCATCATGGGTTGCAACAGCGGCATAATGGCCGTTGTCCAGCTGCTTTTTAATGATATGGATAAAATGGCGATCCACATCCGCTTTGTCAGGGAAGGCGACCTCCGGCGGCTCCTTGTAGGCTCCTTTTACCAAGCGGTAGTTTGGCTTCAGCACGCGCAGCCGCTCCATGTCCGCTTCAGTTTTGAATAAATAGGCCTGCAGGACAATGCCGATATGATGGCCGAACTCAGCGCGCAGCTGCTCATACATTTGGATCGACGGCTCATTGCGAGCATAATCCTCCATATCGATGCGCACAAAGCTGTTCAAGCGCTTCGCCTCCGACACGATCGTTCTCATAAGGCTGAGGCATAGCGGATAGGAAATATCCAGCCCCAGCTGCGTCAGCTTTACCGATACGTTGGCGGAAGCACCCGCGCTGGCAATGGCTTGCAGCCCTTTCACAACCTCTTCGGCGGCTTCCTTCGCCTCCGGCTCGCTTCGGGTAAATTCGCCCAAATGGTCAAGCGTAACGAGAAGTCCGCTTTCGTTAAGCGCCGCTACCTTGATCATTGCTGCTGCAAGCGTCTCACCCGCTACAAAACGTTCCGCCCCAAGGCGAAGCCCAAAGCGCAACGCCATCCGATTAGCTATACGGTTTTTGGACAAATAGAGCAGCATATCACGCATGACCGCCATGCGATTCCCTCCTTCTAGGCTTTGCCCCGCTATTTCATTTCCTCTTCAAAGGCAGCAAACTCCGACCATGGATAGCCGCATTATGCTTATGAAATAAGATATGAATGCAGACAGGCACTAAATCCATCCTCACAGCAAAAGCTTGATGAATATTGGGTCGCTTCGTCCACTTATGGGCATCCAGCCCAATCGCTTATGAGGAGGGACAACGAGAGGTAGCCTTGATTCGCTTCTGCTGCCAGAAGTAGAGTATAGTAGGAGTGGTTAAAAATATATTACTGGAGGCTACACTCATGTCACAGGAGATTTGGATTAACCTGCCGGTCAAAGATGTTGAGAGGTCAACTGCCTTTTTCAATGAGATTGGATTCCATGCGGTGAGCGTTGGTACCGAGAGAGCCAAGCTTGCCATAGGCCAAACAACGATTTTGCTGTTCCCGGATGCGGTGTTTGAGAAATTTACAGGTTCAAAAAAAGCAGATACTTCCCATAGCGCAGAAGTCATATTTTCTATTAGTGCTGCAAGCAGAGAAGAAGTGGATGCTTTTATTCAAAAAGTGGAGCTTGCTGGAGGAAGCATCTTTAGCAAGCCGAGTGAAAATGACGGCTGGATGTACGGCGCAGCCTTTGCCGACCTGGACGGTCACCGCTGGAACCTGCTGTACATGGATGAGAGCAAAATGCCGAAACGCTAATCGAGAAACGCCGGTCACCCGCTTAAGGTCACCGGCGTTTTTTGCGCCCTGTATAGACCGGCTTCCCATTGCTGTGCCGAGTCTACCCTTTATTTTTCAGTTTAATCCTTCATTTACTTTTGACAATTGGAAAAAGAGGGCTAGGAAACCGGCGGACAAACGCCTCCCCTAAAATAACAACAACGACTAGTAGACTTAACCGCCAATCGTTGTCGTAATTTCGTGAGCACCCTGTATAACCTGCTTGCTGAGATCAACCAAACGCTCCTCTGTCAGCTGGGATGCCATGACGCCAACCCCAAGTGCTCCAACTACTTTTCGCCCAAAGCCGATAATCGGGGCAGCAATCGCCGCCGTGCCTTCCGTAAGCTCGCCGTAGCTGACCGCATATCCCGCCTTCTTAATACCGGGCAAAGACGATAGCAGCTGCTTGCGCTTCTCTGGGTCATCCATCAGCCGAATCAAGATCGCTTCCGCCTCAACCAGCTTCATATTGGCCAACATCACTTTGTTATTTGCACCGATATGCATCGCAATCCGCTCTCCCAAGCTTTCTACAACCCGGAGCTTCACCTTACTGTCTACTTTATCGACCACTATTGAAAACATGCCATAGGGGATGCTTAGGAAAACCGCTTCTTTCAATTCATCCGCCAGACGTTCCATGATCGGCCGTGCGGCCGTGCGCAAATCCATCTGCTCCAGCTGCTGCAAGCCCACCTCCATCCACTTAGGCCCCAGCCGATAGCGCTTCGTCTCGGGAAGCTGAACAATCAGCTCATGCTTCACCAGCGTACTAATTAGTCTGTGCGTCGTACTTAGCGGCAAGTCCACCCGTTCCGAAATATCAGATATCGCCCAGCCAGTGCGGCTGTGATCAGACATGAGAAGCTGAATAATTTGCATCGCGCGATCAATAGATTGAACCAATAGTATCCCTCATTTAACAGTCTGATTGCTTTTTCGTCAAAACCTAACATGCAATCATCACTTTACGATTAATATAGGTGGCAACATTTTGTTTGTCAATAAAAAAAAGCAGTCCACGTCACTTTAAGTGACATGAACTGCGTTTTTACGCGGTTACCGCATCATGATGCAGCTTCAACATATACGGCTTAGGCGTTGGCTTGCTGCTACCAGCCTCCATGGCATACAGAACGACGAGCAGCGTATGCGTATTTTTCTGAATCGAGCCATCCGCCAAATACGCCTCCAGATCAAATGGCAGCCGTTCGATAACGGCATGCTTATGCAGCTCCTTCTCCGACATGCCGAGCGCCGCAAACGATTCCGACACCTTCTCCGGGCGTTCGACGAGACTGCGCATATGGCTTCCCCATACCGCTTTGTCCATCGTGAACTCCCACCACGTTTTGCGCGGCTTATATTTATGGTTGAGGAAATAATCGTATTTCATCAGCCCCATAATCACATCCATATCCGGACCAGCTTCGCCAGCCGCTTGCTGCTCATGCTTGTAGCTGTTCAGGAACGACCATAGCCGGGAAAATAAATCCTCCAGCTGATGACCGATTTTCTGCCAGCCCCGCTCCTCCCAATAGTCGCCAAAGTCCTGGAAGAAATCGAACGGCGACGGAAAAACCTGCTCTACCAAATACATAAGCGTGCGATCCATCCGGTGCGCATTCCAATATTTCTCCAGCACGTCCTCGACCCGCTTCATGCGCACAATGTCGCCGAACGGCATCAGGTCATTGCCGAGCATTTCATAAGGTGCACGGTCCATGTAGATGTAGCCCCATTTGTCGGCGTCATTGCGCAGCCCGGTGCCGCGCAGCATTTTCAGAAAGCCGAGCTGCATTTCTTCAGGCCCGAGCGCAAATACATCGTTGAAGGTGCCTTTGAACGTATCGTAGTTTTCCAGCGGCAATCCAGCGATTAAGTCGAGATGCTGGTCGATCTTGCCCGATTCCTTCACCTTCGTCACCGTCCGCACGAGCTTGGACCAGTTCTGTCTGCGCTGAACCGCCTCATTCGTCGGATCGTTCGTTGACTGCACGCCAATTTCGAAGCGGAACACGCCTGGAGGCGCATGCTCAGCCAAATAGTCGAGCACCTCGGGGCGCATAATGTCTGCCGTAATTTCAAATTGGAAGACACAGCCATTGTGATTTTCGATCAAAAATTGAAAAATCTCCAGCGCGTAATCCCGCTTAATATTAAACGTGCGATCGACGAATTTAATCAGCTTCGCTCCGGCATCAATCAAATACAAAATATCCGCCTTCGTCCGCTCCTTGTCAAAATAACGCACGCCTACCTCGATGCTGGAGAGGCAGAACTGGCAGCTGAACGGACAGCCCCGGCTCGTCTCAAAATAAACAACGCGGCTGGCCAAATGCGGCACATCCTCGGCAAACCGGTGCGGCGACGGCAGCGTTGCCAGATCCAGCTTCGGACGGCCCGGATTAACTAACGCTTCAATATAGCCCTCGCGCTGCTTGCGATAGGCGAGCCCAAACACCATATGGTACTTGCCCGCGCCCTCGATCTCGGTCAGCAGGTGATGGAACGTCTCCTCGCCTTCGCCGACGACAATAAAATCAACCTCGGGAATGCGCTCCATCCAATGATCGGTGTCGTAGCTTACTTCCGGTCCGCCGAGTATGATTTTCACCTGTGGACTGACCTTGCGCAGCATATTGATAACCGTAATCGTCTCTTCAATGTTCCAAATATAGCAGGAGAAGCCGACTACATCAGGCTGGCGTGAGTAAATATCCGACACAATGTTCATCACGGGATCTTTAATCGTGTATTCGGCAATATCGATATCGAATTGCTCGCCGCTGTAGGCTTTAAGACAGCGCAGCGCAAGCGATGTGTGAATAAATTTTGCGTTTAATGTGGAAAGTACAACCTTCATCTCGTTACCTCGCTCATTGTTTTGTCACTATTGTCTATCATTGTACTACAAATGAGGGCTCCCGCACAAAAGAAAAGGCTGCTGGTGGTCGCTTACGCTCCCGCCAACAGCCTGATGAGTTAACCAAAAGATTAAGAAGAATGATTTAGGTAATAAGTGCTAGTCTTTCATGCTAATATAAAGCTGGTCTTTCAGTTGCATGTCGAGAACCGGGAAGCGAACCTTCCACTTATTGTCCGCAAGCGCCGTCACTTCATTTTCTGCAAAGCCACGCGGCTGGAAGCCGAATGTACGGTCGAAGGAAATGATAACTTGAATCGTCTCGCCCGGAAGCATGCGGTTCAGCTCATGACCTAGGTTAATGGCCCAGCTGCGAATATCGTTAGCGGAAGAACCGCCATAATACGTGTAAAAGCGCGGATCAATATCAGCTGTAAGCACGATCCAGCCCTGCGAATCCCGCTTCACTTCCCAATTGCTGAAGTCTGCTGTGCCATCGCCTGTCGATACGGAGCCAAATTCTTTCTTCATTAGCGATGTGATTGTTTCCATCGAAGCTCCTTTCAGCGTATCCGGCAAAATCGCTGGCAGGAACTTCACGTCCTCCTGCGGGCTTTCCGGCAGCAAGCCCATCAGCAGGCTCGCGTGGGCAACCGATACAGCAAAGTTCAAATCCGCTTGCGAAGTATAGCCCGCGGTCGTAATGCCGACCAGATCGCCGTATTCATCGAATAGCGCTCCGCCGGAGCTGCCGTGGTCGATTGGCGCACTTGTCTGGATATAAGTGAGGCCATCTTCGTATGAAATGTTACTTACGAGACCGTCAGATACCGTGTTCTGGATACCGAGCGGACTGCCGATGGCAACGACTTTATCGCCTTTCTCCGGAACCGTATAGCCTACGCTCACTGGCTCCAAATACAGCGACTCATCCGTCTGAATAATCGCAAGGTCTGAGCTAGGGCGGTTCACAACGACACCTTGAACCTTGTATTCATCGCCATAGATCGACGTAATCGTTGCCGAGCTCGCATCCTCAATGACGTGATTGTTAGTCAGAATCCAACGATCGCCAATAACGACGCCGCTGCCAAGCGCTTTATTCGTTGTGATCAGCACGACGCTTTCGTCGTTTTGCTCAACAATTTCCTTAGGCGTCAGCTTTGCACGGTCATCCTCAGGCGTCTCCTCGTACTCCTCGTAAGCCTCTGCCCATTGCTGTTCTATGGAAGTAATGCGAACGGCTTGCGCCGCGTTATCCCATTTCACCTTGGCGCCAAGCGCCTCGGCCACGAAACGGGTCGGTACGAAGGTGGTGCCATTTTTCACGGCAGGGGCTGCATCAAGCTTAACGGTGTTGCCGTCAACAACCGCTTCTTTCTTGCCTACGGTCAGCGATACCGTCGTTGTGTTTTTGCGTACGATAATCGTCTGCGTCTTCTCCACCCAAGTGATGGAAGCGCCCAGCGCCGTGAAAATCTGACGCATCGGCACGAACGTCACGCCGCTTTTTACATAAGGAGCAGCCGGAAGCGAAAGCTTGCTGCCGTCAATATAGACTTTAATAGCCTGCGTCGTAGACGCTGCTGTCGTAACAGCGCTTGCAGCATAAGCCGTCGAAGTCGTACCAGCCAGCGGCGACAGCAGCAAGCCAGTAACGAGCAACGGAGCTAGCAGCGTTTTTGCTAGTTTTGTTTTCACGTATGTATTTCCTCCAAATTTTTGTCGATTACCTGGGGCGTTTTTAATGATAGATTGAGTCCCGTCCGCAAATGATAGAGACACCAAAAGAAAGGCGGAACCTAGCCAAACAGATACTCTCATGGTACCATTTTCTGTTGTTGGTTGTCTATTGGAATGGAGATTGCACTGTACTCTATTTGTTGTCCTGAATCAAAGGGTATCTGTCATTTTCCTAATCTGAATATCAATTAATTCAGAGAATGCATTAAAACCAAAAAACACTTGAACATCCGTGATAAAATAGAAGTTTTTTAAAATACGATATTCTCCAATATGAACCGATATATGCTTTTCACCTACAATCTCCCCTAAAACTACATTTTTATAAAAACCATTCGTTTCATCGATCTTCAGATCTGACCAGTCTTGCTTATTACTTGCAAATTGTAAAACTTCATTCATTTGTGTACCCAATGGAAATTGGGACAATTTTCTTTTTCTTATTTCTTCTTCTGAAAATGCTAGTGGATTTATTAAACCTCTAATACCTTCAAAAAGTACAATTAGTACTAAAATAACGACTGATGTTAAAATCATTTTTTTTATTCTACCCACCAACCTTTTTATAATTTTTCTAGGGCGTGTCTGAAAACTCATCATTAGATCAATTTGAAATTGGAAGCTATGTACATATTACGCGAGGAACGACTTGTCGTAACGAGTCGCAACACCGAGAAAGTGTTTGATTTTATTGAAAAGCACTCAACCAAGTAACGTTCTTTGTACCGATATCAATCGACATTCCATCAATATTGACTATTCGCTTTAGGTGAAATATAGTTTTCAGATACGCCCTAGTTAAAAAACTTGAGGCTTCCCCCAGGGTTCAATTCTTAACCACTTGCAAAACTTCATAAATTGGTGCAACGGGTAATACTACATATTTAAATAGGACAATTCACATATCATCAAATTCCCCTTCATTTAATATCATATATCGCCATAACATTCTCAAACGGATCGGACTTATTTGCTAATAAAACTAAAATTTTCGATTCGCTAAGATACCTAACATTTCTAAAAAAATAAGGTCTTTTCGCATCCAACTTTCCTATTATTTTTTTTTCGGAATATAACTCAAGAAAATCATCATAATTACACAAAAAAACAAATTCATTAAAATAAATAACTTCCCTATTCAAAGAGACTGGTACGTCCATTTTTTTTATATTTCCTGAATAATACCTTAATACCGCCCCTTCTTGTTTAAAGACAATTCCTATAGACATATTATAATATTGAACAGATATATTTCTAGAATATTTCCATATACCAAAAAAAATCGAATATTTTAATTGAACATATTCCTCTGATAATAGGTTTAACTTGAAGCTGTCTAAGCAAATAGAAAATAACGAACCTGAAAAAGTGCTTAATATAATTTCTTTGTCAGCCCAATAAAATATATCAGTAAATATTAATTCAGAATAATACTTATCAATATTTATTGTGTTAATCTCGAATAGGTCATTCAGCAATACGAAACAGTTACCATCTTCACAATAAAACAACACATTCGTATGTTTTTCATTAGAAAATGTTTTATCGATAATAAAGCCATCAAATATTTCAACTTTCTTTATATCCACTAAATTTCGGTTTAGAAACCTTATTCCATTATAACTATCATTTATTATAATAAACTCACCCAAATAATCTGCAAAATATAGTTGATAGTCAACAACAAAATATTCATATAATTTTTCGAGTTTCAAGTACTCACCTCTCATGATTTATTGAGTCAAGGGGGTTATATCAACATGACTCACACCCTTGACTCTAATGTCTCATTAGTTTTATTTTATTATTTTTGCAATGCTTTTATCAGAATCTGCTTCATCATAATTTATTTTTCCCGTTACTGGGTCAGCTGTACCAATATGTTTCTTTCCTGTTTTATCAAAAACTTCAATATGGGCTGCTTCACCTTTATGGGAATTTGATGTATCCCTATAATAGTAGTACTTTCCATCTGTATAGATTTGTGCATTCCCATACATTTTCCCTGTACGTTTGTAATTTGAGCCTGCTAAGAAAGTCTCATTATCTTTTGGATGTCGATTCTCTGCAATATAAGCTGGAGTACAACCCTGCGTATTATGCACCCAAATTCCCAAATCAGTAACATAATACGTATGGAAGTCCATAACCGTAAAGTTATAAACCGTAATAGGCTCATCCAGTTTAACAAACTCAACCTTATCAATCGTTAGGTTGCTTCCGTCAGCCTTTTGGAGTTTATCGCCCACTTGAAGTTCATCTGCGAAAACCCAACCTTTTCCCTCCACCCAAAAAGGATGATTGTCAGTCGTCTCAATGATCTGCTCCCCAACATGTAGCTTAATAATATCATCACGTTGGTTGCGGTACAATTGCGTAACTTCTTTGTAAGCAAGCGCCCCATCCGGGTTATTTTCATCTTTGGCGAGGACCCTATCTCCGACTTCAATGTCTTCGATATTCTTCTCCCCTTCGTCTGTCAAAACCTTGGTTCCCGCTGTAAAGCAGTTACATCCGGTGCCTTTCTGTACTATTTCTCCCTTCTTATTTATGTAAACTGGGGAGGTTTTAGTTACTCCGATTTTGATTCCACCAATTGTAATCAGATTTGTTGCTGCCACTATCGGATCATGCTGTGCATTATAATAGTCATTCGCATCGGAAAATGACATATTAACTTTACTAGTTTTGAAGGATATTTGAAAAACAGCAACCAGAGAGTCACTTACAGCATGTGAACTATCTATTTTCTTCAAATCCGCTATGCTCAAGAGATTCCCATTTTCTTCATCAGCTTGATTCTTATACATAGTATCCAAAATGTAAATAGCTTCTGCTGTCGTGTATTGCCTATCCTTTGAATTTTTGCTGTTTGGTTCTCCACTGTATTTAATTATATCTTTTACGACGATTGATTCTTGTTCTGAGAGCTTGTAAGAAAATTGATTACTAGATGGAGCATAGGCTGATATAAACGAAGTACGATTATTTTTCGTTAAAGAGGTCGTAATTTCCGTCCTACCAATCGTTGTTGTGACACTCGTTTTTGTCAGGCTATCAAAAGATGTATTTCCAATCTGCACGGTGATTGGTGCGCTTGCTGTAATCCCCACACTATTAATGACAGAGGTCCACTGCGTAGCGCTCATTCCCCCTAGTCCTGTTTTACCTTTAGCACTAGCTGCTGCTGCTGAAAGAACAGTTGAAATAGCACTACTTTGAAATTCTAAGGGACTTATCACCGTTTTATCGCTCGAAATGGGAAGTTCTCTAATTCGCTTTGCTTCAGCCTCAATGGCTTTCTTTTCTTCTTTTGATGTAGTGGCATAATACTGATTCGTTAATGCTATAATTTGTCCCTGTGCTACTACATTAAGTACGTTATCCTCTTGCTTCCAATGCCCCGTCGGGTCCCAATAAATCAACGGATTATTGAGCACATACGTATACCGATTCAGCGACAACGGCTCATTCGCCCGCCCTTTATACGTATCCTCGGATATAAACCGTCCCACATACGGATCATAATAACGCGCCCGCAGGTAATACAAGCCAACTTCCGCATCGTAAAACTCTCCCGAGTAGCGAATCGTGCTTTCATACAGCTCAATTGTCAGCGTCGGGCTACCGAATACATCGTAGTCATATTGGTTCTCGATTGTTCCCTGCTCATCCACTGTCTGCACAACGTCCCCATGGCCGTTGAACAGGAAATACGACAGCTTGTCCGCCTGGTCGATTCGGGCGATATAGTTAATGCCCTTCACATAGCGCACACTGACCGCGTCTGCTTTATCCGTCTCCAAAATCACGTATTGACGATCATACAAGTAGTTCGTGACTTGCTCTGCGTAGCCGTCGGCCGAGCTGCGTACCGTTTTCTGCGTCCGAAGATCGTCCCCATCATACGCGTATTCAACGGTCGAGCGCTCTCCGCCCTGAACATTGATCGCTTGCGTCAGACGGTTGAACCCGTCAAAGGTGTTGTTCACCTTCTCCAGCAGGCTGCTTATTTCTTTGGTCTGCTCATCCCCGTAAGGATTCGCTCCGGTTACCTGGTTCATCCCTCGGCTGTGTGGACGCAAATAGCTGGTCTGTTGACGCACTTCATTCCCGTTGTTATCAAACAGCGAGATGACCTTCTTCTCCAGCACCTCTTCGCCCGCCGCATCCTTCATTTGCTCCGTCAACTGCAGTAGCTCGTTCGCATTCGAATATAGATATTCGCTGCGCTTCACGATATACGTCAGCTCCGCTTTGTTAATCGGATCGGTATAGCCCGTCGGCTGCTCCGACGTATACGTCTCCAGCATCGACTCCCGATTGCCGCTGCGGTCATACGTGAAGACCGTCGTTTTGCCCGGGGCTTCCGCTTTTACGATGCGGCCGACCTCGTCATACCCGTAATTCGTCGCACCGTAGCTGTCCGTTTTCGTCAGCTGGTTGCCCGACAAGTCATACGTATAGCTGTATTCGGATATTACGGCACCGTCCGCCTTCGTATTGATCAGCTTCAACAGTTGGCTGTTGCGGTCGAACGTGTAGCTTTCCTTCACTCCGCCCGCGTAAGCAATAGACGTACGGTTCCCGTTCTCATCGTAGCTATAGGATGTCGTCTTCCCTTGTGCCGTTACGGTACTCATTCGGCTCGATTTGTCATACGTGTAGCTGGTCATAAAGCCTGTTTTATCCTTCAAGCTCTTCACATTACCTACCGCATCATACGTATACGTGAGCTGGGTCTTTCCGTCCTTCACAACTTCCAGCAAACGATTATTGCCATCATAAGCATAGCTGCTTTGACCGCTACCATCGTTCATGGAAGCACGGTTACCAACTTCATCATACGTATACTGAATCCGATCCTCGGTTTCAGCCACTGCTTTTTCAACCAGCAGTCCCCGATTGTCATAGTTATATCGCGTGTGGTTGCCATTGCGATCCGTTAGCTCTGCGGTTTGCAGCGCCAGATCGTAGCGGTAGGACATCGCTTGATTGGACGGGTTAATGACCTGCGTCACCAGACTAAATGCCCCATAGCGATAGCGAGTGACTTTCCCTCTGCCATCCGTCATATCTAGCTGGTTGCCGAGTAAATCGTAACCATAGGTGACGCTGACGCCAAGCGGATCAGTTACGCTCAGCAAGCGTCCCGCTTGATCATAGGCATACGTATGGGTAACCCCAAGCGCATTCGTGTCAGAGATTCGATCTCCTGCCGCATTGTATTGATACTTATTCATTTTATTTTGCAACGCGGCTTCTGGCTCTGCCTGAGCAATCAGGCGGTTCGCCAAGTCATAGCTGTACACCGTTCCGTACCGCTGCGCATCCGCCGCTGCCGATGCATAGCCTTTGGCATCGATGACTTTAATGAGATTGTCTGCTGCATCATAAACATTACGCGTCACAATGATGTTGTACGGGTCTTTAACCGTCAACAGACGGTTAAGCTTATCGTACGCATAGGTCATGCGATGGCCGCTCGCATTCGCTTCGGCTATTTTGTTACCTGCCAAGTCATAGCTGAAGGTCGCCTTATGCCCTTCTCCATCGGTTACGGCTGCTACACGGTTAAGCTCGTCATAGGTATACTTCGTCACAAAACCGCGCTCATTTGTTTCTTCCGCTACATTCCCATTCTCATCATATGCAAAACGTTTGACCGCATCCTTTCCGTTCACCTTGCGGCTCGTCTGCACCAGGCGATTCATCGCATCATACGTATGGGTTGTCGTGTATTGGCTTCTGCCCGCTGTATCTGTTGAAGCAAACATAAAGGCTCTCGGATCTAGCTCTTTCACCACATTGCCGAGCACATCATACACATATCCCGTTATGATTTGCAGCTTACCCGGATTTTCCTTATCTTGCAGAAGCTCTAAATGAGCCGAGCTATCTAAATAAATATGCTCCGCATCCACCAGCTTCACGCTTTGCGTCACTCTGTCCTGACTGTCGTACACGAACCGTTCTACATCATAAACCGATGTATTACGAAGCGTTGCCGTCTCGGTCACATTGCCGTTCTTATCGTATTCATGAACCGTCAATGCCCCGCTGTTGTCCGATTCACTTTTCAATAAGTTGTTCAGGTAATAGGCATAGGTTTTCTCCCGTAAAAAAGCTTCATTCTTCGAGCTGCTAAGGCTCTCTTTAATGAGGTTGCCAGCCGCGTCGTAAGCGTAGCTTTCTACGGCGTACACAACATTGCCGCTGCTATCTTGCTCCAATGGCTTTTTCGTTTCAATCAGCTTCTTGTTCGCATCGTAGGCATACAGCGAAATGCTTCCTCGCTTATCTTTAAGCGACACCAGTTTGCCTGTAAGATCATATTTCGACTCCGTACGCTGAAGCAGCGCATCCGTCACTAGCTTCACTTGCCCAAAGGCATTATACGCTGTCGTCATCTTATGGCCGAGCTGATTTGTCTCAGCAGTCACACGTCCCAATTTGTCATATTCATAGGACGTCTCTCCGCCATCGGCGTAGGTGATCGAGCGAACTAAGCGGTCTGGGTAATAGGCATAGGCCGTTACCATCCCTCTCGCATCCGTCGATTTCGTTACATTGCCAAGCACATCATAAACAAACGTAGTCGCATGCTGCAGCGCATCCGTCTGCTTGATCAATTGGCCTAACCCATCATAAACATAGCTCATGCCCAGAGATGCTGCTATGTCTCCTGTATACTGCAAGCCATCTACCGTTTTGCTTATTCGACCGTTCACATCGTAGGCAATGTATTCCATTCCCTTGCCTTCTGGCGAGGTCGTAGAGGTAAGCCGATTCATCGCATCATACGTATACGATAAGCCCTTCATGGACTTGGCTGTGCCATCACGATCCAGAGAAGCCGTATACTGATTCGGCAAAATCTCCTTGATTACATTGCCGTTCACATCATAGAGATAACGGGTAACGGCTTCCGTTCCATCCGCTGCCGGCAGCTTTTTGCGAATAACCCGATCCAGCTCATCATAGTCATAGCGAGTAGCCAGACCGAGCGGATTTTTTTCTTCCTCTAAATTTCCCTTCTCATCATAGGTATAGGTGGTTGCTGCTCCAAGCGGATCGATTTGCTTCACGATTCGGTTATCCAAGTCGTAAGCCAGCTTGGTTACATAACCTTTTGGGTCTGTCTGGCTCACAACATTGCCGGACTTGTCGTAGGCATACAACGTTGTCGCCAGCACACGATCGTAGTAGGTATCATCTACCCCGGCATCCGCAAGCTCAGCCTGCACAAGCTCATCCATTTTCACCAAGAGCGACTCCGAAAGCTTACGTAATCGAACATCATACGCATAACGCGTGATGTCATAGTCGCCGCTCGCTACCTTCGTCCGCTTCAGCGTTATATTGCCAGCCTCGTCATACTGCTGCAGCGTTTCCCGGCCATTTGGCCCGCTAACGCTAAGCACACGCCCCGCTTTATCGTAGCTATTCGTGATTTTATCGCCAGCAGATGTCTTGGTTCCTTCTCCGCCAGACTTCGGCTGTTTATAGCTGAAGGTTTCACTGCTGAGCAGACGATTCGCTTCATCATACTGATGCTCCGTCAGCTTATATTGAGTCGAAGTCGAATTAGAAGAGATGTAAGCTTGCTCAGCCACTAGATTGCTGCTGGAATCATAGCGATAATAAGAGGCTTGCCCTGCCTGATCCACCTTCTCGATTAATTCACCTTTATCAGAATACGACATGCTTTCCACGGTTCCATCTGGATGCTCCATCCGGTAAGGCTTCTCAAACACATTGTTCCTTACGGTCGTCACATTGCCGTTCTGATCCTTCTTGCTAATTAGCGTCTTGCCCGTAAGATCATAATTATAGCTTTCCTTGCTGCCATCCGGATAAGCCTTCTCCTTCAACAGCCCATTTAAATAATAGCTGTACGACGTTTTGCGCCCCAAGGCATCCGTTTCTGAAATGACTTTTCCCAATGCATCATACACATATTGATTGGTGTAATGCGATGTGCCTTTGCTCTCATTGTCCGCGCCAGTCTGCGCAGAAATAACAGCAATGACTCTATCATTTGCATCATATTGATAGACATTTCCACTGGATTGCGTTGGCTTTGCCGCCTGATAGCCTTCGCCCTTCCCTTCCTTAATGACGTTGCCGCGCTCATCATATTGCTTAAACATCACAACCTCTTTGACTTTTCCGTCAAAGGAGCTGGCGGTTGTCATACGGTTCAGCGCATCATATTCATAAAGCATTCCTGGCGCTTCATCCAGAGGCAAGGCAGAGTATCTGCCGTCACTTTCTTTGACAACCTTGCCATTTGCATCATAAGCATATCGGCTTCGATTGCCGAGAGCATCGCTCTTCGTGGTCATCCGGCCAAGCCCGTCATAGGTCATCGTTTGCGTAAGGTCAGTTCCTTGGACCTTTAGTGTTTCTGTTAAAAGCTGGCCAAGCTTGTCATAGCGATACACGGTACGTTTTCCATTGGCCTTGCCGCCGTAAGGCTCCGCCTTCTCGATGACCTGATTGCGGTAATTATACGTGAATAATATCGTATCGTAGCCGTCTCCACTCCATACCTGCTGCTTGATGACATTGCCAGCAAGATCCCGTTCATACAGCACGCGATAGCTTCCATGCTCTTCTGTTTCACTACCATTTTTCTCTTTAAAAACGCCCTCTTCCTTCGTCACCTGACCAGCAAAATTATAGGTGAACAGCTGCTGCTTAAAGCTGGTTTCAGCTGCATCCGTATAATACGTCCCGGTGAGCTTGTTGCCGTTAAGATCGTAGGCATACCGAACATGCGCCGTTCTCGATCCATCAAGCTTGGCGTATTCATCCGTCACCCGGTTCATCGCATCATAGGTGTAGCTTACATCGCTAGCTACGACACCCGCCGTTCCCGTTAATTTGCCCATTCTTGTTCGAATCGGATTTCCTGCTAAATCATAATCATGGCGGGTATACGTATAGTCTGTTTCACCCTTCGTATAAATACGCTGCTCCGCTGCGCGTCCAAGAGCATCATAAATAACCTCCGTAACCTTTTTCCCCGGATCTTGCTGGAGCTTTAATTGATCAAGCGCATTGTAGGCATATGCAGTCTCATTGCCTAACGCATCCTTCTTCTCTATTAACCGCCCCATATTATCGTAGCTGTAAGCTGTCAAACCATTTTTGCCATCGGTTTCACGCAGCAAATTACCCATAAAATCATATTCATAGCTAGTGGTATACACTTGCTTGTGATCTGGCGTCGTCTCGACCTTAACCGGACGATTCAACAAGTCATAATAGAACGTAGTTGAATAACCCTCTTCATTCGTCAAAACAACGATAAGCGGGGCAGCGCTATTGCCCGTGTACTTATATTGAAGCGTCAGCTCCCCTTTATTGACCTTATCCTGTTCATAAGAGGAACGTTTAGTAAGGCGGAAATTGCTGTCATATTCAAGGCGGAAGCTATTGCCGTTCGCATCGACTTCCTTCGTTTTTAATCCGAGAGCATCGTACTCATAAGCTTGTATAACAAGCCACTCTCCGCTGTCCTCCACAGCCGCCTTAAGCAGATTCCCCATGATGTCATATTCATATTGGAATCGATTTTTATTCGGATCGGTATATTGAATGCTTAAATTAGCGTAAGGATTTTCGACATAGCTGTAGCCTTTTACGCCTTTATCCGGCTCGGTCGTTTGAGTAACCCGTCCCAGCTTGTCATAGGTATAACTTGTTTTTTCCTTATTAGGATTAACGTCAAGCTTGCGGTTGCCCGTATTAAAGTCATACGCATACGATTTGGCTGCAATCTCGCCATCTGCGCTGCCATATTGTTTGGTTACATAGGCACCCAACATATCCTTGCCGCTCGCATCCACACCATATTCGAACTGGGTTACGAAGCTTTGTCCCCCAGCGCTTGATGCCTGGCGCGTCATATTGCCGTACGAGTCATATTGATAGTCCGTCACGGTCCAGCTATCCTCTGACTGGGCATTCATCTTTGTTTCCCTTGTCACGTTTCCTTTCGAGTCAATCGCATACAGGATTTGGCTTACCGAATTTTCATCCTTCTTCCATGTCTTTGATGCCAATACATGAAACTTGTCATAGGCATACGCATAAACAACCAAATGATCATTGTTTACGGGATAGCCCTGACTATCTCGCTCTGCTTCTGGCCCCGTATAATTCGTTAGGTTGCCATATTCATCGTATCGATAGTTTTCAACGCGCTTAACAGGCGTTTCATTCGATTGACCATTCGTTGTCTGGTAAATCAACGTTTCCTGCTTTTTCACCAGCTTCAGCTCGTCGCGCTCGCTCGATACGACCTCCTTGTGATCCTTCCCGGTATTTTCGGTCAAAATCAGCTGATGCAAGCCATCAAAGGTATATTTCATTTTATTGCCGATTGCATCGGTCGTTTCCGTGTAATAGCGAAACTTATCCTTCAAATACGTATGGTCATTTGGGTTATAGTTATCGGTTTTGTAGCCATCAGCCTCATTCGTATAGCTGTATACGGTTTTATTTTTCACCTCGGTGGTGAAACGATCCTCAAACTTGGCTTTGGAGGCATCGTAATCCTTCTTAATCAGCTCGCGCTTCTCAAAAATTTTACGGTACTGCATGCTGCCCTCGCTGAGGCTCTTCGTAAACGTATTATAGATGTAGCGAGTGATATGATTGGTAGGAACATAATCCACCTGCATTAAATTTTCATAGCGATTGTAGACGCCATAATTGGTGCCATTTACAAACGTAAAGCCAAGCTCAGGCTGCTCATACCAAAAATGATATTTCGGGCTGCCGTCCACATCAAATACGCGCTGCAGTCTTGTCCGCACCACATGCTTGGTATCATTGACCAGCACAGCCGATTTGTCATACACGAGCTTATTGTCTCCAGGCAGGTTGACGATAACCTGAAACTGCCCTTGCAGGTCGCCGGAATCCACATTATTCGGATTTTGAGTGGCTTTGTAGGTTTCATTTTTCCCATGCGTCTGGTTCGTGATTGCTCCTACTTTAAATTGATCATTTTCTTTATAATCGATGGTCGTAATACGCCCAACGGTATCGACGATTTTGGAAATCAATTTTTTATGCGTCGTTTTGCCATCTACGGTATAGTCTAGTAGCTTGTGCTGGAACGTAATCGTATTGCCATAACGATCGACAATGCCGAGAATCGCCCCATCTTCTGCAAAATAGGTTTTTTTGCCTTCCTTATCGGTCATCACATATTTGGAGCTGCCATCCGTTTGCCCATTGTTAAACTCCGTCGTTTCACGAATGACGACATCCTTTACCGTCTGACCTTCCGGCAGCATGACGGGAAGACCATCCTGCGAAGCATTTTTCAAACGGTAAGTATCGCCGCTCTCGGTATGTAGAAACTTATGGCTCGTGCCATCTTCATTTTTGCGAATTTCCATGCCAGGGAACGAGAAACGCATCCCAATCCCCAAATTATATCGATCCTCGTAAAAAGAAGACGATTCATCCACTGGCTCCACATAGTCTACCCATGCGCCATTGACATACTTGACATTCATTTGTTGCACATTGGAAATGCCGCTTTGATAAATCCGTTTAATTTCTAAATTCAAACCATTGCGCCCAGGGAGCACATAATCGGTCTGCGTCAGACTCAGCTCTCCGCTTTGTGGATTTATGTATTCGGCGCTTTTGTTGTTGTTCAAATAAACAGGGGACAGCATCGTATTGTAATTTTTCTGCGGTCCTATTAAATTGTTCAACTGCTCTTCCAATGTTTCCGCATAGGCTAATTGAGCAGGAAGCATAGATATAAATAAGATAAATAAGGACGTCTTAAGCCAACGTTTCACCCTTGCACCTCCAAGAAGTTTAACTGCATTTGTAGATTGTTATGATTGCGAAAACGATTAATTGTATTTGTCTGTGTACGCTTTCGCCATAATCGCTTCATCAGAGGTTCCTGCTTTTTTCTTCGTTATGACAGACTCCGGGGTTAACCCAAGCTTCTGAGCTAATACAAAGGCTTCTGCTACCTGCTGCTCTGTAAACTTTCCTTTTTGAACATATTTACTCAGCTGCTCCTTCGTAATTTGCAGACGCGGCAAGCTGAGTGAGCCATTCAAAATATCAAGAGCTGCTGAAATTTCCTGCCAGCCTTTGTTCGCTTCAAGCTTTTCCTTCAATAGATCTTCCATCGCTGACCCGGATACAAAAGAAAGCGTATCTGCAATCATAATGTCATCTGAGCTAAGCTTCGGATTGCTCATCCATTGCTCCAGTTCATCTGCCCCGAAAGCTCTGGGAACGAAAGCTTTATGGCTGGAGTGATACCGTTTCATAATGGTCTCCCAATCATTCCCCTTCGAGCGCTCTAAAGCTAGCTGCTCCAAATCTTGCATTTTTCCATAGTTTTGGTATAAAAACTCGTAAGCAATAAGCAAATCAGGCAAGCTGCTGCCCGCTGCTGCCAGACGGTCAAGCTCCTTTTGGAATTTCTCATCCACTTGCAGCGTCTTCACCATGCTTTCATAGTTAGCAAGGTTGCGAGCATAAGCGGCCCCATCCGCTTCTTTGATTTGATCCAATGCCGTTTGCGATAGCGACAGGGTCGCAGCACTTTGGAAGGTTTTATTTGTGTTGACTGTCGTTTTCTGATCAGTCCATGCATTTTTCGCAAGCACGCTTCCCAGTTGCAGCACTGTGCCGAGTGCAAGTATGACAACTAAGGATTTTGTAATTTTGTTCCATTTATATTTCATCGGTAGTCCGCCTTTACGGTCGATTTGGGTTAATAGCCTCTAGTTCCTTCATGACATCAGCCGCTGGGTTGCCAGGCCTAATATCCTCTATAACCGGCAAAGGAACATCCGGTAAAATGTTGTCACCCTTGCTGTCTTTTACATCTATCGATGCTGTCGTTCCCTGCGTCGTTGTCGTCAAATGATCTTTTATACGCGTGTTGTTTTTCTGAATCTGCTCCAGCAGCGCAAGCTCAACACCAGACATTGTAATCATTTCATGGGAAGGGCTGATCATCCGCTTCTCATCTCTTGCTTTTATATAAGCCTCTTGATCAGAAATATATAGGTTCAAATCCAAATCCAATTGCAAAGCCATTAAATATTCATCCAATACAGCTTCCGCGCTGCCTACTTTGCCTTCCAGCAAAAGCATGAAATACACAGCGTCGGCAACGTTGAATTGCTGAAGCAGCTTCTCATAGCGCTCCTGCTGGTCCTCCTCTTTCTTGTCTATGCTTGCCGTGGGAACCTCTACAGCAGGGGCTGGCTGATTGCCGCCCCCCAGCTCCTTCAGTTGAAATTGCAGTCTTTCTGCAAGCATTTTCGCCTCTAAAATATCCTCATTCTGAAAGCCTTGTGCCTGAAGCTTGCTCGTCACTTCATCCATTCCTGACTCTGCGAGCAGCCCGCTGCGCTTGCTGCGGTCCTCGTCGTTTGCTGCAAGCTTGGTTGACTTCAACTGCTCAAGCACTTCATTCCAAGAAAGTCCCGTGTCTTTCAGCTTCATAATTTCCTCTGTCTTGACACCTGTCATATTGGAAATATCTGCGGCCATCATGCTGTCGCTCTTCATTTCATCGGCAGCTTCTTCTTTATTTGGATTAATTAAATTGTTATCTAGCAGCAATACAAAGGTTTCTGTGATTAGAGCGATGACAACAACAATCGCTACCCATTTGTAATGCTTTTTTAGAAAATGCCTCACATGCTCAGCTCCATTTCCATTTCCGTTTCCTGTTAAACCTTTACGTCAATCGTCGTTTGACCTGTTATTTTAGATTTGAAAATGATCGTCGTTACTTCACCGGACCAAGAGGTGCCTGGCACAATGTTTTGGCTTTTCTTAAAGGTGATGCGCCCCGGTGTGTAGGTGACTTCCAGATTGGAGCCTGCTATTTTGCCGGACTGCTTATCTAGTGCTGGCGTGAAATCATACAAATCTACGACCTCCAGCGCCGATGCGTCATACGTAACGACATACGTTAGCTCACTGAAATCCTGCACATTGCTGCCCAGCAGCGACAAATCAAATGTCTTCCCTTTTACACCGTTGACGATATACGAAGGGCTCGTTGTGCTTTTCACAATCGCCGGGCTCCATACCGTCACGCCTGCTTCGTTCTTCGCACGTACGCGGTACGTATGCGAGGTACCAGACTCCAGGCCTGTATCCGTATAGGTGGTTGATGTTCCCGTTGATGCTACGGTCTGACCATCCACTTCAATGTCGTAACCGCTCGCTCCCTCTACATGATCCCAACGCAGCTCGATGCTGTTGTTATTCGCTACCGCTTCCACTTCAATACTGGCTTGGAGGGAATCTGGGAGAGTCGACAACGACAGCACGGCGATCCAGTTCGCTGGTGCCCCTTGTTGTTTCAACCGGATCTTGTACGTATGAAATTCATTCGCCCCGAGCCCTCCATGATGATAGATCGTGTCCAGCCCGTTATCGGTTAGAACACCGTCCACTTCCACCTCATAGTGCGCATCCATAGCTACCGTTTCCCATGATACGGTTATTGACCGGTTCGTCACGACAGCCGCTACGTTCGTTAGGGCCAGATCCGATGCTTGTTGATTAGGTAAAGCTGTGAGGGTGACTTTGCTGCCCCATTCGCTATGTCCGCTTATGTTCACCGCACGAACCCGGTAAGCGTAGGCTTTATTCGGAACTAGCCCCGTGTGCGTGTATTGATTAGTTGTTAGGTTTATAATCGTAGAACCATCGATCTCAATCTCGTAGCTTTCCGCATGCGGTACTTTATACCATGTCAGCGTGTTGCCGTCCGCTTCAGCTGTGGCAATGAGATTCGTTGGTATGGCAGGCTTTTCAGGATGCGTGACCGTTTCGAGCGGATCGCTCCACGCGCTTTTGCCACCCGCGTTCGTCGCTCTTATGCGGTACGTATGCGGACTTAGCGCCGTAAGTTCTTTATGAAGATAGCTCGTGCGATTGGCATTATCCAAAATCAAGCCGTCTACCTCAATTTCATAACCTGTTGCTCCCGCAACTGGCTCCCAGCTCACCGCCATTTCATGTATCGACGGCTCTGCTGTTAAAGCGCTTGGCTTTTGTGGAGGATAGGGCAGCGTTTGTGAGGTGACCAAGGCGCTCCATTCGCTGATCCCGCCTGTATTTTTTGCCCGTATCCGGTACGTATGCTGTGTTTCTGGTTCAAGTCCAGCATGTACATAGCGGAGCGCACTTCCTGCATCTATTACAACACCATCTACTTCAATGTCGTAGCTATCTGCTCTTGCCACGATTCCCCAAGTAATCGTTTGCTCCTTCTGGGAAGGTGCAACCTCTATTTGCAGCGGAACCGTTGGTGGGTCTGGCAGTGTAAAGGCAGCGAGCAGCGGACTCCAGCTTCCCGCTCCACTCCCATTTTTCACTCGCACCCGGTAAGTATGTCTCGTATTTGGCGTGAGCGAGCTATGAAGATACGTATTTGAAGCGCCATTATTAATGACCGCTCCATCGACTTCAATCTCATAAGTGACGGTGCCGCCTGTTGCGGGCCATGAAATCCGCAAGTAACGCTGGGATGCTTCTGGCGTTAGCGTTGCTGGCGGGCTTGCCAAGGTTTCTCCGTTCCTTGTGCTGCTCCAAGCTGTTTCCTCTCCTAGTGCATTTTTAGCTTTTGCCTGGTACACGAGCGTTGTATTGGATGCTAATCCATTGACTCGTATTTTCTTGTTTGTCGGGGTAAACCATACAGCCGTGCTGCTTAATCCTCCCGAACCATTTACAAACTGAGTTCCAGCTTTTAACTGGTACTGTGTTCCGGTCGGATTTCCATCTTGAAACGTGACCTCAAGACTGCTTTCAGTTGATTGTCCTAGCACGAGAACTGGGCTTTGCGCCTTCGTTTGAACGCTTTTCGTTTGTGATCCAATATGTCCCACTGCATCTCTTGCTTCAAATTTCACGGTATAATTCGTATTTGGAATGAGGCTCGTAGCGGTATGCGTACCTGCAGCCAGCCAATCCGTTGCGCTTGTCCCTATCGTGAAACGATGTGGCAGAGCATGCAAGCCTGATACTGTGTCTGTTGCTGTGCCTGTTACTTGTATAGTCGTATCCGTTGCTGTTGCCTGAAATACGCCAACTGCTGGAGCATTCTTGTCCACTTGAAAAGCTACCGTTTCCTGAATCGTTTGTGCCCCATCGTTCACCGTAAATTTCATCGTATGCGGGCCCTCACTCAATGATTGGACATTGAGCGCATTAAAGTTTACTTGCTGTGCTGTTGCTGTATTCGAGATAACTTTTGTATCTCTTGGTGTAGTCTCTGCATCTATAAAATAAGAAAGACTTAGATTACCGCTTGCCGAACCCGTCACGCTTACAGTTGGAAACAAAGCTTGCAAATCACTAACCATTTGACCGGAACCAGGTGTCAAAATGCTTTGTTTCATAACCGTTTGAATCGTGAAAATAGGGCTATACGCATATTCTCCCCACATTCCGTTATCATTCGCCGATATTCTAACCATCGCTTGATTAGAGGGCCTGTATCTATTTAAATTTAATAAATATTCCCCTTCATGACTGACCTGCCAGGCTGGCACCGTTTCGACATCATCCCACGAATATCCCCCATCTAGTGAGATTTCTATTTTCACTGTACTGGGGGTTATCGTTAACAAAGGTTGAACCTTCCATGTCAAAAGCATAGTTCCCTTATAAACCTCGTTATATCGAGGTCTACTTATTAATACAGGATCATTAGCTGGTTTATAGGTTTTATACACATGTATGGAGCCCATATTTTGTCCATAGCATCCTACTTTTGTTATCTTGATATCCCTAGTAGCACCTCCAGGAACACCTTCTATATCCAAAAAAGGTTCGTTATAAAAACCTTTCAATATAGCATATGAACCGCCAAATATTGCCGGGACGAAGCTTATTTCATATCCGCATCCTAATGGTAAATTGTTTTTATTGCTTGTAAATTCAAGTCTCGTATGATAAACCCCGTACCGAGAATGATTAATATCAAAAATCAAGTTCTCTTTTCCATCCAAGTAGGAACCAGGGACGTTGGAAGAATAAAAATTCTGTTCTCCAAAATTATGACTTGCCACATACGACCAGTTAGGGTTTTTAAGTCCATTATCCGGAGTAATGCTTGCTGCAAAAACACCAGCATTTTGCCCTATGAGCGTTACCAGGAAAAAATATAAGGTTAGTACTGTAATTTTTCTCATTGAACTGTCCCCCACATATGCTATTCCACAATATAAGTAATTTTTGAGTAGTCATTTGTTTTCGCTAGAAACTCAATGCTGTTCACTATCGTTTTGTCGGCATTAATAACCTCAAACACGATTTCTCCAGGCATGAATTTCCGCACCATCATATTGGTACCTTGAATTAAACCAGTTCCCAGCTCTATTTCTGGCGTCATGCCACTAAGATCTAGAACCTCTACTTCAGAAGGCTGATAAGTTACTGTAATCGTTCTTTGTGTTACACCCTGCTTCTTGGGAGCAGCAACGACTACATTGAACTTATTGTCTTTGCCTGGGTTAACAATAATTTCAGGGATTGTATTTTTCTCTACTTTTTCAGACCATTCGCTAGAGCTGCTCCCCGAATGGGATCTAACCCGATAAACATGCCGTGTATTGGTTTTCAGCCCCTGATGTACATAGCTGACCCCTGAAATACCTTCAATAAGTGTCCCATCAACTTCAAGATCATAGCTTGCCGCTCCTGTTACCGAAGTCCACTCGACGGTAATTTGATTTGTCTTTGCTACCGTAGAAATAATTTCCGGTACCCCAGCTGAGCTTATAGCTGTAACCGCTTGACTCCATTCTCCTAGAGCGCTGCTCGATTTTGCTCTCACCCGGTACACATGCTTTGATCCCGGAGTAAGCTGTGCGTGTACATATCGGGTCAAATTTCCGTTATCTACGACTCTTCCATCTACTTCAACGTCATAACCATTTGCACCGACAACACTTTCCCACTCTATGGAAATACTCGTGCTTGCCGAGAGAACTTTATGAATAACGGGAATACCCAGTCCCGTGCTTGCTCTAACCGTATCGCTCCAATCACCGGTCAAATCATTATTTTTCGCTCTTACGCGGTAAACATGGAGCGAATTAGGTGCCAGCCCTGCATGTGTATAGCTAGTCCCATTTGAAACCTCTACTAGCACGCCATCAACAGCGATTTCATAGCTAGTAGCTCCACTGACACTATCCCAGGAAATCGTAATCGCATCATTTGTTGATGCCGCCTTAACATTTTGCACCTTGCCAAGTGATGTTGCTTGTGTAATGATCTCGCTCCAAGGGCCATTCCCCCCTGCATTTCTAGCTCTAATCCGGTAAGTATGCTCCGTAAACGGCAGCAAATCCTTATGAACATACGTTAAATTCAAGCCATTATTTACAATCAGCCCGTCCACTTCGATATCATAGCCAACTGCTCCAATTACTTGATCCCAGGTTACAGTAATAGCTGTGCCCGTAGCTGTAGTGCGTATATTCGAAGGTACTCCCGAAAGTGTTGTACGTGTAATGGAATGGCTCCATTGTCCAATGATGCCATTATTTTTGGCGCGTACCCGGTACGTATGCTCGCCGCTCTGTTCTAAATTTGAGTGCAAATAACTTGTACTGAGGCCATTATCTAAAACATTTCCATCCACCTCGATGTCGTAGCCAGTTGCCCCAGAAACCTCATCCCACTCTACTGATATACTGGAGGTGCCAGCTACTGCATGCAGATTTTTCGGGACGGAAGGCAATGTAGCCGCCGTAACTTTCTCGCTCCAATTACTTGCTCCATTGCTATTTTTCGAACGAATTCGGTACGTATGCGATGTGTTAGGCTCTAACTGGTCATGCAAATATTCCGTTCCCGTTATATTGCTTTTAACTGCGCCATCCACCTCAAGATCATAGAAATCCGCACCAGAAATAGAATCCCAAGTAATATGAATCGATTTATCCGTTGCTGTTGTATTCAGTACACCAGAGGTTCCAGGAAGCGTAGATTTCACAAGTATCGGGCTCCATTGCCCCGGACCGCTTGTATTCACCGCTCTTATTCGGTAGGTTCGCTGAATGTTTGAATTCAGATTTTCTTCAAAATAGTGATTCACGTTGCCAATGTTAACGACCGTATTGTAGGTTTCCACCTCATAGCCAGTAGCGCCTCTCACATTTTCCCAAGTCAAGGTTACGGAATCGCTTGTCGATTGCAGCTTAATATCCTCGGGTACGTCCGGCAAAGTCCAAACCTCCGATACAGAAGACCATTCGCCCTTCAAATCGCCGCTCGTCGCTCTGACTCTGTAATAATGCACCGTGCCGGATGGCAGTGGTTCATGAATAAATTCATTATGAATGCCCATTGGATAAATGCTGCCGTCTGTTTCAACCTCATACCCATCTGCATTGAATGCTGTAGTCCAACCGACCTTCACCGCATTTTCAGATGGAATAGTCTGAATGGCGGGAGTTGCAAACGGAGATAGCTGACTAGCTGGTACAACCTCTTTCGCTCCAGAAGCGCTTTGCCATGATAAAATAGCCTTTGGCGAACCATTACGGCTAACATATTCCATTTGAATGTCAATCTTTTGACCAGCTTCTAGTGCAATAGAGCCAGTAAATAATTTATTCCCTTGGGCTGCCCACTCATCGATAATTAGAGTTCCATTCACATATAATTTGACTCCGCCATTAACATCAGCCTCAAACGTATAGTTCTCTGCATAATAAGGCTGGATTTGTCCGGTCCATCTGACAGAAAACCGTCCATCATTTAGACCTGTTGAAGAAACGGGAGCCTTGCCTTGCAAAGCAGGTTGCTCTAGCACCGTCGTTTTTTCACCATCCAAATTTTCCTCTGTAAAATATTCCGCCTTTAACCCTGCTGCCAAATACTTCAGCTTCGTTGCCCCTTCAGTACCAACTCCGATATTAATAATCGGTTTCTGATTAGCTGTAATGCCGCCTCCGATCGCAACGATGCCTCCGGTCTCAATATTCAAGTGATTGTTGACATGCATATCGCCTTGAATAAATAAATCTCCGCGTTTCACAGAAATATTGGCTTGCTGATTATTGGAAACCAGGCTGCCAACAACCATTTCCTCATCAATATTCATAGTTACATTTGTATTGATATGAAGACTTCCGGGCACAATGACTCTTCCCGCTTGTACATTAAGCAGGCCACTATTATAAGTAAGGCTTCCAGCTATGAAATGGTCCGCAATCGAAACGTTAGAATTATTATTCAAGTGCAAGGAACCTTTGACCCATAAATTCCCTCCCATTGTCCGAGTGGAATCATTCGGTTTTTTAATATCTATAGTCAGCTCGGTGTTCGCATTCATGCTTCCATTGACGACCAACGTTCCATAAACCGTAATGGTCAGCTTATTGTTCGTATTAATCCCCTCTGCAATGACATAAACCGGTTTCGTAGGCGAGCCTAATGTCAATGAGGAATCTAAATTTAAATGGCTCACCGTTACAGCGACCATATCACTGCTGCTGTTATTGATTGCTGCCTCCAGACCTGATGCACTGCAATTATTGCAGGAGATAAATGACGGGTTGGATGCCGCCAGACTGCTTTCGAGCGAAGCCATTTCTGCATTCATATACCGGCTAATTTCCGGATTCAAATCGCCTACCCGAATAAAGGGCAGCGCATTATGCTCATTATTTTGATTGCCAGAAATAATAATTTTATTGCCCTGCAGCTTGTTTTGCTCCGCTGGATTTCCAATTTGCGGCTTTGGAATCGTTTGAATAATAGGCTCTAGAGATTTAATCTCGATATACTGAATAGCGGTTGTATCTTCGCTGCTGCCTGCATGGAGCGTCAGTTTCCCGTCAGCAATGACAACCCCCTTCTGGAAAGTCACTTGTCCGCCAGCTGGCAGCTCCGTATTCTCCCAAAAAGTGTTGCCCTCTACATTAAGCGTATTATTGCTTTCATATACAGAGTTTCCAACACTGACCTTCACGTTATACCTGCCATTCGGCAGCTCAATCTCCCATTCGCCGCCTTCTTGCACTTGAATAGAAGAGTTTTGAAGCGGAGCATCGTAGGTGCTTCCCGTAACCGTAGACTGCGTATGATCCATATTCCAACCATAGAAGTATCCATTATGTGGACCATACTCATTCCCATGGTCGGCCAAATAGCCATCTGCTGCTAAAGCATCAGCTGCTTTAAACTGAATATTAACGCCTCGAAATGCCGTGGCAGCCTTCGTAGAATCGCTCCAGATCGAAGGCAAGAACAATTGAATGATTAATGACAAGCACAATACTCTTATTACACCTTGCTTAATCTGACTAAAATACATTTGAATATCCTCCTCTATTAAGAAAAACGGCTGTCGCCACCCTCTGGCGGCAAATAAAAAAGACCCATTTACTTTTGGCGGCCCGGCTGTCATACGGCAACCATAATGATGGTTTTCCGTGAAGACCCGTGGCTTTGCGTCCCTGTCTTTCGATCAGGTTTGCCTTTTTCAATTTCAATGGGCTTGTTGATTTTCAAACCAACCTTTGAACTAATAGTTCTTTGTACTTAGTATATCGGTTGGATATTTGAAATTTTATACTACATAAGTCATGAAAATAAATATTTTTATTTATCAAATCATCCCTCATTAATAATCCCCCCAGTTAATCCTATTTGAACTCACAATAATCTTCCTTTTCATCTGTTATCTATATCCTAAGTTTTACTATCAACAAAAAAATGCCCAACCCGCAAATCCACAGGCTGGACATATACCATCATATTTAAGTTCACTTCAATATTAATTTAGGTAAAATGATTCAGGCAAAATGACCTATTTCAACCCAAATGCCTGCTCCAGTTCCGTAATCCTCGACTGCTCCATATGCACAATAGCGCCAATGTTTTTCGCTGAAATGGTTGCTTTCGCACTGTATTCGGCTACCTCCAGACGGTCGAAGGCGTTCAGCAGGCTTTGCCCGGTGACGATGACGCAGTCATTTTCGGCAATGACGATGGGCGTGTTCTCCTGAAAAAGCTGTGCCGCCTCCTGCGGCTTTGTATACAAATCTCCATATGGGAGCTTAGGAATATTCCGCAGCAAAATATAGCTTTCCGGAATCGTCCGCGAATCCAGCAGCTCCTCCGTCACCGCAAACGCCATAATATTGGGCGGATGGGCAATAATAACCGAGTTCACATGCGGCTGCGTCTCATAAATATGCTGGTGAAACTGCACCGAGCGGCTAGGCACCTTGCCCGCCTCTTTCTTCCCGTCGTCGATGCGTACGAGATCCGCTGGCACCACATATTTACGGTCCTGATCATACGGCGTAATAATGAAGGAATTTTCACCGACCCGATGGGAAAAGGTCCCCTGTGTGCTCGTAAACAGCCGCTGATCGTAAGAACGCTTAATGAGCTTGCACATCTCCCGACGTGCTTCCTTCTCCTCACTGCTGTAAAAGTCCGGTACGAACGCCTCCAGCAGCACCTCCCTCGTATCCGCCAGCTGTTCGGCCGCCTGCGTTACTGGCGTCCCAATCCGATTTGCCTGAATCTCCATCCGCGCGCAATATTCCAGCGTCTCGAATCTTTGAAAGGCTTCAAATAAATCGCGGCCGCCTACTACGACGCCGTGATTTTCCAGCATAATTGTGTTCAGCCCTTCGCTGAATACATCCGCTATATTTTCACCCAGCTCCGCGCTTCCCGGCAAGCCGTATTTCGCCATACCCACCTCGCCGCAGATCAAATAGTCATTTGGCAGCAGACGGACATTTGGCACTTTACGCACCATGCTGAACGCCACAAGCGCCGGTGGATGTGCATGAACAACCGCCCGAATATCCGGCCTTCTGCGATAAATCATCTGATGAAACGGGTATTCGCTCGATGGCCGATGATTGCCCGCAATCGTACCGTCCGCCTTGACACAAACGATGTCCTGACGCGTCAGCTCCCCCTTGTCGATCCCAGCAGGCGTAATCCAAAGATCGCCATTATCGTCCAAAATCGATAAATTGCCGCCTGAAGTCGTCGTCATGCCATAACCGTAAATGCGCTCCATCATCATAACCAGCTGATCGGAAGGATGTAATAACGTAAATTCCATTTGCGTGTCCCCCTTTTTTTGCATTCACCATCTTTGTTTATATTGTATTACTTTTGTTTGTTTTTGAAAGTGACTTTTCTTACATATCAAAAAAGAATGCCTCAGGCTCATAGATAGCCCCGAAGCATTCCCACACTTTTCAATCTAAAATCACGAAAAATGATCATGATATTTGGAAATTTCATTGCTTATTTTGCCTGTCCTCAATCGGAGTAACGCCAAAAAACATTTTATAGGCTTGAGTGAAATGCGAGAAATTGGAATACCCCACCTTGGCTGCAACCATGCTGATTGGAAGTGTTGTGTTCCGCAGCAGCGTTTTCGCCGTATTCATTTTCTCCGTTGTAATGAAGCTCTTCAAGGAAATATTCATTACACTTTTAAAAAGCCTTGAAACATAGTTTGGTGTCAGATGAACAGCTTCTGCAATATCCGTCCTTCTGATATCATTTTCTATGTTGCAACGAATAAATTGGATAATGATATCTACCTGTCGCTGCGCTTCCTGCTTGGAGACGGATATACTCTGAAAATATTCCATCACATATTTAATCAGATTTTCCATGTCTGCGACACTGGAATAAGAATGAAGCGACTTCTCAAGCCATTCGCTGCCTTCAAAAATATCATTGACCGAAATATTCATATATCCCGCCATATGAGAAATCAGCTGCATAAAATTCTGGTAAAATCGCTTTAAGCGTTTCGCATTTAAATCGCTTTCCTTAGACATTAGCTTAAGATAGAGCAAAACTTCATTTAAAATCAGATCTGGCGAGCCTTTGCTGAGAAACTGATTCCACATTTGTATATCTTCAGCATTTTTTTCGATTTGATGGATCATTTTATCTTGATTCAGCATAAATACATCATCAAGACCCGCCACATTGTCTTCCTTCATTTTTTTAAGCTCATGAAATCTCTTGCCCAGCATGGCAATAGAATGGGAAGAACCGGAGTAACAAGCAATTTTGCATTTAAAATATTTTTGCATAAATTCCCTTAAGGTATCCAATTGCTTTTTAAGAATCCAAGGACTGACTAATACGTTGTCATTGGAATATATAATACTTAAAAAACAGTGGTCTTCCAATGAAATGAGCAGTACCTGCTGGTCATATGCGTCAAAGTGCTCCGTAATAATATTCGACAAGGCATAAGAAAGCGTCGACGCATCCCATACTCCGTAGGAACCCCCATTGCTTTGCATATCAATTAAAGATAAATACACCTGGCTGCTTTCGTTGATTTGTACATTAAAGCTCTTCATATCTGCCAAAAAGCTTTCGAGGCTTGTAGCCTTTTCGGAAAACCATTCTTTAAGCAGCGCCTGCAATATACGTTCACTGTTATTGAAAAGCAGCTTCCCGTAAGAGGAGTATTTTTCGCTCTCCCGTTTGCCCTTTACTTTTTGTATGGCCTGAACAATGGAAAGCTCAATATCTTCATATTTAGCAGGTTGGAGAATATAGTCCTGCCCTCCTAGCTGTACAGCTTCTTTCGCATATTGAAAGTTGGCGTGTGAGGTCAAGAATAAACATGCGACTTCATATTGTTTCTCCTGCACCCACCTTAATAAGTCAAGACCGCTTTCTCCTGGCATTTCAATATCGCTAAGCATAATGTCGACAATCTGACTTTTTAAAATATTTTTTGCTTCAAAGGCATTGTAAGCCTTCAGCACCTGTTTGACGCCAATCCTATCCCAATCGATGCCGGAGTAAATGCCATCCACGATATGTGTCTGATCGTCAACGATAAGCACAATCATCTAAACCACCTCATCATACTTGGATTGGGATATGGAATCGGAGTATGGAATGAATATATCTACACATGCGCCATTCGAATTAGAGAATAATAGAATGGCCTCTCCCTTGTATTGAAAGAGCAAGCGCTGCTTTACATTACTGATTCCTACATGCTGCGAGTCTGTTTCGCTGAGTTCTGAATTCAAGCGAGCTAGCTCCTCTTCCGAGAATCCCTTGCCATTGTCCAAAATAGTGATGTTGACATAGTTCATCGAATCACTTCTCAGATGTCTTGCCTTTACATGTATGATCAAGGGCTTATCCTGGTACATGCCGAATTTCATGGAATTTTCTACAAAAGTCAATATCGTAATGGGGGGTATCGGAAAATCATTTAACTCATTATCCACTTCTACCGAAAAATGAATGGATATGAATTGCGTCATCCGTTGCAATTTCACATACGTTTCCGTGTTATAAATTTCATCTGACAAGGAAACAAAGTACGGAGATTCCTGAAACATATGACGCAAGTAGCCTGAAAGCAACAAAATGATTTCTTGTATCTCTTTATAATTCCTGTTCTCGGCAAGCGCATACAGGTTGTTCAAACAATTTAAATAAAAATGCGGACGTATTTGTATTCTTAGATATTGCATCGTGGCAAGCTGTGCTTCAAGCATTTGTTCATACGTCTTAATTTTCAGCGATTTTATTTCATGGAGCATTTCATTAAACGTATCGCTCATTTGATCAAATTCCAATATGGGCGAATGATTGACCATGCTCACATCGA
The DNA here is from genome assembly GCF_055814915.1 of Paenibacillus sp. R-74696. NCBI lineage: Bacteria > Bacillati > Bacillota > Bacilli > Caryophanales > Paenibacillaceae > Paenibacillus > Paenibacillus sp. R-74696. The sequence continues at coordinate 300,820 of NZ_JBPULM010000046.1, forward strand.
AATTTCCATCCTTTATATGATTCATTGTATTTACAAAGCCCTTAAACGGAGAGAAAAAGGATCTCTTCAGCAAATAATAACCTACAGGCACTAATAATATACAAAGGATAGAAGAGAACAGCAATGAAAGCTGCTTGCTGTCCATATTATTCCAAAAGCTCCGAATAGCCACAAGATATACCATTCTCAGTTCAGGAACTCCGAAGTCGCTTTGAATGAAGAGGTAATTGCTGTCACCGATCTTCGTTGTATAATAAGGGTTTCCACTTTTTGTCGTATTTAATGTAATCGTTTTATTATTCAAATATTGATCGGTCGTCAATAACTGCATGCCTTCCGAAGCAAACAACAAGACATTCGGATTTTCCGAGCTGTCGACATTTAATAATTGGGCGGCTCGATTCAACTGGATGATACATACAAAGTAGGCCTGCTTGTATTCTAATACTCTTATAAGATAATTCTGGGCATTCAGCTCGCGCACAAACCACTTTGCAGGTACAATATCGCCCTCTTGTATCATTTCTTGCAGTTCGACGGTCAGCTTTGGGCGATCAATGGAATCGGTTTTACTTTGAAACTCGTTCCAAATAAGACCGTTAGGAGCCGAATAGAGAAAAAAACCGGTCACCAAATCATACATAGACATGACATTTTTACTTTTTTCCAAAATTTCATAGGCAGACAAATAAGCATCCAATTTCCCAACTTTGTAGCTTAGCACTTTAAAATTCGTATCGTTCGCTACAGTCGTGGACATAAAAGAATGAATATTGGATAAATTCTTCTCGAGAGATGAGGAATAAACGTGGAGCTTGCTTTTGTTTTCTTGCACGATGTTCGAGTTAACTACCGTATTGGCCGTATATATATTGTAAAAAAGCAAGCAAATCATAAAAGGAACGATCAACAAAAGTAAAATTAGAATGGTTTGCTTTTTATATGAAATTCGTGATTTTACTTTCATATGCATCCGGCTCCTCAAAGAGGTGCAGAAAGGCTTTACTGAAATGCCGAGCTTCAGGCATCCAATAAAGCTTATCCGCAAATTCATGATTATTTAGTTGCATGTGCAGCTCATACCCGTTTGAATACTCTATAAATCAGCGGCTGCAGTTCGATTTCAAATACCGTTTCGTTTGTTGTCTCATACAGGGCAGACCATTCCTCCCCGCTTCTTACATCTACTAGTTTACGCCCATTCCCGTCAACATGCACTTTGATTTTCTCTTGCTGGTCAAGAAAGGATTCCAAAATAAACGTATCGTTATCATACAGGAAGATGGATACTTTACCGGGACACTCTAAATAAATCTTCCATTCACTCATCAGGTACTGGCGTATTGTCGTCAGCACTTCTGTTGGATAAATATACAATTCAACGTAGTCATCGGGTACTGTCAAAATATATACGGTTCCCTTCCCATATTTATTTTTCATTAATACAGGAAACCACATGTCTTCTTTTTTCAGCGCAACTATACAATCTCCAGCATTGCTCATATACTCAATCACGGGCAAGAGCACGTTGCTGCGGCTCCAGTAGCTACCCTTGAAGCTAGTACCTTCGGATACAAATTCATTGGAAAAGGCTTTTCTGCCAGTGTATCTTGCTGATGTCAGCTCCTCGACGCCTCGCCCCTGCATCTCCCGCAGAAAGCCAGAGGTTAGGCAAACATCCGAGCCCTGCAAAAGGTGATTTTTCAGCTTCTGGATAATTTCAGCATCTTGGGCGCTATTCGCAGAGATGAATACCAAACCGGAGGAGTCCGGGAATTGAGGGCTAGGCTCCAAGGCGACTCCCGCCATGCCCAGATAATCGTACAAATGATTCTCTCCTCGTGCATGGAAAGGCTCATATACCGACAAACCTACTGGATTCCCCGTATCGCCGAGCACCTTGTCCAATCGTTCCAATTCATGTCCAATCGCTGGAATTTGAACGGTGTCGAGCAGCCAGCTGTAGCAGAACAAGGTGAGCTCCTTGCCTTTGGCAAAAAGCGTGAGCATCGCTTGTTCAAGGAAATAAGAAATATGAGGCGTGCTTCCAAGCGAATCAATCCATCCTCCTGCATTATGCCCGGGCTTTACATTTTCCAGCCAACGCATGAGTGAATAACTGCCGTATCGCGGAAGGCTTTGAGAAGAATGGTTGGAGTCCCTCGTTTCTGTTCCCGTGTAAATCTCATCGAAAATCCGCGACTGTGTTTCGGGGTTATAACCCGTTTCTTGAAACGATTCATTCCAATCCGGAAACTTGATGATCATATTTATATTGGGATTTATCGCTTTGGCAGCTTTCATAACTATATTCTCCGATACTTCCGTCATCAATTGCAATCGGAACTCGGACCAGCTTTTGCTTCCCTTTGCCTCGATGCAGGTCGGACAGGCACAATTCGTGAAGAAGAAATCATCAATAATAATCTCATCGAACACGGAGGCCGCAAATTTAACTGCTTCCTCCAACATTTTCAACTCTTCCTCGTTTGTATAGCAAAGCGTCGTACATGATCGCTTATAACCGTCTTCAATCGGCTCGGCCTGGCTCCCAAAAATCGTCCCTCCGCTGCCATAAACCCCTGTTTCATTTATAAGGGGCTTATTTTTTGTCGTTTTCATAAGTGTTGTTGTGATGGCCCCTGATACAGCTATTCCTTTTTCATGGAAAAACTGCTTCAAAGCATCGAGCTTCTCTCTGGATACATCCATATCGTCTCTATGTGTTTCCAGATAAACCTTGGAGCATTTCAAATGCTTTTCAAAAAAGCGAAAACCTGATCTGAGGTTATCTATGGAATCAAAATTGGAAATACATCTCGTTGTAAAGTATAATGCCACATTAAAATGCGAATATTCCGTCATTAGTCAATCCTCCATCGTTATCATTAATCGTGTGTGTGAATATTACCCTTTAACCGCTCCGACAACTATACCTTTAATAAAATATTTTTGGAAAAACGGATAAACCAGCAATACAGGAATTAAACCGATGACCGCAATGGCCATTTTAATCGCAGTAGTCGGAAAGCTTGTCCCCATGCTAACCTGCAGTTTATTGCCAAGGCCGCTCATCATGAATAGCGTGTCCAAAAGCATTCTATTCAACAGAACCTGCAAGCTGAATAAGCGCTTATCACTAATAAAATATAGTCCATTCAGCCAATCATTCCAGTAGCCTAGACCAATAAACATAACCAGTGTTGTAAGAATAGGTATGGACATCGGAAGTACAATTTTGCATAAAATTCGTATTTCACCAGCCCCATCTATTTTAGCTGCTTCCGTTACGGCCTCTGGTATATTCGTCGTAAAATAAGTGCGCATCATAATGACATTAAATGCGTTCATAAGCAAGTTAGGAAAGATCAGCGCATAAATCGTGTTTTTCACATCAAAAATCTGCGTCCACATAATATAGCTTGGAATTAATCCGCCTGAAAACAACATCGTGAAAAAAATAAAAAAAGAAAATATATTTCTCCCTGGCAAATCTTTACGCGATAATGGATAAGCGAACATAGTGGTGATGATCAGGCTTAGTAAGGTTCCGATTACGGTGACGATCGTTGAAATGAAATACGCTCGACCTACATCGCTTGAATTGGTGAGTATATATTTATAAGCGGTAAAGTCAAAGCTTTTGGTGAAAAACGAATACCCGTTTTGGATCAGGGCCGTTTCATTTGTTATGGAGGATATAATCAACAGTAAAAAAGGAATAATACAAAATAATGATATTCCAACCAGACTCAGGTTCGCAAACGCCTGGAATCCCTTATTGGTTTGAACCATCTGCCATACCCGCTTTCTATGAATGTCCTAAAATAGCGCACTGTCGGGGTCGCTTTTTTTGACGGTATAATTAGCAATCAAAATAAGAATAAATCCGACAAGAGACTGATAAGCGCCGGCAGCGGAGGACATTCCAATGTTTTGTGTTTGCATAAGCCCCCGATAGACATAGGTATCAATCGTATTGGTTACGTTCATTAATGGCCCGCTGTTCATAGGCACCTGGTAAAACAGTCCAAAATCGGAGTAAAAAATTCGCCCTATTGCCATCAAGGTCAAAATAATGATGGTCGGTTTTAAGCTCGGCAGCGAAATATGGAGAATGCTCTTCCATTTGCTCGCGCCATCAATTGCCGCTGATTCAAAATAACCGTTGTCGATCCCAACCAATGTGGCATAAAAAATAATCGTATTAAAGCCAAACCATTTCCACACATTCACAATGACCAAAATGAAGGGCCAATATTTAGGATTCGTATACCATGAAACCGGATCGATTCCGAGCGGTTTTAAAATCGTATTGTTGATGAACCCCGTTTCTGCGCTCAAAAATCCATAAACCAGATACCCCACGATAACGATAGAAATCAGGTAAGGCAATAAAATAGTCGTTTGGTAAAATTTTTTGGCTTTCTTTGATGTGATCTCATTTAATAATACGGCGACAAAAACGGACATTATCGTTCCAATCACGATAAACAATAAATTGTAACCGATTGTATTGCGTGTTATCAGCCATGCATCCTGCGTTTTGAACAGGAATTCAAAGTTTTGAAAGCCAATGAAATCGCTTCCCCAAATTCCCTTCTGGTAATTGTACTGCTTGAAGGCAACAATAATCCCGCTCATTGGAATATAGTTATTGATAATCATATAAATCGTACCGGGTAAAAGAAGTAGATACAGCGGCAAAAACTGCATTTTTCTCCACCGACTCATTTTTTGCAGGCTATTCATGCGGACCTCCCCTCACCCCGCTCCTACCTTCCGATTGTCGTAACAGCCTCATCGCAGGAGCGGGGGAGCATTGTTTGCTATTGTTTATTTTTGTGCGAGCCAATTATCGAGCTGAGCCTGCTTTTCTTCTATAATTGCGTCTATGCCGGCACTCTTCAATTCCTTTTCGAACCGCGGCAGCACCTCGACCGCATCAAGGTCGCCGCAATCCAGCGCGTTCACATATTTTGCGAGCACATTGTTTACTGCAGCAATTTGCGGCAATACTTTTGTATTGTTCCAAATAAACCCTTTTGCAATGGATTTCGTCGCATTTTCGTTGAATTTGAGCGTATCCTCCCAGACGGTAGGGGAATCGGAGGCCCATACATGAGAGATTAATTCGTTCGGCCAAGCCCATGGATCTGCGCTGTAGGTTTTGTTTTGGGCGTTCATTCCTTCAGGGTAATCAATTAATCCTTTGGCTGCGTCTTTTACCACATAGTTTTTGCCCTCAACGCCGTAGATAAAAATATTAGCTAATTCCGGATTCGTGTACATTTCATTCAGAATTTGCACCGCTCTTCCCGGGTTTTTACTATTATGGGCAACATACCATAGATTATTAATATTATTGGTTGTCGAATACGGAGCAGTAAGCTCAATAATCGTCATCTTCTTGCCCGTGCTTCTTTCAATCTCGCCTTCCATTCCAGGCTTGGTGTTGGTTATGGACGCGAATGCCTTTCCTGCCTTAATTAGACTGACGGCACTCTCCGAGTTGGTTGAGCCGTTTGGCAGCAGCAAGCCTTCTTCCTGCCATTGATGACGTCTCGTTACAATATTTTTGTAGGTGTCTGACGTATACCAATTGACTACCGTTGTATGGTCAGTCGTTGAGTCCTCCAGAACTCCTGGGTCTCCTCCCAGATCATCCTTGTAGGAAATATAATATCCCATCGTTCCAGCATCGGACACCAGCGGATACATATCCGGGAACTGGACCTTTGCCTCACGAAGGAGCTTCTCAACATCATCCTCGGTTTTAATGGCAGAAGTGTCGGTGCCCAACTTCTCCAGATACTCGGTCGGAATGGCATAACCATACCCGGATGCAAGCTCTTTATTGTTGCGGACCGCATAAATTTGACCGTCTACTGAAGTTGAATCCCAATCGGACTGAGGTATTTGCTCCAGCATGTCCTTCCCATATTCCTTAAGCAAATCATTCAGAGGCACAACCTGACCGCTGTTGGCCGCATTTGGAACAGTCAATCCGAAGCTCGGCATTAAATCAAAATCTTCTCCGGAAGAAAGCATCAGATTTCTTTGTTGACCAAAGGAACTGAAGCCAAAACGAACAAGCTCAATGGTTGTGTTAAACTTTGCTTCAGTAATTTTGCTTGCTGCTGCTGCAACCTCTTTCACCGCTTCGTCGTCGGCATCATCCACCATAATAATCTTGACAACATAGGGCTCTTGAGAAGATTCTGTTGCTGCAGAAGAGGCTGGTGACGCTTCTGGACCTGCATTGTTTTTACTGCAACCAATAATTAAGGCAGGCAGTAAAATGACGAGACAGGCAAGTGTCATAATCTTTTTTTCAAACCTCATTTTTAATTGCTCCCCTCGTAATTTCTTTTTACAATATAATTGTATCCGCTATCATTTCACGAAGATATCGATTTTGTTTCTTATCATTATCAATTTTGTTTCATGATTTTATTCTGAAGCAACTTGTTGAAGCAGACTTCTATGCTCTTGCTCTACAAATCAAAAAAGAATGCTTCAGGCCCATAGCTAGCCCCGAAGCATTCCCACTTTTCAATCTATATTTGAATCTAAATATTTCTTTGTCCCCTATCCAGCACCCTCGCCATATGCAAACTACAGCTTGCGCTCCCGTCTGCGGGCAACGCCCGAAGCATAAGCCGCTTCAATGACCGCCTCTTTGACACGATCCGCCACATGCGGATTGAATATGCTCGGAATGATGTAATATTCATTCAGCTCATCCTCGGTAACCACCGCAGCAATGGCCTCGGCGGCAGCCAGCTTCATCTCCTCTGTCACCCGCGACGCCCGGCAGTCCAATACGCCGCGGAACAATCCGGGGAAGCATAATACATTATTGATCTGGTTCGGATAATCCGACCGTCCCGTCGCAATGACGCGCACAAGGCCTTCCGCTTCCTCCGGCGTTATTTCCGGCGTTGGATTCGCCATTGCGAACACAATGGCATCCTTCGCCATTTTCCGAACATCATCCGCCTTAAGCACGCCCGGCCCCGATACGCCGATAAAAATATCTGCGCCCGCAATGACTTCACTCAGCTTGCCCTGCTCCCGGTTCGGATTCGTATGCTCCGCATACCAGCTCCACGCTTCATGCGCGTAGCTGTTACCAGCGACGAGTGCCCCGTCACGATCAACCCCGATGATGTTCCGCACACCTGCTGCGAGCAAAATCTTCGTGCAGGCAATTCCTGCGGCTCCAACGCCGCACAGTACAACCTTGCAATCTGCAAGCTGCTTGCCAGCAAGCTTGACCGCATTAATAAGACCTGCAAGCAGCACGACCGCCGTACCATGCTGGTCATCGTGAAATACCGGAATGTCCAGCTCCTCAATGAGACGCCTCTCAATTTCGAAGCAGCGCGGCGACGAAATATCTTCGAGATTAATGCCGCCGAATGTGGGGGCAATACGCTTAATGGTCGCAATGATTTCTTCCGTATCCTGTGTATCGAGGCAGATCGGGAAAGCATCGACTCCTGCGAGCTGCTTGAACAGCATCGCCTTGCCCTCCATGACCGGCATCGCTGCGAGCGGGCCAATATTGCCGAGCCCCAATACGGCGGTTCCGTCCGATACGACGGCAATCGTATTTCTTTTTATCGTGAGCGAGTGTGCCCGCTTCGGGCTTTCATGTATCGCCATGCAAATATTTGCCACGCCTGGCGTGTACACTCGCGACAAATCATCGCGTGTTTTAATCGTCATTTTCGGTGTTACTTCGATTTTGCCGCCAAGATGCATGAGAAAGGTCTGGTCTGATACCTGCAGCACCTTCACGCCTGGCGACTTATTTAATACGCTTACTATTAGTTCTTTGCGCTGCGTATCCGTAATATTGACCGTCACATCACGAATCGTCGATGTTTTGCTCGTCCCGCTTACGTCTACAGCTACAATGTCGCCGCCCGCTTCACCAATTGCCGTAGCAATTCGGCCAAAGGTTGACGTTTCCTTGTCCATCTCCAAACGCAATACGATATTCGTGCTTCCCGTTGCTGGCACCGCCATCCTGACCACACTCCCTTTGCAAACGCTTTAGCGCTTGCTATTTGCCTTCATGATAACGGTTACATGAAAACGTGGGAAGCTTTTGACCATATTGTTGGTTTTGGTCATTTTGGTCTTTGCTGCAATACGTAGCGATTGATTGGACGCCCAACCCCGCCATAGTTGATTTCCAGCAACACATAACCGCTCTTCTCCAAAAAATCCAAGTAGCGCCTCGCCGTTACTCTGGCTATACCGATCCCCTCGGCTGCTTCCTCCGCCGAAACCCCGCCCTCCAAGCGATGCATCACCTCAACGATTTGCCGCAGAGTAACAGCATTCAGCCCTTTCGGCAGGCTGCTTTGCTGCTCATCCAGTCCAGCAAAACCAATTTGCCTTGCTTGTCCTGTTTGCTCAGCCTTTCCAACTATTCCTGCTGGCCCTGCTGGCCCTGCTTGCTCAGCTTGTCCAGTTTCCTGCTGTCCATTACTACGCTTCTGCCCCTGCACCCAGTTTTCCCCACTGAGCAGCATTCGATCCAGCTCCTCTTGGGTGACGGGCTTTTCTTCGGCCAAACCTACATGGCGGTCGCGGTAACGCTCCAAGGTCTGGCGAATCCGCTCCAGCTTGAAGGGCTTAATAATATAATCCATCGCGCCCCCGCGCAGCATTTCGCGAATCGTCTCCGGATCTTTCGCTGCCGTTACGACAATAACATCAACGGGCATTGCCGCTGAGCGCAGCTCTCGCAGCGCCGCCATCCCGTCTAGTGCTGGCATAAACACATCGAGAAACACCAAATCCGGCGCAAGCTCCCGGATGAGGCGCAAGCCCTCCAACCCATTCCCCGCAATGCCCACGACCTGAAAACCGTCTACTTGCTCAACAAACTGGCGATTAACCTCCTGTACCATGGGATCATCTTCAATAAGCACCACTTTGAAAAAGCTTCCGTCCTGTCCTTTGCTCATGTCCTCCGCTTTCACGTTCATCCGCCAGCCCCTCCCATCGGAAATGTTAGCTCAATAGCCGTACCGCTTCCTAGCTCCGACTGAATACGCAGCTCCCCATCGCCCTTATCGACGATGCTGCCAACCAAATACAGTCCAATGCCGCGATTATCGCTGCCTTTCGTCGTAAAACCCCGTTCAAGCACACGCGACTGCACCTCAATCGTCATGCCGCAGCCATTATCTTCAACAAGAATGGACAGCAGCTCTTCATCCTGCTCCATACTAACATAAATTTCCTTTTCATCGCGCACTACTTGCGCTAGCGCATCAAAAGCATTTTCAATCAAATTGCCGATAAGCAGCACCATATCATGCTGATCCAGCATGATGGGGAATTGCTTTACCTCCATATGAGGATCAAGCTTAACCTGAATGCCCAGCTCCTTGCCCCGGCTGATTTTGCCAAGCAGCAGGCCCGCCAGACTGTCATCCTCAATATGCTGATGCAGAAACTTCGTCAGCTCCTCCTGCTGACCGGAAATATCGTATACATATTGCAGAGCCTGCTCTTTTTTATCCAATTGAAGCAGTCCGGCAATCGTGTGCAGCTTGTTGCTATGCTCATGATTTTGCACCCGCAGCGCATCGACGAACTCTCGCACACCCGTCAATTCCTCTGCTATACGCGCCACCTCGGTCCGATCTTGAAAAATCGCAATCGCTCCGATCATCTTTCCCTGCTCACGAATCGGAATGCGGTTGCTCCAAATCAGCGTATTGCCCACTCGCAGCTCCTGATTGAACACAGGGCGCTCCAGCTCCATAATTTCCGGCAGCCGTGTATCCGGCAGTACCTCCCGAATCGGCAAGCCGACTACGTCGCGGGATACGCTGAAAATCTGCTTCGCCCGCTCATTAAAAATCGTAATCAGCTCAAGGCGATCAATCGCAATAACTCCTTCATGCATCGCCTGGAAGGCCGCCGAACGCTCCCCATACATGCGCGCAATTTCATGCGGCTCCAAATTGTACATTTGCCGTTTAATATGTCGGGCAAGCAGCGCTGAACCGAATATCCCAAACAATAAAGCAATCAGCAGCGTAAGCGCAATCGAGCTTTTCTGCTCTTCAATAAGCTTCGCCAGCCCCGGCAGCAGCCCGCCCGCCACGACGACACCTACCTGCACATGCGCCTCATTCATAATCGGGACATATGCACGCAGGGCAACGCCAGCCTCCCCCTTCACCTTGGACATGTAGGTGTGCTCCGCAAACGCCGCATCCGCATCCGATGAATTAAATTTGCCGCCGATCCTCGACGCCAATGGATGCGATAGCCTCGTCCGGTTCATGTCCAGCACGACGACATAGGCCACATTATTAATAATGCGGATATTATCCGCTACAGGCGCAACCCAGCTTGCGCTATCTGGTTCATTGATCTGATTTTTAATGCTAGGCAGCTCGGCAACGGTACGGGCGGTAATCAGCAGCCGCTGTTTAAGCTCGTCCTCCTTCATGCGGGTGACGCTCCCAATCACGACAATGCCGCCAATAAGCAGCGAGAGAAGAACGAGTCCGAATGACAGCAATATCATTTTCCAATAAATTCGCAGACGGCTGAGCATCGCTTCTCCTCCCTGTTGCTTCGTTTACGTTTTTTCTCTATTGTGAAATAATAAGGGTAAAATAGCAACTGCGGCAAACGCTGCTAATCTGGCAGGAAGGGGAGTGGATTAAAAATGAAAACCGCAATCGGTATGATCAGCTTTATTGCTGTAGGCTTGCTGGCTGCCATTTTGTTCGGATTTCGTCCCGAGGCGACTCGTACCCTGCCCTTTGATGAAGAGCAGACGGGACTGAAGGAGCGGATCGTCATTAAATTCAGCCATGTGGTCGCGGAAAATACACCAAAAGGGCTGGCGGCGACCCATTTCGCCAAGCTCGTCAAGGAAAAGACCAATGACGCCGTCGAAATCCAAATATTTCCGAACGGCATGCTGTATACCGAGGATACTGAGGTCGCGGCACTCAAGCGTGGAGATATCCAAATGATCTCCCCCTCCTTTTCCAATCTAAGCGCCGTTGATCCTGCATGGCTCGTCATGGATCTGCCCTTTGCTTTTACCGATCAGCAAGCAGTGGATAAGGCGCTTGCCGGCGAGCTTGGCACGCTTTTAGCTGCAGCGATGGAGAAGCATCATATAAAAAGCGTTGCCTTTTGGAGCAATGGCTTCAAGCAAATGACGAACAGCATTCGTCCGCTGCGGGTTCCCGAAGATTTTGCAGGGCTGAAATTCCGCATGCTGCCGAGCGATGTCGTCATCAGCCAGTTTCAAGCGCTTGGCGCCACTACAGCGAAAATCCCCTTTAACCAAGTGTTCGCAAGCTTGAAAAAAGGCATCGTTAATGGACAGGAAAATACGATATCCAACATTTTTACGAAGCAGCTGTTCCAGACGCAGCATTATATGACGATTAGCAATCATGGCTATCTTGGCTATGGCGTAATGTTTAATGAAAGCTTCTGGGACGGGCTCCCCCCGGGCATTCAGGCCGAGCTGCAAAGCGCGCTTGCAGACACGACCGAGTGGATGAAGCAAAATACAGCCGCGATGCAGGAGCAGCAGCTTCGTCAGCTCAAGCAATCTAAGGATATTGACATTCATATGCTGACCCCGCAGGAGCGGGAGCAATGGGTGCAAGCTTTCCTGCCGATTTATGACCAATACTATGAAATTATCGGGGAACCGCTGATGAAGGAAATCGCGCGACCGAAATAACCAAAACGAACAATATGACCGTATGCTTGTGACGGGGCCTCTCCTTCTTTTACAATGAGGACGCAAACGAAATTAAAGCGTTTTCATTTTGATAAAAGAAAGTGGGGCCCTCCTCATGAAGCTGAAATTCAACCTGAAAAACCTAACCGTCCAAGTCGTGTGTGCTATCATTATTGGTATTTTATTCGGCCATTACTTCCCGGAGCTTGGCGAGAAAATGAAAGTGCTTGCCGATGGATTCATTAAGCTGATCAAAATGGTTATTGCGCCCATCGTCTTTTTCACCGTTGTAAACGGCATTGCCAATATGGGCGATATGAAAAAAGTCGGCCGTATCGGCGGCAAGGCGCTGCTCTATTTTGAAATTGTGACGACGCTAGCGCTTGCAATCGGTCTGCTCGTCGTCAATCTCGTGAAGCCGGGCGCAGGCATTGATGCCAGCAAAGCAAGCGGCGACATTACCAAGTACACCGACGCAGCTGCCCAGTCCAGCCACAGCATGGTGGATTTTATACTCGGCATTATTCCGGATAACGTCATTTCGGCCATGGCTGGCGGCGATTTGCTGCCGATACTCTTATTTGCGATTTTGTTCGGCTTGTCGCTTACGGCGATGGGAGAATCGGCAAAACCGGTTACCCAGCTGTTTGACAAGCTGTCGCATGGCTTTTTCGGCATCATCAATATGATTATGAAGCTATCACCACTTGCTGCTTTCGGAGCGATGTCCTACACAATCGGCAAGTTCGGCATTGGCTCGCTGACCTCGCTGGGCAAGCTGATGGGCTCCGTCTATATTACGATGGCGCTGTTCATCATCATTGTGCTCGGCTCGATTGCCCGCTTTTATGGCTTTAGCATTTTCAGCTTTATCCGTTATATCAAGGATGAGATTTTCCTCGTGCTCGGCACTTCGTCCTCCGAATCGGCGCTGCCGCGCATGATGGATAAGCTTGAAAAATACGGCTGCTCCAAGCCGGTCGTTGGGCTCGTCGTTCCAACTGGGTACTCGTTCAATCTCGACGGTACGGCTATTTATTTGTCCATGGCCGCGATGTTCGTCGCCCAAGCCTCCGGTGTTGAGATGTCGCTCTGGCAGCAGCTTACGCTGCTTGGCGTACTGATGCTGACGTCCAAGGGAGCCGCAGGCGTTACGGGCTCCGGGTTTATTACGCTGGCAGCGACGCTCGCTGCTTTCCCGAGCATTCCCGTTGCTGGCATGGCTCTGCTGCTCGGCGTTGACCGCTTTATGTCTGAGGCGCGCGCCATCACGAACCTGATCGGCAACGGCGTCGCAACCGTCGTCGTCGCCAAGATGGAAAATGAATTTCATCAAGGCGGCGCGCCAGATGCAGCTGTAGCCGCAAAAGCCGAGCCTGCTCCTTCTGCTGCAAGCACAAGCCTCGCTGGATCTCTCGTTAAGCCTGCTGCGGAGCAGTCTTAAGCTCGGCAAAGCTAGCTTACTCACTAAAGACTAAAAAAGCGAAGTGCCCTGCCAATGCAGGGACACTTCGCTTTTTTCGATAATGATATGATTATTAGATTTTGAAACTTATGGAATCATCCATCCCTTGCCCATCTAACTTCTGAAGGAAATAATATAAAGCAGTATACTTGTCATTTAAATATACATTCAAAGTTGTCTGGATAAATTCAACCGGTTCATTAAAACGATAATGAATCACATATGCTATTTTTTCTCTCTCTAACTGGATTGATGATAGATCGAATGTTCCAAATGCATCAAAAAACTCTTCTGGCTCATCCACTCTCCAATTATTTGCATACGACCAAAAACCTTCAACCGCTTTCTCAAATCGTGCCTCTTGCAATAGGAATTGTTTCAAATTAAATTCGTCCATTACTTATCCTCTAGCCTCCCCAAGACAATATTGAAACTTCAAACCGTATTTTTAATTTTGCTAAATCATTTAAAACACTTGGCTGCAATTCAAAATCGGCTCGTGCTGCCGACTTTCTAACCGCCACTGTTCCCTTTTACAGCAAAAAAGAGAAGGTTCAATTTCTCTGCCTGAATCTGCTTTGGGGGCAGGGATGGTATCAGAAATTGTGCTTTGTGCTGGTGATTCATCAAGGCTCTGCTCCATTTTGGTTAGTACGGATCTTACCTTGGTGGTGACAGACAACATTCGCTTGTACGATTATCGCTTCAATATTGAGTGCATAGTTGACTTAAAACACGATAAAAAAATCAAAACGTGTCCGAGATATCCTTGAATTTCCTATTGAGTGTTCGTCGGTGCCTTAATATACCTCATATTGAATACAGAAGTCATCTTCTAGCTGCTTAAGGCTACAATACCGTTTTTTTAACACTGTCCATAATTGAGGTTACAGATCAACACTCGCATGTGGTTAATGGCTCTACTCTAAATGTTTCGCCCAAACGTGATATAAATCCTTAAGGTTGCTATTCCCTGTCCCTTTGACAGCTTTATTAGCACAAGTATTAACAATTCTTATGGGGTTTAGGGCCACATCTTTATTAAATCCTATGATTACTGGCCTATTTACATCAACAAAGTTTCGCGGTTTATAAATAACTCCCCATTTGAGTTGACTGAACTGTTGGAGAAACACATTACCAAAGTAAATTCCAATATCCATGATTATTGTTTCTGTTTCTTGACCAAATTTAAACTCATCTACAATTACTTCTGATTTAAGCCATGCCGGTATTTCATCGTGTTCGTCCCGTAACTCCTCCCTCGATTTTTTTACCAGTTCAATTCTTGGTATGAACCAATCCCACAAGTAATTTAAAGACTCTGGAGTAAAATCCAATTTTTCTGTTATAAACTCTTCACTGCCACTACAATATTCAACTAATGTTCTTATTCTACTTTGTTGATTCCCCAAGAACCATTGAAAAAAATTATCTGCTTCTCTTTTATTCATAGTTTCATAGGGAATAAACTCGAATGGGATTAAAATTTTAGGATACACTGCTAGTCCTCCATTATTTAAATACATACTTTATACCGTGGCTCGTAAGAGCATCTAATATTCTTTGATCAGCACCAATTTTACCTGTACTAGGACTTCTAAAAAATACCCATGTAGCCCCATCTATTGAGCCATTGCCCAATAATTCAGCATCTTTTCTTATTTGTGTCATCGCTTTAGTGGAGTACTTAACATAACCCATTTTTGATTCGTAAGCAATGCCATTTGATAGCTGATCTATATATCTTGCTCCTAAACTTGTTTTAAAATATTGATTTGGCTTTCCTCCAACAAGTTCTGCAAGTTTAAGTTCACCAAGTACTCCAACATGAGAATTTCTAGCAGCTCTTGTCACACTTGCTGTTGTAGAAGAAACTCTCGGTGCTTTAGGCATACTTAAATGCAGTGAGACTGAAAGACCAGAAATATACTGATCAAATGCTGCTTGATCATATTGATATTTAGCTTCAAATGCATACATCAACTGTTGTTTTGCCCAAGATGCTTGACCTGCAGTATAACCTGACATTGTTGCCATATTAAATAAGTACTTAAAAGTATTGTTCCCATCTTCTTTAGCATCAGGGAAGAAATTCAACGTTTGGTTCCCCAAAAAAGATTTTATTCTCCAAAAACTAGCTGAAGAATCCGTGTCTTGACGAGCAATATCGATAAGAGTACCAACTACATGCCCTTGACTTGCATGTCCTGAAGGATCAATGTTTATCAGAGGGTTATTATGCACATAAGTATAAAGATTTTGACTTAATGGGTTGGATAACTCCCCTTCATACGTATCCTCATTAATAAACCTTCCCATCCCCGGATCATACCAACGAGCACGAAGATACTGTAAGTCAGTCGTATCATCCCAATACTCGCCGGAATAACGGAAAGAATTTGCCACACTCTCTGTTGCTTTGAGCGAATTTCCCCAAATATCATATTCGTATTCATTTAAAATTGCACCCGTTGTATCTCGTATTGATACGACATCACCATGCCCATTTTGCGAGTAGTATCCTTTTGTTCCTGTCGAATTCTCCTGCATAACAAGGCCGTTTCCAAGCAAATAACTCACTTTTTCCTTGACTGTCCCATTTGATTGCACGATGCCCTCAGCAATCATTTGATTACCATTATAATAATAACGAGTCGTTACCCCATTTTCATGCCGCTCCACCATCAAGTTATCTCCGTTATAACGGTATGTCACATTT
Organism: Paenibacillus sp. R-74696; assembly: GCF_055814915.1. Classification (NCBI taxonomy): domain Bacteria; kingdom Bacillati; phylum Bacillota; class Bacilli; order Caryophanales; family Paenibacillaceae; genus Paenibacillus; species Paenibacillus sp. R-74696. The sequence goes on from NZ_JBPULM010000046.1 coordinate 316,759, forward strand.
TCCCCATCGGTTTTAACTACTTTCTTTAATCGATCCCACTCATCATACTCATAGGAAAGATTATCTGTAAGCCCTACCTCACTATCACTGGATAGCGTTTTTCTATTTCCCCGATTGTCATAGGAGTACGATTCATTGAACGGAGTCGATGTCTCAATTCGGTTTAATACATCGTATGTGAAAAGTTTATCAACCTCTGACTGATCAGCACCCTGCTCATTAATACCTGTAATATTGCGGCTCACATCATATAGATAGCTATAATTGGATGCAATTCCTCCATCTACCTTCAACTGCTTCAAATTCGTCAGCTTTAAATCAGTATAACTATATTCTGTCAACATCCCATTCGCCTGCTGCTTCTTGGCAAGTTGACCGCCTGTATCATAGGTATAGCTTTCCTGAACGGAACCATTCCACGAGACATTATTTAGTTGATTGTTATTAGTATAGCTATAAGATGCAGTATCCCCAAAAGGTGTTGTTACACTTGCTACTTGACCACGTACATCATAACCATATTCAAGCTTCTTACCGTCTGAATAGATGACGGAAGCCAACTCCGCTGTATATGGTTTATACGTATATTGAGTCGTCCCCGTGCTATCCGTCATCGTTTTCCGTGAACCGTTATCGGTATACGTAAAGGAAATCGTTTCACTCGGTCCTTGCTTGGATAACAATAAATTACGGTTAGTATAAGAATATTGAAATACCTGACCTGTTTTATCAATCAATTTGCTTCGATTACCGTTGGCATCATAGTAGAATTTCCCACTATTCTGCTGTGCATCGGTGCTGCGAATAACACGACCAAGTTCATCATAAGCCTTCGTTTGCACATTTGCATCAGGAAAGATTGTTTTCGTCAAATTACCTGCCTGATCATATTCATAACTTGTCATTTCATTCTTCGCATTCGTAACCGAAGCAAGCTGCCCCAGCATTGTGTAGGTAAACGTCGTAGCTTGCTGCTTGGCATCCAACTGCTGCACGATCTGCCCATTAACGGGATGATACGTATTTTTAATCAGTTCGATTGGATACCTTCATACTTCGTATGCCTCCATAGGCAGCTTCTTGCGAATTAGTAAGTAAAACTCCGTCCCCCTGACCCATCCACTCATAAACACCGTCATTTTCAAAATCTTGATATAGATCAGGCCCCACAACAACTGGAGGTTCTGTCGATGGTTCTTCCGTTGTTTTGGTGACCGCAGCGGTTAACCTATTCCCATTAGCATCATAGGTGAACTCTACATGATCCCCATTCGGATATTCAATTTTAGTCAAGCGATTTAATGAGTCATACGTATACGTTGCCGCAAAAATCGAGGAACTGACCAAACAAAAAATAATAACAGCAAGCATACCGATTTTTACGATAAATGCCCTGTTATTATCCTTAATGATGTGTTCTCTTTTTAACTTTCCCTCTCTTGCCAACCCTTATCACCCTTTGACTTTGAATTATGTACAAACATTACTATATGTTAGTTTTTATTTTTTCACCTTAGCTTATTTTGTCGAAAATACAATTAATTTGTCGAATTTATAAAATATTTTACTTGATTCTACATTTCACTTATGATCGTCACTAAAAGCACCCTAACAATAGTAAAAAATCACAGTTTCTCTACCCATATAGGGGCTTTGCGCTTTTCCTATTGCATACACACAAGTTAGTGATGCCTCAGCCTATCCGTCATTTTTCAACCTCCCTGCATAGAATTATCCCTTCCAACCGTGGTATAGTGATAGCAGCAGTGAACAAGCAGGGGGTATTTAAGCATGTCTAGGAAACAAAATGAAGGCGGCAAGCCGCGTAAAGCCGCGAAGGCCAAGCAATTCACGGTCAATGAGCCGTCGGAGCTGCTGGCTTTTTTATTGATCCACTTGGCCAGTATGGGACGCAATTCTGTAAAATCAGTTTTGGCGCGTGGGCAAGTATCGGTTGATAAGCGCGTACAAACGAAATATAATTTTCCGCTCGAGGTCGGGCAGACGGTTTCCATAAATACGGAAAAGGCGGTAGAAGCTCCGCCGCTTATGGGACTCACCATTTTACACGAGGACGATGCCATTATCGTCGTGCAGAAGGATGCGGGACTGCTTTCCATCGCTTCCACCAAGGACGAGCAGGAGGTTACCGCTTACCGCCAGCTGACGGCGCATGTCCGAACCTTCGATCCGAAAAATCGGATTTTCGTCGTACATCGCCTGGACCGTGACACCTCGGGTGTCATGATGTTTGCCAAAACCGAGAAGGTGCAGCAATCGCTCCAAAACAACTGGCAGGAAGCCGTTAAGGAGCGCTCCTATGTAGCGCTTGTAGAAGGCAAAGTACGCAAACCCGAAGGCACCATCCAATCGTGGCTCAAGGAAAGCAGCACGCTGAAAATGTATTCCAGCTCCCATCCGAATGATGGACAGCATGCTGTAACCCACTACAAGCTAATTCAGGCTAACGACAGCTTCTCCTTATTGGAGGTGCATTTGGAGACTGGCCGCAAAAATCAGATCCGCGTCCATATGGAGGACATCGGCCATCCCATTACCGGGGATAAAAAATATGGAGCGCGGCTTAAGCCTATCGGCAGACTCGGTCTGCATGCGCGCGTGCTTTCTTTCGAGCATCCGCTGACCGGCAAGCTGCTCCGTTTTGATACGGGCATTCCCAAGCTGTTTCTTAATCCGTTTAAAAATGCTGCTCCAGCCCCGCAGGCTGGGCAAGCACCAAGAAAACAGCGCTAAAGCTGCATAAGCAGCTTTGTGCCAACTATAAAAGGGAGCATCCGCAGATGCCCCCTTTTTTGTAATTCAATCGCTTTATTTTCAAAATAATTACGCTCGCTTGCTACGATTGCTTAATCCTCATCATAACGATCATCGTCATCGTAGTCATCATCATTGTCGTAATCTTTATCCACGGACAGCACTTTTCCCGTTGCTGCGTCAACTTCCACTTCGGCTTTACCGCCAGTAATGCGCAGATCAACCTCGTAAATGATTCTGCCATCTTCACGATCACGCTGAACCTTGACTACTGTACCTCCAACTTTTGCAACCGCAATAGCTCCAGCCTGTTCAGCCGTCTTTAAGGCTGTCGTTCCCGTGCTAGTTGATGGACTCGCAGCCGGCTGATTCACTGTTCCTGCATTTGACGCTGTTCCCGCTGGTGCTGTCGTCGCCTGAGCTGCACGGCGATCGTCGTCATCATCATCGCTGTCATAAATGCCTAACAGCTTGCCGCTGTAAGCATCGATGTGCACATCGACTTCATCCTTATAAGCTCCGCGCTCGACTTCCACCTCGTAAAAGATGCCTGTTTGATTCCGCTCCAGGTCTACACCGTCAATTCGGCCCTCTACATGCTTCAAGGCGATTTTTTTCGCTTCGGCTTTGCCGATCAAGGTTTTCGTATTGGAAGCAGCCGTTGCCGCACCGCCCATTGCGCCGAGCGCCAACGTAACCGATACAACGCCAATCCAGATTTTTTTATTCATCATCATCTTGTTCCTCCCATTTTCAAATGTCTCTCGCTTGTCTCACCCTTACTTTACCTGCGGCAAATGAGATGACCATGACAGCAACATTAGAATTTGATGATAAAAAGCTGAGTCTGCGCTCATTTAAACTTAATCATCCTCTTGATCATCGTCCTCGTCCCATGTAATTGACATGATGGCTCCCGTTACAGCATGAATCTGCACCGTAGCCTCACGGCCGTCTGGCGTATCGATTTCGACTAAATAATACCGGCTGCGGTCGGAGCTTTTCAGCTCGGTATCCTCCACCTTGCCTTTTACCTGCTTGAGCGCGATCGCTTCCGCTTCATCTGGAGATATGCCCTGTTTGGCAGGTGACGCCGCTGGCAGTTTCCCTCCATTGCCATCACTTGGCTTAGTGGTTGGCTTCGAGCTTGGATTAGAATTTGGATTAGTGCTTGAATTTGGTGCTGGGCTTGAACTTTGCTCTGGGCTCGGCGTTGCCACCGGGCTCTGATCGGGCGTCGGCTCTGCCGCTGGCGTCGCAGTTGGCGCAGCTGTAGGCTCGTTTGCTGAGGAAGCAGGAGGCGATTCCCCAGCAGCAGGCAGCTCGCCTTCTAAAAGCTTTATAGAAACAATGCCTCCGCCTTTCGCATCGACAGCCACATCGTACATGCCCTTCTCAGCCTGCAGCTTAACTTCATAGACGCTGTCGTTCAGCTTAGCGCTAACGATTTTCCCAACATATTGCTGAAGCACCTGCTCGCTTGCTTGCTCCTCCGTAATGGAAGGCCGGGCGTCAGCAACAGATTGCCACCATAATCCTCCACCAATACAGATAATGACCACGCAAGCTATCGTTATGCCAAGCACCAGTCTCGCTTGCTTTTGTCGCATCTTCACACCCCATTTATATCAGAAACATGCCTTTCAAGCTCGCTGCTTGAAAGGCATGCTGTATTACAACCTATTATATAACCTGTGGATTAGAATTTGGTGAGAACGAAAACTGTCCGTCGATTCAAGTCGGTGCTCTCTACTCTACCCTGCCAAAGCCTAGTCTATGCTGATTACAAATCCAGATCAGTCACCGCGCCTTGCGAAGCGGAGGATACGAGCCTCGCATATTTGCCTAACACGCCTGTTCTTACTTTCAGCGGCGGCTGCACCCACTTGGCAAGCCTCAATTCAAATTCCTCAGACGAAATTTCCATGTTCATTTCCTGCGTCTCGCTATCGATTGTAATAATATCTCCCTCTTGCAGCAAGCCGATTGGACCGCCAACCTGAGCCTCAGGCGTGACGTGTCCGACAACAAAGCCATGCGAACCGCCCGAGAAGCGTCCATCGGTCATAAGCGCCACTTCGCCGCCAAGTCCTTTCCCGCTTATCATCGCGGTAATGGACAGCATTTCCGGCATGCCGGGTCCGCCCTTAGGTCCGACATATCGAATGACGAGCACATCGCCTTTCTTGATCTCATCGCGCGCTATCGCATCGGCAGCCTCCTGCTCGCTGTCATATACTCGGGCTGGGCCGCTAAAGCGCATCTTTTTAAGGCCCGACATTTTAGCGACTGCCCCATCAGGTGCCAAATTGCCTTTCAAAACAACCAAAGGTCCTGTTGGCTTTAATGGCTGCTCGAAGGAACGAATGACATCCTGTCCGTCTTCAAGCGGCTCGGCATCCGCCAAATTCTCTGCAAGCGTTTTGCCTGTTACGGTCATACAGTCACCATGCAGCAGCCCTTTCTCAAGCAGCAGCTTCATAACGCCCGGCACACCGCCGATATTGTTCAAATCCTGCATCACATATTTGCCGCTTGGCTTCAAATCGGCCAGATGGGGAACGCGGCTGCGCACCCGTTCAAAATCATCCAGCGTCAGCTTCACGCCTGCCGAATGCGCGATCGCCAGCAGATGAAGCAGCGCATTGGTTGAACCGCCAAGCGCCATGACGACGGTGATCGCATTTTCGAAAGCTTTCAGCGTCATAATGTCGCGGGGGCGAATATTTTTTCTCAGCAGCTCAATAACCGCTTTGCCCGCTTCCGTACATTCCACCGATTTATTTGGTGCAATGGCTGGCGTAGACGAGGAGCCGGGAAGTGCCATACCCATCGCTTCTGCCGCCGAAGCCATCGTATTCGCCGTGTACATTCCGCCGCATGCGCCAGCGCCTGGACAAACGCTGCATTCTACCTCATGCAGCTCCTCATCCGTCAGCTGCCCTTCCTGATATTTCCCGACTGCTTCAAAGGCCGTAACGATATCAACATCCTTGCCATGCAGCTTGCCTGGCTGAATCGTGCCGCCATATACATAAACAGACGGAAGATTCATTCGGCCAATGGCCATCAGGCAAGCCGGGGTATTTTTGTCACAGCCGCCAATCGCCACGAGTCCGTCAAACCGCTCAGCATTAACGACCAGTTCAATGGAATCGGCGATCGTTTCCCGGCTCGGCAGCGAGAACAGCATCCCCTCATGTCCCATCGAAATGCCATCCGACACCGTAATCGTATTAAAAATAAGCGGAGCCCCGCCATGCTGCTTGACCCCAGCCTTTGCCTCCCGCGCCAGCTGGTCAATATGAATGTTGCACGGCGTTACCTCGCTCCATGTGCTGGCGACGCCAACCATCGGCTTTTTGAAATCCTCATCCTGAAACCCTACCGCCCGCAGCATCGCTCGGTTCGGCATCCGGTTTACCCCTTCGCTTATATCCTTGCTGCGTCCACGCAAATCTTCCTTTTCGGACATGTCCATTCATCCCTTCATCGTTGGTTAAATAATGGCATAAAGCTCACGCATAGGGCGCAGTAAATTTTGCTTCATCATGGCTGCCGCCCGTTCAGGATCACCAGCCTCCATAGCTTCAATAATTGCCTGATGTTCCTCGACTGATACATGCGTCGCCTGAACAGGCTGTTTTAGAAACACATATTTAAAGCGGCGAATATGTACCTGGAGTGAGGCGCTGTAAGAGGCCAGGTATTCATTATCTGCGGCTTCCACGATCACATTGTGAAACTGCTCGTCGAATTCCATGGCCTGAAAGGGCAGCCCCTGTTCAATCGCCGATGCAAACTCGGCATTCAGCTGCCGTAGCTGTTCAATTTGTTCGGGTACAATGACACTGGCAGCCGTCTCTGCTGCTAATGTGTGCAAGGAAGCCATCGTCGAATACATTTTCAAAATATCGGATTTCTCCAAGCTTTTGACCTTCGTGTAGTTGCCCGGATACACCTCCACGAGCTTCTGCACTTCAAGTATTTGCAACGCTTCGCGGACAGGCGTCCTGCTGACTCCTAAAGCTTCCGCCAGCTCCGCATCGCCAATCTTCTCGCCGGGAAGCAATGTACCATCAATAATCCATCGCTGAATTTGAGAAAGCGCTCGTTCTTTCGCTGAAATTTTAATCGGTGTTGTAAAATGACTCGGAATAGGCATACGCATCTTCCTTTCTTGTATGTAATATATCGCATACATATACGTATATCAATCTTTTTTTATCCATTTTTATATAAAAAAAAGAAAGCAGCCCTCTGGACTACTTCGGGCTGCTTCAATCATCGTATAGCTGCTATTATCCTGCTTCCGTTCTTTTCAGTCTAATCGTCGCCGTCGTTCCGACGTTTTCCTCGCTTGCAAGCGCTAGGCTAGCGCCAATAGCTGCAGCGATTTCCTTCGCCAAAGCGAGCCCAAGCCCGGCACCGCCAACATCATGGCGGCTTCTTGCCTCATCGACCCGGTAGAAGCGGTCGAATACTTTAGACAGCGCGGCCTGCGGAATGCCGATGCCCCGGTCAATGACCCGGATCTCGCTGTAATCGCCGCTCGCGCCAATTTCCAGCGTAATCGCAGCGCTGCTGTATTTGCGCGCATTATCCAGCAGAATAAACAGCAATTGGCGCAGCTTATTCGCATCTGCATACCCATAAATGCCCGGCTGCTCTCCTTCGCTGCCTGCCTCCAAATTCGATGCATTCGTCGCTGCTTCCATGTCCGCCCCGGCAGGCTTGCCCTCGCTGCTGGCAAGCCGCACCTGAATATCCCGTCCATACGCCTTCTGAAAGGCTTTGGACGACTCACTGGCGAGCCGCGTCAGATCAACGCTTTCCATCGTCAGGTTCCACTGCTCCTTGTTGCGGGCCAGCAGCAGCAATTGTTCGGTCATCTCCTTCATCCGCACCGCTTCGGAGTGAATCGCATCTATCGATTCGACGAACAGGTCAGGGCGATCCAGCCCCCGGCGCTTCAATAAGCTGGCGTAGCTTTCAATGACCGTAAGCGGCGTTTTCAGCTCATGGGAGGCATTGGAAACAAATTGCTCCTGCTTCTCAAAATTCGTCTCCAGCAAGGCGATCATATCGTTGAAGGTCGCTCCCATTTCCGCAAGCTCATCCTGCGACTTGCCTTCCGGCTTGATTTTTATGAAGGTCCCGCTGCGCTGGATCGCCCGCATCGTATGCGTCATATGGGCGATGGGACGCACGATGATGCTTCCGAGCAGGCGCCCCGAAGCAATAACAGGAATCATTGCGATGCCTGTTACCGCCAGCAATACAATTTGCAGCACCTTCAGCTGGTCTGCCGTGTCCTGCACGCTTTCCGTCACCTGAATATTGACGACTGCCCCATCCGTCCAAATGACCGGAATCGATACAAGGGCATAGCTGTTTCCCTTATAATCAATGCTTTCAATCCGCTTCTTCTCTGCATAGACAGCATCTCGCTCGCTGAGCTGCTGCTCGCCTGGCGCAGTAACCAGCAGCTTGTCCGCTCCTTCAGCTGTCACCATGCGCAGCATGCCGTTCAAGGGCACATACGCACGCAGCAAATCTTCTGTCGGAACTGTCCCGGCCGACTTCAGCATGCCTTCGGAAATTTTCAAAGCTTCCGCCTCTACCCGCTCCATTTGACTCGTAATCGTCAATTTGCTGAAGAGTGCATAGACGGACAAATTCATAGCTACGAGCAAAACAGCGAATAAAGCAGAGGAATAAAGATGAATCCGGCTGCGCAGCTTCATTGCGCTTCCTTGAGCACGTAGCCGACTCCGCGCACCGTATGAATCAGCTCGCTGGCAAAGCCTGTATCCACCTTTTTGCGCACATAGCGAATATATACATCGACAACGTTCGTGTCGCCGTAGTAGTCATAACCCCAAACTGCCTCAACAATCTGCTCGCGTCCCAGCACTTGGCGCTGATGCTTCAGCAAATAGCTGAGCAGATCAAATTCGCGCGGCGTCAGCTCGATGCTTTTGCCCGAGCGAATAACCTCGCGCGTCGTTTCATTCAGCTTTAAATCGCCGGCCAGCAGCCATGTCTCATCCACTAGCCCTGCGCTTGCTGCCTCCGCTGGAACAAGGCGTTGTCTAAGCGCTGCTCGAATTCTTGCCAGCAGCTCCTCAATTTGAAACGGCTTCGTCATATAATCGTTAGCGCCCAGATCAAGCCCCGAAACCTTGTCCTCTACGGAGCTTTTCGCTGTCAGCAAAATAACAGGCGTAGCCGCGTCAGCCGCCCGGATTCGCCGTAATATTTCGATGCCGCTTATGCCCGGAAGCATGACGTCAAGCAAGACTAGATCCCATTCACCCGTGCGGTACAGCTCAAGCGCCTGCAAGCCATCATTTGCCTTAGAAACGCGATAGCCCTCCGCCTCCAGTTCAATTTCCAGCACCCGGGCGATCTTTTGCTCGTCCTCTACAATCAATATGGACTCATTCATTGCTGTCCCTCCCTGTCTCTCCGCTCTTGCCCACATGCTCAAGTCAGCATGTATGATTACGTTTATATTAGGCTATTTGTGGCAGGAGAAGCAACAACCCCGCCAAGCCGCAAGCTCAAATACCCAATTAGATACTTATTATTCCAATAAACAGGAGGAATGCTGTTTCAAATTTCGACAAAACGATTAATAATAGCTACAAGCTTGTATATTTATGCGAGGGGGTCCATGTGATGAAGCTCCGCCGTTATTTGGCACAACTTGTAATCGCTATTTCCGTCCTGCCGCCTAAAGGCGACAATACCGACAAAGCACATAAATCGAGCTAATAAATCCAGCTAATACATAGGAAAGACTGCCTTGGCTAAGCAACTCTGCTATAATGGAAGGAAAACCACATCAAAGGATGATACGATGATTGAAATTTCCAGCTATAGCGTGCAATATATTAAAGACCCTTTCGGCATTTTAACCGGAAAACGCTACGAGTTTATAATCGATATTGAAGCAGCCGAGGACGACGATATTTATTCGCCTAAAGGGCTTTATGTACGTGCCGTATTTGCCAAGGATGGCGAGCAAGCCAAAATTGCCAAGCACGAAATTATCGAGCGCGAGACGGAGCGCATTTTGGATTTTGAGCTGGAAGACGAGGAAGAGCAGCTTGTGCTGGCCTTCTGCCTGGAGCATTGGCACGAAGCTGAGGAATAGAGGTCTGATGAAAAATAGGGCTGGTCCGCAAGCATAAACATCTGCTTGCGAGCCAGCCCTTCGTCTATTACTCTGTTTTTGCAGCTTGCGAGAATAGTGTATGGAGCCTATAGATGACGACCGTTGCATCCGCACGGTTAGTCGGCTTTGTCGCGCCGAAGCTGCCGTCAGGCTTGCCCTTCATTAACCCCGCTTGTGCTGCGAGCGTTACTGCATCCTTCGCATAAGCAGCAATGGTGTCGCTATCGCTGAATGCAGGCACGCTGCCCGCAGGCAGTTCCGGCAGCGGCTGGCCTGTCGCCTTCCACCCGCTCGCCAGCAGGACTGCCATGTCCTGCCTTGTTATCGGCTGGTTCGGCTCAAATAGGCTGCCATCCCCGCCGCTTCCTTGAGCCAGAAGCGTTGTTATGCCTGCTTTCTCGGCTGCGGCAATATATGGCGCATACCAGGCGCTTGCAGGCACATCAGCAAAGCTTGACTCACCCTCTGGTGCCAGTCCTAGCGTGCCAACAAGCAGCTTGACGAATTCCGCTCTAGTGACCTGCGCCCCCGGTTGGAACTGCGTTTCATTTTTCCCTGTTACAACGCCCTTGCCATATAAAAAAGCAATCGCCTGCTGCGCTTCCGCATACACGCCGCCCAAATCCGTGAACTCGTAGCTGATGTCATCCTTTAATTCGCCAACGACAATACCCAGCCCATTCGTCGCCATATAGACACGACCGTACACTCTTGGATCGCCTGTAATCGCCGTATTAGCGGAACCAAATTGATGCTGGTCATCGTTGATGCGAACCCAGCTTTTTCCGAGATTCTTCGAGCGGAAAATACCAAATGTGCCGCCAATTTTCGCGTAGGAATAAAGCGTTACATTCGTTTTTCCCGGTGCTGCCTTGCCAAAACCAATCGTTGCCGCTTCCTCTACGCCTTCAAGCTTCGTAAACGTCATGCCAGCATCGGTCGAATGCCATAAGCCGTAGGCGCTATCGACCTTTTTGTTGTCTTTTGCCCCAGCGATCCAAATGTCGCCTTCTTTGCCCGGCATCGCCTTGAAATTGCTCGTTATCACTTGCGGCAAGCCTGTCGCCTTCGATGCGGTGAACGTCGCTCCGCCATCTTTGCTGACATAGAATACACCTGCGGCAAAGCCGTAGAAAAGCTTCGGATTTACCCGGTCCGCCGACACGCGCGCCTTCTCCGGCAAACCTTTGGACGCCGTCCACGTTTTTCCTAAATCGGTGGAGAAGCTGACCGGACGTGCCGCCAACTCATCCGCGCTGCTCGGGCTCCATACGATTGCACCGCCATCTGCGCTTACAGCAGCAAAGCCGCCGCTGGTTTTGTCCTCCTCTGCCGCTGTCCATGCGTTCGCTGCTGGCGTCCACGTTTTGCCATTGTCTGTGGAAATGCCCATTCTCGCCGCTGTCCCTTCCGCATGGCCGACACGCACGACGATATCTGGATTCAGCTCGGCAAAATCAATATCCGTGCTCGTTCCGATATACGGGCTCGTGATCATCTCCGGCGCTTGGTCAAGGCTTTCATGGCGGAAGCCGCCAATATCGCCCATCGCGCTCAGCAGCGGCGCCCCTGACGGCGGGCTGATGAGGCCAAGCACAGATGTTTCTTCGATACCGTCTGCCATGACGGTAATTGCAACCTTTTTGTCTTCGTCAAAATCCGTTAAGTTGTTCGCCCCGAACAGCGTAGCGCCTGTGCCGTACATCATATTGTCCGAATTAAACGGATCAATCTCTAAATCGCCAATCATCCAGCCAAGCTTAGGTGCGATTTCGGGAAGCTCTTTTTTCTCGCCCCAGTCCAGCCAAGGTGAATCCGCGTATTCGATCGTGAAACGATTTTCCCGGTTTGGATTTTTTGAAAAATCAAGCGTCCAGAACGGCTCCCACGTCGCGCCGCCATTCGTGCTGCGGTAAATAACATCATCTGGCCACCACTTGTTCATCGTCGCTACCATTAGCGTATTCGGCTGCCGCGCATCTATGGCCAGTCCGCCATACGGATTGTCCGTATTTCCGGTTGGGCTAATATCGGTCCAGACGCCTGTTGCCGTATCCAGCTTCCATACCGCGCCTTTGCCTCCATCATAGGGACCGACAAATTCATTGTAGGTAACATATAGATGGCCTTTACCGTCCAGTACCCCATGATGCGGCACAAAGCCTTGCTTCGGCTGCCCCGCTACTGCTTCCCATGTACCCCCGCCGTCCGTGCTGCGGTATATGCTTTGCTCATTGTCAGCCACGCCCACATAAATCGTTTGGGACTTCTTGCCCTTCGAGCCCGTCGCTTGATCGAACGTAATCCAAGCCACGCCAACGATATCGTCAAAATAATCCTTTACGTTGCCGCTCGCTGTAAAGCTGTCTACCTTGCTCCAGGTTTCACCGTAATCCGTACTGCGCCACAAGCCATTGCCGCTGCGCGCTCCGAGATACAAAATCCGATTGTCGTTCGGATCAATGACCAGCCGCTCGCCCATCGAGCGCCCCGGCATATTGCCGCCAAGCTTGAACGGCAGCACCGTGCGCTGCCAGCTGTTTCCTTTGTCAGTCGAGCGCAAAATCATGCCCGGCGTATCTGTCCAATCGTTCGTGTAGGTGCCTACCGCCGCATAAACCCGGTTCGTCTCCACAGGGTCGGTCGCGATGCTTTCCACACCCAGCATGCTCCATTCCTCGAAGCCCACAAAATCCAAGAGCTGAATCCAGCTTTGCGTCGCGGGATCAAAGCGATAAGCGCCGCCAATATCTGTCCGCGCGTAAATCAAATCCTTCTCTGAAGGATTATACACAATGCCGGGAACAAAGCCGCCACCTACGACCTTCGCTCTGCCCCAATCGTAGGCGGGCAGCTTCGTAGCTGGTTTGCTGCTGTTAGTGTCCTCCGCTTGCGCTGCCGCTGCGCTTCCAACTAGCGAAGCTGTTAATGCCGCTGCTGTCAGCAGGCTGCCAAATTTTCGAATAACCAATATAAATTCCACCCTTTCAATTTAAGGTTCCTACTTCTGTAAGCGCGAACATTTGTGAGGATCGAAATTTGCATGCGCTCGCTTCGTTATCTAAACTATTTTACTCTATTTCGGGCCGGTATTTATACCCTTATAATTAGTTTTAATCTCATGGTAAAATCAGAGGGATATTATGGTAGATTGCACATCGATAGGGTCAGGCGCGATTGTCGCTACTGCGAGAAAGGCCCCGCTTCCGGCCGCTGTTGTTTTCCGATTTCACTATTTATTCCTCGCTGAGGAGGAAATCTGAAAACAATAGTCCATGCCAATGATGCTTTCCTCCGGAAAGCTTTAGGCGTGCGCTGAGCATATGCTTACGAAGCGGCTTTCCTTCGGAAAGCTAGGCTCCTCCAGTTCCAACCTTTCTCTCCGCCGCTCCCCTGCACCTTCCCACTCTCTCCGTTCAACTACAATAAAGAAAAAGGAAAAAACCATCCGTCAGTAAAATAAACCTACTGACGGACAGTCTTTCCCTCTTAAACCTTCAGAAGGTTACGCTGTTAGACTCTATCCACTTTTTACTTTATGCTCTAATTATCTACTAATCTACTAATCTACTAATTTAGATTTTTAGGGCGTATATGCAAACATAAGCAAGCCAGATCCTGATCGAATTTAGCGTCAAATGCTTTCCCTCTCCTCCTGGAAATATCCCCCGCATGAATGTGAGCATATGTACCGAAAGGAAGTCTCATGTTTTTCGGTTCAGCGGTTTACTCCCACAAAAAGCTAGGCTTCGCGGACACTGCAGCCGCTATGACAACAGAATCAATGGTTATGCCATAGGCTGCGGACTCAGGAGCCGCTATTGCGCTGTCCTTAGCCATTTTGAAGGGTTGAGGAGAGCGATAGCGGTTTTCCTGTCCGCTTACGGCCCAAAATCGATTCAAAATGCAGAATAGCGGAAACTCAGTCCTCCAAAAAAGGGAGCGCCAAGAACTGTATGCTCTTAGCAATACTTGCTTGCTCCGGTTTGCATACACACCCTAGAGTTTGTAGCTCTTGTAGCTCTTGTAGCGCTTCTTCCCATCTCTGCCCCTAGACCGTCAACTCCGGTGCAGCAAGGTACTCCGGAGTTGACGAACAGTGGGCTTCATACGATATAGAAGCCCTTAGCCTACTACTGGGGCAGGTGAGATCAGGGCTTTGATTTTCTCCAAATCCCAATCCGTAACGGCGGTGTAGACGCCGTCGCTGCCGATTTCTACTACTGGCACGTGGCGGATGCCGTATTTAGCTTCAAGAACGTCTCGCAAATAATCCTTGCCTTCAATATCAATATTTTCATAGGGTTGGTTGTTTTGCTCCAAAAATTGTTTAACTGTGCCACAATACTGGCAGCCTGTTTTGCTCCATACAATAACCTTTTTTGCTGCGGACATGGTTATACCCTCCTTTATAAATGCCAACCTACTATCAACCTAATACATAGTGGCAAGCGGCATAATGCTCGCTGCCAATGAGCTGCAGTTCGGGCTCCGCCTCCCTGCAGCGCTCCGTTGCCATAGGGCAGCGCGTATGAAAACGGCAGCCGGACGGCGGATTGGCCGGAGAAGGGATTTCTCCTTCAATCGCGCGAAATGTTCGCGTTCGCCCGGGGCCGGGCTGGGGAATGGAAGCAATTAACCCTTGCGTATACGGATGCGCTGGGCGGAGAAACAGCTCTTCGCTGGGCGCAATTTCGACCAGCTTGCCCAAATACATGACGCCGATCCGGTCGGAAATATGTCTGACGATATTCAGGCCATGGGCGATAAACAAATAGGTCAGATTCATTTTTTGCTGCAAATGCTGCATGAGATTGACGATCTGCGCCTGAACCGACACATCAAGCGCCGATACCGCTTCATCCGCGAGAATAAAGCTTGGATTAAGCGCTATGGCGCGGGCAATGCCAATACGCTGGCGCTGCCCGCCGGAAAATTCATGCGGATAGCGGCTGTACCAATCTGCCTTCAGCCCGACTAGCTCCATCAGCTCCTCCACGCGCGCTTTTCTTTCCTTGCTGCCAGACTTGTCATGGACGCGCAGCGGCTCGCCGATAATGTCACCGATACGCCAGCGCGGATTAACAGAGCCATACGGGTCCTGAAAAACAATTTGCATATCGCGCCGCGCCTGTCGCAGCTCAGAGCTGCTTTGCCCGGTCAGCTCCCTTCCCTGAAACTTAACGCTTCCAGCTGTCGCCTGCTCCAATTGCAAAATCACCCGACCAAGCGTCGATTTGCCGCTGCCAGACTCCCCAACGAGGCCAAAGGTTTCCCCTTTTTTAATGGAAAACGTAACATTGTCCACCGCTCTGACCTGCGGGCCCGAACGATGAAGCAAACCTCTCTGAATCGGATAAAATTTGCTTAGTCCGCTTACCTCGAATAGATTTTCGCCTTGCTGACCAGCTTCTTGGGGAGACCCAATCGGAGACTCTGTTCTAAGGGCATCTGTCAGCGTTACTGTGCTAGTGCTTTTGTCAGTGCTTTTGTCAGTGCTTTTGTCAGTGCTTTTGTCAGTGCTTTTGTCAGTGCTTTTGTCGGTGCTAGTGCTTGTGCTTGTTCCAGCAGCCCACTCCTCGGATTGAACGAGCTGCTCGGCATGCCAGCATGCGGTCAGTCGCTTGCCAAGCGCAATCAGCGGCGGGCTTTCGCTGCGGCAGCTATCCGTGGCATAAGAGCAGCGCGGGTGAAAGCGGCAGCCGGACGGCAGCTCTGACAGGCTCGGGATCGAGCCCTCGATAGAATGAAGCTTGACGCTGCGGTCGCTGTCCATCGTCGTAATCGATTGCAGCAGTCCTCGCGTATACGGATGATACGGCTGCTCGAACAGCTCCGCCGCCGTCGCTTGCTCAACAACCTGCCCGGCATACATGACGATAATGCGATCCGCCATCTCGGCGGCAATGCCCATATCATGGGTCACTAGCAAAATCCCCATATTAAATTCTTCTTTTAGCTCTTGCAGCAAATGGAGAATTTGCGCCTGGATCGTCACATCCAGAGCCGTCGTTGGCTCATCCGCTATAAGCAGCTCTGGACCGCAAGCGAGCGCCATTGCGATCATAGCCCGCTGCAGCATGCCTCCTGACAGCTCGCCAGGATACTGCTTCATCCGCGCCTCCGGCTCAGGAATGCCTACGCGGCGCAGCAAATGGACAGCCCGCTCCCATGCTGCACTCTTTTTGCCGCGCTTATGGCGCTCGATGACCTCGGTAATTTGGCTCCCGATTGTAAAAATCGGATCAAACGCCGCCATCGGCTCTTGAAAAACCATCGCCATCCGCTTGCCGCGCAGCGCGCGCAGCTCCTTCTCCGGCATCGCTACAAGATCCGCATCGCCAAGCCGCATGCTGCCTCCGGCAATAACGCCATTCTCATAGTCGATCAGGCGCATAATGGCTTTGGACGTAATCGTTTTGCCGCTGCCGGATTCGCCAACGAGACATACCGTTTCCCCAGGCGCAATATGAAGCGAAACGTCTGTAATTGCCCTTAGCAAGCCCCGTTTCGTCTTAAAATCAACCGTCAGATGCTCCATCGTGAGCAATTGGCTCATTTCGCTTCCTCCTTCCGCCTATCAAGCACGGCGTTCTATGCTGTCTTATGCTCTGCTTTGCTTCGGATCTAATTGATCGCGAACCTTGTCACCCAATATGTTGATGGAGAGAACAAACAGCGTGATGGCAAGGCCCGGAAAGGTGCAGATCCACCAGGCTACGGTCAAATAGCCTCGGCCCTGAGAGAGCAGCGCTCCCCAGTCCGGAATTTCTTTTATCGTGCCAAGCCCTAGAAAGTTAAGGCCTGCTCCGGTCAAAATCGCCGTGCCAATGCCGATTGCCGCCATGACAAACATTGGGGATAAAGAATTCGGCAGCACATGCCGTACAAAGATCGATAGGCTGGATGTGCCAATAGAGCGCGATGCAGTAATAAAGGGCCTTCCTTTAATGCTCATGATTTGCCCGCGCATTACCCGCGCGTACCCAGGTATCGATGCCGCCGCTACAGCAAGCACGACATTCATCAGGCTTGGCCCAAGCGCCGCTGCAATCGCAAGAGCGAGCAGCACGCCCGGAATCGTCATCAGCACGTCAATCAGCCGCATAAATACAGCATCTACCACACCGCCAATGTATCCCGCTATCGCTCCAATCGCTCCGCCCGTCACACAGCCGACAAGCACCGATATAAAACCGATCAGCAAGGAATCCCGGCTGCCATGCACGACAACGGTAAATACGTCACGTCCAAAATAATCGGTTCCGAACACATGCTGAAGACTCGGCGGCTGCATAATTTGATCCGTATCCATCAGCGTAGGCGAATAGGGAGCAATCAAGCTCGGAAATAAAGCACAGCTGATAATAAACAACACGATAACCGCTGCGGCATAAATCAGGAGATCCGTAGGCGCCAGCTTTATTTTTTTGCGGGATTTCGCAGCCCCTTCTGCCCTGCTTCCTTGCCATATCTGTTTGCCAATGACGGCTTGCTTCATTTGAATCTTTTGCCCCTTTCTGCCTACGCTACCCGGTACGCCTTACGCGCGGATCAATCAACGTATAGGAAATGTCCACAAGCAAATTCACAACAATGTACACGATCGCCGAGAAAAAAATAACGCCCTGCACGACCGGCAAATCCTTCGCCATAATCGCATCGGCAATAATTCGTCCAATGCCTTGGCGCGAGAATACCGTCTCAATGACCACCGTCCCCGCCATCAAATCGCCAATAATAACGCCGACCATCGTCAATGCGGGAATCAGTGCATTTCGCAGCGCATGCTTATACATGATGAACCGCCCCGGCAAACCCTTTGCCCGAAGTGTAACGATAAATGGCTCATTAATGACCTCAAGCATGCTATTGCGAACCATCCGCACGATAAAGCCTGAGCCAACGAAGCCGAGCGTAATGGCGGGCAGCACCAGCGTGCTGATGCCATCCGAGCCCATTGCCGGAAACCAGCCCAGCTGTACCGAGAAAATAAGAATCAGCAAAATGCCCGACCAAAATGTCGGCATCGAAATGCCGAACAAACCAACCATTCGCGCGACGATGTCAATCCAGCGATTGCGGTGAATCGCCGACAGTACGCCTAGGGTGACGCCGATAACGACGGCAATGAGCGAGCTTAACGCCGTCAAAGCGAGCGTGGCGGGAAAATGCTCAACGATCTTCGGCAATACCGGCTCCGAATTAACGATCGATTTGCCAAAGTCGCCCTGCAGCACATGCAGAAAATATTCACCGAACCGCTCATAGAACGGCTGGTTCAGCCCAAGCTGCTCCCGCAAATTAGCAATCATCTCCGGTGTGGCGGAAGACGGATCAAGAATAAGGAGCGCAGGGTCGCCGGGCAGCACATTGACGATACAAAAGACGAGCACCATCGTGCCGACCAGCACCAGCAAGGACGTATAAAGCCGAACGCTTACCGCTTTTAACATACTGCATCTCCGCTCCTTCCCAGCTTTTATACTTAAATTACGATATGCTTACTCGGTTATATACACATCATTAAAGATCGGATAGCCCAGCGAGTCAAAAGCTAATCCTTGCACTTTTTTCGAGGCAGCTACTGTATAAGGGAATACATAAATCGGAATAATGACGGCCTTTTTAATGATGAGCTGCTGTGCTTCCTTATAGATCGCTTCACGCTTCGTCTGGTCCTGCTCTATTGCGCCATCCTCAAGCAGCTTATCCAGCTCCGGATCGGCTAAATTCGGCAGGTTTTGGCGTGCCCCCGGCGCTGTTGTGTGATAGATAGAATAAAGCGCGTTAGGATCAGAGTTTACCTGGCTATTGCCGTACAGATCATAGTTATTGTTC
The DNA here is from genome assembly GCF_055814915.1 of Paenibacillus sp. R-74696. Classification (NCBI taxonomy): domain Bacteria; kingdom Bacillati; phylum Bacillota; class Bacilli; order Caryophanales; family Paenibacillaceae; genus Paenibacillus; species Paenibacillus sp. R-74696. The sequence continues at coordinate 335,558 of NZ_JBPULM010000046.1, forward strand.
GCATAAACGACGGTCGCGACATCCTTCGTAATTTCCACATCTACCTGAATGCCCAGCGGCTTAAGCTGCTGCTGCACGATTGCCGCAATATCATTGCGCTTCTCGCGGTTCGGCGAGCCATCGACATAATGAAGCGTCAGCTTCTTGCCGTCCTTCTCCCTGATGCCATCTGCTCCTGCTTTCCAGCCCAGCTCGTCAAGCAGCTGCTTTGCTTTCTCGATATCCGGCTTTACGCCGCCTTCAAGCGAAGCGTCATAGCCAAAAATGCCTGGTGAAAGCGGCGACCACGCCTGCTCATACGTTCCGAGATACAGCGTTTTGACGATTGCCTCGACATTGATGCCAAGCTGCAGCGCCTGCCGAGCCTTCAGCTCATTCCATGGTGCCTTGCTATGATTGATAAACAGCGTATACGGCAGGCCAACGGTATTGGCTTGGTATAGCTGGCTGTTCGCATCGTTTTTCAAGGAGAGAATATTTTGTGGCGGCACCGTCTCAGCGGCAAGCACCTGCCCGCTTTGGACGCTGCCGATCCGCGTAGCCTCCTCAGGCACAATTTTGAAAATGATTTTATCCAAATTCGGTGCGCCCTGCTGGCTGACCGTTTCCGGCGCCCAGTTGTAATCGGGGTTTTTCTCCACGACGATTTCCGAATTTTCATCCCATTTTACAAACTTGAATGGCCCTGTTCCGACAGGATGCTTAGTGAATTGATCCCCATCCTTCTTCGCCGCCGTCGGCGACACAATGCTGAGCAGCGCTTGGCTTACATTGCCCAAGAACGCCTGCGACGGCTCGGATAGGTTCAATTTGACCGTAAACTCATCAATGACCTCCGACGATTCATAAGGCCTAACAAGCGCTAAAGCATTCGCAGCTTTGGTCTCTGGGTCAATGATTCGGTCGAAGCTATATTTTACCGCTTCAGCGTTGAAGGGTGTGCCATCCTGAAACTTAACGTCCTGGCGAAGCTTGAACGTATACGATTTTCCATCCTCCGAAATCGACCATTCCGTTGCCAGCCAAGGCTTAATTTCTCCGCCCGGAAGCTGGACGACCAGTGTGTCGTAGAGCGTACGGATGACCCTGACTGCAACGGCAAGGCCGCTGCGATGCGGATCAAGCTGATCGGGAGAGGTGGCGAGCGCATAGCTTAGTTCGCCGCCTTGAGCAGGTGCGCTGCTCTGCTCTGCCGAAGACGCAGGGGCGGCACCAGAGCTGTTCCCGCCCGTATTCGCGCTGCTCTTGCCCCCACCTCCGCTGCATCCTGCCAGTACAAGGGTAACCGCTAGGGCGAGGCTGGTCATTTTCATCCAAATGGCTGGTTTGCTGTATGCTTTGCTCATGTCCCTCACCCTTCCTATACGGTCGTCACCTTGGTTTTGGCATAACGGTTTTCCGGCACAGGTACGCCGAGATGTCCGCGCAGCGTGTCATGCTCATATTCCTCACGGAACAATCCGCGCTCCTGCAAAATCGGCACAACCTGATCAACAAACTCCGACAGTCCCGTTGGGATAGAGGATCCGACAATAAAGCCGTCTACCGCTCCCTGCTCAAACCATTGCTGAATTTGATCCGCTACTTTCTCTGGCGTGCCGATGAACGTCGGCCTTGGCGTCGTTTCTTGAAGCGCCACCTGGCGAAGCGTCAAGCCGCCTTCCTTCGCCTGCCGTTTAATACGGTCCGTCGTGCTGCGGAAGCTGTTAAGTCCAATTTCGCCCAGCTCCGGAAACGGCTCATCAAGCGGATATTGTGAAAAGTCATGGTGGTCAAAATAACGTCCCAAATAATCGAGCGCCTTCTCAATATTTACAAGCTGCGCCAGCTCCTGATATTTGCGTTCTGCTTCTTCATCCGTCGCCCCAATGATTGGCGCAATGCCTGGCAAAATCGCGACATCCTCCGAAGAGCGTCCATGCGCAGCAGCACGGCCTTTCACATCATCATAAAATTGCTTGCCCTGCTCGATGGATTCAAAATGGGCAAATACCGCATCCGCTACTTTAGAAGCGAAGTTTTTGCCATCCTCCGACGAGCCCGCTTGAAAAATAACCGGATGCCCCTGCTTGGATCTGGAAATATTCAGCGGTCCCTGCACCGAGAAAAACTCGCCTTTATGGTTCAAGGTGTGCAGCTTTTCCGGGTCAAAAAACTGGCCGCTTTCTTTATCGCGGACAAAAGCGTCATCCTCCCACGAATCCCACAGCCCCCGCGTCACTTCCAAATATTCATTTGCAATCCGGTAACGTGTCGGATGGTCGGGATGGTCCGTCTTGCCGAAGTTTTTCGCCGAGCCTTCAAGCGGCGATGTTACGATGTTCCAGCCTGCACGGCCGCCGCTAATATGATCAAGCGAGCTAAATTGTCTCGCTACAGTGAAAGGCTCGCTATAGGAAGTAGAGAGCGTACCGACCAGGCCAATCTTCGATGTAACCGCACCAAGCGCAGATAAAATCGTCAATGGCTCAAAGCGGTTTAAAAAATGGGGAATGGATTTTTCATTAATATATAAGCCATCAGCAATGAATACAAAATCAAGCTTGCCCGCTTCCGCCTTCTGCGCCTGCTGCTTGTAAAATTCAATATTAACACTTGCGTCAGGCTGTGCATCCGGATGTCTCCATCCAGCAATATTCCCGCCTACTCCGTGCAAAATAGCGCCTAGCTTCAATTGTCTCTTTTTAGTTGTTGTCATGATTGTTCCCTCCTGTTGGCTGTTCACTCTTAATTTTATTATTCCTAGTGGTTTTGTCGTATTTAATAATGATTGAAACGAGTTTACCATCGTTTGCCGAATAAAAGCCAATAGAGCTTTTCTATTTTGGCATAAAAAAAATCAATGCTGCGTCACATAGATACACTTGGTGGACACAGCAGCAGCTATTTCAATAGAATCATGGGTTGTGGCACAAGCTGCGGACTCAGGAGCCGCTAATGCACTGCCTATTTCCATTTTGTGGAGAAAACGAGATCCATAGCGGATTTCCTGTCCGCTTACGGCCTGAACTCTTCACAGTAGCCAAAATAGCGGAACCTCAGTCCCTCAAAAAAAGGAGGGCGCAGCCCAAGCGCTCTTAGGCTCTGCAACAATCGCATGCTTCGGCTCCCCAAGCTTAATATGAAATACAAAATAGCTCAGCATGAGATTAATTCCCTCATGCTGAGCCATTTTTTTGCCATCTAATTACGTTGTTAATCTCTAGTTAGTGTCCAGCAGCCTCTGCTAAGCGCCGAACTGCGCTTTATGCAGGCGGTTATATACGCCTTTAATGGCCAGCAGCTCATCATGGCTGCCCTGCTCTTTAATGCCTTCCTCCGTAACGACAACGATGCGGTCTGCATTCTTGATCGTCGCAAGACGATGCGCAATGACGAGCGTCGTGCGCCCTTTGGACAGCTCAGCCAGCGCCTGCTGAATAGCTGCTTCCGTGGCCGTATCAAGCGCCGAGGTCGCTTCATCAAGAATAAGGATCGGCGGATTTTTCAGGAACATGCGGGCAATAGAAAGGCGCTGCTTCTGTCCGCCTGACAATTTAACGCCGCGTTCGCCGATAAGCGTGTCCATTCCTTGGCCCTGCGAAAGAATAAGCTCTTCCAGCTGTGCTCTGCGAGCCGCCTCCCAAATTTCTTCCTCGGTAGCATTCAGCTTGCCGTAAGCAATATTTTCGCGAATGGTGCCATCAAACAAGAACACATCCTGCTGCACGATACCGATTTGGCCGCGCAGTGAATCCAGCTTAATTTTCCGAATGTCGAGGCCATCAATTTCAATCGCCCCGCCTGTAACCTCATAGAAGCGCGGCAGCAGGCTGCATATCGTGGTTTTGCCGGCTCCCGATGGTCCAACAAGAGCTACCGTCTCTCCTGTTTTCACGGTTAAATCAATATGATTCAAAATCGTTTTGCCTTCCTCATAACCAAAGGATACATCGCGGAACGTAATTTCTCCCTCCAAGCGGCTAATCACCTTGGCATCCGGCGCATCCTCAATATCCGGCTCGGTTTCGAGCAGCTCCAAATAACGCTTAAAGCCGGCAATTCCCTTCGGATACGTCTCAATAACCGAGTTGATTTTTTCAATTGGACCGAGAAATACATTGGAAAGCAGGACAAATGCCATAAATTCACCGAACGTCATTTGGCCTTGAATCACGAACCAAGTACCGCAAGCGAGTACAAACAAGGAAACAAATTTCATCAGTATGTAGCTGATCGATGAGTTCCAAGCCATAACACGGTAAGCGACCAGCTTCGTTTGCAGAAAACGGCCATTGTTCACTTCAAATTGATCCACTTCATGCTTCTCGTTGGAGAACGCTTGAACGACGCGAATGCCGCTAACTGTATTTTCAACGCGGGCATTATAGTCGGCAATATCGGAAAACATCCGATGGAACGCCTTGGACATCTTGCGGCTGAAATACAGCGACAAGTAGACCATCAGCGGAATAATAATAAACGTCAGCACCGCCAGCTGCCAGTTGATGGTCAGCATGAGCCCGAATGCGCCCAGCAGCGTCATAATGGCAATAAACATGTCCTCCGGCCCGTGGTGGGCAATTTCCCCAATATCCATCAGGTCATTCGTCATCCGCGATACAAGATGCCCCGTCTTATTGTTGTCGAAGAAACGGAACGATAGCTTCTGAATATGGTTGAACAGCTTGCTGCGCATATCCGACTCTATTTGAATGCCGAGCTTATGCCCCCAATACGTCACCACATAGTGGAGGAACGCACTTACTACATAAATGCCAATCAGGCCCACACAGGACCATAAAATCCATTTCCAATTGCCCGAAGGCAGCAAATCATCCACGACCCGGTTCAAGGCAAGCGGGAACACCAGCTCCAGCAAAGCTGCAAACACCGCGCAGGAGAAGTCCAGTATGAACAACCCTTTATAAGGTCGGTAATAGTCAAAAAAACGGCGAAGCATGTCATCATTCCTCTTCTGTCATAATGGTAAGCCTTATTGGAAAACATTCCAATACTGATAATGATTATAATTATCAGCCTTTCCAGTTTATCGCAGCCTTATTTTTAAAGCAATGGACAAAATGGAGATGAACAAAAAAATATTACATCCCCTTTTACAATATAAAAAAAACAAAAAAAGACCTACATTAAAATTAGGTCTTAAAATGATTTAATCGTTTACCCTTTAACCGAACCCGCCGCAATCCCTTCAACAATACGGTTGCTGAGGAATAGAAACGTAATCAAAATCGGAAGAATGCTAATCATGAGCGTGGCTCCGATTGCCCCCCAATCCGTCGTGTACTGACCGATAAAATTTTGCACGCCGACAGTCAATGTTTTATAAGAATCAGAGCTAATAAACGTGTTAACAAAAATAAATTCATTCCAGTTGTAAATCATGTTGATGATCGCCGTTGTAGCAAGCACGGAGCTTGTCATCGGGAGTACGATCTGGACGAACATCCGATTTACCGAGCAGCCGTCAATTATAGCGGCTTCCTCCACCTCGCGCGGCAGCGCATAGTAGAACCCGAGCAGAATCATGATTGTAATCGGCATGTTGAAAGCAACATAAGATAAAATCAGAGACAGGGGATGATCCGTTAGCCCCACTTTATTAAACAGGCTGAACAGCGGGATTAGCGTGGAATGAACCGGAATCATCATGGCCACCATGAATAAGCCCAGTACAAGCGAGCTGCCCTTCCATCTCATTCTTGTGACGGCATAAGTGACTAAACTGCCCAGCAGCACAGTTATTAACGTAGCTGAAACGGTGATCCAGACGCTGTTAAAAAAATAAACATCAATGTTCCCGGCGCTCCAAACCTTCTCGTAGTTTTCCCATCGAGGATTCATCGGCAGTGACAAAGGCGGGAGATTAAATACTTCCTGATTGTTTTTAAGAGAGAAAAACAACAGCCAGACAAGAGGAAATAGCTGCAGCGCCGCAACCACAATTAAAACGGCATATAAAACGCTATACCCCAGCCTGATGCCGATCCCCGGTTTTGCTTCCGACAGCTCACTCCGAATTCTTATATTCCCAGTAACCATGAAGTCTTCCTCCTTACGAGTATTGAATCGTATCCTTTGAGGCCGTTAATTTGCGTATGACCCAAGTGACAGCCAGACAAATGACCAACAGAAAAAAGCCGATTGCGCTGCCATATCCAAAATCGTAGGCTCGAAATGCTTCATGATACATGTAAGAGGCCATAACTTCGCTCGCCCCATTGGGACCGCCGTCTGTCATAACAAAGATCAAATCAAAATATTTCAAAGAGCCCACAACAGCCAGTACAATCGTTACTTTAATCACTTCCATCACAAGCGGCAGCTTAATCTTCCAAGCAATTTGCAGGGCATTCGCTCCGTCAATCCTGGCCGCTTCCTCAAGAGATGTCGGGATATTTTTCAGAGCCGCATAATAAATCAAAATATAAAAACCCGCATACTGCCACAAAATCGGAATAAATAAAGCAAACAATACGAGCGATGACTCAGCTAGCCATGCGGGAGGGTTGGCAAACCCAAGTGATTCCAGGATGCTGTTCAGCACGCCGTTAGTTGGATGATAGATTTTGAGCCAAAGCTGCGCAATCGCTACCGATGATAGAAGCATAGGGATGAGATAGATTTTGCGAAATAATTGAGCTCCTTTGATTCGCGCGGCTAAAACCATTGCTACAATAAGGTAGAGCAGAAGGCTCATTCCCGAGAAAACGGCAAGCAGCAGAGAATGCCATGCGCTGTTCCAGAAAGTTGTATCCTTGAACAAAGCAAGGTAATTATCCAACCCAACGAAGGTCATCGCACCAATGCCATTCCATTCATTCAAACCGTAATAAGCGGTTAAAACAATCGGAATGTATACAATAGCTAATACTAATAACAGAGACGGCAGCACGTATAAAGCAATTATTTTTTTGTTCGAAAGCACTTTGTCCAATTGGGCCGACTCCTTTCCTTCATGATGAATGAGCGGAAGACATATTCGGGACTTGCCCGCAGCTATGTCTTCCACCGATCAATCTTAAGGGAGATTATTTCCCTTCGGAAATGGCTTTATCATGCTCTTCCGAGAATTTCTCAGGCGTCACTGCCTTTCCAAACAGAGCTTGAATCATATTCAGATGAGTTTCGGCTGCACTCGCCTGCATTTGAACATCTGCAAATAAGGTAATGCTGCTTGCTTGATTCATTTCATTAAATAAATCAATGTAAAGCTGCGGCAGCTCCATGCTGGATGTATCCACTTTAGTCGCAGGAATAACGCCCGCCCCAGTTACCGCTTGCTCTCCCCACTGGGTTACAAAGTATTCGACGAATGCTTTCGCTTCCGCTTTTACCGCAGAATTTTCGGATACGAATAGACCGACACCCGGACCGCCTACCCAGCTGTTAATGTCGCCTTTTCCGCCCTCAACTTTCGGGAATTTAAAGAAACCAACACTGTCGCGGAATTCTTTCGGGATATCTTCATTTGTCGTAAAGTTTGGCAGCTCCCATGTGCCCATCATATACATGGCAGCTTTGCCATTCAGAAACTCCGACTTTGCTTCCTCATTGGACAAACCGTTGAAACCCTTCACGAACGCATTGCTGTCTACCAGTGTCTGTACTTCAGTCGCTGCTTGCAGCAATCCTTCGTCTGTAAAGGCTCCTTCGCCGTTTATCGCTCCGGATAATGTCTGCTGCCCAGCGATTCGATCAGCTAGGTACATATACCAGAGAGAACCCGTCCAACGGTCCTTGTTGCCAAGCGCAACCGGCGCAATTCCATTTTCGGACAGTGTTTTTGCAATAGCCTTTAATTCCTCGTAGGTTTGCGGGATTTCAAGCTTGTATTTCTCGAATAAGGATTTATTATAGTAAACCGGAGCAATGTTGAATTCAAGTGGGAGCGCATACGTTTTACCGTCAATCGCATATGCCTCTGTCGTACCGGATACGAACTTGCCGTTCAGCTCGCCGCTAAGCAAGTCGTCTACAGGTGTAAAGAGCTTTCCTTCCACGTACGGCTGCAAGAACCCGGCCGCCCACGTTACACCGACATCCGGCAGTTTATTGGATGCCGAAAGCACCTTCAGCTTGTTTTTATATTGCTCGTTATCCAGCACTTCTTGCTTGATCGTCACATTCGTATGCTCATCCTGATAGGCTTTTATGATTTGATTTACGATTTTGTTTTGGCCTGCTGACACACCCTCCGGCCATAAATGCATAAAGTTAATCGTAACCTGCTCACCGCTCTCGCCTGCTGTCTCCTTACTGCCACTGCTGCTTTCATTACTGCTTGTGCCGCAACCAGCTGCTACCAGAACCAGACAAAACGCCAATAAGAGCATCAATCCTTTTTTCTTGAACACGTTTACATCCCCTTTAATTCTAATGTAAGCGTATTAATACCGCTTTAATTAGATTGTAGCAACACTTTTAGCAAGTCGTAAGGACATAAGCATTGGGAGTAATACCATAATTATTGGATCATTTTTTCAGAATGAGAGACGTTTTGACGATACTGCCTTGGACTAGTGCCCTCTATGGAACGAAACACTTTGACAAAATATTTTGCTGTTTGGTAGCCCACCTGCTCTGAAATTTCCGCAATCGAGTCTCTCGTATTGACCAGCAGCTCCTTGGCCCGCTGCACTCGTCTGCGACTCAAATAGTCGCTGAAGGTGAGACCTGTCTGCTCTTTAAACAGAACGCTGAAGTAGCTGGCATTCATATGCAAATAATCTGCAACTGCACGCATAGAAACCTGTTCGCTCAGATGATCATCGATATGGCGGAGCGCTTCACGCACCTGAATACTGTATCGCTTCTCCTCTTGCACCGTCCCCAGTAATTTGGGGTCAAAAAGCTTCTCCATTCTCACCATCCGGCTTATTTCTTCTTCCCTTTTCAAAGCGAGCTCGACTGCTTGCACTAATTTTTCTTTAACCAATGGCTTTAGCAAATAAGAGACGACCCCAAGCTGAAGTGCTTTCTGAGCATAATCGAATTCAGGATGCCCGGAAATAACAATAACCACAGGGGGAAGAGTCATCGCGCTTAATCGTTCCACCAGCTCCAGGCCTCCCACCTCCGGCATTCTAATATCGGTCACGAGCAGATGAGCTTCATTTTGCTGCAACCAAGCTAAAGCCTCCACTCCGCTGGATGCCATTTCGATTCGATGCCGGCCGCAGGACCAAGCTTCCAGCGTTTTGCGAATTCCCTGCCTTGTTCTAGGTTCATCATCTACGATTAAGATGGTCTTCATCTATTCCATTCCCTTCCAATTTATTAGGTATTTCAAACGTAACGGAAGTTCCGCGACCAGGCTCGCTCGCAATGTCCAGCCCGCTTCCAGCTGCATGATAATAAAGCCTCAATCTACGCTCCACATTTGACACGCCAACACCTGTACCTTTGAAGCTGCTCGCATAACCTTCTTTCATGAATGCTTGGAGAGACTCTACTGCGGCTGCATCCATGCCCGGTCCATCGTCCGTTATAATCACTCGCGTAAAACCTTCCCGGCTTGAAGGCTCGGCACGAAGAACAACCGTCCCCGGCCCGAGTCGCTGCTCAACTCCATGCAGGATAGCGTTCTCTACGAGCGGTTGAATTAATAGTTTGGGCACGGGTACAGTCCTGCACGCCTCTGCAGCCTCTATTCGCCACGACAGCCTGTCCACCATCCGCATCTCCATGATTCTTAAATAACGCTCTGCATGATCCAATTCATCACCTATCGTAACCCACTCATCATCCTCCGTTCGGTTGATCACATAACGGAACAAGCCTGACATGGCGACTACAATTTGCGCAAGGTCCTCTTCCCCTTTATCATCAAGCTCCCAATAAAACGCTTCCAATGTGTTAAACAGAAAGTGAGGATTAATTTGGGCTTGCAGTGCTTTCAGTTCAGTTCTACTCTGTATAATTTCCTTCTGGTAGACCACCTCAATTAGTTCATTTAAGGAATCGACCATTTGGTTATATGTATTGTTGAGCTCATTAATCTCCATGGTTGAGGCGGTATTCGGGTTCGCTTTCAACGTGCCCAATCTGGCACCACGCATCGCTTTAATCAAGTTTAATATCGGCCGAGTAATCATCGTTGACAAAATAAAGCTCAAGACCAGAAACAACAAGCCCCCGACCGCACCAGATACAAGAATAGCCGTCCGTAGAACTGAAATACCTGCCGTTGCATAATTTACAGGGGTCAATATGGCCAGCTTCCACCCCGTTTCCTTCGATTGCTGCTCAATCGCTATATACGATTCATTGCCCACCGTAATCGCTGCTCCGCCATGATTAAGAATATTCCCCTCACCTGCATCCATAGCTAAATCAGAAAAAATTTCTTGGCCCGCCCCATCAAATAGAGCCATATGCTCCCGCGTTTCATTCTCATTTTCCCTTACGGCAGCTGTGAGCTCAAAATAGCTTTTTTCAATATGAACGACTAAATACCCAGCATGGATGAAAGAACGGTCCACTAAACGAATATGGCGAATAGCAATGACAACGTTTGGATCCTGTGGGTCAAAGCCAAGCCAAACCAAGCGTCCTTTGCCGCTATCTGCTTGTTCAATCCACTCCTTCGGCACCCGGCTTTCCAGACTAATATCATCTAGCGGAAACAGCCTTCTATAATCGCTGCTGTACATTTCAAGTGCTCGGATTCCCGTGACATACGCTTCATATTTTCGGGCTTCCTGCTGCAGCGACTGACGCTCCTCAAAGCGGATCGGCTTTCCAGCGATTTCCAGCGTCAATAATCGCTGGATAGACGCATTCGTAGCCACCTGCGCGGTAAGCGTATCGATTTGTCCCAGAAGCACGTCAAGCTTCCCCATAGCTTGAACGGCAGTCTGTTGAATATGCTTCTCCGCGCTGTTTCGCAAGAGCACGGATACCTGGCCATACGTAAAGTAGCCGACCGATGCCAGCACAATAACCATAACAAGCATAAATCCAATTAATATCTGATTGCGCAGCGTATTCAACTGCCCTAGCTTCTTCAAGAGCTACATTCCTTTCTATTCTCTATTCCGTCCTATCGTTCGCCCATATATTCTACCTCGTTTTCCATTAATTTCATATAGCAGATGCCTAAGCAGTAAAGTCTTCTTTGCATTAAAAAAACCTCCTAAAATTCAGGAGGTTTTACGATTGCAATTATCGGAGCAGCTTGCGAATCAGCTTCTTGCCCCACTTGGACGTCGGATAACGGAATGGCATGTCAAAGCGCGTTGTTTGCTTAAGCAAGCTTTTCTGGTGAGAGAAGGTGTAAAAGGTCTTCTCCCCATGATAGCTGCCCATGCCGCTATCCCCTACTCCGCCAATAGGCAAATGCGGCGACGCCATATGCATTAATGTATCGTTAATGCAGCCGCCTCCAAAGGACAATCCCCTTGTAACCTGCTGCTGAATAGCTGTACTTTCCGTAAACAAATACAGCGCAAGCGGGTGCGAACGAGCGGCAACAGCCGACATGACCTCCTCAATCGAATCAAACTCAAGGAGCGGAAGCAGCGGGCCAAAAATCTCCTCCTGCATAACTGGCGCCTGCCAGTCCAAGCCCTCCAGCACCGTTGGTGCAATGACCCGGCGCCCAGCATCCTTCTCCCCGCCAATGATAATGCGTCCGTCATTCATAAAGTTGGCAAGCCTTGCAAAGTGCCGATCGCTAATAATATGCGTGTAGCTGTCATTATGGAGCGGCTCGCTGCCGTACAGCTCTTCAATCGCAGCCTTCAGCAGCTTGACGAAGCGCTCCTTCACCTCACGGTGAACGTATAAATAATCCGGTGCAACGCAGGTTTGTCCAGCGTTTGTAAACTTGCCAAATGCAATTCGCTTCGCTGCGAGTGCCAAATTCGCATCCTTATGCACGATACAGGGACTCTTTCCCCCGAGCTCCAGCGTAACCGGCGTCAAATGCTGAGCTGCTGCCGTCATTACGATTTTGCCTACGCCAACGCTCCCGGTAAAAAAGATATAATCGAGCTTCTCAGCCAGCAGCTCCGTGCTTACCGCTGCATCACCCAATACCGTCGTTGCCCACTCCGGCTCAAAGGCTTCCGCTATGATCGCCGCCAATGTGCCTGCTACATTCGGTGCAAGCTCTGATGGCTTCAAAACGACGGTATTACCGGCTGCAATTGCTCCAATTAGTGGAACAAGCGCAAGCTGGACCGGATAGTTCCACGGTGCAATAACAGCTGTTACGCCATAGGGCTCAGAAATAACTTTGCTGGTGCTGCCCATATGCGTCATCGCTGTTTTGATGCGCCTCGGCTTCGCCCAGCCCCTTATATGCTTAATGGTATGCCTAAATTCCGTATAAATGAGGCCAAGCTCCATCGCATACGCATCAAACTCTGATTTATTTAAATCCGCCTTTAAAGCTGCCAGCAGCTTCTGCTCATGCTTTTGCATCACCTCGCGCAGCTTTTCCAGCTTCTGAATACGCGCAGCAACCGAGCGTGTCTTGCCGCTTTCAAACCATTTTCGCTGCCCCGCAACGACTTCAGCCATCGTTATTGTTTTCATCATCTTACATCCTTTCCGTGCAATGAACCCTGCTAAATAGAAATTTCTGTTAAGATAAAGATAACTTGCTTTATAGTAGACTGCAAGTTACGCACTTTTAACTGATAAGCTTGTAGGCTGGTAAATAAGGTGCAGCAGAATGAAAAGCTTAAGCTTTTATAACTGAAAGGAGAACTTATCATATGCCTCATTTATTATTTCGCGGTGTGCCTGCCCCTGGCTTGCGCAGCCTCGCTCCTGAGCTCGTTCAAGAGCTCGCCGTCCTCTGTGATTGCGGAGTAGACAATTTCACAATAGAGTGCCTTGCAACCACTTCTATTTACGGGGGGCTTGCCCATGATCGTTCATTCCCTTTTATTGAAATTGGCTGGTTTGAGCGCGGACAGGAGGTTCGGGACCGCTTTGCCGCTATTGTACACCGTTATATGGAGAAGCTTGAGTCGGGGGAAGCAGAGATCGCATTTCGGACCTATAGAGAGAATGCTTATTATATAGAGGGCAAGCCGTATAGCACCTGATAGAACATGCCTGCTGCTTGATTGGACAGGTTGTAAATGATGGTTTCATTTGGTAAGATGGACGGGTAACTATCTACAAAGCACAAATAACCCCTTACGCCAATAAGAGGTCAATAAGCTTTATATTTGTGCACCGACTACTAACCATGGGAGGTGATAGTAATGGCTAAAGACGTATTGTGCGAAGTCGACTCTTGCCGTCATTGGGTAGATGACAACAAATGCAGCGCTTCATCAATCTATATCGTCAGCAATAGCGCAGATATGGCGCACGAAGCGAGCGAAACAGATTGCCGAACTTTCGAAATTAAATAACTGATCTGATGGAAGGGATGTTGCGGTCCCTTCTTTCTTTATGTATTTTACCAATAATGATTATTATTATCAAGCATTTTATTAATTTTTTTTGACCCTTAGAAGAAAGGGGCTTTCCTCCATGAAAAAATGTCCATTATGCGGCGGGCCAAACGGCTGCGCCATAGAAGCAGGGCTGGTGCCCCACTCCTGCTGGTGCTTCCGGGAGCGCGTTCCGCAAAGCCTGCTTGAACAAATACCGCCTGAACAGCGCAACCAATCGTGCGTCTGCCAAAACTGCGTCAAACAATCTAACGTTTCGCGTAGAAATATAGAGAAAGGATGAGAACATTCATATCCTTTCCTATACGTGAAGCCAAAGCGAATCTTCATTTGGAGTAACAGCTTTCCATATCACACGGCTATCTCAATGCTTCAAATCGCCCCATATGCCATCATTTTCCGCTTGAATCATTAAATACTTTTCCTCCAGCACTTGGGCCGGCAGCGGACGGCAATAATAGTAGCCTTGAATTTCCTTGCAGTCATGACTGGTCAGAAAATCGAGCTGTTCCTTCGTTTCAATGCCTTCCGCTATGACCTCCATCTTTAAATGCTTGGCCATGGAAATAATCGTGGCGACAATCGCTTGATCGCTCTCATCCGTTGTAATATCGATGATGAAGGAACGGTCTATTTTCAGCTTATATATTGGATAATGCTTTAAGTAGCTGAGCGAGCTGTAGCCCGTCCCGAAATCATCGAGACTGATCTTAACGCCGGTGCTATTTAATTCATTTAATATCCCAATGGAATGCGAGGCGTCCATCATCATGCTCTCGGTAATTTCCAGCACTAGAAAGCTCGGATCAAGCCCCGTCTCTTCTAAAATGACATGAATTTGCTGAACCAGATTCGGCTGAAGAAACTGTCTTGCCGATAAATTGACGGATACCGATGCGAAAAAAACACCCTCATCATGCCACTTTTTCATTTGCCTGCAAGCCTCGCGCATCGTCCACTCGCCAATACTGTAAATCAAGTCGCTTTCTTCAGCCACCGGAATAAATATACCAGGCGATATAATGCCTTTGGTAGGATGCTCCCACCTGATCAGCGCTTCAACGCCAATCATCCGATTGTCGGCGGAGCTGATTTGCGGCTGGTAGTACAATCTAAATTCCTCGCGCTCCATCGCCTTGCGCAGCTCGCTTTCCAGCTCCAGCCTAAGCTGCAGCTGCTCATTAAATTCATACGAATAAAACTGATATCCGTTTTTACCGTTGCGCTTCACTTCATACATCGCGGTGTCGGCATTTTTAAGCAATTGTACCGTATCCTGTCCATTGTCCGGATAGACGGCAATTCCAATGCTGACCGTCGTATAAAAATCGGTGTCCTTCAGGCGGTAGGGCTGCTGAATGGCAGCCGTAATCCTTCCTGCCAGCAGCCCAAGCTGCTGCTCATCCTGAAAGCGATTAATTAATAACGTAAATTCATCTCCTCCCATACGGGCTACTAATGTTTCACTTTCTCTAACACAAGATTGAATACGACTGCCCATCTCCTTCAGGAACACATCCCCGTAGGCATGTCCAAGTGAATCGTTAATATTTTTGAAACGGTCAAGATCGAGCACCATGACGGCAAAACGGGAAACCTGCTTGCTCCCATCGTTAAGACCTGCACTACTGCGCTCAATCATTTTCGACAGCTGCTGATTGAACTGGAGACGGTTCGGCAGACCGCTTAAAGAATCATGAAAAGTCTGGTGAATCATTTCGCGCTCCGCTTTTTTACGGGCGCTATTATCTCGAATGATCGTCAAAACCGCTGGACGGCCGTTATGGTCAATCATTTTACTCATCGTCTCAACCTCAAAAACCTCATTGCGAAAGCTGATCAGCCTAATTTCCTCTATATTGGAGCGCTGCTTCGTCTGATGCATCATTTTCACGCGCTCGGCTACGATATCCCAATCACTCGGATGAATAAAGCGAAAAACATCCTGGCCAATCAACTGTTCGCTGGTCCCGCCAATCGTTTGCTCAGCCACATCGTTAATAAACACAATTTTGGAGTCCTGATGAATGACAATAGGATCTATGTACAAGCCCAGCAGCTCGTTGTAACGCGCCCTAATAGCTTCACTTTCCTTCTGCTGCCTAACCGATTCCGAACGATCCCGAATGAGAAGATGGCTGCCTAAGCTGCGGCTGCTGGCATCATAAGGGAGCTTATACAGCTCCCAACTGATAACTTCCCCATCTAAATCGTCAAAATATAAAAAATGGCGCTCGGAACAGGTGCCATCTGGCCGGCTCAAAAATTGCTCAAGCCTTGTGCCCTCCTCCTCCGTTATTCGTCTCAGCTTTGACAATCTGGCTCCCGGAAGCAAATCGCGGATAGCCTCCCGCTGATATTTTTTAGCAGCCTCATTCATATGAAGAATGAAGCCGTTTTCTCCTATTGTTATAATCGGCTCAGGAAACTGCTTATACATATTTGGCAAAGATTTCTTCCAATAGTCCACCTTACCACCTCCGCTGTCTGCTGAATCAGGAATGAAATGCTGTTTTCTCTTGGCGACTAGGTATGAAAAATCCCTCTTCTACATCAATAGCGGACAAAGGACGGCTGAAATAATAGCCTTGTATCTTCTCACAGTCTTTATCAGTTAAAATGTCCAGTTGGGCTTTCGTTTCAATGCCCTCGGCAATAACCTCCATATTTAAATGCTGGGCCATGGAAATAATGGTGGATACAATGGCCTTATCGTTGTCATTTTCCGTAATATCGCGAATAAAGGAACGATCGATTTTCACCTTGTGAATCGGGAACATCTTCAAATAGCTAAGCGAGCTGTAGCCCGTTCCAAAATCATCGAGACTAATCCGAACGCCAAATTCATTGAGCTGGTTCAAAATAGGTGTCGATACCGATGCGTCCATCATCATGCTTTCGGTAATTTCCAGCTCTAAAAAATGCGGCTCTAGCCCCGTCTCCCGCAAAATATCCTTCACGTAATCGGCCAAATACGGCTGATGAAATTGCTGCGAGGATAAATTGACTGAAACAGGAATGAGCGGTCCGCCCGCTAAATGCCATTTTCGCATTTGACGGCAGGCTTCCCGGAGCACCCAAGTTCCAAGCTCATAAATAATGCCCGTTTCCTCCGCAATCGGAATAAAAATGCCTGGCGACAGTACGCCTTTCGTTGGATGGTTCCAGCGGACAAGCGCCTCAATTCCAATCATTTGCTCATCCTCGGCTCTAATTTGGGGCTGGTAGTAAAGCTCAAGCTCACCCTGCTCCACCGCTTTTCGCAAGTCGCCTTCGAGCTCAATTTTATTGATCAGCTTGTCATTGAGCTCAGCCGAATAATACTGAAAACCATTTTTCCCTTTTTTCTTCACCTCGTACATTGCCGTATCTGCATTTTTAAGCAATTGGCTCGTATCCATCCCATGCTGCGGATATAAAGCAATGCCGATGCTGGCCGAAACATAAAAGTCGCTTTCCTTGAGACGATAAGGAAGCTGGATGGCATGAATAATTTTCTCGGCAATTTCCGTCACAATGCCTGCATCTGAATGAGGCACCAGCAGGGTAAATTCATCACCGCCCATTCGAGCAAGCAGCACATTATAGCCGTCTACACTTCTGAGGATTCGGTTGCCCATTTCTTGAAGGAACAGGTCGCCATAAGAATGGCCTAGCGAGTCGTTAATCATTTTGAACCGGTCGATATCCAGCACCATGATGGCAAAAACAGGGTCGTCTTCGCCCGTTTCCTCCTCTGCCGGTTTTGTTTTCTCAATTTCTTCTTCCAGCACTTGATTGAACATCCTGCGGTTCGGCAGGCCCGTCAGCTCATCGTGAAAGGCGAGATACTTCACCTTTTCCTCGGCCTGCTTCTCCTCTGAAATATCTTTAGCTATGACGTAAATACCTACAACAGCACCGCCCACAACAACCGGAGCGCTTACAACGCTAATATCAACGCGCTCCTCACCATTTCGCAATATGGCAGATGTATACCGCTGGGCTTCACCTTGAAAAGCTTTCGTAAACATCGCTACTGTATGATCCAGCTGGTCTGGCACAATATATGGCAAAAACAGATTTATAGGCTGATGGAGCAGCTGCTCGCTTTTTAAGCCTGTAATTTCCAATGCGATTGGATTAAAGCCTATAATCTGGCCTTGAATATTAACGGTAATAATGCCATCTAAATTGTTGTCGAACAACGACTTGTACCACTTCTCATGCTCGTCCAGCTGCGTTTCCTTGCTCTCCAGCCGTTTGGAGACAAATAGGACCAGCAGCGACATCAAGCATGTAATTAGCGTTCCAGCTGTAATGACGTAAGCAAGCAGCTTATTTTCCAGTACCATTTCAAAAAAGATCGCCGTTTTAGTTTTCGAGCTGAATGTCGCCGCTATCATTCCTGTATAATGCATGCCTGCGATAGCCGCTCCCATAATCATGCCTGCGCCTAGCTTTTTCCAAAACATAACCTGCTTGCTGGTCTTGCGAAAATAAAATACGAGCCATAAAGCAGCAACAGATGCGGCAAAGGCAATAAAAATAGAAAGTGAAAACAGCAGCGGATCATAATGGATCTGAATCAGCATAGCCTCCATGCCTACATAATGCATAACCGACACACCGGTTGCCAGCAGCAATCCTCCTGCCAGCAGCCTGCCGGTTTTCAATTCATCCCTTCCAATGACATAGAGCGCAGCGAATGCGGCCACGATGACGGCGAGAAGCGACAGCAGTACAACGATCAGGTCATAGGCTACTACGACCGGCAGGGAGAAGGCCATCATGCCGACAAAATGCATCGACCAAATGCCCATTCCCAAAATAACGGCGCCCAGCGTAATGCCGATCCAGCGTTTGCGGCCATAGGAAATACCGACCTTCTCGGCTAGATCCAAAGCTGCAAAAGACGCAAGTACTGCAATAATGTAGGAGAAAATAATTAGTGAGCTATCATAGGTGCCATGGAGATGCCCCATTTCTTTCCCTCTTTTCAGTTGGTAAATATTTAAATTTTCAGTAAATTTAACCCATTATAATAAATGTTGCAAAAATGCTCGCATAGACTAAAGCAGCTATGCCATTGTATCTCGCTTATTGCGCGGACAAACGCTGGCTATGCTTGTATTGCCATTGATCGTACCATTGCTGCACCAGCGTCAGCGGCTCGGCATCAAACTCCTGCCTTAGCATTTGTATGAGCTGGTCGTACTGCCGCTGTACAGCAAACCGTTCATTCATCCGGTCATACAAACGCATCAGTTCAAAATAAATCTGCTCCTCGGAGGGCAGCTGTTTTTGAATGAGCAAATATTGCTGGACTGCCTTTGCCTCATTGCCAATCGAATCATAATGCTGGGCAATGCGCTGGGCATGACGCAGCCATAAGGTGCGAAGCCGACGACGCTCCGTTTCGGCCCATTCATACGCATATTCCAGCAAATAGTCGCCTGGGTACATTTCCAGCATCTGCTGATGCTGCTCTAATGTTTCTTCTGTTAGCGGAGGGATTCTCTTGATTTTCCGCTCCCACTCCTCCGTATCCAGAAGCACGCCATTCAAATCCAGCGTGTAGCCCTCATCACGGTTAACGATCCGAATGTCAACACCCTCTTTGTGCATAATTCGCCGAATTTGATAAATCGCCGTATACAGCTGGGAGGTACCTTTCCGCCATTCGATTTCCGGCCACAGCTGATCAAGCAAATCTTCTTTGCGGTTCAGCTTCCCGCGATGCTCCAGCAAATAGGCGAAAAGCTCCTGCGCCTTCAAGGTTTTCCATTTGAGCGTTGCGCTCTCATCGCCCTTCGGCCCAATACGCAGTGATCGAAAGCAATGGATCATTTTAGCTGGGCCAGATACTAGTTGTGCAGCAGGAGGAGCAATTCGGGCCCGCTTTAATAGCCGTTCAACCGTTATGCACAACCGCTCATGGTTGAACGGCTTTATAATATAGTCATGAGCGCTAAGCTCAAATGCTTTCACCGCATATTTCTCTTGCTCAGTTAGGAAAATAAGCATAACTTCCGGAAATTGCTGCAGCACTTGCTCAGCAAGCTGTATTCCGCCAAGCTCCTGCGTATCGATATCTAAAAATAAAGCGATCGGAGGATCAGCTAAAATATGCTGGAACGCCAGCTCAGGATTAGAAAAGATTCCCACAATATCGATGCCTCCAATTTTGCCCAGCTCCTCTTCCAGAAGCTTAAGCGTTAGAGGCTCGTTATCTACCAATATAGTCTTCATGTTTTGTCACCTTCTTAACTGGTAGTTTAAGCCGCAAGTCCTATACTTATATAACGGTTTACCGAGCCTTATTATCAATACCAAATATAAATATGCCGTAAAAAAAAACGCTGAATCCCCATTATTTGGTGGATTCAGCGTTTTTCAGGCCATTGGCTGGCTTATATGCATGCATTTCTCCATAAAATTAACAATTAGCTAGCTTTCGTATCTTTGCCTCGCTTGCAATCTCCGGCATTGCAGCCTTGAAACATGCCAGTGAAATCCAATCGGTGGTCGGTAACGGTGAAGCCGAATTCGCGCTGTACGCGCTGCTCCAGCTCAAGCAGCCAATCCTCTTGAATTTCCTTCAGCACGCCGCACTTGGCGCAGATCAGATGATGATGCATATGCTCTTGGTTGTCGTCACGCAAGTCGAAGCGGGCAACGCCATCGCCAAAGTTCATTTTTTCTACAATATGCAGCTCGGTCAGCAGCTCAAGCGTCCGGTAAACGGTCGCCAGCCCGATTTCTGGGTATGACTTCTTGACCAGCATATATACGTCCTCTGCGCTGAGATGATCCTGCTCGTTCTCCAGCAGCACTCTTAAAGTCATCGCGCGCTGATGCGTCAGCTTGTAGCCCTTCGCTTTCAGCTGCTGGTTGATTCTATCTATATGATTTTCCAGTTCACTCATCGCTCATGAGCCTCCTTTGCATGCGGCTTGCAATTTCTCAATTTGTAATCATTATCATCTTAATTTTATTATAGATATATCAAAAAAGCAAGCCTCCTAGCTTTTCACAGCCAATAGGTTGTAGCATTAAGCATCGTTTTCTTTAGCACAGCTACTGTCTGAATCGCCATGCAGGCTGTATAATATAAATCACCAGCAGCACGCCTGCGACGGTACAAGCTATTTCTCCCGTTTTCTCTTCCATTCAGAATCTATTCAAATCAGGCTCCCCAATTCATTATTACGCTTTCAAACTCGTACATCTGACAGTATCGGTTCATCATTTTACAAATTCAATTTTATCACAAATCCAAAAAAAACAGTAGAATCAACATTTCAGCAGATATAGGACCATTGGATTAGCACTTTACGCGAAACGAAAGGAAGTCATTACGATGAAAGCCCCACATCCAGCGTATAAAAAGAGTAAAATCAGCTTGGCAACCGTACTTAGCGGACTCGTTTCTTTATGCGTCCTGGTTACGATTATCCTCGTGATGTTTTCAGCCTTCCAATCGAGCAAGCAATTAATGGAACGTACGGCCCTTTCCACCAATTTCTCCAAAGCGAGCAAAATGAGCGATACGCTGAACGCCCTAACCAAGACAATACGGTTAAGCCTGAAATACAGTGTGCACAGAGACCATGAGGGCATGTGGGACGGGCCTAATCAAGTCCAACGGATGAATGAGGATTTAAACTTAATGAAGCAGAGCAGCAATTTTTTCAATTCTATCGTAGTTGTGGATAAATATGGGATTATAAAAGGAGCTACTAAGGAAATAAATTACTTGATTAATGAGCCGATTACGCCGGATTCCTTGAAGCAAGCACTGGCATCGAGACGGTCGAGCATATCGGACCCTTTTTTCGATGAACGAACGGGTAATTTATTTATTATGGTAAGCGAGCCGCTGTATGACAAAAACCAGCAATACAAGGGCTTTATTGGCGGCAGCATTTATTTGAAGAAAAATAATGTTATGAATACGATTTTCGAGAAAAATACGAATGATTTTTTGGAGTCTTATTTATATCTTGTGGATCAGCAGGGCAATCTGCTGTTTCATCCTGACCCGATGCTTGTCGGCAGAAACATCAGCGAAAATATGGTTGTGAAAAAGCTGATGGCTGGGCAAAGCGGCAGCGAAACCGTCACTAATTTGGACGGCAGCGAGCTGCTCCTCGGATACGCCAGCGTCAAGGAAAATGGCTGGGGTATCGTAGTAGCTACTCCTGTGCAAAGCATAAAGGATCAGCTCTTTTATCATTTCAAAAATGTTGCCATCACGGTTGCCATACCACTGCTGCTGCTTATATTCGCTGTCGTCATATTGGCGCGAAGCATTGCCAATCCGTTTCTAAGACTTTCGCAGTTTGTCAGTCAGCTTGGGGATCCAGGCGAGCTTAGCTCCTGGCGCAAAAACCACTGGATTAGGGAAACGGATCTGCTGATCAAATCAACCATTAATGTAGGATCGCTTATTCAGGCCCAGCATCATCAATTAACGAAAGATGCGGAAACGGACCCGCTGACGGGGCTCATGAACAGGCGCACCTTAATCAAGTTTTTGACGTTATGGATGGAAGAGAAGCTGCCCTTCTCCATTATTATTATCGATATTGACCGTTTCAAGCGAGTCAATGATAAGTATGGCCATCAAGCAGGAGATGCAGTGCTTAAGCAACTGGCGCAGACCGTCATTCATGCCATTCGGCCAGAAGATATCGGCTACCGCTATGGCGGGGAGGAGCTTGTTATTTTGCTTCAGCAGACGGCGCTTGCGGAAGCTTACTTAGTTGCCGAACAGCTGCGAATGGCTGTGGAGGAGGGAGTAGATCCCGTTGTAGGACGCGTAACGATCTCACAGGGAGTCGCGCAATATCCGCTGCATGGCACAAGCCCCGAGGAGCTGCTCCAGAAAGCGGATCAAGCGCTGTATCAAGCAAAAAATGCGGGCCGCAACCAGACGATTGCAGCGGAAGCGGAGTTTTAGAGCAGCTAGCTGCGAAGAATGAAGTCGCAGCTAGCTGCTCTGCTTGCATACATAAGGAAAGATGAGTGCTGATGCCGGGTTTATTTTTCAAATGGAGCTACAGCACCGCTGCCTTGCCGCCGTCAATATTGACGGAAGTTCCCGTAACGAAGGAAGCTGCTTCCGAGACGAGAAAAGCGATGACATTCGCCGCTTCCTCAGGATTGCCGATGCGTCCAAGCGGTATATCATGCCTAGGGCTTGCCGCAAACTCCTCCCACGATAGATCGGAAGCGCTCTGTTTCCACATGCGCTCTATTTGATCGCTGCGAATAAGGCCGATGCAGACAGCATTCACACGAATGCCATCGCCAGCCAAATCCTTGCTCATTGCTTTCGTCAGCGCAAGACCAGCTGCACGGCTTACCGAAGTGGGCAGCGAGGAGCCTGCCGGCGTCTTGCCGCCGATAGCCGTTACATTTACGATGGCGCCGCCCCCCGCCTTACGGAGATAGGGAAGCGCCGCACGCGTGAAATGAATGGCCGCATACAGCTTGAGGTCAAGATCGGCTGCCCACGCATCAGGCTCTACCTTATCGAATGGCAGCGCTGCTGACGTTCCGGCATTGTTTACGAGAATGTCGACACCGCCAAGCTGCTGGACCACCTCGGCAACAGCACGCTGTACCTCGGCCTCGACCGATACATCGGCGGAGATGATAAGCGGCCTTTTGCCTGTCGCCTGCTCAATTCGTTCTGCTGCTTCTTGCAGCGGCCCCTCCTGTCTGGCAACGATCGCCACTTCCGCTCCCTCAGCCGCCAGCCGCAGCGCGGTGGCAAGTCCAATTCCCTTGCTTCCTCCCGTCACAATGGCACGTTTCCCTTGCATACCCAAATCCATTCTAATTCCTCCTGTCTACTATGTAATCAAACAAGGCTCTCATTATCTCTACCCATTCAGTCTAAACCTGCTGTGTCTTAATATCCAGTATAAAAAAAACATGCCGGGTCTATTGAGCTCCGACATGCTTCATCCTTTATTTATAATCCAGCACTATACCCAGGCACCGCATAAGCGGAAGGTGCTACACCGACCTCCTGCTTGAAGCGGCGGCTGAAATAATACGGGTCTTCGTATCCAACCTGACGAGCGATGCTGCGCACCGTCGCATTCGTCTCCTTCAATAGTCCCTTAGCCCGGTCAATGCGAATGGCAATCAAATAATCAATTGGGCTGATGCCCATATGTTTCTTGAAGGCGCGGGAATAATGCTCCGGCGTAATGCCAACCATGCTGGCAAGCATATCCCTTGTAATAGGTTTTTGATAATGGCGTTTCATATATTCAACCGTCTGTCCAAGCTTGCTTCTTCCTCCTGCAACAGATTCGGTGTTATGCCTAAAGTGTGTATCCTCTTCTTGAAAGCCCATCCGTATCGAGTTTCTCATATGCTTTATCATTTCCCACCTTCCCGGCCTATTGGCACAGCTGAATGATCGCTCATCCATATATAATGATTATCATTATCAATTATAATTCAAGCGTGCTTTTTTTTCAACACCCTGTCACAATAATTCACCACTTCTGAAAATATCTACTTCCTTACATAGGAAAGGAACTCCCTGGAAACGCTAAGGGCACGGAGTTGTTCTATCATCTGGAAGCGAGGGACTGCCATGCTCGGATTCAAACGCAGCAATTGGAAGCACAAAACAGCAAAGGCAGATTGGCAGCAGCCAGACGATCATCCGTCTGAAGAGCAGCGGCCTCTTTCCCAGCGATTAGATGAAAATATGGCAGAGCTGCGGCGTGTGTATGCGGACTGCGATGACCTCTCCTTCCATTCCTTGCGAATCGGCGAGCTCGCGGACGCCATGCTCGTGTTTCATATTAGCATGTGCGATGACGAGCAGCTGAATCTCTTCGTTTTGCGTCCGCTTGCGAGCAATGCCGGCAGCTTGACTGCTGCTACTCCCGCACAGCTGCTGGGCTTGCTGCCCATCGCCGCTGCCAATACAGTGCGCACGCTGGAGGACGCTATCGATGCCATCAGCAACGGCATGCCGCTGCTTTTCATCGACGGGAGCGAGGAGGCGCTATCGTTTGGCCTGCAGAAAATCGAGCATCGCAGCATTGAGGAGCCTTCGGCGGAATCTACCGTTCGTGGCCCTCGCGAATCGTTTAATGAAGTGCTGTCCATTAATCTGTCGCTGCTGCGCCGCAAAATGAAAAGCCCGAAGATGAAGCTGCTCACGATGACCATTGGCGAATATACGCGTACCGATATCGGTATTCTCTACTTGGAGGGAGCGGCAAATCCTGCTACCGTCGATGAGGCGCTGAAGCGGCTTGCCGCTATTGACACCGATGGTATTTTGGAAAGCGAATATATCGAGGAGTGGATTGCCGATTCGCCTTATTCGCCATTTCCACAAATGATCGCAACCGAGAGGCCAGACGTTGTATGCGCAAATTTGCTTGAAGGGCGATTCGCCATATTAATGGATGGGACACCCTTTGCCCTCGTCGCACCCGTGACCTTGTTTTCCATGCTGCAGTCTGTCGAGGACTACTATCAGCACTTTATTATGAGTACCTTTGTACGCTGGCTGCGCTATGTTTTTTTCCTGCTGTCACTGCTTCTTCCATCAGCCTATGTCGCGATTACGACCTTTCATCAGGAAATGATTCCAACAGTGCTGCTGCTCAGCATCGCCAAGGCGCGGGAGGAAATTCCTTTTCCAGCACTCGTCGAAGCCCTGATTATGGAAATTGCCTTTGAAGCGCTGCGTGAAGCCGGGGTGCGGCTGCCGAGGCAGGTCGGTGCTGCGGTCAGCATTGTGGGGGCACTGATCATTGGACAAGCCGCTACTTCGGCAGGCATCGTCTCCGCGCCTATGGTCATTGTTGTAGCGACAACGGGCATCGCCTCGTTTATGATTCCGCGATATGCAGCAGGTATTGCCTCACGTCTGCTGCGGTTTCCCATTATGCTGATGGCGGGCACGCTCGGGCTGATCGGCATGATGCTGGGGCTGATTTTAATCGTCATCCATTTATCGAGTCTGCGTTCCTTCGGCGTTCCCTATTTGTCACCCGTTACGCCAGCATCGATGGGGACCCTTCGCGATGTCATCTGGCGTGCTCCCGCATGGATGAACAAAGCCCGTAAAGAAGGGCATCCTAGACGCAGCAGTCGAAGCGGGAACAAAAAATAACTCGCATCATCCAAAACCTTCCAAAAATGATAACGGAGGAGGCTGAAGCTCCAATGCTTGAAACTGGAAAAATATCATCGTCTCAAATGGCTATTTTGCTTTATCCTTCGATTCTCGCTACGTCGTTTTTGTCTGTGCCCAGCATTACGATGACCCATGCCCATCAAGATATGTGGCTCTCTCCGATTTGGGCAGGCTTGTTTGGCATGCTGACCGTATGGGTGGCCATCAAGCTCAATCGGCTGAAGCCGGACAGCACCCTGATACGAACGAGCTTCAGCCTGCTTGGAGCTGTTCCGGGCTTTCTGGTAGGCTTGTTTTATATTTTTTATTTGCCCCATCTAACAGGCATCATTATTCGCCAATATGGCGAGTTTATTATTAGCAATGCATTACCGATGACGCCGCAGTTCGTGGTAACCGGATCAATGGTGCTCGTATGTGCCATTAATGCGCGGCTCGGCATTGAGGTTATTGGCAGAACTTCTCAAATATTCACAGCTGTATTTATCTTTCTTTCGGCCTTTCTATTTATTTTGCTAATCGGCGAGCTTCATCCTTCCGAGCTGCTGCCGATTGCCGAAAATGGCATAGCTCCATCGATTAAAGGTGCGCTGGCGCCAGCTGCCTGGTTCAGTGAATATATTTTAATCGCGTTTCTGCTTCCCTTTGTTAACGACCGTGAGAAATCGATGCGCAAAAGCATGCTATCGGTGCTGCTTGTCACCATTACAATGATTGTCACCAATCTCGTATGCTTGTTTCTCATGGGGGATTTGACTACCAGCTTTATTTATCCGGTGATGGTTGCAGCCCGTTATATTACAATTGCCGACTTTATGCAGCATTTGGAATCGCTCGTTATTGCCATATGGATTTCAGGCATTTTTGTGAAAATATCGGTATTTCTATATGTCTATTCGATTACTGTGGCGGAATGGCTTAAATTGAAGCATTACCGTTCTATCGTTATGCCACTTGCCTTTCTATGTACGGTTTTTGCCTACTGGTCAGCCAGAAGCCAGGGCGATATCGCCAATTTGATCAGCATATCCGGAAACACGTATACACTCATAAGCCTGTTCGTGCTGCCTATGCTGCTTCTGCTGCTCATGCTCCTTAAAAATAAGCTGACCCGCAAAAAGAAGGCTTCCCCATGATGGGCAGAAAGCTGCACAATCTGCGACGCAAAATCGCGCTCCTGCTTCTGGCGGCATGCAGCGCGATGCTCTTGCAGGGCTGCTGGGATCGCGTGGAAATTAATGATTTGGCAATGGTGTTGGCAACCGGCATTGATCGAACCAAAAACGGCAAAGTCCATCTATCGATTCAAATTTTCATTCCACGTCAAAGCGGCAGCAGCGCAACTGGTGGGACCGGTGGCAGTGAAGGGTCTCCGAGCGGCGTTACGATGGTGCAAACCGCTGAAGGGATCAATATTGCGGATGCAATGGCGCGGCTGCAGCGCAAAATTTCCCGACATGTTTTCTGGGGACATTGCGAGGCCATTGTCATAGGAGAAAAGACAGCAAAGCTCGGCATTCGCGAGTATATGGACTTTCTGCTGCGCTTCTCCCAATTTCGCGAGCATGCCTATGTTTATATTAGTGAGCCTAAAGCACAGGATATCCTCTCCCTGCTGCCTCCTCTTGAGCGAAGCTCTGCGGAAGCTTTGCGTGAAATGGGCAACATGAAGCTGGGCACCAAAATGACGGTGCTTGATTTGGCCCAAGCGCTGGAGGGTCTAGGCAAATCAGCTGTTCTTTCCAGACTGAAAATTCCTCGGCCCGAGTCTGGACAAAACAAGAAAGCTACGATGCCGTTTATATTCGGGCTTGCCATGATTCGCAATGACCGGGAAATTCACGTCGTGACTGAGCCGATGAGCCTTGGCGTGCTTATGCTGCTTAATCAGCTGGACAATATCGTTTTAACGGTTAATCCAGACGAAGCGAACAAACAAGCGGCTGTCACCATAAAACCGCAATTCATTCGCACCGAGTTTATTCCCGGCTTTGCTGACGGAAACTGGACGATGGAGGTCAACATTAAAACAAAGGGCGATGTCATCTTGAATACAACCGATCTGTCGCTCCTGCCACCGCCGAATGTGGAAAAAATTCAGGCTTTGTTTCAAGAACAGTTTAAGCAGCGAGCGGAAGCTGCACTGCAATTAACCCAGCATAAGCTGAAAACGGATTTTTTCGGCTATGCGAATGCGTACCGCAATCATTTCCCACATAAATGGAAGGCAAAAAAGGCCCAGTGGGAAAGCGATTTTCCAAAAATAAAAACGAAAATCCAAGTAGAGGCTCGCATTTTACGCACAGGAAAATCCGGTGATCCGCAAGGGATACCGGGCCAATCCAATGAATAAATGCAGCATAAACATGCAGGAGGGCTCGCGATGAAGGCACTATTTATTACAGGTATTGTGCTCGTCTCCGTCATGATTGTATATGGAGAAGCTCACGGGGGGCGGAGCAGCCGCCGGGAAATCAATACGGCCGTCACCATAACCGCCATAACGGCAGCTTTGGCGATTTTGCTCGTTTTTTTCCCCGACATGCCTGGCCCAACCGAGCTCATTGCCTTCCTGTTCAGCACCATTGGCATGAAGTAGCTGCTCTCCGCTGCTCCTATTGCAGCTGCAATACGTTCTTAATTAACGCTGCGGATATCGCCAATTACGTTTGTGCTGATTTTTAAATAATCAAACGTTGCGACGCTGCCTTCGCCAATCGGTGATTGGGCTACGACGCCCACTTTAATCGTTGCGGGAGCATCCATCCCAAAATAACGAACCATTTTCCATTTGACGCCATCATGCGAATAATGGAATGCAAAGCAATTGCATGCCCGGGCAATACGCAAAAAAGGACGAACGATCTGGGCATCGCTGGAAACACAATCATCAGAGGCTCCACGCGTTACAACGCTGAGAATGGACGGCATATCGTCAAAAAACTCCGAGCAAAGCTTTGCCCAGTGATCTTCATCCGCCATGATCATCAGGCAGCCGGAATCGTACGTCTGCTTCATATCGACCGCAACGCGAGTGACGGCATAGAAATCGCCTTCAACTAATGTATATAGGAAAGGAGCAGAATTTTTCGTATTTCCTCCTGCCGGATCGATAAAAAAATCGCCCATCGGCGGTGCTTGCACAACCAGCTGCTTGTGCTCATTCACTTCCCAGCTCTTCGGCTCATTAATCCATAACAGTTCCTTGCCTAGGCTTTGCTTGCTGCATCCTTCAAATACATTCATCGTGTTCTCCCCTTCTTTATGCGCCAAAACGCTTCTCATAACACATGCTCAGCTCATAGTCGACATATTCGCCAAATTTCCCGATAAATACATAGCCATGCTTTTCATAAAATTTCAACGACTCAGGCTGCTCGGGCCCCGTCTCCAGACGAATGCCCGCAAAGCCGAGCAGCAGCGCCTGATCCTCCAAAAAGGAAAGCATAGCAGCCGCGATGCCGAGCTTCCGGCTTTCTTTGCGCACGAAAAAGCGTTTCAGCTCCGTATATTGGGCATCGAGCGGCCGAATGGCACCGCAGCCCACAGGCTCGTCCCCGGAAAAAGCGACAATAAATGTAGTGTCTTTGATGCCCGGATCGGTGAAATCAAGCCCATGCACCTCTTCCGCTGGATAGCGCACCAGCAGTTCCTCGTCTAATAATTGAATGAGTTGGTGCAACGTTTCATCCAATGGATCTACGATATGAATGCTTATGTCTTTCATCTGTTATGCCTCCAAAGCTGCTTCTAGCAAGTTAGTAAATGAATGGAATATTTGCCATATGGCTATCGTACCTGTTTGCTCTCCACTTCGCAATCCATTATTGCGTCAGCTGCTTTACCATTCGAATGTAGCGGTGTCCTGCCAGCTCCAGCTCACCATCCTCGACATAGCCCATCCGAATATAGAGCGCCGTCGCCTTCTCGTTATCATCCAGCGCAATGAGCGATAGGCGGGGCCAGCCCGCATCCTTGGCCTTCTTCTCCAGCGCGCCGATCAAAGCCCGCGCTATCCCCTTTCCTTGATAGGCGGGATTTACCGCCACGGAATCCAAATAATATTCCCCGGGCCTTGCCTCCGTCATAATCTGATAGCCAGCATGGGCTGGCTTCTGGCGGATTCGCGACAGCAGCGGAGCGTCCAGCTTCTCAGCAGCGTCACCGCCGTAACCGAGCGCCATGCCAGCGATGGCATCCCCCTCCCAGGCGACAAGCACATGCTCGTAGCTGAGCCTATTTCCTTTTTCCACATAAAAATCTGCCAGTATATTCATAGCCTCCTGCTCGTCTTGAACGCCCGTTAGCGTACAGGCGATATCGCCAATGGCAGCATGCAGAAGCGGCATAATTTGCTGCACATCCTCTTTTTTCGCTGGAACAATCATTTCGCTCATCTCCTATTGTTATTCTTCAATTAGTTTATCCTAATCCATTAAGCCATGCTATAATCAAGCACAGGTGATTATACATATGGAACAAACACGTACAAAATATTA
Source organism: Paenibacillus sp. R-74696 (assembly GCF_055814915.1). Classification (NCBI taxonomy): domain Bacteria; kingdom Bacillati; phylum Bacillota; class Bacilli; order Caryophanales; family Paenibacillaceae; genus Paenibacillus; species Paenibacillus sp. R-74696. The sequence continues at coordinate 365,641 of NZ_JBPULM010000046.1, forward strand.
TCCCAGACCTTACGGTGTAACAACAAACATAATGCCACGGGCAAATCAGGCGACAGCTGATACGAGCAAACAGCTTGTCAGAAGCGGGGAAGCCGATGCCGCTTTTTTCCGCTCGCTGGAGCAGCACGGCATCCAGCTGAATGAGGCGCAAATTGCCGCTGTTCGCCATACCGAGGGGCCGCTGCTCACGCTTGCTGGAGCTGGCTCAGGCAAAACCTCCGTTCTCGTCTGCCGAACGGCTTATTTGCTGTCTGTCCGCAGCGTAATGGCTTCCCAGCTGCTGCTCATGACGTTTTCCAAAAAAGCAGCGGAGGAAATGAAGTCGCGCATCGCCACGCTGCCCGGCATTGCTGAAAGTGCTGCCGCTGCGGTGGAAGCAAGGACCTTCCATTCTTTCTGCTTGCAGCTGCTGCGAAGGCGTGGCATGAGACAAGCGATTCTAGGCGACAGCGGCCGGAAGCAGATTTTTTTCAAGCGACTGCTTCGCGAACGCAATTTGCATGAGACGTATCAGCCGGAGACGCTCATTACGTTATTTTCAGCCTACAAACTGGAAATGCTGGAGCTCCATGAGCTTCCCGCCAAAACAGAAGAGGACAAGCAGCTGAAAATTCTGTTTGAATGCTACGAGCAGTGGAAGTCGGAGCAGCAGCTGATCGACTATGATGATATGCTGCTGGCCGCTTATCGGCTGCTGACGACCGATCAGAACTTGCTCGAGATGCTCCAGCGCCGCTTCCGCTACGTGATGATCGATGAGTTTCAGGATACGAATAAGGTGCAATATGAGCTAATTAAGCTGCTTGTTAAGCAGCATGGCAATTTGATGGTCGTTGGCGATGATGATCAGACGATTTATTCGTTTAACGGGGCGCGCAACGATTATATTTTGAATTTTGAACAGCAATATCCGACCAGCAAAAATGTTGTGCTCGACATTAACTATCGCTCCGGGGCTGCCATTGTCGGGCTGGGCAATGTGATTATTAGCAGCAACAAGCAGCGCCGTCCCAAGTCGCTCAAAGTGGCGAAGACGCAAAGTCACTCCCCAACATTTGCAAGGCCCGGCAATACCGACGATGAGGCCCAGCTGATTGTCAATAAAATCACGGAGACGCAGAGCCTGGGAAAGCGCAGCTATCAGGATTTCGCCATTTTGTTTCGTACGGCAAGCAGCAGCCGCGCCATCTTCGACCAGCTGGTCATACGGCAAATTCCGTTTATTGATTACGGCGGAGGCGAGTCCTTTTATGAGCAATGGGTCGTAAAGCCGATCATTGCCCATTTGCGGCTGGCGATCGATCGGCGTCATTTTGATGCGATGCAAAATATACTGGCGACGCTTTATGTCAAGCCGGAGCAGGCGATGGCTTTCATTTGGAACGAAGAGAAGCAGCAAGCCAAGAAATGGCCGCTGATCCACCTCGTCCGCTTCCCCGGCATTAAGGAATTTCATCAGGAAAAAATCAAAGAGCGGCTGCGGCTCATTCGCTCCTTGCCTAAGCTTAAGCCTGAGCAGGCTATTCGCCTACTGCGCGATGGCTTTTATGACAATTACATCCAAGCCGATAAAAGCCAGACGCTTACCGAGCACAAGGACGCCTTGAAGGAAACGCTGGACGAGCTGGAAACCGCTTCCAAACGTTTTGCCACGATTGCCGAGTTTTTGGCATTCGTGGACGAAATTGCAGTGAAGCTGCAGGAAATGAGACAGCTCAAGCTGGCGAGCCGGGGCGCTGACGCCGTCCATTTTATGACGATCCACAAATCAAAGGGTCTGGAGTTTCCCGTTGTGTTCGTCAGCGGGGCATCCGATGGCATTTTGCCGCACAGCTCCGCGCTGTCCGCGAGCAAAAATAGTGACCGCAGCGCTATTCAGACGGGGGATGACGTTGCCGAGGCTGCACTGGAGGAAGAACGCCGGCTCGCTTACGTCGCCGTTACGCGTGCCAAGGAAGAGCTGTACATCAGCTCGCCTGGTTATTATCGCGGCAAACCGGCGGCCGTTTCTTCTTTTTTACTCAACGCTTTTAAATAAATAAATGCCTATAAGTGGGGTGGCTACTGGATGAACGATCAGCTTAGAACCTTTTTACAATTAGGTGATGCCGTTATTATTACGGATGATCAGCATCAAATATTAGAAATCAATTCGAGCTATGAAGTGATAACCGGCTACAGCCGCAGAGAAATTTTAGGTAAAACGGCCGGTATTGTTCGCACCAGCCTTACTCCTGGACATATTCATGAGAGCATGAAGGAAGCGTTAAAGGCAAAGCGGCCATGGTCTGGCGTATTCATTAACCGCCGCAAGGATGGACAGCTGTGGCATTCCTCCATTACGATCACACCTTTATGTGTGGATGAGAGCTGGTATTATATCGGTATTTTCCGTGAATTGGAGCAGCTCCCTAGCGGCTTCTATATGCCTCAGGAACGGATTGGGCATATTCAAGGCTCGCTGCTCAAGGTGCTCGCCATTTCCTGTGAAATTCGCGATCCTGGCATTGAGTCGCATCTTGTGCGGGTGAGGGATCTTACGGAGGAGCTTGTGCGTTATCATAATGAGCGCATGCAGCTGGGATGGAAAGAAGAACGGCTTAGCCGCATCGCCTCAGCGAGCATTTTGCATGATATCGGAAAATCAGGCATTCCCGAGGGAATTTTGTATAAGCCAGGTCCGCTCGCTGACTATGAACGCACCATTATTGAAATGCACACGTTTATTGGCGTCGACATTATTGAGAAGATTTTCAACGAGTTTAATGACGAGCTGTTTACTAGCGAGCTGACGGCGAGCAGGCATATTATTTTGCACCATCATGAACGGTGGGATGGCAAGGGCTATCCGCATAAGCTTGCTGGAGAAGCTATCCCCATTGAAGCGCGCATCGTAAGCATCGTTGATGTTTTCGACGCCCTTACCAGCAAACGCCCCTACAAGGAAAAATGGTCGGAGGAGCAGGCGCTCGCTTACATTAAAGAGATGCGCGGCACCCAGTTTGACCCGGACTTAGTCGATTCATTTATTCAGCTGTATGGACAAGCGTAAACGGCTGTTGCCGTCCTTTAACGGCGTGGCGCGTTTCATTCCGAGAAATATAGAGAATGGATAACGAAATGATATCCTTCCCTATATTTGGACAAAAAGAGGGATTGGCGTAAGTGCCAATCCCTCTTTCTCATTTATTCCGCTATTCCGCAGGAGGCGTGAACGTGCGCTGTGCAAATTCAGCATCCAGCATATAAAACGCGTTGCTGTCTTTATCAATGCGTTTCAGCTTCGAAATGATGCCGTCGAACAAGGACTCCTCTTCTACCTGCTCATCGATGAACCATTTCAGGAAGTAGATCGTCGCGTGCTCGCGCTCGCTGAGCGCAAGGTCAGCAAGGTTGTAGAACTTGCGAGTGTTTTGCTGTTCATGCGCGTAAGCACGCTCGAACGCATCCAGCATCGATGCATATTCGTTCTTAGGCTCGTGCAGAGCAGACAAGGTAGCACGACGGTTGCGGTCGTTTAGGAATTTATATATTTTCATGCCATGGAAACGCTCTTCCTCAGCCTGGATAATAAAGAAATTCGCAAACCCGTCCAGACTTTCACCAGAACAATAGGCTGCCATTGCAAGATACACATGCGCCGAATAAAATTCAAAGTTCATTTGTTCGTTTAAAGCTTCAGCTAATTGATCATTCATTACTTATGCACCTCTTCTTTTTCGGAGTTGCCTCTATCTTAACACAAAAAAGGAGGACGGCAAAAGCCGCCCACCCTATATTTATCCAATTAATTTTTTTAATTCCTTATAAAGCTTCTCGGCTGACGGAGCGCTGACCACCTTGGACTTCACCACGGCAAAACATTCATGCCTGCATGTTTTGCAATTTCCGAGACAATCGGACTTCTTCATCTTGATGTCGGGAAACTTATCCTTCATCGCCTTATAGACCGGCTTCGTCCCGTTTTTGAAATTTTTGGTGCAATATTTGATCTTCAATAGGTGTGTCACCCCGCTGCCGCAACGGCTGTCTGATTATGGTTGGCGCTATTGTATGATCAGGCAATCGTCTGCTCGATCCAAAAGGCTCCCTATCAAATGATAGTAATAATCATTACCGTTGTCAATAGCCACGGGGCGGCGACCAACCTTATTTTTTCAATAGTTCTATGCCTCGCTGCAGCTGAGTATCTTCCTTATCCAGCTTTTCCTTGAGCAGCTCGACAATTTTGTACGCCGTCTTGTCATTAAGCGATCCGGTAACGTCCAGCTTCTCTGCCTTCTGAAAAGCGCGCATCGCCGCCTCCGTCGCATCATCGAACAAGCCGTCTTTGCCCACGGACGCATAACCGAGCTCCTTCAGCATCGATTGCAGCGTCTTGACGTCTTCGCCGTAGCTGCCGTTTTTCAGCTCGCTGCCGACCGGAAGCGGACGTAAGCTTGCAAATGCAGGCAGGCCGACAACCTCATTAGGCATGACGCCAACCTTGTGAATCCACGTGCCAGCAGGTGTTTTCCACTGTGCCTCGGTCAAGCTGAGCACCGAGCCATCCTTAAATTGCTCAAACGCCTGAACGACGCCTTTGCCATACGTTTTCTCGCCAATGACCGTTGCTCCCGCCGACTCCTTAAGCGCGGCTGTCAACACCTCGCTTGCACTTGCCGACTGGCCGTTCACTAGTACAACGATTGGAATCGTCCACTCTTCCTTTTGGGTCGATTTGTAAACAATCGGGTTGCTTTCTTCTTTATAGACGACCTCCAGAATCACTTTTCCCTTCGGAATCAGCTTGCTGCCAATCGCAATCGTCGGCTGCAGCAGTCCGCCTGGATTAGAGCGAAGATCCAGCAGCAGCTTCGTCATGCCCTGCTCCTTCATTTTCGCTACCGCTTCATCAAATTCTGTAGCCGTCTTCTGGGCGAAGCGGCTAATTGTAATATGTCCGATGCCATCCTCCAGCATCTCTGAGGTTACGGTATACACTGGAATCGCCTCACGCTTAAGCGTGATCTCGATTGGCTCCGTCTCTCCCAAGCGCTGCAGCGTCAGCGTCACCTCGGTACCGGACTTGCCGCGCATAAGTGCAATCAGATCCTGAAACTTAATCGCCTTCGTATCCTGGCCGTCAACCGCCGCAATAATATCGCCGGACTGCACGCCTCCGCGTTCTGCCGGTGCTTTGGGGGTCAGCGCATGAATGATGAACTGCCCATCCTGCTCACGCACCTCCGCCCCAACTCCAGAAAACTCGCCCTCATAGCCTTGCGTATAGGCATCGCCCTGTTCCTCGATTAAATAGCGGGAATACGGATCTTCCAGCGATGCTACCATTCCCTCGGAGGCGCCATTGATCAAATCCTCGCCATCCGCTCCATTTAAATATTTATCCATAATGGTATTGTAGGATACCGCAAAGTTCTGGAATGCAGGCTCTTTCAGCATCGGATAACGATGCCCCATCCAGAGCCACCCCACTGCGAACCCGGCAACCATAAATAATATAGCCCCAACCAGGCCAATTAACAGCACTCTGCGCCGTGCAGCAGCATGTGTAAAATACCTCAACTCGTCATCTCCCCAGGTTCAACTCTCATCCGCTTTCTTTACTGTATCTTATTGAAGGGGGATGGAGCAAATTTTCACAAAAGAACCCGCCGCTGCTCTCGTGCCGAGGTGAGACAGGCCTCAATTACCGCAGTCCCCGCTATCGCATCCTCAGGACCAAACAGCGGCTGTTCCTCACCAGCGGCAATCTGTGCAATTCGGTTGATTTGCATCACATAAGTGTTCAGGTTGAAAGGCCCTTCCTTACGCTGGCCATCCTCCGTATGTACAATAAAATAATCCTCTTCGCCCGGGCCAAAAGCGTTCGGCAGCTCAACCCGCCCCTTCGTCCCGAGAATTTCCATGCGGTTGCGGTAAGCTGCCCACATGCCGCAGTCGAATACGAGGCATACATCATTTGCGAACTCCAGAATGCCAGAAGCCATCATGTCTACCCCGCCATGCTCCTTGGAAAATAAACCATGGACGCTCGCTGCCACCGGCTCCCCGCCAAATATAAGCCGTGCTGCACTTATGAGGTAGCAGCCGATGTCATACAAGGAGCCGCCGCCCCATTCCGCGTTGTAGCGAACATTGCCCGCATCCGCTGCGTTATTGAACGTAAACGAGCCTGTTATGACGCGAAGCTCACCAATTTCGCCAGACGCGATAATCGCCTTTATCTGCTCAAAGCGTGGATGATGGCGATACATGAAAGCTTCCGCCATGACGATGCCTGCCGTCTGTGCCGCCTTTGCCATTTCCCCCGCATCCGCTGCCGTGATTGCAAATGGCTTCTCGCAAAGCACATGCTTGCCAGCCTCAGCCGCTTTAATCGCCCATTCCTTATGTAAATGATTCGGCAGCGGAATATAGACCGCATCAATATCTGGATCAGCGAGAAGCTCCTCGTAGGAGCCGTACGCTTTTTCAATACCTAACCGCTCTGCTGCTTCAACAGCACGTTCGATGCTGCGGCTCGCAATTGCAACCGCCTCGCCCCGCTCTGCCTGCTGAATGGCTGGAATCATCGTATGTATAGCAATGCTCGCACCGCTTAAAATCCCCCATCTTAGCTTCATCCTTGCCCATCCTCTCTCTGTCCATTCTTTAACAGCCTTTTCTATTATACAGGAAAAGCGGATGATCGCTTGTACGAACGCCGATTTTTCGCTACAATCAACCTAGCTTATGTACACGATAAAGATGCTTGGAGAGGGGAACATATTGTCATTATGTATAAACTAATTGCAATTGATGTTGACGATACACTGTTGAACGATGAATTGGTTGTAACTGAAGGAACGAAATGCGCCATGGAGGAAGCGATCGCGAAAGGCGTAACGGTGACGCTGGCTACCGGAAGAATGTACGCTTCGGCCAGACAAATCGCTGAGCAAATCCAGCTCAATGTACCCATCATTACGTATCAGGGCTCGCTAGTAAAAACGCTGCTGGACGGCAAGGTGCTGTATGAGCGCAGCGTGCCTACCGATGCGGCCAAGGAGCTGTATGCTTTTACAGAAAAACATGGCCTGCATTTGCAGCTTTATGTCGATGACCAGTTGTTTGTGAAGGAAGCGAATGATAAGGCACTTATGTATTCGCGCCTATCCAAAATCCCTTACACGGTAGCACCAGATTTCGAGGAGCTGCTGGAGCAGCCGAATACGAAAATGCTCATTATCGATGAGCCGGACTATCTCGATGAAATTGCTGAGCAGCTCAAGGCGCTTATCGGCGACCGTGTGCATATTACGAAATCCAAAGCTCATTATTTAGAGTTTATGCATAAAGAAGGAACAAAAGGACATGCGCTGCGTTTTATGGCTGAGCATCTTGGCTGCACGATGGACCAAACGATTGCAATCGGCGATGCATGGAATGATCACGAGATGATCGAAGCGGCTGGACTTGGCGTAGCAATGGCTAATGCGATTCCAGCGCTGAAAGAGGTTGCTAATTATGTGACGCTTAGCAATAATGATGAGGGCGTTCGTCACGTATTTGAAAAATTCGTTTTAAACTCGTAAGGGATAGGTTTAGGTGAGATGGGATTCTGTGCTGCGCGAAAAGGTGGGGGTTACGATCGCCATTGCTGTTGAATTTCCTCGAATTAGCCGTGAACGGCTGAAGTTCCACAGCAAAAGCGAGCACTTCGTTTCTCCACCCCCACCTTTTCACTCCGCTACGACCCGCTCACCTATACAACCTTAAAGCGTTTACCGATTTTTTGAGGCAATAAAACAAACCGTGGATCTGGCTTATTTAATAGCCAAATACACGGTTTGTTTGTTGTTACAAGATTTATTACAATATCTCATTACATTGTTAAGTGCAACTGCACATTTGACTGCAATTAAATACCTGCAAGCACTTGGTACCAAATGCCCTTTTTGGAATAGAGCGACTTCTTTACCTCGGGCCAGCCGCCGAGATAGCTGATGTCGAACAGCTGCTCAGGAACTACGTATTTGCTCGCCGATTCCTTGGCTACCGTCTCATTTACAGAACGGAAACCGTAATCGACAAGCACACGCTGCGCTTCATCGCTGTGCAAATATTGAATGAACGCTTCGGCCACCTCGCGGGTGCCGTGCTTGTCTGCATTTTTGTCTACTACCGTCGCTGGGTTTTCAATCAGAATCGTGCTTTTCGGCACGACGATATGATAGTCCTTGCCCTGCTTAATGCGGGCGAGCAGTTCGTTCTCATACGTCACGATCACGTCGCCGACACCGTATTCGAACGCCGCCATAGAAGCACGCCCGCTTTTATCGAGCGATTCCACGTTGGCATGGATCGCCTTGAGGAAGTTTTTCGCAAATGTAGGGTCCTTGGCACCTGTCTCTTCCTCCGACTGCTTCAATCCCGCGCCGTAAATTGCATTAATATCCCACTGGGCGCCGCCAGATGTTTTTGGATTCGGATAGACGACCTTCACTCCGCTGCGAGTAAGATCGGACCAATCTTGAATGTTCAGCGGATTGCCTTCACGTGTGCCAAGCACAACAATCGACTTGGTCACGAATTCTCCGTCCGCTTGCTCCTTCCAATTCGGGTTGATGAGTCCCGCATCAGCAATTTTGTTGACGTCGCCCTCCATCGCCAGCACGGCAACGTCGGCATTAAATCCGCCTATAATGGCCCGCGCCTGTGTCCCAGAGGCTTCATAGGATTCCTGAAATACAACCTTTTGTCCCGTTTGCTGCAGCCAGTACGTCTGGAACTGCGGCAAAATTTCGGCGAAAGCATCCTTCACTATGGAGTATGCACCAATGACAAGCGTGACATCGCCGTTTGGAACGGAAGATTCCACCGCCGGATCATTGTCTTGCGCTTCGCCGCAGCCCGCTGCAACAAGCAGCAGGGCGGTCGCAAGCAGCAGGGCAAGTATACGGCGGCTTGTTGTCTGAATAGCATTCATAATGGCATACAACTCTTTCTGCTCGATGTTTTCAAACCCAAGCTATTAGATATGAATTGGCATTGGATCTTCCTTCAGGCTGTTTTCCTGAATCCAGCTTTCTTGATCATTAAACAAATACGCCCGGTGCACCAGCACTTGAACGCGGTCGCCCGGCTGCAGCACATCCTTCTCCAGCGAACGGTAGGTGACAAGCTTAACCGAACCTACCTCAAGCTCAACCAGCCACTCGCTGCCGCGGAAATGAATATGCTTAACGTTTGCTGCAAGCGTCGCAGATGCAAGGCGAATTTCCCCCGGCTTGCCGATTTCAATATACTCGGGGCGGATGAGCGCCTTCGTTCCCGGTTTGCCAGCAGCAGAGTCAAAGCCTTTCAATGCGCCAACATCCTCGACAATTGTCGATTCCCCGATAAAGCTCGCTACGAACGGCGTCTGCGGGTCCTTGTAAATCGCCCATGGCGAGCCCTTCTGCTCCAGCCTGCCCTTGCTGATAATCATAATTTCATCAGCAACCTCAATGGCCTCATCCTGGTCATGCGTGACGAAAATCGACGTAATGCCAACGCGCTCAATCATTTCCTTGAGCCAAGTGCGCAGCTCCGTGCGGATTTTCGCATCAATCGCCGCAAATGGCTCATCGAGCAGCAGCAGCTGCGGCTCAGGAGCGAGCGCTCTAGCGAAGGCGACACGCTGACGCTGGCCTCCCGATAGCTGGTGAGCATAACGATGCTCAAAGCCTTTCAGCCCTGTAAGCTCAACAAGCGTCATAACACGCTCGCGGATTTGTTCTTTGGTTTGCTTTTTCACCTTAAGTCCAAAAGCGATATTATCATAAACGGTCATATGCTTGAACAGCGCATAGTTCTGGAATACAAAGCCGATTCCACGCTCCTGCGGCGGCAAATCATTGACGCGCTTGCCATGGAATACGATATCGCCAGAGGAAGGCGATTCAAGCCCTGCCAGCATGCGGAGAATTGACGTTTTGCCGCCGCCGCTCGGCCCTAGCAGGCCAATAAGCTGGCCTTTCTTAATATCGAAGCTGACATCCTGCACCGCATGAAAATCCCCGAAGCTTTTGTTTAAATTACGGACTTCAATATGCATGGCTTAATGCACTTCCTTTCGTTTCTTGGCCCATTCCATTAATAGCAGCAATCCTACGGAGAACGCCGCAAGCACGAGCGCAACCCCGTTCGCAGCCACAACATTAAAATTTTCCACATCCTGATACACGAGCGTCGTTGCCGTCTGCGTCTTATTCATAATATTGCCGGATACGACGAGCACAGCGCCAAACTCGCCAAGCGAGCGGGCAACCGTCAGCACAACACCGTAAATGACACCCCAACGAATCGACGGCCATGTCACCTGCCAGAACGTATACCACGAGTATGCGCCAAGCGTAGACGCCGCTTCCTCCTGCTGGGCCCCGATTTCCTGCAATACGGGCAGTACCTCGCGCACCATGAGCGGGAAAGTGACGAATAGCGTTGCAAGCACCATGCCTGGCAAGGCGTAGACGATTTTAAAGCCCGACGCTTCGAAAAAGGTTCCAATAACGGTACTTGGTCCAAGAATAAGAACAATCATCAAACCGCCGATAACCGGAGACACCGCAAACGGCAGGTCTACCAAGCTGTTCAGCAGGCGCTTGATACGCGGCCCGATCCATTTTGCCCGTACCAGATAAAGCGCAAGCATGACCCCAAAAAGTGTGTTTAATGCGGTTACAATAACGACGATTAATGCGGTCATCTTGAGGGCATGAAGCGATTGCTGCCTTAGCAGCCCTTCAGTAAAACCGCTCCAGCCTTCTGCCCAGGACCCGCGCACGATTTCGACAAGCGGTATGATAAGTAGAAGTATAAATACGACGTAAGTGAGCGTAATCCATAGTTTTCTCATTGGCCCGGCCTCCTGGATTGAATCAGGTTAACCGTCCACAAGATGACGAAGGATAAGGTGAGCAAAATAACGGAAACCGCCGCTGCTCCCTGCGGATTATCGCTTTCGATTTCCCCAAAAATATAAACCGATGCAATGAGCGTTTTGCCAGGAATGTTGCCCGCTACTAGCACAACTGCACCAAACTCGGCTATGCCGCGCGAGAATGCCAGCATCGCTCCGCTTATAATACCTGGAAGCATCGACGGTAAAATAATGCGAAAAAACGTCAGCGCTCTTGAAGCACCCATCGTATACGCCGCTTCTTCCTCTGAGCGATCCAGCTCCTCCAGCAAAGGCTGTACAGCGCGGATAACGAATGGGAAGGTGACGAACACCATCGCGATAATAATCGCCGGTTCATGGAATACGATATCGAAGCCAAGCTTCGTCGCCAAACCGCCAACAAAGCTGCGTGGGCCCAGCAGCAGCAAAATCATCAGCCCAGCAACCGCTGTCGGCAAAGCAAAAGGCAAATCGACGAGCGAGTTGAGAAATCTTTTCCCGGGAAATTTGTAGCGAATAAGCACCCAGCCAATCATCGTTCCAAGAAAAATGTTGATTATCGTCGCAATAACGGCGAGCCTGACGGTGAGCAGCACCGCTTTCCACGCGAGAGGATCGCTTACGCTTTCCCAGAACGGCTGCCAGCCAAGCGACAGCGATTGCGTGTAAATGCCGAAAATCGGAATAATAATCAGGATAATAAAATAAAGCATAACCGTACTTCGGAAGCCGAAGCTCCACCATTTGTTTCGAAACATAGCATTCACGTTGACGTTACCCTCCAGACCATCGACTCGTGTCGTAGGTGAAACCACAGACGAAAATAGAAAAGTACAAATACGAAAAGATAAAGCAAAAAAGATAATCCCTATTAACAAACTTGGTATTATCAATTTAGCAGATCATATTAGTCCAAGTCAATGCTAAATTGGCCTTTTATTTGTGGAGTTCAACTGATTGCTGGAAATGAGGTCTGCGCTGCGTGAAAGGTTTGGCTTACGATCGCTGTTGCCCGCGGAATTCTTCGATTGTACCATGTTCATGGTAGAATTCCGCAGGCAAAGGCGAGCGCTCCGCTTCTCCAGCTCAAACCTTTCACTCCGCTCCACCCCTTTTCCGGCTACTGTTGAAAAACCACAGAACAAAATCGCCAAAACCGCTCAGTAAAAAAGCGAAATACAAAAAACAAATACAAAATAATACAAAAAGCGCCTTATTCATTATCCCCAATGGGTTTATGAATAAGGCGCTTTTTGTTAATCTTTGAAAAGCATAGGATGGGCTTGTTATTCGCCCTCAATATAATAGACGCTCTCGCCTGCTTCTATCTCGGCTTGGCCCTGCGTGAAATCCGTCATCCACGCGATAAAAGCTTCCGCCTCCGGCTCCGCCGGCAAACAGCTGACGATGACGCGGTCCGTAAACTCCGTGCCGCCTACGCGTATGCCACGGCCGTGCAGCTCGTTCTCCAGCTTGCCATACCAAGTATAGTCAACGGAAACCCGCACCTCGAGGTGCAGGACGTTGACAATCTCGCCTGCCGCTTCGATTCCGGCTACCGCGCCGTCTGTGTAGGCCCGGACGAGTCCTCCGGCGCCCAGCATCGTGCCGCCAAAATAGCGGGTGACGACGACGGCGATATTTTTGAGACCCTTGTGCTTAATGACCTCCAAAATCGGCTTGCCCGCCGTGCCGCTTGGCTCGCCGTCGTCAGACTGCTTCTGGAATTGGTCGCGCTCCCCCACCATATAGGCGGAGCAGTTATGCGTCGCGGTTTTGTGCAGCCGCTTGATCTCGTCAATAAACTGCACCGCTTCCTCCTCAGTCTCTACTGGCTTTGCATAGCCAATAAATCGGGAGCGCTTGATGACGATTTCGGCATGGGCCTGCTGCCTAACCGTTCGGTAACGTTCAAGCTTCATCAGGAAGGAAGTCGGAAACGACGCCTACAGGCGCGCTTCCAGCTCCGCTTTCTCCTTCTCGTAGCCCGGTTTGCCAAGCAGCGCGAACATGTTTTTCTTGTATGCTTCTACGCCCGGTTGGTCAAATGGATTTACGCCGAGCAAGTAGCCGCTGATGCCGCAAGCCTTCTCGAAGAAATACACGAGGTAGCCGAAGGTGTATGGCGAGAAATCCGCAATGTTGACGATAAAGTTAGGAACTTGGCCGTCTGTATGCGCAAGCAAAGTGCCTTCAAATGCTTTTTTGTTGACGAAGTCCATCGTTTTGCCCGTCAGGAAGTTCAGACCATCCAAATCCGCATCGTCATGACCGATGGAAATGTGCTCGGACACTTCCTTCACTTGAATAACGGTTTCGAAAATGTTGCGGTTGCCCTCTTGGATGAACTGGCCCATCGAGTGAAGGTCTGTCGAGAAATCAACGGAGGAAGGATATATCCCTTTGTAGTCCTTGCCTTCGCTCTCGCCAAACAGCTGCTTCCACCACTCCGATACGAAGTGAAGCGAAGGCTCGTAGTTAACGAGAATTTCAGTTGTTTTGCCTTTGCGGTACAACGAGTTGCGGGCAGCCGCATATTGGTAGGCTTCATTTTCAGCCAGATTCGGATTGCTGTATTCTTTGGCAGCGTCAGCCGCGCCTTTCATGATCGCATCAATATCAACGCCAGCTGCTGCGATTGGCAGCAAGCCTACAGCTGTCAATACGGAATAGCGGCCGCCAACGTCATCAGGGATGATGAACGACTCGTAGCCTTCTTCGGATGCGAGCTTTTTGAGCGCGCCTTGCTGTTTGTCCGTCGTTGCATAAATACGCTTGCGTGCAGCTTCCTTGCCGTATTTTTTCTCCAACAGCTCACGGAACAGACGGAAAGCGATCGCTGGCTCAGTCGTTGTGCCGGATTTGGAAATAACGTTGATCGACCAGTCGCGGCCTTCAAGCAGCTGCGTCAAATGCGTCACGTAAGTGGAGCTGATGTTGTTGCCGGCAAAAAGTACTTGCGGCGTCTTGCGCTGCTCATGCGGCAGCAGGTTATAGAAGGAATGCGACAGCATTTCGATCGCTGCGCGCGCGCCCAGGTAAGAACCGCCGATGCCGATTACGATCAGCACCTCGGAGTCCGATTTAATTTTTTCAGCCGCCTGCTTGATGCGGGCGAATTCTTCTTTGTCATAGTTTTCAGGAAGGTCAATCCAGCCCAGGTAGTCAGAGCCTGTACCCGTGCCGTTATGTAGTTGGTCATGCGCAAGACGAACTTGCTGTGTCAAGTTGTCGATCTCATTTTGCCCAATAAACGTTAGTGCTTTGCTGTAATCGAAATGTACCGTTTTACTCATAAACAAATAAGCCTCCTTAGGAATATAAACGGCATCGCTGCCGTTTTTAAAATATCGTACGATTAACGGCGGGGCTCATGCTTCCCCCCACTGATAATCAACATCATGTATAGCGTCAAATCTACAATATCGGATTTAAACTATAAAAACAAGCTTATAACAATGAAATCTTGATGAAGAAGCCGTATAATGAAAGGAAAACGCTAGCCATGGGAGGAACCTTTTGATGAAAACAGCAGCATTTATCGGACTTGGTGTAATGGGTATGGGAATGGCGGCGAACCTGCTGCGCAAAGGCTATAGCGTCACGGTGTACAACCGCACGCCCGGAAAAGCGGCAGCGCTAATCGAGCTTGGAGCGACTGAAGCATTAACTCCGGCCGAAGCGGCCGCTGGCAGCGATGTCGTGATTACAATGATCAGCAATGATCAAGCAATACGGGACGTTTATTATGGTGAAAATGGGATTTTCGGCGCCGTCCGTTCCGGCACTGTGCTTATTGACAGCAGCACCATCTCGCCAAGTCTGGCGCGCGAGCTAGCGGCAACAGCCGAGCAGAAGGGTGCCTCGTTCCTCGATGCACCGGTTACAGGCAGCAAGCCGGCAGCCGATGCCGGAACGCTTGTATTTATGATTGGCGGCAGCAAGGCGGTGCTCGACGCCAATGACGACATTTTGCTAGCAATGGGCGGCAAGCTCATCTATATGGGCCAGAACGGCAGCGGCTCCATTGCCAAGCTGGCCCATAATACAATCGTCGGCATCAACGTTGTTGCGCTGACGGAAGGCATGGCGATTGCCGCAAGCGGCGGGCTCGACAGCAGCGCCTTTCTAGAGCTGGTGCAGGCCGGCAGCGCATCGAGCAAATCGGCTGAGCTGAAGGGCCCTAAGCTGATCAATGCCAATTATGATGTGCAGTTTTCGCTAGAGCTGATGCTCAAGGACCTTAAGCTGTCCTCCGTACTGTCAGACAGCCTGCGCGTGCCCACACCGCTGCTAGAGTCGGCGAAGAGCATGTTCCAGGTCGGGGAGTCAATGGGACTAAGCGAGCTGGATATGTGCGCCGTAGCGCAAGCTTACGAGCAGTATATCGGGCGCAAGCTCGGCGGTGGAAGCTTGTAGGCTTGCGGTAAGTGCGCTAAGCTTGCCTTGTGTGCTAGGCTTGCCGTACGTGCTAGACCTGCCTTGCTAAGAAGCAATGTTTAAGCGCGACACGATAGGAATGGAAGAGCATAGATAGCGAAGGCCATTCGAATGCTCCTCTGATTATAAAACCGGGTACAGCTTGTCCTTTAAAGTGACAGGCTGTACCCGGTTTTATTTTTGCATGGCGAAGCGGAAATCCGCTCCTCCTTAATAGTACGGCGAAATCATCAAGTAGACGACAACGCCCGTGAAGCTGACATAGAGCCAGATCGGCATCGTCCATCTCGCGATTTTGCGGTGGCGTTCGACCTGCATGGAGAGGCCTCTTGCCACAGATAGCAGCGCCAGCGGCACAACGACGATTGCCAGCAAAATATGCGTAATCAGCACGAAGAAATAAATGCTCTTCAATGCCCCTTCGCCGCCATATTTCGTCGATTCCGTCAAATAGTGATAGGTCACATAGGACACGAGAAATAAGGTCGTCGAGACGAATGCCGCTCCAATAAAACGGCGATGCAGCTTGATGTTCTTTTTGATAATCGCAACTAAAGCTACGACCAGAGCAATAAACGTAAAGCAGTTAAATACCGCATTGAGCAGCGGCAGCAATTTCACATTGAAGCCAAGCTCCCCGTCATAGGCCGGCAGAAAAAACAGCACCGTCACTAGCCCTACGATCACAACGGTCAAAATCGCAATCAGCGGCGTATAGTTTTTGTCCGGCAGCAGCTTAAGGCTCTGCTCCTGTTCCCTTTTACTCATCGCTTCTTCCTCCTACAAATATGCTTCTCTAAGTCCGAGAAATATAGAGAAAGGTTGGCGAAATCATATACTTTCTCTATATTTCAAGCAGAAAACAAAAGCTTCCTTCCCGATTATGCCATGCCAAAGACGCCTATTTCAGACGTTTATGTCACAAAAAATCGAATTCTAAGCATGAATTAGAAAAGTTGACACAAATGAAGCGCCAGCCGGACCCGCGTCAGCTTATACCGAATGAAGCTCCCGATAGTCCTGCGGTGTCATCCCATGCACCTTCTTGAATACTTTGATAAAATAAGGCGCATTGTGGTAGCCGACTTTACTGCCGATTTCATAAATTTTCAACTTTGAGTTTCGAAGCCAATAGGCCGATTTCTCCATCCGCATTCGCTGCATATAGTCGCTCAAGCTTTCATCGGTTGCCGCTTTATACATCTGGGAGAGATACACGGGATGAAGGAAAACATGCTCGGCAATCATCGTCAGGGAAATCGTATGAGCAAGTTGCTCGTCAATGAAGCGCTGCACCTTCTTGATTAGTCTAGATTGGCTGCCCATTGCCTCGGTCTCAAGCTGGCTGCGTATGTTCTCCGCCAATCGAACCAGCTTATCCCGCAGCAGTCGCTGCTGCCTTAAAGACTCGAATGTCATCATTTGCTGGTCACCTAATTCCAAAAAATCAAACAAGCCGTACCCGCTTTTATGGGCAATAAAGCTAAGTGTACCTGTTACGGCACAATAGACCTCCAATGAATGCTCGGCGGAGCCGTCAAAATCGGTCTCAAGCTCATCGAAAATCAAGCTCAGCTTTTCCATAAAGGAATCCCATCTTCCCGACTCCAGCAGATCAGACAGCAGCGGCGGCTCATACAAATGCTTGAATGTACGGATGGAATTCATCCTCAACTGCTCGCCGAGCGGAAGCAGCAATCCCCTTCCTGAGCCGACATGCTTGAGATAAGCCGTAAGCGCATGACGATAGGAGGCGGCCAAATGCTCGGGAAACCGCCCCCAAGCACTGATGACAACCGATATCGACCCATTCAAATACCGCTGCACCTGCTGCTGCAAATAGAGGCACCGACGCGCAAGCTCCTGCTCCACCAATTCGCCTGCCATTCCGCCCTTCCCATCCAATGCGCGAACCACAAAGGCCAAATAATCACGGGAATCCTTGCACATCCACAATTGATAAAAATCGTTCAGCACCTCCTCGGCAATATTGCCGACCGCATATTCAAGCAAAGCCCGATCATTGTGCCCATATTGAAAAAAAGGCTCCTCCAGCCGAATCAGCAGCAGACTGACAGAATGCTCCAGCGAAAAAGGAAGCGAGAGCTGCTGAAGCCTCTGTTCTAAGGCAGCGGATGAGATCTCCCGATCTTGAAGCAAATCAATCAGCAAGTCTTGCTGCAGCAGCGGCAAGTTTTCCCGCATTGCCCGCTGTGTGTTATCACGTAAAACGGCTGCTTCCCATTCCTTCTGTACAGCTTGCAGCGCCTTATTTACCGCGCTAATCAGGTCCTCGTCATTGACCGGCTTGAGCAAATAATCAGAGGCGCCGCTAGTCAGCGCCTGCTTGGCATATTCAAATTCGGCATAGCCTGTGAGCAAAATAATAGCAGTCGAATCTGACGATTTTCGCACGCGCTCCATGAGCTCTATACCGGAAATGCCCGGCATCCGGATATCCGTAATGATTAGATCCATAGGGCATTTGCGCATAATCGCCAGCGCATCCGAAGCGGAAAAAGCTTTATGAATTTCAACGTCAGCCATTCCATATTCAAGCAGCGTCGCCGCAACCCCTTCAACTACCGAACGTTCATCATCAACGATCATGAGCTGATACATGGCCAAGTCTCCTTTTTTCCTGACATGATTGCAGCGCTCCGTGCAGCCTTCGCGCACGCACTTACGCACTCACTCACTCACTCACTCACTCTCACGTCCGCTTGAGAGTGCCCTCCACCGAATCGTTGCGCGAAGGCCACCTTTAGACGAATGCTCCAGCGTGAGGCCAGACGCTCCGCCGTATTTATGAACAAGCCGCTGATGGACATTGCGCAGGCCGCAGCTCTCGTCCAGCCCTGCATTAGCGCTGATTTTCTGCCGCAGCCGCAGCAGCTCCTGATCACTGAGGCCCACACCATCATCTTCACATACTATTTCATATCCATGCTCGCCGATAAGGCCCGTAACTTTAATCATGCCTATCCCTTCTCTTGGCTCCAAGCCATGAATAATGGCATTCTCAATAATTGGCTGCACGATCAGCCTCGGCAGCTTGAGCTCCAGCATGGCATCCGGAATTATAATTTGAAAGTGGATGCGGTCCATCCTCATATTTTGAATCGACAAATAGTTGTGGGTCAGCTTGATTTCCTCGCGCAGCGTCGTTTCCTGCTGATCTACATGGGTCGTATAGCGATAATAGTCGCCCAGCTTGACCGCCATCGCCATTACGGCGTCCCGCTCGCCTATGCGCGTCATATTTTTAATGAAAAATAAGCAATTGTACAGAAAGTGTGGATTAATCTGCGATTGCAGCTGCTTCAGCGTAGCTTCTCTGGCATGCAGCTTCTCCGCATAGATACTATTGATTAAATGCTGGATTTGCTCGCTCATCAAATTGAACTGCTCAAATAAATAACCGAATTCGTCATGCTTGCGGCTGCCAACACGTACGGCATAATCGCCCCTGCGCAGCCGCTTGGCGGCCAAATACAGCTCCCTAATCGGGACCTGCACATTGCGATAAAGCAAAAATGCGGATAACACGCTTATGAGCAAAATTAGACAAAGTGATATCCAAAACCAATTGCGGCTGGAGGTTATCGGAGAAAGAATGCTTTCAAGCGGCATATATTCGATTAAATACCAGCCTGTAGCCTCCGACTTGGCATAAAGGATCATATATTCTTCATTTTGCAGCGATGCCAGGAACGTCCCTTGCTTTACATCTTCCTTATATTTCTCAAACAAAGGCAGCAGTTCATTAATTCGCTGCATGTCTGCTGTACGCGCAACGATGGGGGCAGCATTTTCATGATATAAAAAAGGGTCGCCGGGACTGTCCGCCTTAAACCGGGTCAGCATATCCGAAATATCTCTCGTATCGACCCGAATCTCGCCCACCAGATCAGCCTGCTCCAGATCCTCGTAAACGAACAGCGGCTCCACAATCCGATAAACGAAAGCGTTCGGTATTCGGCTGTTGTCCTCTACCGAGTAAGTCCATATGAACGGCTTAAGCTCGCCTTTATGCACCGTATTGACGAACATTTGCTTATAGGAAATAGAACCGTGTGTACTGACTACTTCCCCTGAAAGCGGCGCATATAACGTATAAGCACGCTCCAGAATACCGGCCTTCCCTTTGATGTCCAAATCATCCTGCAGTCTCAGCTTCGTCTCAAACAGCTCGGAATTCGTGCTGGAGGAGGGCAGCGTTGTAAAAGCGCGTACTAGCGGCTCAATGGCTAAATTATTTACTGAAATCATATATTGATCAAATTCAGCATCAATCTGTTGAACAAAGAAAGAAAGCTTGTCCCCGCTGTTTTGCCTGATTTGGTCCTCTACGACATGAATGCTTATTTGATTTGAATAGGAATACAAACCGATAACAGGGATGAGCAGCAGCCCCATAATGGCTAATATTTTTTTGAAAATATTTGATTTCTCCATTACAGAGCCTTCCTTCCTGAGCAAAAAAAGCGCCGTATTCCCCTCCTAAGGGATTGGGCGCTTCTATTGTTTATCCGATGTTAGGTTGCCCGATTACTTATTTTTGAACAGCAGCATACCATTCATTAACCTCTTCGGTAATGGTGTCCCCAGCAGAAGCTTTCCACTGTGTGACGAACGCGTCAAAGGCGTCAATCGGACTGCCGCCGTAAATGATTTTATTAAACGTTTCCTTTTCGCTTTTGCTGAGGAAATCCCAGCGCTTCTTGTAGGTTTTGGTCGGAGAGCCAATATACAAATTTGGCATCGCATATTCCCGCTGGCTGTAGTTGACTGCACCAGCTGTAATATTTTTATCCAACCCTCTGGACTGCTTCTGCTCGAACGCCGTAGCCGGCTCCTTGCCACTTGCCAAATCGTTCATCGTCTGCATAACGAGGGAAGGGATGCGGGCGCCATCAAACAGCAGGGTATACTTTTCAACATTCATTAGCGGCTTGTCTGCCGGAAACTTAGCTTCATCCCAGACTGGCTGCCCATCCTGAAGCATAAAATCATAGCCTTCTTTAAAGCCGTATTCAAACGGACTTCCAGCCTGCGGATTACCCTGCTGCTCATATAAAAGGTTGGCATACATAAAAAAAGCTTCCGGATGCTTGAAGTCTTTATTGATTAAAATGACTCCATTGCCCGTTCCCGATTTGCTGCGGCCAATTTTCCCATCTGGTCCCGCAGGCAGAGGATATGCGCTGTAGTCAGCATTTTTATCTACCTCTTTAACCGCTGGCAGCGGCCAGCCTCCTGCCCAGTAAGGAGCAGCTACGATTCCCGCCTTGCCTGATGAAAATAATTCAGCAGCCTTGCCTTCATCATGCAATCCCGCTTCCTTGTGAATGTAGCCCTTCTCCATCCAATTCTTCAGCTTCGCAAGCACCGTCTTCACCTCCGGTGCAATCGAGCCGTAAACAAGCTTGCCTGTCGCGGCATCCACATTCCACTGCCCCGGCATTGCGCCGTAAGCGCCGAACAGGAAGTCGGCATCTGCGAGTCCCCATGTGTTCATGCCATTTTTCAAGCCTACTGCCAGCCCTACGGTGTCCTTCTTGCCATTGCCGTCTGGATCGCCGTTCGTGAACAGCTCCATCATCTTTTCCAGCTCTTCAATTGTTTGCGGCGCCTTCAAATTCAGCTTTTTCATCCAATCATCTCTGATCCATAAAACGGTGTCATTATTGTTAGAGTAATCGAGAATCGGAATCGCGTACTTTTTTCCATCACGAACATAAGGATACCAGACTGTTTCGTCCTCCGCCATCGCTGCTTTGTAGGCATCGCCGGCATATTTGTCGAACAGGTCGCCAACGTCTGCGAACTTGCCTGAATCGATTAATGCGTCGATAACATCCTGTGAGCCCCGATATTGAATAATATCAGGAAGATCCTCGTTCGCGGACAAAATCAAGCGGATTTTCGTATCAATCGCGCTGCTGTCGGCCGTCCATAAATAATTGAGATCGATATTGAACGTATCCTTGGCCCATTGGACATGAGGATTATTGTTGATGTCCTCCCCGGCGCGAAACTTCACATCAGTGGTCATCTGGCGAACAATATTGATTTTTAGCGGCTCCTCGTATTTGCCCGCTTTGATCGCTTCATCTGCGATGGCTACAGCTTGCGGCTGCGGGGCATTGCTTGACGCTTCCTCATTTCCTGGCGATGAGCAGGCCGTCACAGCTGTCATACCCAGCATTAAAGCGCTCCATAATGCGGTCGTTTTTATCCAGCTTTTATTCATCGTAGACACTCCCCCTATTTAATGGCTCAGCTATCGCACTTTCTGTGTAGCGGACGATTGTGCTATTCCTTTACGGAACCAAGTACAATCCCTTTAACGAAAAATCGTTGCAAAAACGGATACACGATAATAATCGGCAGGGTAGCAATAAAAATCTGTGCCGTTTTCACCGTCCGGTTCGACAGCTCCTTCATTTCATCTGCATTGACGCTCATGCTGCTTAAGTCCCGCTGGACTACAATCGTCTGCAAAAGCGTAGACATAGGATATTTTTCGGCATGAGTCATATAAATCAGTCCATCAAACCAAGCGTTCCAGTGACCAACCATTGTAAAAAGGCCGATTGTTGCCAGCGATGGGAGCGATATCGGCAAATAAATTTGCCATAATGCGCGAAAGTGGCCCGCTCCATCTATAAAAGCCGCTTCCTCCAGCGCTTTCGGCACCGATGTGCGGAAAAAATTCATCAATAAAATCGTATTATAAACGCTAACCGCTCCCGGAAGAACGAGTGCCCATACCGAATTCAGCAGCCCCAGCTTTTGTACAACGATATAACCGGGAATCAGCCCGCCGCTGAACAGCATCGTAAACACGAAAAACCAGGCATATATATTTCTTCCCTTGAATTCAGAGCTCTCTTTGGACAAGGCATAGCCAATCAGAATCGACAAGGAAAGCGCAATCGCTGTGCCAAGAGCCGTTCGAATGATTGAATTTCCAAAGGAGCCGATAAAAAATACATTCGACAATGTAGATTTATAGGCGTCTAGAGAAAAACCAACCGGCCACAGCTTTACCAAATTGGCATCGGCTGCCGCCGAGGTACTGAACGATACCGCAAGCACATGAAGGAGCGGTGCTATACACATGAAGGACAACAGGGCTAGAAAAGCAACGTTGAATGTAGAGAAAACACGATAAGAAATTGAACGATAATGCATGCCGCTCCCCCCTTAAAAAATGCGATAATTGGCCAGCTTGTAGGCAAGCCTATATGAAATAACAATCAAGATAAAGCTGACTAGCGATTTGAACACGCCTACGGCTGTACCGAAGCCAAAATCGCCACCCAGCAAGCCTACTCTGTAAACATAGGTGTCGATGATATCTCCCTTTTCATAAACAAGCGGGTTGTATAGATTAAAAATCTGGTCGAACCCGGCATTGAGCACGTTGCCAAGCGATAAGATCGCAACCACAATCGTAATGGGCAAAATAGACGGGATCGTTATCGAAAGCGTCTGACGCCAGCGATTCGCCCCATCAATAAGCGCCGCTTCATAATATTCGGGATTAACGCCCGCAAGCGCCGCTAGAAAAATAATGGTCGAGAAGCCGAAATCCTTCCATACATCGCTGACAATGATCGTAAATCTAAACCAATTCCCATCGCCAAGGAAAAAAATCGGCTCGATTCCAAATACCCCAAGCAGTTGATTGACTAGTCCGCCATCTGTAGAGAGCATATCGAGTAAAATGCCTCCTAGAATGACCCAGGACAAAAAGTGGGGCAAATAGACGAGCGTTTGCACAAACCGTTTAAACAGCATTTTACGCACTTCATTGAGCAGCAGCGCAAAAACGAATGGAACAATGAGATGCGCTGCAATTTTGATGCCCGCGATCAGCAGCGTATTCCATATGACTTGCCTTGCATCCGGATATTCAAACATCAGCTTGAAATTTTCCAGCCCGATCCATTCGGAATCCAAAAATCCAAGCTGGGGCTTGTAATCCTGAAAGGCCATCACGAGTCCCAGCATGGGCAAATATGAAAAGATCAGAACAAGAACTATACCCGGAATGAGCATGGCGTGCAACGGCCAAGTGAGCTTGAAATTCCACCTCCGCATCGCTCTTTGTTTCAATAAATCCCCCTCCATTTAACCTTCTTCTTGTTTATTGTTAGCGGTTACAGAAGCTATTGTAGCTTTCCAAAGCCATGGGGAGATATAACAATGTTTTAGGATTTATGTTGTTTGGTTAAGGAAACATCGGTTATTCGATGAACGACGAAAAGGGCTGCTTCGCATATGCGAAGCAGCCCTTCCTTTGATTTCGGAATCTTATTCGTAAATGTACGAGCAGCAGTAATCTGCTACCGTCGCAACCTGAAGCTTGAATTTCGTGTTGGCAGGCACAGTGAACTCGCCTTTGCCTTGAATGTGCAGCCACTCCGTCTCGCCAGGAAGCAGCACTTTCAAATCACCAGCAAGAATTTCCATAATTTCTACGCAGTCTGTACCGAACTCGTAGTCGCCTGGCAGCATAATGCCGAGCGTTTTTTTCGTGCCGTCCGCGAACAATACAGCGCGGCTTGTTACTTTACCGTCAAAATAAACGTTAGCTTCTTTGACGACCGTTACATTTTCAAATTGAGACATGGCGGTATAATCTCCTTCTATTTCGAAAATTAAAGTACGGATTTCACTTTGCTTACAACGTTCTCAACCGTAAAGCCATATTCAGCGATGACGCGGTCGCCAGGAGCCGAAGCGCCGAAACGGTCGATACCGATAATCGTGCCTTGATCGCCAACATAACGCTCCCAACCGAATGGGGAAGCCATTTCGATAGCAACGCGTGCTTTAACTTCAGGAAGCAATACAGAATCTCTGTAAGCTTTGTCTTGCTTTTCGAACAGATCCCAGCTCGGAAGGCTGACAACGCGAACTTGAATACCTTCTTCTGCAAGAGCTTTCTGAGCAGCAACAGCCAGTTGAACCTCGGAGCCTGTAGCAATGATTTGCGCTTGCGGCTTGCCGTCTTTCGCATCGGATACAACGTATCCGCCGCGGCGGATGCCTTCGCGTGCGTTATCTACAGAACCTTCAAGAATCGGAAGGTTTTGGCGAGTCAGAACAAGCGCTACTGGATTGCTTGTGTTCTCCAGCGCATAAGCCCATGCTGCGGAAGTTTCATTGCCATCAGCTGGACGAATAACCGTCAGATCAGGGATGATGCGAATCGAAGCAAGCTGCTCGATTGGCTCATGTGTAGGACCGTCTTCGCCGACTGCAATACTGTCATGGGTAAGTACGTATACAACAGGAAGCTTCATCAGCGCTGCCAGACGAATAGCAGGACGCAGGTAGTCGGTAAATACGAAGAACGTACCGCCGAATACTTTCAGACCTGTATGAAGAGCAATACCGTTCATTGCAGCAGCCATACCGAACTCGCGAACGCCGAAATAAATATTACGGCCATCGTAGCTGCCTGGCTTGAACACTGGCAAGCCTTTCAGGTGAGTCATCGTCGAGCTTTCAAGGTCAGCGGAGCCACCAACAAGGCTAGGGACATTTTTCGCTAGGCCGTTCAGGGCATTACCAGAAGCTACGCGAGTCGATACAGGCTTGTCTTCTGTTGTGTAAACAGGAAGGTCTGCATCCCAGCCAGCTGGCAATGAACCGGAAGTTGCGATTTCGAATTGAGCAGCAAGCTCAGGATTTGCTTTTTTGTATTCAGCAAACAAAGCATCCCATTGCGCATTGGACTCTTCGCCTTGCTTCTTCACTTCTGCGAAGTGTGCGCGAACTTCGTCTGGCACGAAGAACTGATTGTCTTCTTCCCATCCGTAGAACTGCTTAGTCAGCTTCGTTTCTTCAGCGCCCAGCGGCGATCCGTGAGGACCTGCATGTCCGCCTTTGCCGCCTTTGTTCGGGCTGCCGTAACCGATAACCGTCTTCACTTCGATCAAAGTCGGTTTAGCATGGTCTGTTTGCGCTTCTGCAACCGCTTTGGACAAAGCATCCAGATCGTTGCCGTCTTCTACGCGCAGCACTTGCCAGCCGTATCCTTCAAAACGCTTCTGAACGCTCTCCGAGAAGGACAAGCTCAGTTCGCCATCGAGGGAAATATCGTTCGAATCATATAGTACAACCAGTTTGCCTAGCTGCATGTGACCAGCCATGGAAGCCGCTTCATGCGAAATACCTTCCATCAAATCGCCGTCGCCACAAATCGCATAAGTATAATGGTCGATTACGTTAAAGCCTTCTTTATTATAAGTAGCTGCAAGCTGTGCTTCTGCAAGCGCCATACCAACGCCCATAGCCACGCCTTGTCCCAGTGGACCAGTCGTTGCGTCAACGCCAGCTGTGTGGCCAAACTCAGGGTGACCCGGAGTCAGGGAGCCCCATTGACGGAAGTTTTTCAGTTCCTCAATTGGGAGATCGTAGCCAGAGAGGTGCAGCAGGCTGTATAGCAGCATGGAGCCGTGTCCTGCGGAAAGTACGAAACGGTCGCGGTTTACCCAAGTCGGGTTAGACGGGTTGTGAACCATGCTTTTAGCGAAAAGCTGATAACCCATTGGAGCTGCACCCATTGGCATGCCTGGGTGTCCAGATTTTGCTTTCTCAATCGCATCGATCGCAAGCGTACGGATCGTATCAATCGAAAGCTGGTCAACTGATTTTTGAGTCACTGTCATTAGCTTGTTTCCTCCTAAAAATCCATTCTGGTCTTCTTGTTTTAAGTGTTGCTCTCTCTCTTTAGAAGCATGGCAAAGCTTCCGTTTTGCGATGAAATATAAGGCGGAAAGCCTGCATTTTTCAACATGCTTATAGGTCGTGCGCAAATGAACACAATGGCTTTGAACATTGTAACACCCGCCAGAGCAGTTTGCCTATTAAAAAATATTGATAAATAACCGCGAAAAACCTAATTAAATACGACCGTCTTGTTATGATGAACGATAATCCGGTCCTCAATATGCCATTTAACTGCACGGGCAAGAACGACACGCTCAATCGTGCGGCCAATCCGCTTCAAGTCGTCCACATTATCCCTGTGGCTGACCCGCTGCACGTCCTGCTCGATAATTGGTCCGCCGTCCAGCTCCTCTGTTACATAATGCGCTGTAGCGCCAATGATTTTCACGCCGCGCTGGTAAGCCTGCGCATACGGCTTGCCGCCAACGAAAGCAGGCAAAAAGGAGTGGTGGATATTAATGATGCGATTCGGGAATTGCTCGATAAATTTCGGCGAAATAATTTGCATGTAACGGGCAAGCACGATAATGTCTGCTTTATCCGCAACAACCTCCATCTGCTTGCGCTCCGCTTCCGCTTTCGTATCCGCAGTGACCGGAATGTGGTGATAAGGAATACCGAAGCCTTCCACCATTTCGCGCATATCCGGATGATTGCTGACGACCATGGCAATATCGGCATCAAGATCGCCGGCTTTCCACTGCCACAGCAGTTCCATCAGGCAATGATCTTCTTTGGAAACGAAAATCGCCAGGCGCTTCTTGCGGCTTGCACGGAACGTATGCCATTTCATATCGAAACGGTCGGCAACGCGGGCAAAATCCTCCACTAATACAGGCAGCTCCTTGTCGAGGTCAGTCAAATCGAACTCAAAGCGGATAAAAAACATTCCGCCCTCCGGGTTCATTGTGTACTGGTCGGACTGCACAATATTTGCCCCATGCTCATATAGAAAATGGGAAACGGCCGCCACGATTCCAGAACGGTCCGGGCAGGAAATAAGCATGCGAGCCCGTCCGCTCTTGGCGGACGGCTGCTGCGATATAGATGGTGATGACATGTATTTCAAACTTCCTTCCTTCAACTATTATCTTCATTCTATTCATCATTTATAAATCTTTATATTTAGAGCACAGCTTTGCCTGCAAACCATGCTGTAATCCGTTGATTAATTTGCTCTTCCGTCAGTGCCGCCGGCAATACGCCGCCTTCAATAACGAGGTCATAAATCCGCTCCATTGGCTCGCGAGGATCAGCCTTTCTCGCTTTGGCATCCGCCTTAAGCAGCTCCCATGTCGACAGTACAAATGCACGGTCAATGCCTTGCGGTGCAAAAAACTGCTGGAGCTTCGCAACATCCTCCAGGAAGCTGTCGCCAAACCGCTGCTGAACTTCGCCGCGAAGCAAGGCGATTTCTACTTCGTACATCGGACGCTCGGTTTTGGCATCCTTGCCGATCCATGGCGTCTCCAAAACAAATGGACGACCTTTAAGTCCCTCATGATGGACAATGGCTTGGATAGCATCATAACCCAAATATCCCGAGCCTATCGGCGTATGGCGGTCCTTTGCCGCTCCACGCGGATTTTTGCTGTCATTCACGTGGACTACTGCAACTCGGTTAAGTCCTACGAGCTTGTCAAACTTGTCCAGCACGCCGTCCAAATCATCAACAAGATCGTAGCCTGCATCATGCATATGGCAAGTATCCATACAAATCGTCAGACGGTTGTTGCTTTGAACCTTATCAATAATTGCTGCCAGCTCTTCAAAGCTGCGGCCGATTTCCGTGCCTTTGCCAGCCATCGTCTCAAGCGCAATATTGACATTCGTTTCCTTCGTGCCTTCCAGCACTGCATTCAGCCCTTCGGCAATACGGCCGATGCCATATTCAGCATCCTTGTCAGTGTAAGCGCCTGGGTGCAGCACAATGTTCTGCACACCAATAGCAGCCGTACGGCGGATTTCCTCCTGCAAAAATTCAACAGCCAGGTTATAGGTGCTGTCCTTGTAGGAGCCGAGATTGACAATGTACGGAGCATGAACAACGATCTCATCAATACCTGCTGTTTGCATTAAAGCTTTGCCTTCTTCAATATATAGCGTGTCAATCGGCTTTCTTCGCGTATTCTGCGGTGCGCCGGTATAAATCATGAATGTGCTGGAGCCATAAGAAATAGCCTCCGTTGCCGCTGTCTGCAGCCCTTTGTCCGAAAATGAAACATGGGAACCGATTTTCAACATCGTTATTTAACGCCCCTTTCGGTTTATCACACCTATTTTACAAGGAATGTCGAAATAAATCTAGGAATACGCTATAATTCATCCATGAGGTGAAAATTGGATATGAAATCAGCTCCTGATTGGTTTATGTATTTCATCATTTTCTGGGCAATCGTCATGGTCGTATTCATGGCAATCGGCGGTTTCTTTATGTTCCGCAAGTTTTTGAAGGTGCTCCCTCAGCGGGATGGCAAGTCCAAGCTCGATTGGCAAAATTATTGGGTGGACAGAAGCCGCAGCATGTGGACCCAGGAATCGAAGCTTTTTCTCGATGAGCTGGTTGCGCCTGTCCCATCTGCGTTCCGAGATATAGCGAAGCACTCCATAGCTGCCAAGATCGGTCAAGTAGCTATTGAATATGAAGCCAAAGAGGTCACACGAGCACATTGTGTAGAAGGATACATACGGGCTACACCCAAAAGAGACTACAAAGTACTTGTTACCTTTCTCGAGAAGCAAGGCATTGATTACAGCCCTTTCAAGCATCTGCTCAACAAATAGCGTTTCTTAGTTTTACCATTCACGATTAGCCTGGCGCTGGCTGTTTAATGAGTCTTCCGTCCGTGTAAGAACATGTACGAGCACGGCGACGGCTCGCTCTGATCTCTTTTTTTGGAACCTATTGCGATCAGATTTCGTTTATACTGCCAGGAGGTGCTTCACAATGACAAAAAATAATAAAACCAAAAAAAGCAGCTTGATGGTGACGAGCTCCCTATTAGTAGCAATTATGCTCGCAACCGCCGCTTGCTCAAGCAATAGCAATAATGCTCCCGCTGCATCCAGCAGCCCGGTTGCCACAGACGAGCAGCCAGCTACCGTATCGCCAACGCCAGAGGAAAGCCCTGCGCCATCACCGAGTGATGGCGGAAGCGTAACAGAGCCTGGCGAAGCGTCGCCAGAAAGCAGCCCAGGTACAGACACGCCGACTGCTAACCCGGATCTAAAAAATGGTGAAGGTGTATTCAATGGCATTATCGACACCCACTCCATTGAAGTAGACACGCCAAGCGGCACCATTGTTTTGCAAATAGATGATAAGCTGCTTGATGTCATTAATACACTGCCAGAGAAAAGTAAGATTAAATACCAGTATGTTGAAAAGGATTTAGACGGCTTCACGCAAATGTGGGCGGAGAAAATCGAGAAACAATAATGGAAAGCTGGTGGATGCATGCGGATCGCGGTAGCAGGAGGTACTGGTTTTGTCGGACAAGCATTGGTCAAGGCTCTTCTGGAGCGGCGTGATGAAGTATGGATTATTTCGCGCTCTGGACGGAGCCAAAACTCGCCTGTAGGAAAAGGCCTCCATTATATAACATGGAGCGAGCTTGCCGAGCATCCTCAAAAGCTGGAGGGAATTGACGCCATCATTAACCTGGCTGGCGAATCCATCAATCAAAGATGGAGCAACGAGGCCAAGCAGCGAATTCTTAACTCCAGGCTGACTGCAACCGCACGCATCGCCCAAATCGTCCAAGCTCTAAAAGGCAAACCAAAGGTTGTCGTTAATGCTTCAGGCATTTCAGCCTACGGGCTGTCAACTACCGAAACCTTTGATGAGTACAGCCCGACTGCCGTAACAGACTTTTTGTCAGAGGTGGTCAAGCAATGGGAAAAAGCTGCTGACGCGATTAAGGTAGAACGTCTGATCAAACTAAGAGTAGGCGTCGTCTTGAACAAAACAGGCGGCGCTTTCCCATTAATGGCGCTTCCCTATAAGCTATTTGGCGGTGGACGGATGGGCAGCGGACAGCAATGGATATCTTGGATTCATCTGGAGGACATTGTCCGCCTCATCATATTTTGCGTGGATCAGCCAAATGTGAATGGTCCTGTTAACGCTTCTGCTCCAGAGCCTGTTACGAATGACAGCTTTGGGAGAGCGATCGGCAAAGCAATGCATCGGCCACACTGGTTCCCAGTTCCCGCTTTTGTGATGAAAGCTGCGGTCGGCGAGCTTGCAACGCTGCTGCTCGATGGACAGCGGGCGCTTCCGCGTGTCGCCTTGGACAATGGATTTACTTTCCTATATCCGACTGTCGAGAGCGCAATGGAGCATATGTACAAAAAGTCCTAAGCCTGCTCCTTCCATCAGTTGCCTTGCTTCAATTCATATTTAGGACCATTTACTCCAGCTAGCTGGACAATATCTCCTACTGAAAATGGATAGGCTTTGTAAGCAATCATCGTTTGTCCGTTCAGCATGCTTCCATTTCGGGAGCCAAGATCCTTGATGAAGCAGCCTTTGTCGTCTCTATAACATTCGAGGTGCAGCCGAGATATTCCCTGCGCTTCGTCACCATAGCTGACCTGTTCGCCTATACGGCCAATTGTAAATCGGCCTTTCTCCCAATCGAGCCTCTGCCCTTGCCCTTCCCACTCCCTCTGGAGTGAGAGTCCGCTATTGGCAGCAGGCTTTTTGTTATGCTGTCCTAGCAGCACGGTCGCTTCCTCTCTTCTAGTTGATACAGATTGCGAGGAAACTGTCTTTTTAAACACGGGCACAGCTCCCTCCCTATCAACAGCCGATTTAGGGGGATGAACCAGCTCTTCCCATCTTTGATTTATTCCTTTATGACGTGAGTGGCTAAACGATTCTTCCATATTCTCTTCCTTCATTCTCTCTTCTTCTACTAATTCCGATTCAGCAATAACGCTTTTTTTGAGCCATATGGCTAGCAGTCCAGCCACACCGCCAAGCGATAGACCCAGGCATATAAACAGCTTGCTGCTAGAAGGAGACGTCAAATAAATATAGCGCCATATACAAGCCACTATTACAATGATTAAAGCGCTTAATAGCCACTTTCCTTTTCGAGCTGGCGCAGGCTCCTCCTCACTAAAACTATATGGAGGCAGAGGCTCGGCTTCTATCTCCCAATTGCCTGCGGCAAAAAAACGCTCATTTGGCGAATCATCCATAGTCGTTTCGCTTTTTTTGATCGCATCGCTATCGTGGCCAAACTCTCCAGCTTCTGCGTGATGCTTAGAACTGCTATCATCGGAAGGCTTGTCTGGCCTCATAATGCCAGCAACATTAGCATTGCTAGCAATACTAGTACTGCCAGCATAATCTGGCCCGCTTGTGCTGGACGCGGACGCAGGACGGCGATACGAACCCTCATACATTTTACTGATGCGTTCCAGCAATTGCGAACGGATCATGCTAACCGTAGCATCTTCTCTGCTTAACAAACGCAATATATGCTGAAACTCCTCGCCATTTATTTCTTCTATATAAGAGGACCAGCGTACTGCCAGAGCTAGCAGGGAGTTCGTACAGCTTGGAGCAGCCTGGCCTAAATTACTCGGTTTTAAAGGCATATAAACCAGAAAAATATCGCTTAGCTGCTCGCCGACAAATATATGTGACTCTTCCAGCAGGCAGCCTTCAGGGCGAAGCATATAATGGCGACACTCATCCAGCGCTTCTATAATACCAAGCAGCACGGCATAAAACTTCTCCATTGTCAGTGATTGAATCTGCAAGCGATGAAGCAGCAATTTTTTGCCGCTTATTCGATATCTGAACGTAATGAGCCCATCAAGCTCAAACCATTCCACTGGCAGCATATGTGGAATCGAGCCGCCTTGCAGCATTTGCAGCTCTACATCGTCGAGCTCCTGTCTGCGTATGCCTCCCTCACGATCCATAATTAGCTCATGACCACGATTCATCGCATAATCTACAATAAAGTTCCCCATCGGTTCTCCCCCTTTACTTGCAGCTCGATTCTTTATGAACAGCTCAACTAAGTAAAGCTAACACGCTGTTAGTGTTATGTAAGCATAAGCCACGCAGTTAATGCCCCGGGTACTACTGCAAGCATAAATGGAAAGGTAGTCCCTCCCGCTGCCCAGCCTCCAAGCTCCTTGCGTCTGGGCTCTGCGCCTCTGTGCAACAGCAGCAGCAAGCCGCTAAAAACCCTTCTGCTAAAAGGCCTATTAAACAGGACAAGCAGTACGCCAATTATGCCTGCATATAAAATGGCATACATCATCATTTGCAGCACCGTACTTGTGCCAACCCATACACCAAGGGCAGCGAACAGCTTAACATCCCCTGCGCCAATTCCTCTCGCCATATGCAATATAAACAGCGGTACAAAGCCTGCGGCAGCACCAATTAACCCTATCCATAATCCACTCCAGCCGCCAACGATAGTCTGATATAGGCAGCCTGCTGCAAAAAAAGATACGGTCAAACGATTTGGGATAAGCATGGAACGCAAATCTGTCAGTAACGCAGCGATGAGCAGCACGGCTGCCGCTGCAAACGGTATGGTGAGCATTACACTCTGCCCCTTTCTCCTTGTATGCTTGTAGGCTCGCACATTTCTAATTTGATTTTTTCTCAACCTGAAAATGCATGGATGCTTGCTGATTGCCCACTCCAGCTGTCAGCTCCCACATGCCTGGTGTCGTATTGCCCGATACAAGCCATGTCCACTGTACAAATCCGTCGCTGCCCGCTGTCGCCTCACCAAGATGCTTGGCCTGGCTTTGCCCACTTTTGTACATTACCTTTAATGAAGCAGTTGCTCCCGGCTTTGTTAACACAATAGCCGTAGCTTTGTGACCCGGCCTGAGCGGCACAGGTGATATCGATATAATTTGCAGTGGAATATGGTCGGGATCATTTTGCGCTGCTGAATCTTGCGCCGCTACAGCGTCGCTTATCCATACCCGCTCTGAAGCCTGCTCCCTTAAAACCAGCTTTTGCCTCATGAAAGGCAGCTGCATTGGAAATTCATATTCCGCTTCGATAATCAGATAAGGCTGCTGCTTATTTTTCAAATCCGGCAGCGATAGCCTTGAAAGCCTGATTCTATCTTTCTCCAGTACAGCCTCGTCTGCATGTTGACGGAGCAGCGGTTCTATCGCTCCTCGTCCGAGTTCCGTTGCTGCCATATCTATAAGCGGTGTCCAATCGCCGCTTAATGCAGAGGAAGCTAGTGTTCCTGCCGGATCAGGAAGCCACTTGGCAGCATCAGCTGTCGCAGCGCTCCAATCAGCGAGCGGCAGCTGTGCAGCACTAAATTCCGGGATAGATGCAGAAAACTTCTGATAGGTTAACTCTACAGGATATATATGAGCGGCAATTTGCCTGGCGGAATGCGAGGCTGCTGCTTGAAGCGCCATTTGAAGTGCGCACACACGTATAAAAATAATGAATACCAACAGCACAAGCAGGAGCATCGGCATAACTAACGCTGCTTCCATAACGATGCTGCCGCGCTCCCCCTTACGGCGATCAGTATGACCAGCCAATCGTCTGCGTCGTTTCATAGCGGCCATTCGTCACCCTTCCCTGCAATAATCCATAGCTTCCTAGCAGCTGCATGACACCAGGCAAAAACCACAGCTGTGCAGTTGTCCGCACCTCTCCTGTTACAGCTGTGGAAACACCAGACAGAGTAACCCCGCTATTTTGCTCAATAACCGCGATCATTCTAGACACAACTGCTTCTTTGTTAGCCCCGCCATGCAGAAGCATAAAAAGCCGCAAATAGTCGATATACGAAATTTCTACATTGGCATATTTAGATAACGGGGCCGATCCCCGATTGGCAAATGCGAGCATGTCTTCCATCGTCTTCTCCAAGCCATAAATAAGCGAGCAAGATAAAATCAAGAGGGGATGTCCAGCAGGTCGGCAAGTAGACAACCCTTCCATAGTGCGTATTGCCATGCGTACGCTAAACAGCTCGCCATAAGCTGCGGCCACATTGCCTATGCGATTATGAAAACCATAAATCACATATTCGGCTTCTTGATTATGAAAGGTCAGCGCCTGCGTGAGCTCAGCGGTATCCCCATTTTCAAGCATCATCTTCAATTGCTGCGGGGCAAAAAACGAATATCGCTGTAATACATACTCGCCAAAATATACAGTATCTCTAGCCTGCTCCAGCATATCGGCTACCCCGCCGAACAAGCCATTTGAAAGCTCCGCAGAAGCTTCAGCCTGAGCATGGGCATCGTCGCCAAACGTTTTTGTTTCAACATTTGAACCTTGCGCAGCGGCTGCATTAAATTGCAAATTTCCATTGTAACGCTCTTCCAGCTGATTAAATATTGCCTGCTGTTCTTCTGAACCAGCAACGCTTTGAAAACCCTCCAGCATGTTGCCTGCCTTTTTCCATAACGAGCCTAGCTGCTTTTCTTGCTCTTTGCGCTGCTTTTCGAGTCCTTCATCTGCTAGCTCCTGCTGACGCTTGGCAATAATAGTACCTGGCTGAACATACAGACCTGCATATTGTCCAGACTGCATAGTCATTTTCGCTAATCCAGTATGGAGTATGGTTGTGTAGCGATCTATTAGATCAAGCAGCACCGTAAATGCTGAGGTGAATCCACTTGCTTCGTTATGAAAAGCTGTATACGACTGAGCCTGATCATCCAGTTCAGCTCCATATTCTGTAAACCAAGCATCGGGTAAAATCAGCTGGTCCGCTGTCTTTTGTACATCCTGCAGTTCAGAGACCGCTCTGGACGGCAAAGAATGCAAATCCGAGCCTACGACTTGTTTGCCAGATACGCGGTCATATCCGCTATAGGCGGGAGACTGTTTCGCCTTGCTTTCAACCCGCCGCATTTCCTCATTCAACAGCCTTGCTTGCTCCAGCTCGTCCTTCGCCGTGCTTTGCAGCTCTATATGTTCACGCATCACCTTAGCGCTCAGTTTCTTGAGCTCATTAATCAGCGTAATTGCTTCTGATTTATATTCCGCTCTTTCCTGCGTATATTTTGGTGCTTTGCCTGCGGCTATTAATTGCTCGTCAACGATGACCCAGCCGGCATATTCCTCATAACGCCGACTAAGCGATGCTGCTGTCCCATCTCCTGCACTTGAGATATCCAGCTCCCCATACGGCAGCAGCGCCTTCAAGCCGCTTGTTCCCATTGCATCAGCAGCCTGCTTTTGCAAGGCTAATATACGAGTGAGGCTTGCTTGACGTTTGTCATAAAGCTTGCGCAGCTGCTCCAACAGGTCCACTGTCACAGCCGACTCCTTCATCGCCTCCGACATAGGAGCAAACTTCGAAGCCAGCTCCAGTGTGAAATCAATCGGTGCTTTATATTTCATCTCTTCCAGCACCTGTCTTTCAAACATCTTATGGCTGCCCAATACCGCTGCCTGATCCGTATGTGAATGGACTACATTGGCATCAATTGGCCGAGAAAAAGCAGCGGATGATGCACTACGCTCCACATTCGCTTTTACAACCTCGCTATAAATCGTATCTGCACTTGTCCCGCCTCGCCCAAATAAACCGTATTGCTCATAAAGCTGACTATCGAAGGCAGATAATACGGATCGTATACCTGCTCTAGCTGCATCCTCGGTTATTTTATGGAGAGCTGCTATTCTGGCGTAATCAATAAGGATGGACATGAACAGCAAAAGCGACGACAGCACCATAGCGGAAAATATAGTAACTGCACCGTCACGCCGCCACAGCCATTTGCGTAAGCAGCTTTTTCTGGCTAAATGCTGACTCAGCCTTTCAGATCGGCTTGCTTTCATTTTCCACCTCCATTTCATGATCCTTTGGCGTTATTCTTACTGTCTTGTTTGCTATAGGTGGATAGCACCTGACTAGCCTGTTCCTTCCCGCCGCCCTGAGGGCTGCCAGCAAATTTAGCCGTATAATATCTAACCAAATCAACGCCGCGAATAAAATCGACAGGATCGGTAACCGGGCTGGAAGCAACCGTCTTAGGCTCCCGAATGCCTAAGATACGCTCAAGCGGCTGAAGCGACACAGGCTGTAAAAGCTTTGTCTCAATATGGCGCTGAAGGACCGTACGATGGTAACCAATGCTCCCCTCAAAAGGAAGCCCTCGCTCAGCATCCATCCACCCTGCAGCCGCTGCCATTTTTTGTTCAGGCAAGCTATCCCCAGCAGCCCCTTGCAAAGGCAAAACTAACTGCAGATCCGCTGATTCGGCGCCTAAGCCGAACAAAGAGCTGAGCATCCGATCCTCATTCATTCGCCAGTATAGGCTATCGTATTCACCTTCCGGCAATAGGCCCGTCCGCGGATTACGGAAGCTGTTATCCCAACCGAAGGCCGTACGCTCCGTCGTAACGGAAGCCGAATAATAAAGCACTGTCTTCTGGTACATGTACATCCCAAGCAGGAGAAACAACAAAATAACAGTGAGCAGCAGCGGGAAAACGAGCGTTGATTCCAGCGTAAAGCTGCCCTGCTCCCCGTGCAGCCACTTGCGAACCAGCGACCTAAGAGAAAATTTTGTCTGCTTGGTCATCGGCCTTGCCCATTAAACGCTCAATGAGTTCTATAATCCAATCCTTGAACAGCAATGCAATAATGATAACGACGGCAATGATTAAAATAATTTCCAGCGTACCTAAGCCGCTCTCCGATTTCCAAAATCTTTTCCATGCTTTTTTTACTGTTGTCATCGTTCCAGCTTCCTCTCTATTTTCAATTGCCCTGTTAAGGCTTAAGACATTAACAGCATGGCAGGAGCAGCGATAAAAACCATCAACACGAGCAAAATGCCAACCAGCGGGAAAACAAGCTTCGAGGATGCCTCCTCACCGCGCGCCCGCGCAACAGCCTTGCGCTTCTCCCACAACGTATAAGATAGCTCCCGCAGAGCCAGCACAAAATGCTCCCCGCCTCGGCGATAATTCAGCAGCAGCACTGTCGTAAAAATCGAAACCTCCTGCACTGCGCAGCTGCGATTGAATTTCTCCGCTGCTGTACTAAACGACTCGCCATTGTGCAGCGAATATACGACTTTGTTCCATTCTTTATACAGCGGATGCTGCGTAATATCCTTGCCTTCAAGGCAGCGCCCCAGCGCCTGCAAGACGGTTTCGCCCGCTCCGACCAGAAGCATTAGCTTGCTGATCATTTCCGGCAGCTCTAAAATCATTTCCTGCTTCCGCTTCTTAATCAGCTTCCCTGCTTCCAGCAGCTGGCGAACAGGCAGCAGCAAGCCAAGCAGTGCCCCCATTGCCAGCAGCAGCGGTTCGCCTGCTGTACAAGCCAGTAAGGCGCAGCCTATCATTGCGCCATATCCGTAACCAGCAGCACCGCCAAGCTGCTCTTTCGTCTGCTGCAGCTGCCACCGGATTCCCCGTAAAATAACGAGCTTAGCGTGATAGCTGCTAAGTGAAAGTGCCATGTACTCATAGAAGCGGCTTCTTTCCAATAGCTCGCTGAACGGCTCAATGAAAAGCAAATGCTTTAATGCATCCTGCTTGCGTTGTTTTTGGCGGGATACAGCCAAGATTATTCGAAGACGCTTTCCACCAATAATGAACAGCCATGCCGCCATGAGCACAATCGGAATTGCTATCATTTGCGCTCGCTCCTATACTCGAATGCTCATTATTTTATGGATAAACCAAAAGCATACTAACAATGCCCCAAGGCCAATCGTCAGCAGCAAATAGCCCATTCCTCCATATAGAGGCGCCATATAATCAGGAGCCATTAGATTCAAAAAGCCAAGAAATATAAAGGGAATCGCCATCATAATGCGTGCCTCAAAGCGTTTTTGTGCCAGCAGCACCATAATATCCTGCTGGATTTCCAGCTTTTCGCCAATCGTCTGCGCCGTACGCTTCATCACCTCTACCAAATCGCCTCCAGTGCGCTTGCAGGCAGCAAACACATCAACGAATTGTTCGATATCCTCTACATGAGCGCGGGCTGCTAGGCTTCGCAGCGCATGCTCCAGCGGCTCCGCATGCTCAAGACGGTGCTTAACAATTTGAAACTCCAGCAGCAGCTCCGTTCTTGGGTCAGGATAAAGCAGCTTTAAATCATCCAACGTCGCAATAAAGGCATTTTCCACCGATCTTCCTGCCGCAAGACAGGATGTCAGCGAATAAAGCGCCTCCTTGAATTGCAGCTTCAACCGCTCCTTGCGACGCGAAATTAATGAAGCCTTGTAATAACGTGGTGCGCATAATCCCAATCCGGCTGCGATGAGACAAACCAGAAGGGAATGGTACACCGTATACAGAGCAGTAAAAACAGCTGCATAACCGATAATCGCTGCCACTCCGAACTCGCGATAAGACAGCACATACCTATCATAATTCGTTAAATATCCGGTCTTGGCTGGCTGCCAGCCGGCATTACTCCCATTCCCGTCTTCACCTTCACTTCTGCAACCCTCGTGCTCAAGCCCGCACCAGAAAAGCACTCTAGTGAGCAGCGATTGCCCGTCTATCCCTGTATCCTTGGCTTTCTTAGCTTTATCCACTTTCTCGGCTTTCTCCGCTTTCATGGCATTCCCCAATATATTCAAAACGCTCCTCCTCCAGTGTTAGACCTGCCATTTGCAGCTTGTCCCGGTGAAGAAGTGAATGAACGGTATGCTTTAAAGCTCCTAATACCTTGCCGTTCTTCTCCCCCTCCTCTTCAAAACGGAACAAAGGGCGAAGCTCGATGTCCCCACCATCTATGCCGGTAATTTCAGCTATTTCCGTTACACGGCGCGTACGGTCGCGAAACCGCGATAGATGAATGACAATGTCCAATGCGGAGACGATTTGCTGCCGAATGACCTGAACGGGCAAATCAGCTGCTCCAAGTGCCATCGTCTCGAGCCTTGCCATCATGTCGCGCGCACCGTTGCTATGACCAGTGGACATGCCTGAATGCCCGGTGTTCATCGCTTGCAGCATATCCAGCGTTTCCGCTCCCCTTACCTCGCCGACGATGATTCGATTAGGACGCATCCGCAGCGATGCGCGAATAAGATCGCGAACCGTAATTTCACCTTTGCCCTCGGTGTTGGCATTGCGCGTCTCCAGCGATACTAGATTGGCAACGCTGCGAATTTGCAGTTCAGCAGAATCTTCAATGGTCACAACTCTCTCATCAGCAGGAATAAACTGGGACAACGCATTCAGAAAAGTTGTCTTGCCCGTCCCTGTCCCTCCGCTAATAAAAATATTGTATTGCGCTGCGGTCAGCTGCTGCAGAAAGCCTGCTGCCTCTGCGGTTAAAGCTCCCGCCGCAACGAGCAGCTCCATCGTCATTGGGCGCTCAGGAAATTTACGAATCGTCATCGCTGGTCCGCGCAAGGCTACAGGCGGCAGTACAACGTGGACGCGAGAGCCATCCTTAAGACGGGCATCAACAATAGGCGAAGACTCGTTCACGACACGATTGACACCTGCAACGACAGCTTGGATCAAGTCTTCCAGCCGCTCCTTGCTTTCAAAGGCAGCTGGCAGCTGTGTCATCGTTCCGCTTCGTTCAATAAAAATTTCGCCGTGATGATTGATCATAATTTCAGTAACTGCCTGATCATCCATCAGCGGCTGTAAAATATCCAAACCCCGAAAGGAATGAAACAGCCTCCGCACCAACTGGACCTTCTCTGCCGCCGTAAGCGGACTTCCACTATTGCAATAGTCAAATACCGTCTGCTCCACGTTTCGCGTCAGCTCTTCATCCGTTACAGCGCCGCTGAAATCAAGCTGCGACCTAATCTGGTTTCTTAATGCAAGCACCAGCTCATCGGTTAGCAATCCGAATACCTCCCTCGCTTACCAATTGCTGAAACAACCGCTCTACGGCTGCTTTATACAATGGCGATGCAGCAACTACAACCGGTGATGGACTCCCTTCAGCAGCTTCAGGCAGCGCTGCGGCAATCGAACGGCTTCCATTTCGCAGCTTAATCGTAAACATATCTGGAGGCCTCCCCTCTGCTCCATCACCTCCGGCTGGCGTATTACGGCGATTAACAACAAGTCGGATGCGGCGGCTAAGCGACTGAAAATCTTCTTTCCACCTGCGTTCGGCACAGCCAAACGCCAGCTCTGCCTTCCGCTGAATGGATGGGTCATCGGTAACTAGCCACAAAACCAAGCTGCTTTTCCTCAAAATCGACAGCTCGAGCTCGCCCATCCCATCCTGCAAATCGATTAAAATGAGATCATATTGCCTTGTAGCTCGGAGCAGTTCCACCATCGCCACTGCATCCGCTGGCAATAGGCTGTAACGATCCTCCTCATTGTCGCAGGGCAAAATAAAATCGGCCTTCAGCGCCGGGTGGCGCTTGCGATGCTGCGAAAGCCATGCTCCTGCCTTATCTGGCTCAGCCTTCAGGTGATAAAGCAGCTGTGACATGCCTTCTCCCTCGGGCAGCACGCGCTGATCTCCCGCTCCCAGCCACACCTCAAGGGCGCTCCAGCGCTCCAGCGTCAAATAAAAGACGCGGCAGCCATGCTTGGCAGCTGTATTCGCCAGCTTGAGCGCAAGGGCTGTCTTGCCAACTCCGCCAGAGGCCGAGCCGATAGCAATAACTGACGCTCCGCCCTCACTGCCTGCATGAACTGCGCTCGACCGGACTGCTCCATGCAGAGCCGCCAAGCTCTGCAATAATTCCGGGAGCGGCTGATATTGCAGCAGCTCCGCAGCATACTGAGCATATTGCCCCTTGGCAGCTACGAATGCCGCCACTGGCACACCAGCGGGCAGGTGTGGAGCTGCAGCAGCCAGCATAGCAGGCTGCGCCGCGATTAAATCAACAGCATAGCCTCCCTTGAGAAACTGGATGAGAGAGGCCGGGTTCGTAAAAGCTGTGAGCTGCCACTGCTCACCGAAGGAACTATCCCTCACGTATTCTGCAAGTCTTCTTGCATACTCCAGCTCACTTACTGCAACAGCTAATTGATAACGCACCATTCACCCTCCTTTCGAAGCAAAGCTACAACCAGCAATCTGAGATCAGACAACGCAAAAAAGCACCGTAAAGGCGCAGTTTACCTGCGGTCCTTTACGGTGCTTCCGTAGTCATCCAATTTAAGATTGAGAAAAATTTATCACGACGATATGTATCCTGTCAACTGCTTTTTTTCTTTTGCGAGTCCATTTCTAGTTTTAGGCTTAAAATAGGATAAGATTTAATTATATTTATTTTTCATAAAATAGAAATATGCCGCTTATACCTATTTCCCTTAGCCCTCCTCCATTCGCTGATCTAATTGTAAAAACAATTACACCGTAAAAGACCATATTTACATATGACCTTTTACGGCTTTTCGTCAGTAGATACAAGCAAATTTAGTATTTATCAAACCTACATTTACCCGATATATTCAATTAAACATAGGGCAGACGGATTCGACTGTTTAACACCATTACTTGATGAAATGATAATATTGCATTTGTCATCGGTATCACATACGAAAAAAAGCTCGGCCGTAACATTAAAACCATATTTATGACGAGCTACATCTGCTACTGCTAATATAGTTGGATTGGCTTCCGCGGTTTTAAGCGTGAATGTTGCAGGGGTATCTTCCGTTACAGCGTTGGCAGGGGAATAGAGCCTCACTTGCGTAATAATCGAATTAATAGGTAATATAATTTCAGAATTTTGATTGCCCAAATAAGGAAATCTCCCGTTCGGTCCCTTTACAGATATAATCTTCTTTTGCACAATTCCAACATTTGCCCTCTCGTATCCGAGCGTACATTCCCATATATTTTTAGGGCTGTCATTTAAACCACGACAATTTCTAAATTTAATTTGGGGCTGCCCTCCAAGATTACCAAGCGAATTTGTACTTACATACGAAATAAAATCCTTCGGTCTAGTATGCTTGGCAATCTGGCAATTCTCATAAATGATATTATGAGGGAATGCCCATGAATTACCCGTGTAATAATATTGATGTTGCCCCATAAGCGTACAGCCATCAAATTTAATAATGGGCATTTTCACATTCGTTGATTTAAATAAGGCGGTAACCCACTGATGGCTCCCATTATTGTATTGCTGAGAATCACAATCGCAGCTTATGAATGAAACAGCACCATCCGCCCATTCACATTCAATTAGCTTCGCTAAACCATATTTTGTTTCAAATCTAGCCCCTATACATAAAAATCTTTGTACACCGCTTACATGTGAAGCTCCAAGCAATTTAAAAAAAGTAGTGTTGCCACCATTACTATCCGTATTTATGAAGCTTCCGCCCCAAATATTGATATTTCCACCTTTTTCGAAATGCAGAAAGTCCCCTCTAGAAGCCTCATATTGACAAGCAAAAAAATTATAATTTAGGAATTGGTCATTTGCTGTTGTACTTTCCGAAAATATCGTTTTATTCCATTTCCCATAAAAACCACAGTGAAACCACGTGAATTCACTATTTGTATTTAACCCTTCTAGCTTCCAACCATAATTAAAATTAATAAAATCACATTTATCAAACGTATAGTTTTGAGCTCCGCCTTTCGAATACGAATACATAAAATTGGTTTGTTTTTCGTAATCACCGACAAATGTAATTCCTTCAAAATGAATGTGCAGCCATTTGTCATTATTGTAAAACAAATAACCGTTCGTACCTGAATTTGGTTTAAATAAAATCCTTGTAATTCCTCTTCCAGAGCCTCGGAAAGCTAAGCCACGAGCCCTCTTTGTATTGGAATTCCCTAAAATTTTCGGATTACTGCTTGAAACGACATAGGTACCAGCAGGCAAATCAATGACCGTATTTCCTTGTGGATTCGTTATTTCACTTACATTATTAGTAATTCGCGATTGAATAAAGGCTTCAAGATCAATAAATGCCTGAGTCGAATTGGTCATTCCAGTTTTATCAGCACTAAACCATTCAATATTGGAACCACGACTTTCAAACTCCTTATCAATTTTCTGAAAATTATTTTTTATTTCATTAATTTTCAAGCTTTCATCTCCAGCATTAACACTCATTTTGAGATTATCTGTCTCATTAGATGCCACATACCTCTCCTCCTATTGATTATAAATTTTCACTGCTTCTCATTATCTAAATAACGTATTATTTGAAAATTCATTTCATTAAGCTGCTTACAGATGATTAAGATTTTCAATCAATGGAGGATAAAAGCTTGATACAAGTAAAATATTCTGCTTGGCTCCATTGTGTGTGTAAGCTTTTGCAATGATAATAGATTCCTGCTTTAGTACATAAATAATCTCTATAAACTAAAAAAAAGCAAGAGAGCACAGGCAATTCTGCTGCACTCTCTTGCTTTTTCCACTTTCCCGTTGCTTATCCCGGTACTTATCCCGGCCCGCCCGCCTGATACTCCAGCAGCTTGCTGAACGTCCCTTTGGACTCGCGATACAGCTGATTATAGCCGCCTTGCTGGATGATTCTGCCCTCTTCCAAAACGATAACCTGATCGGCGTCACGAATCGTTGACAGTCGGTGGGCAATGACAATAATCGTTAGTTTGCCCTTCAGCTGCTCAAGTGCCTGCTGAATTTTCAGCTCATTTTCGCTGTCGAGTGAGCTGGTTGCTTCATCCAGTACAAGGATCGACGGCTTCCTGAGCATCGCTCGCGCCAATACAATGCGCTGCCGTTCACCGCCAGACAGCCTTACCCCGCGATCGCCCACGATCGTGTCCAGTCCCTGCGGCAGTGCGCGAACGAAGGCATCAGACGCTGAAAAAGCGAGCGCCTCCCACAATTGCTCCTCCGTCGCTCCCGGCAATACGAGCTTTAAATTTTCACGAATGCTGGCATTAAAAAGAAATGGGTCCTGCGAGACATAACTCACCGCGCTGCGGTAAGCAAAGCGATTGCTATCGTCCAGCGGGGCACCATCGAGCAGCACCGCTCCGTGCTGGGGTACGATTAGCCCGATTAACGTATCGATCAGCGTACTTTTTCCCGCCCCGGACTTGCCGACAATTGCCGTCATGCTGTTCGCCGGAATATGCAAATTAATATGCTTCAGCGCATACGTCTCATCTTTCTCCCGGTAGCGATAA
This sequence comes from Paenibacillus sp. R-74696, assembly GCF_055814915.1. Lineage (NCBI taxonomy): Bacteria > Bacillati > Bacillota > Bacilli > Caryophanales > Paenibacillaceae > Paenibacillus > Paenibacillus sp. R-74696. The sequence goes on from NZ_JBPULM010000046.1 coordinate 409,828, forward strand.
TACACATCTTGGCAGACCAGCTCATGCACAAGCTTCAGCGCAGCAGGCTCCTCCTGCTCTGTCCGCTTTGTTCGCTCTGTTCGTTCAGCAGGCTTATTCAGCTGCATTTCCTCAGCAGCGCCACATTCCTTCATCAAGTCATTCAAGCTCTTGAATGCCGGGAGCGTCAGCACGATTTGCTCCATAGAGGTTTGAATGAGCGTCAGCTTCGGCCACAGCCTTGTAAAAATCAGCACAATTAATGTGAGCTGCGCTACCCCAACCTGCAGAACCTGTACCGATAAAAATACGCAGCCCGCAATCATCAACGCTGAGATACTTTTAAATAGGAGCTGGCTATTGGATTGCAGCTTCACAAACTGCACATTATTGTGCTCCATTTGCTGCGTCAGCTTGCTGAACCAGGACAGCTGACTTTCCTCCAGCCGATTGCTTTTGATCTCCTTAATGCCATTGAAATGATCGGTTATGCCCGCTACATAGCTCTGCGACAGCTCTGTCAGCCGGGTGCCAAGCGACCTTGCTCCTCGCGTGTATTTACGTGAGAACAAGCTGAGTAGGCCACCGCAAATTAAAATAAGCAGCGTCAGCTGATACGACAGATAGAAGGCTAGCCCGATTTGTACAAGCGTAAATATTCCCGTCGTAACTAAACGAAGTGAGAGCTGCACACCCTGATTAACCCGAGATAGCTCGGAGGACAGAATATGATTGAAGTCCGACTTGCGCTTGCCGAGAAAAAAAGCCCAGTTCGATTGCAGCAGCGCCTGATAAATATCCATCCGCAATTTCGTTACAAAGCTTTGAAGCAGGGCAAAGCCCTGATTCGTCTGCTGTCTTTGCAGCAGGCCCTGCCCAACATTAATGCCGATGAAGAGAGCCAGTACAGCTGCAAGCAGCAGCTCCTGCGGAAGCTCGCCAAGCCAGACGCTGACCTGCGGTACGACCGGCAAGCTTGCGCTTTGCACATCAAATAAACCGATGATGCCCAGCAGCGGGATTAAGACGAGCAGCCCTACGCCCTCAAGCGAGCTGACAACCATAATACCCAGCATGTTTAGGTACAGCTTCTTTCCTGCAAACTGATGCAGCTTTTTCATATATAGCAAAATCGGTTTCATATACTCACCCTTTTGCGAGGCTGCTTGAGCCTTCGATAAAAATACAGAAACGGCCGCAGCGGAAAATATAGAAAATGCAGGCCCTTAGGCAAAGGCAAAGTCTGCGCATCCCAGGCACTTGGATAAAGTTTGCCGATGAAATGGGTCAGCTTCTCCCTGCTTGTCAGCAGCATAAAGGTATAACGCTTATAAAGCAGCGCCATCTTCTTCTCCTCTGGAATCGGGCTGATCGTAACCGTCTCCTGAATAAATGGAAAAATGCAGCGGACAAGCCTATGCACGAGGGGGCTGTCGGTCAACGGCAGCAGTTTCTCGGGAAGCTTCACAACACCGAATAGCTCCCGCGCCAAAACAAGCGCCTGCCCTATGGCCGCCGCTCCTCCGTTTCTACGTGTTTCCTCTATCAGCGATTCGCCGCCGTCCTCGCAGGCAGAAGCAAGCTGGGCAATATCATGCAGCCAGCGCAGCCGGAACCAGCCATGTCTTGCGCCATGGCTGGCGAGATAATGAAACAGATGCTCCGGCCCTAAATAAGGGATCGGACTTCCCGTCTGCTCATAGATTCTGCGCTGCGCCCACAATTGCTCGAAGGACACTTCCTTTACCGCATCAGGGCTGAGTCGCCAGTGCAGCTCAATTTGCGTCTGATTGATCGTATGCTCGAAGCAGCTATGATGCGTTTTCCACTTTAAATCATTAAACAAACGCGGCGCCGGGTCCCGATCATAATAACCAAGCTCTTCAAGCACCGCCTCGGCCCGGTCAACATCCTCTATTGGCACTAAAATATCCAGGTCCTTGCTCGTGCGCTGGGAAATATCGCCGTAAAGCTCATGTGCAATAACTGGCCCTTTCAATTGCAAGGAGCGTATGCCGCGCTCTGCCAAAGCCGCTACAATCCGCTGCATTTCGGCGCTGAGCCTCAGCATCATCAGCGTATTGGCGTAATAATCCTGCTGGAGCGTCAGCAGCACCGACTTCGGCAGCACCGGCTTCACAAGCTGCTTCAGCTTCAAATAGAGGCTTGGATATACACGGTGATGACGCGCCAATTCGATAATCTTCTCCCCGTTCAGCCTGCTGCCGGCCCAGCGGCGGCCAATGACTGCCGGATCGGTATTTGGCCGCAGGCACTCGAGAATAAATTGCAACTCAAGCGGAAGGTTAGCCACTTCCCATTCATACGTTTTATCCATAGCGATGCTCCTTCTTCCGCTTAATCTGATTACCGAACAAGCCAACGACGGTGAAACGACCCATTTCTTCGACACCTGTTATGTAGTAGGGACCGCTGCGAAGCCAGGCATGGGCAATCATTTTGCCTGATTCGTCCTTGGCTGTGCCCAAATAGAGCGTGCTCGCTATTTTTCTGCGTTTCAGCAGCTTCATCGCAGCGATTCCCTTAACGAGACATTCGCTTTCCCACCAAGTATAGCGGCTCATCTGCCGTATCGCTTTCGCCACCTCACTGAGCATCTGCTCATGCTCCGCTACCCGCTCATAGGGCGTCTCCTTCATCGGAACACCTAGAGTAGGGGCAACTTTAGCGAAAGGAATCAGTTTGAGAAGACGCGCCCAGGCGAGCAGCATGTAGGCTTCGAACAGAAGAAGCTTGCTGCGAAGCGGCAGCAAGGTGAACTGGCTCCATTTTTTAAGCAAGACAATTGAACCGCCCTTTCCTTGAACTATTCACTAACCTACCGTATCTCCTGCTCCGCCATTCTGTGCGCCCGCATTCGAGACAGGCTCAAGCAGCCCTTCCGCGTACAGATCCTGTAAAAAATCTGCCACCTGCTGGTCGCATGCCGCTGGCTCCACTTCATACTCTTTGAGCAACTGGGCCACGATGTCGCGGCGTGTCACGGGCGATGCCGTCCGCTCCCAAATGATGCCGCCCAGCTTGCCCATGTTGTAATATTTGCCCGAAGACAGGCTTAACAGCACTTTATCGCCATCCATATCAGTAGCCAAATGACCTTCTGTCCGCTGGATAATCTGTTCAGGCTGCAGAAGCGGTCTAGCTTGTTTAGACATTTGCCTCACGTCCTTTCTGAGTCGCTGCTAGTATTAGATCAACCATTTCATAAGCGGAAAATGCTCCTTCTGCGGGACGCTGCAATTGATAAGCCTGCACGCTTGCTGCAAGCCGAACAGCAGCAGAAAAATGCCAATTTTGCAGCTTTAAAGGCGCAATTAGAAAATGTCGGAAGGTGTGGTTCAGCAATACAGGCAGCTTCGCTAGTGAATGCAGCTGTGATAGCGATACCGCATTTGCTTCTGTGCGCGAAAGCTCAAATACGGCGGCGAGTGGAAGTGGAGAGGCTAGGAAGCTGGCAGATAACGGAACAGCGAATTTGGATACGGAATAGGCAAGCGGCTTGTAAAGCTGACTCGTTCTTCCGAGCTGCTCGACGCTTTGCTGCCACAGCTTTTGCTGCGGATAGGAGGGCATGACAATTGACGCGCCATTTGCGCCAGCCTCCGGTTCCTTTAAGGCAATTACATCATCACTAAGCAGGGGATAGCCACGGTCTATAAAAGCTGCGGCCAGCGTCGACTTTCCTGCCCCAGAGTCCCCTACGAAAGCATAGGCCTTGCCGTCTATGGCTATAGCGCTCCCATGCAGCGGCAGCTGCTTTCTCTGCAGGAGCAGCGCGCCTATGCATGTTCCAAGCAGGTAAAGCCGGAGCCTGCCCTCATCCACTTTTTCGCATGGCGCCACAATAATCCGTTTGCCCTCTTGAATGCAGAAGCTTGCGACCTCGTGAATATAAAAAAACAATTTTGCGCCGTGAACAACGTAATGATCCTGCGTTTGCTCCAAAATCGGCCACGTAAATTCTGGCTTAGCCAGCTCTATTTCAACATCTGCAAACGCTTTCGAATTTTCCGCCTCAAGCAGCTCAGGCAGCTCAATTTCACTGCTGATACATAAGCCGAAAGCGTCGTAGATTGCTTTTTTTCCAGTTAATATCATCGCGTTCACCCTTATATGAATAAAATCGCGTTGCTTCAAGCCATCAAAAGTAATCGTTTCGCGGTGAAACCTGTACTTTCCTATATTTGAACAAAATCAACAAAGTCCTTGTACAAGGATATCCTGCTGTATAAGGACCTTGTTGATCACTTTTACTGCATAAGTATAATGGATTTATTTCTAGGAAAAGGAAGTGCCTGGATCGATAGGGAACGGAGTTGGGTCATCAGTGACGTCAAAGTCCCCCGCTTTTACAAAATCAATGTAACGTGTACCTACGCCAGCCATCGTCTCGCTCACTTGCAGCGTTTCGAGAACCGGAGCTTGCCATTGTTGTTTCTCCATGCTTATTCACCTCCCTTCAAATTAAACTGCCGAACAAACCGGCAGGCTACGAGGCAATGCAATAAATAACGGCTGTTTAAATCAACCGCGTATTCCGGCTTCGGCACTAAGCCGACCTGTTCCAGCGAAGCCCTCATCTGCTCTACATTGAAAAACTGTGCAAGATACGAATCATTGCAATATTGCCGCAGCTCCTCTACAAATGCAGACCAAACCGGCGTCATTCGATGAACCCAATCCGCTGCTTGAATGCCGCGCACCCGCTGGTTTAGCCGAATTTGATCAGGCAAATAGTTCGCCGTTGACTCGCGGATTAAAGCACGGTCGTAACCGTCATGAACGTATTGCTCAATCGGAACAGACAAGCAAAACTTCACAACCCGCGGATCGCTGGTCGGGTCTCGTTCCCACAGCGCATAGCTCAGCGATAGCTTGGTGCGCTGCGTACCGCTCATATTGGTCATCGCCATATCCTGAAAAGGCCCCGGCTGCGCTTTAATCGCATCTTTTTCAAAAACGCTGCCTGCCCCTGCCTGCCGCTCCTTCAATCTGGCAAAAACGTTCATCCGCTTGGCAAAAGCCGGATTGATCATGAGCGGCATCTCCTGCTGCCCATGATCCTGATCCCGAGGAAACAGCTTCGGATAGGCGTTTTTCCCAACATAATACATAAGCCGTTTTCGCCCGACTGCCTTGCGCTTGCCAAACATCGTCACTTCCCGGTACAGCCGCAGCCATTGCAGCCGCTTGAGGAGCAACGAATAATAATCGATGGCAGGCCCCCACGAGATCGAATGGTTTCCCATTGCTCCCGTAAGCAGAATGCCCATTCCCTGCTGCTGCGACTGCTCGTAAACCCCTTTAATCCAAAATGAATTTTCTGCAAATTTAAAGGGGATCTCCAGCATTTCCAGCCATTCATCCGCTTCCGACAGCGGGCTGCGGCCCTGCAAATCCAAATATTGATCGGTAATATTGCCGACAAACTCTACGGTTTTCTTTATAAAGGGACGTTCATCCGCCATATGCCGCCTGGACGTCCAATCCTGAAAATTCGGCTCTGGCACATAGCTGAAGGTATGCAGCTGCTTTTGCTGCGCCTGCAGTGATTTTGCCGCGAAGCTGACGACCGAGCCAGAATCGAGGCCGCCGCTAAGCGTTGCGCCTACCTTCCGAAACGTCCTCATCCGTGCATTGACCGCTTCCTGAAAAATTTCCTGGAAAGCTTCCGTGTACTCCTCACGTCGCTTCAGCCTCAGCTGCTCGGGGGACTCCACCTTGCTGTGCTGCCAAAAATCAAGCTTGCCGTCCTTGATGCGAAAAGCATGCCCCGGCGGCACTTGGCGAATATGCTCATAGGGTGTTGCGAATAGGTCGCTCGACTCATGAACAATAGCAACCGCCAAATAATCAGCGAGCCAGCTTTCATTCAGCTTTTTCTCCACATGATGGGCGGCAAGCAGCGGCGCAATGGTGGTGCAAAAGGAGCTTTGCCGAGCATCAGAGTGGATATAAAGCGTACGGCTGCCGAACAAATCGGTCGTACCGAACAGCTCGGATTTGCGCTGATCCCAAATGATGAAGGCATAGTCGCCAATTAAATAACGCGGTGCTTCCTCTCCCCATTTGGCATAGGCCAGCATAATCAGCTCGCTATCCGGCATGCTGGCTCGCCGCTCGCGATCGATGAGCAGCTGCTCCCATAGAAATGGACGATTATCGATCATGGCATCAGCCGTAATCGTTAATCCCAGCTCGGCTGCGTGAAAGGGCTGCGGCTGTCCGACCGATTCAGGCGTAATCCACTGGGCATGGCAGCCTAGGAAAACGCGTCCGTCATGCCAAGTATCGACGGCATCCGCTGGATATTTTTGCAGGGCTTGCATTAGGCGCAACCCCGCTTCTACGGAAACGGGAGCTTCGGAATCCTTCTGATAAATAGCGGCGATTGCGCTCATGCTGTGCCCCTCTCCTTTTTGATACTAACTGTATTTATTATAGCACATAAAGATACAATTTGTATCATTTTTGTCAAAACAATTATTCGCTTTAACCTATGCTTCACCATTTTTCATAGCGATAATAATGGTTTTTGTTCCTTTACTCCATGGTTCATATTGGGACGGCCAACCGAATAATAAATGAGCTGTGTATGGGCTAGTTCATGCTCACTATAAATGTTGCGCCCATCAATGAGATTAGGCGTTCGCAGCCAGGATTGAATACTTAATGGTTTAATATCGCGGAATTCCTTCCATTCTGTCAAAATGCACAGCGCATCCGCCTGAATTGCCGCTTCCTCCGGATCTTCACAGTATACGACACCCGATTCGCCAAATTGCTGGCGAAAATTAGTCGTCGCTATCGGATCGTAGGCTTTGACTTTTGCGCCTCGCTTTACTAACGCTTCAATAATTTCAAAGGCAGGTGCATCGCGGACATCATCCGTTTCCGGCTTGAAGGCCAGCCCCCAAATGGCAACGGTCCGGCCCCCCAAATCGCCAAGCGAAGCTTCCAGCTTGCGAATGACGTTAAAGCGCTGGTCGCGATTCACATCGACGACCGATTTAAGCAGCTTGAAGTCATAATCCATTTGTCCGGCAATTTGAATAAGCGCCTGCGTATCCTTCGGGAAGCAGGAGCCCCCATAACCTATTCCCGCTTTTAAGAAAGAGGAACCGATTCGCTGATCATAGCCCATTCCTTCCGCTACCTCCGTCACATCAGCGCCTACCTTTTCGCAAATGTTGGCTATTTCATTAATGAAGGAAATTTTGGCTGCAAGGAAAGCGTTGGAGGCATATTTAATCATTTCGGCGCTGCGAATATCGGTGCTCATGATATGCTTGGTGAGCGGCCTATGCAGCTCCGTCAAACACTTGCGCGCCGTATCGCCCGATGTGCCAATGACAATGCGGTCTGGGTGCAGCGTATCCTGAACCGCTGTGCCTTCCCGGAGAAATTCTGGTACGGAAGCGACCTCAAACGGATATGCCGTCTGGCTAGCTATAATCGCTTGAATATGTTCATTCGTGCCAACTGGCACCGTGCTTTTCGTAGCAATAATTTTAAAGCCATTCATGGCCAAGCCGATTTCGCGGGCTGCCTGTTCAATATAGCTCAAATTCGCTTTGCCGCTTGGCAGCGATGGCGTCCCTACCGCAATGATAATCATATCGGATTGCCTCACCGCTTCTGGCAAATCCGTAGTAAATTGCAAGCGTCCCTCCGCTTTATTGCTCGCTATAAGCTCTTTCAAGCCCGGCTCATAAATCGGCACCTCGCCTTTATTCAGCAAGGCAATCTTCTCCTCCAGGTGGTCAACGCAGATGACATCGTTGCCCAGCTCGGAGAAGCATACGCCTGATACCAGCCCCACATAACCTGTTCCAATTACAGCAAGCTTCATGCTGCCCACTCCTCTCCATATGCAGCAAGGGTGCCTGATCGCAGGCCGCTGCTTTATATACCTTCCCACTTACCCTTTGCATCCTTATACAAAGCCTTTTATAACTAACTCTACATGCTAAACCGAGGAGCGATAGGAACGAATGGCATTCGTTTCATTGGCAATCCGCTCAATCCATTGGATAATTTGGTATTTACACCGCTCATTCCTAGCGATAGAAGCGCGCTTGCTCCATCCTACCATTGCTAGCTGCGATAAGCTTTGCTGCACGTCCAGCTCTCTTAAAGCCTGCCAAGTTACCAGCATATGCGGATGCTTGCCCTGCAATGCTTGAAGCGTATTCCGATCCTCCGTCATGGATGATCTGACCAGCACAATCAAAGGCTTGCCAAGTGTTACCGCCTCCCCAACTACACCCCAGCCCGGCTTCGAAATGATGAGATCAGCTGCTGCCGCATAATTTTGCGACTCGGTGTAGCCTTGCGGAATTTGAGCAATATTTGGCCCGCTCACCTGCATATTTTCCGATACGATAAATACACAAGAATGATCGTTCCACAGCGAAAGCGAGTCTAGCGCTTCTGTCTCCATTCCCATGCCTAGAGCAAAATAAATGATCGTTTTGCTGCCGTCCGGATTAAGCTCCTGCACGATCCGCTGCACTTCAGCAGCTTGCGGCGTTCGGCAATAAAAGCCTGTCTCTGGCTCGCTGCCCGTTGTCCATTTCCGTTCCCCTAAATCCGATCCAGCCAGCGGAAGGAAATAATTCAGTTGTTCGTACGCCTGATGCAGCGGAGCCAGCTGCTCCTGCTGCAGAAAAGCCCCATAGGCGGTATGCCAGGTGAAGTTGGATATGCCCACCGATTTCACTCCCGCGATCGCGGCTGCAGCTATCGGAATCGGAGAAATATCCGAAATGACCATATCCAGCCGCTCACTCATCATAAAATCAGCTTCTCGCCTTATCTCAGCTGAAAATCCCGCCATATATTGCTCATAACCAAGCTTGAACCTTTCCTGATCAGGCTCAACCGAGCCTGTGCCTCTGCCAAGCACATAGCCAAGATCCGATGAGCAGCTGCGGAACTCTAACCGTTCCGGGCTATATTCAGCGCTGTATTCCGCTAATGAAGCCTGGATAAAGGGAAGCGTTTTGCCCGAGCAGATCATAAGCCGGTAACGCCAAGGTGAATAAAGCAGCAGCGTTCGAATAAGCGCAATGCTGCGCGTTGCATGGCCATAGCCATAATCTGAAATATAGTATCCAATCGTTGTTAAACGGCCGTTCGTATCCCGAGCACCAAGCATGGTTATACCTTAATGCAATGCTCGGACACTTCGTCCCAGGTATGATAAATTTCCACAACCTGATTGCGCTCCTCGGCCATGCCGCTTTGCACGACTATAATTTCAAGCTCCGTCAATGCACGGATGCTGTGCAGCATCTTCATCGGTATATGCAGCACATTGCCTGCTCCGACGCGCATAAAATTGCCATTTTGAATAAACTCTCCGCTGCCTTTGACGATGGTCCACACTTCCTCGCGCGCCGAATGCAGGCGATAGCTGAGGTTTTTGCCGAGCTGAATGCCTACGCGCTTCGTGGATACGCAGCGGCCATCCTCATAGGTGCGATCGTCAAGCACTCTGATCCAGCCCCATTGGCGCTCGATATACATTGGCCCCTGATCCGAGCTGATAAAGTCCTTAATGCGCGGACTCGCGCTTTTATCCGTCACCAAGATGCCATCGGGGCTTAGCGCAACTACGATATTCGACAAGCCAAGAATAGAAACGGGAATGTCGATTTCATTAATGAGATGCGTGTTAATGCAATCCTCGCTGATGATGCCTCTGCCTATTTGTTTGTTCTTCATTTCTTCGGTCAGCGTATTCCACGTGCCAAGGTCTTTCCAGCAGCCCTCATAAGGCAGAACGACGATGCTCGACGCTTTCTCGACTACTTCATAATCAAAGCTGATTTTCGGCAGCAGCTGGTATTGCTTTGAAAGCTCCTCATATTGAATCGGCAGCCCTCTGCTCGCCAGCAGCTCAATCACATAACCCAGCTTGAAGGCAAAAACGCCGCAATTCCAGTAGGCATTGTCTGCAATAAGCCGCTCAGCGATTTCCTCAGTCGGTTTTTCCCGAAAGTGGCTGACCGCAACGTATTCCCTATCTGTCTTACTTGCCATCGCTGTACCCGCTGCCGCTGCTGCTGAAGCAGCCTTTTCCGGTATAATATAGCCGTATTTGGACGATGGATAAGTTGGTTTCACGCCTATGAGCGCAATCTCGGCATCAGAGCGGTTCAGCACGTCCTCCAGCTGCTTAACCGCTTCAAAAAAATGACTTTCCACATAAGGATCAACGGGCAAAATAGCCACTGCCTCATCCAGCCCTACTCCCGCATGGGAATATAAATAGGTGGCGGCAAGCGATATAGCCGCGAACGTATCCCGCCGATCCGGCTCAATAATGAGCGGAACCTCCGGTGAAATTTGGGTCTGCATCATTTCGATCTGGGCCTGGCTCGTAGCAATATAGCTGGAATCGCCTAGGCCATTTTCATTAATTTGCCCCCATACACGCTGCACCATGGAAACCATTTCCCGGTTCTCATTTTCCAGCACCTTCAGAAATTGCTTCGATCTCGCATCATTCGATAACGGCCATAGCCGCTTGCCTGAACCTCCGGACAATAATACCAGCTTCATCATGGATTCCTCCCCTTCTTATATGGAAAGCAGCAGCTTGCGATACTTATTAAGCGATATTTCCTTGCGCAAATGAGCCTCTAAATAATCCCGTCCACTGAGACCAAGCTCCTCCAGCTCCACTCCTCCAAGCTCAATCATCGCATTCAGCTTTCGCGCAATCTCCGTATACTGCTGAGGCTCCGCCACGATGCCGCAGCCGCTCTCTTCAATAATCCGATACGCCTCGCTGCCCTGCTCCAATACCCCTAGAACCGGCTTGCCTGCTGCCATGACGCCATAAATTTTGCTCGGCACCGACACGCCCTTAATGCCCTTCTGGTTCACGACGAGATGCACATCCGCCGCATTAAGCGAATAACGAAGCTGCTCCTTCGGCTGAAAAGGTAGAAAGGCTACGTTCGCCAGCCCCTCCCGCTGCACATAATCCTGCATCTGCTTCTTCACAGCGCCTTCGCCGATGAAAGCGAAAATCACATCCGGGTAATCACGAAATCGGCTCGCAAGCTCAACCAGCTTTTCCAGGTCGTAATAAAGGCCTAAATTTCCGGAATACATAATAACGAATTTATTTTGCCAATGATGCTCGCGAAGAAACGCTTGAACCTGTGGATGCTCCTTGGACAGCGGAATTATTTCCTCTTCATTCGTCCAGTTGTTGATGACCGTATTGTCCGTCACCCTCCGGCTGGCAAAACGCTTAAGAAGGGTATCCTGCATGTCATAGCCAACGGTAATAATATGATCGGCGTATTTGCAATTCAGCGTATCCACCCAGCGCGCCAATCCCAGCACCGCTTTATTGTTCATATAGCCTGCGGCGGCGGCCTGCTCAGGGTTGAAATCCTGAATATTGTAAATATGCTTGGAGCGCTTAAGCGTCTTGCCAATGGTTCCAATCAACCCGCCCAAAATCGGCGGCTGCGATATCGTATAAATGAAATGAACCTTTTTCTGCTTCAGCAGCTGAATATTGGCATGAAAAAAGTAGGATGCAATATAACGCAGCCTACTTGCTTTGCTCCGCTTATCCACCTTGGGCAGGCGAATGCGGATAATTTGAATGTCCTCCAAACGATCATAAACGATGCGACTTTTATCTCCCCTTGCTTCCGCTTCCTTCTCGCCCTGCTCGGACTGTGCCGCGATGACCGTAATGTTGAAATCATCCTGCAAATATAAGCAAAGCTCCGTCAGCAGCTGCCCCGTAGAAGCAAAATCAGGATAAAAATAATTTATTACGAATACGATATTAGGCTTCATGCCATGACCTCTTTCGCGAATCGCTCTCTTAAATATTGCGCCGGATAACCGGCATGAATTTCATTGGCCGGGATGCTTTTCAACACCGTGCTTCTTGCTGCCGCAACGGCCATTTCATGCAAGGTGACGCCGGGATAAACGAATACATCGCTCGCCACCCAAGCGCCATCTTTAATGACAATCGGCCGAACCTCCAGCGAAAAAGCAGGATCATTGATTTTATGGCTGCCTGTGCATAAATAAGCATTTTGGGAAATAACGCAGTGGCTGCCCACTACAATTTCATCCAAGCTATAAAACTGGACATGATCACCGATCCAGGAGAAGTCGCCAATGCTGACCTTCCAAGGATACGTGAACTTCGCCGTTGAACGAATTAATACATCTTTGCCGATATTCGCGCCAAACAGACGAAGCAGAAAGCTTCGCCACGCGTACATATTGTGCAGGGAGAACCGGAACAGCGTGCCTTGAATGAGCCACCATAACAGAACATACGCGCCGCTTCTGCCCCTTGAATAGCCAGCCTGCTCATACTGGTCCAAACGTATGAGATTTTTCATCCGATGTTCAACAACTCCTCATAAACCGCCGTCGTTCGTTTCACATATTGCTCCCGGGTGAAGGATTGCTGGAGCAGCGAATAGCCTTCTTCCCCCATCAGCTTGTAATTTTGTTCAAAAATGCTCGTTATCGCCTTTTGAAGCGCCAGCTCATCCTGCGGCGGAACAAGCAGTCCATTCGCCCCATTCAGCATTTCTGGCACGCCGCCTACATCCGTCGCTACTATCGGTAGCGAAGCCGCCATCGCTTCCAGCAGTACCGTTGGAAAAATATCATAGACCGAAGGAAGCACGAACAAATCCGCCTGCTGCAGCAAATCGGCAACATCCCTGCGCATGCCGAGGAAATGGACATTGCCTAGCTTGTATTGCTGAGCCATGGCGAGCAAGCCTTGCTTATACTCCTGATCCGTATCAAAGGCAACATCGCCTACGATGACAAAATGCAGGTTTTGCTCGACTTTTTTCCTCTTCATCAAGTGCGCAGCCTTGAGCAAATATTCAATGCCTTTCATCGGCGACAGCCTTGCCACCGTAATGACAATGCGGTCTGTCTCGGCCAAATTCAGCTCCTGGCGCAGCAGGCTGCTGGCCGTTTCACTAGACGCGGAGGGCGCGGCCACCTCAATGCCATTATGTATTTTAATCAGCTTCTTTGACGTATGGCCGCCCCACTGAAACATGATTTTGCTGCGTTCGCATAAGACGATAATGCGGTCATTGAACAGATGGTCCAAATAGCCGACAAATTTATAGGCGATCAGCGGCTTTCTCGGCAGCTCATGGACGGTTTGCAGCGTCGGAATACCGAGCATTTTACCGACAATATTGCCGCCAATGACTTCCATTTTATGCGAATGAATGAGCTTAATATGATATTGCTTGATGATTTTCCGCAGTGCCCGCATGGATTTGACCAATTTAACCGTATTGCGAAAATAATAAAGCGCATCGGTCGGCTTGCCGAAGACGGCAAGGGCTGCGAACAGCACCGTTGCTCCGCTCGCCTCATATTTTTCCACATAAGGGCTCCATTCCGGCAGCACCACATAAGGCTTGTATTTCGCCTGGTCCAGACCTTGAACCAGCTGCAGCAGCACCGTATCCACACCGCCAACATGGCTTGCATACGGCTGAATATAAAGAATATTTTCCACCTGCTATCCCTCCGTTGACAAAGCCCGGTTTACGGCTGATGATACCGCTCTGGCATAATAATTCGGGTGCATTTTGCGCCACAGCCCAAACTTCAGCTTCCAGCTCGACTGAATATACCGTTTGTTTGCGAACACCCAGTCCATCGATTCCTTTAAGTTTTGCGGATCAAGCGGATCAATAATGAGACCATTTTGCTTATCGACGATAATGTCCTTCGTTGCTCCGGCATATTTGGACGCCAGTACAAACGTGTTCGTGCTTAACGCCTCATTGACCACAAGCCCCCACACCTCAATTAGGGAGGGAAAAATCAGGCAATCGGCTTCCACCAGATACCCAATCAGCTCATCCTTCTGCTTATAGCCTTCGAAGCTGATCTGCCCCGTTAGCCCATACTGCTCCACACGTGACTTAAGCTTCTGCTCATCCGGGCCCGAGCCGACAATGGTCAGCTGCCAGGCCGCATCGCTATGCGTTTGCTGGATGGCGTCAATAATTTGCGCGAGCCCTTTGCGTTCAATCAATTGTCCGATGAAAAGCAGCTTGATCGGCCCCTCATCGCTTCGCAGCTTGCTCTGCTTATGCTCGGTATATTTTTTATGGAAAAATCGAATGTCCACCGTATTGTAGCCAATTACGATTTTATCCTTGCTGACGCCGTAATACTCTAGGCATTCCGCTGACTGTGTACCGTATGTAATAAAGGAATCGGTTAGCTTGAAAAATACTCTGCGCACCGTGTTCACCAGTTTATTTTGTACCCGGCTGCTTTCCAGCGTGCTGCCCCACCAAATGATAAATTTTTTCCTAAACAGCTTGCTGTACAGCAGTGCCGACCAATAACCAAGCGAATCGTAGCCTGAGGTAATGACCACATCGGGATTATGCTTCATCAGCCGCAAAAAAATGCCGGGATTAAGATGAATGCCCATATCCAATTTTTGAATAAAAGCATGCACGCCCGGCAGACATTTGTACGCATATTCGATTTCGCCATAATCAATATCCCACTTGCGATTCTGCTCCTTCTCCTCCAAATACCAGACCGTCAGGCTCGTATTGTCATCACGGTGCAGCTTATTTAATACGGGTATGCGATATGGCGCAATTGTATTGGTTAGAAGAAGTACCTTGTTCATAGGCTTGCTCCAATCATTTTTATATTCATTTAACTCGAGACACTTTTAAAGTCTGGATATGCCTGATTCAATGGCTTCTGTTTTTGCTTAAAAAACCAATATCCGATTAAAACAAAGAAAAGATAAGCCGTTAAATAGGAGGTTCCGCTCATCAGCTCTCCTCTTAGCAAAAAAATTTGAAACGGAGCATAATAAGGCACGCATAATCTCGCTAGTGAAATTTCATTCGATGTAACCGCTCGTTCATAAGCCTTCTGTGCCTTCTGAGTAAAATAACCATACAATATAAATAGAAGCACAACTCCAGGCAAACCAAAGTCAATATAAAACTCTGCCCATAGAGGACATGATAAATTAGTAAAGTCGTATCCGAGGGCATCCGCTACTGTCGTTCCTGAGCCAAATGGTTTATCTGCCCAAATAAATCTTGGCACCCAGAAAAGAAAAGCAACTAATAACTGCTCCCCATACGTATGACCAAACAGATCAACATATCTAACTGTGTTAAGCGTCATTTGAAAGGCATCATAATCTCCATCTGTCGCCATATTACTTTGGGTAGTAAGGCTTTGAACAATTTTCTCCGTATCTGTTGTATGCCTAAACATATCTGACTTAGGAAATATAAATAGCAATAAACATAAAAGCGTAATGACCCATTTATAAAATGACCGCTTCCCCCATGGCAATAGTAAAAAGCATAGGGTTAATAACATGGAGCCTATCCAGTATCTAGCTCCCGAAATAGGATTATTGATCATAAAATTAACGATACCAATAAAGAAGATCCATAGCTTTGTTCCTAAGGAAAGCTTTATTTTTGAATGCTTATAATAAATAACGCCAAGTACAAGACATACGAATATGGATACCTTTAAAAAACTGGATAACACAAGAAACTCAATTTTCCCACCAAACTGAGCATTAAAGATTTGTCTATTGAGAAATAATGCACTTACGCCGCCAATTTTCAAAATAATAATTGCACATATAAACAGCGCAATCAGCGTAAAAACAATAAATTTTTTCTCGTTTACTTGTATTTTGTCGATTTCAAACAAATTTATATTTGATCTTTCATCATCATCGGCTTTTCTCTCCCGTCTCTTGTTCAAGCTATTATGAAGAAAACCACCAAGGTCGAAGGAAAGAATACCCGCTATAACAACAAACAACGCAAAGCGAATATCATCACTGGAGTAAGTTCCGGACAAAGGAAAACTCTCCGTAAGGACTTGTTGGAAAGGAACATACCCCATCCAAATGTATACAAAAATCCAGAAAAAAAGTTCAATTAATCTTCTTGTACCGCCCATCATAAGCAAAGAAAGCCGTCCCATTGCATAAAACATAATAAACCAGCTCAAGCCCAGGTTAAGATAATTAAATGACGCAGCTAGCAATACCGTTTTATAAAGCTCCAGTAAAGGAATTAGAATAGCTGTGTAGCAAAAGAAAATGAAATAAAACCCTACCATATAATCAATTGAAATGTTTTTATGCACAGCTAATTTAGGTTCCATAAGCACGTTCCTTTTGCGCAATTAAATTTTTACAGGTACGCTTATTTCATCAATCGCCTGCACTTTTTTTTCTTTTAGCTTCGCTGCTAGCCTGTATGCAAATAGTAGATATAAGAATGTTGACAGAATAAAGGTCAGTTGATTTCCAGCTGTAATTGAAATCATAAACATAATAATGACAAATAAGAGGTTAGCAAAAACCCCTCTTAAATAAACGAGCTCACCCCATAGATTCATTCTTTTAAAACAGGAAATAAACAATAAGACCGTGGTGGTGGTTGCTCCTATAATACTGGCGTAAATCAGCCCATAAACCTGATAATAGAAAACGCCAGCTATAGCGAGTGGCAAATAAATACCCAACTGAATATAAGAAGTAATGGTTACTACCCGTGGCTTACCTATCGCACGCAAGGCAACAACAAAAACATTCATAATACCAGCAATACTTGCGTTAAGCAGCATTAGACCGAGCAACGGACTTAACTCAATCCATTCATTACCCAATAATAAAACAATAATTGTTTCTGCGTTGAATAACACATAGCCCGAAGTAACAATTGAAAACGAGAAGATAATAAGCAGCATTTGCATAAACTGCACCTTCAGCTGGCTATGATCCTCCCGATTAAGCTTGGAAAGCACCGGAAAAAAATATTGCCCGAGCGCATAAGACGCATCGCTGATGCTCATTTGGCTGAGCTTCTGGGACGTCTGATATAGTCCGAGCACCGTCGTTCCCAGAAAGCGGGAGGCAATGACCTTATCCAATTGATAAAGCACAAGTGTCGAAATGCTGTTCGCCCAAATCCATTTGCCATATTTGCGAATATCGGCAATGCTGCCCATATCGCGGCTCAGCTTCGGCTTATCCTTGAACCAGACGAAGGAAGCCGTGCAGCGGAACAACTGAGCGATAAGCTGACCGGCAATGACGCCGATTGGCGAATTAAGCACAACGACGAGCATGACGGATAAGCTTAAATCGAGCATAACCGTAATCAGCTGCAAAATGCCCGTCGAGCGAAAATCCTTATGACGCATTCGCTCATACCATTTAATGCTGACCGCATTGGTTGCGAGTGGAACGCCCGCTGCCAGCAGCAGCAAGGACGTCGCCCGTCCCTCGCCGAACAGCTGCGCAATATAAGGCGCGGTTACGAGCAGTACAAGGCTGATGCCTACGCCTCTCGCCAGCATCATCGTCCAAAGCGCGTTTTTCTGCTCATTGTTCAAGTCTTCTTTTCTCTGAATGATGCCCTCCATGACGCCAAGCTGCGTGAGCAGCTCAATAATGGACAGGCTCACGAGCGCAATGCTGACCAGCCCCATCTCGGCTGGTCCGAGCATGCGAGCGATAATGAGAAACTTGACGCCCGTCAGCACCTTCGTCACGAACTGCTGGACAATGACCCAGAACGGGTGGTCCTTCGCTTGCAAGATTTGGTTTATTTTGCCCATAAGCCTACCCATTCCTACTCATCATAATGTCTTCCTTCATTTGATCGTGATAATGCGTGAAGCCGGAAATTTGGCTGGAAATGATTTTGCCCAGCACCTTAATTTTCGTCTCCAATGGCAGAAAACGGTACATATAAGCCGAAATGCGGTTATTCTCTTCCGTGAACAAAATATCCTGAGCGAAATTTCCCCATTTGTCCGCGGGCATTAAATTAACAACCATGCCGCCAAGCGCCGAGGGCAGCAGCATATTGGAGCCATGCACCCCGACAATGACCGCGCTGGAGGCGTAAATCTCGCAAGCCATCAGCTCCGCTTCCAGATTGAATTTGCTTACACGGCAATCATCAATCCAATCGGGGAAAGCGAAGGAGCGTCCGAGGCCGACTACACTGAACTTGACGTCCTTCTCCTGCTTTCTAATCTTGCTAAAAAGCTTGACGATCTTGTTGCGCTGCGACCAAATAATCGGCTTAAGCAGCATTCGCAGCAGCTTATAGCGCTTCGCCGCTTTAATGACATAAGGATTATCGAGCCATACCCGATCCTCACGCCAAATAAAAGTAATCCGCGTCGGCCCAGGCTGGGGCTCCTCCATCTGGAATGGGCGCATTTTCGTAAAATGCTCAATATTGAACCGGCTCGGATGCGAATAGGCCCTGCTGACGAAAACCTGCTCAAAACGCTCGCATTGCGCTGAGATTTGCTCATCCAGCTGCGGATAGAACCGCTGCGCCTTGGAGAGCGGCACATTGACTGTCCACACCTCCGCCGCATAATCTGGTACCATCCATTTCATAAACGACTGCACGAGGACGACTATGCCAATATCCGGGTTTTCGGTACGTTCACGTTCAGCATTCAGCAGCTTGAGCAGGGAATGACCGTAAAGAAAGTCGATGCAGTTAATGATAATTACATCGCGGCAAGCCTCGCGTATCTCTACCTCAAGCCTGATCTGTTCATCAGCAGTTGGATGCTGTAGGCTATGAAGCAACGGATTCCCGAGCCAGCCTCTGGATTCCTCATGACCACTAAGCGTGTATGACGAAAGGTCAATCAAATACGGATAAGTCGTTGCATGCCCGACCTTCAAATCCTCCACGTATTCGCCGCCGCAGGCCGGGCAGCACGCTTCCACGCATACATGAATGCCCTGCCACAGCACTCGTTCATTGGCAAGAACAACGCCGCAGTGCCGGCAAATGCCTTCATGCTCGATTACCGGTTTAATTTTAATCATCGCTCACTCCAGCTTTCTTCAAAAATAAAGAGCGGCAGAATTGCTCTGCCGCCCTGTTCTGCTTTTTATTAAACGCCTGCCCCTGCTGCGCCAATCAAGCTGTTGTTGTAGGCTGTTTCAGCACGAACCCGTTTCAAATCCGCATCGACCATCATATGAATCAACTGCTGGAAACCAACCTCCAGCTCCCAGCCAAGCTTCTCTTTCGCTTTCGTGCAATCACCCAGCAGCAAATCCACTTCTGCAGGACGCACAAATTCAGGATCAATAACGACATATTTGCTGTAATCAAGCCCAACATAGGAGAACGCAACCTCCAGCAGCTCACGAACCGTGTGCATTTCACCCGTCGAAATGACGAAATCATCCGCTTCATCCTGCTGGAGCATCAGCCACATCGCTTTAATATAATCGCCTGCGAAGCCCCAATCGCGCAGTGCATCCAAATTGCCCATGCGCAGCTCATTTTGCACACCGAGCTTAATGCGGGCAACGGCGTCCGTTACTTTGCGCGTTACGAACTCAAGCCCGCGCCGAGGTGATTCATGGTTGAACAATATGCCTGAGCAAGCGAACATATTAAAGCTTTCGCGGTAGTTGACCGTAATCCAGTGACCGTATACTTTGGCTACGCCGTACGGACTGCGCGGGTAAAAAGGAGTCGTTTCCTTTTGCGGCGTCTCTTGCACCTTGCCATACATTTCGCTGCTGGATGCTTGATAGAAACGTGCCTCCGGCTTAACGATGCGAACGGCTTCCAGCATATTCGTGACGGCAAGCGCCGTCAGCTGCGCGGTAGCCAGAGGCTGTGGCCAGGAAGCCGCCACGAACGATTGCGCCGCCAAATTATATACCTCATCCGGATCGGAAATGCGTACCGCTTCGATTAAAGAAGCAAGATCCGTCAAATCGCCGGAAATCCATTCGATCTGATTTTTAATGTGAGCGACATTTTCATAGTTTGGCGTGCTCGTTCTTCTTCTCATGCCATATACCTTATAGCCTTTTTCCAGCAAAAACTCTGCCAAATACGATCCGTCCTGCCCCGTTACACCCGTTACTAGCGCTCTCTTCATTTTCATTCCTCCAAAGGGATTATTGTATGAATGCCGTTTTAAAAGCATGCTGAAAAAGAAGCTGCGCTGCATGAAAGAATGGGCTTACGATCGCCATTACCCTTGAATTTCTTCGAATGATCCCTAAAGGGGGAATTTCAAGGGTAAAAACGAACGCTGACGCTTCTCCAGCTCCATCCTTTCATTCCGCTACGCTTTTTTTCATGACACTTCTATCTGCATTAGTGGTTTACTAGAGCTTCCTTCTGATACGCGTCATATACGGAGCGTAGTCCTTCTTCAAGCGTAATGCTGGATTTCCAGCCGAGCCTGTTCAGCTTCGATACATCGACGAGCTTGCGCGGCGTTCCATCAGCAACGGTGGTGTTGAATGTAATTTCCCCTTCATACCCCACGATAGAACCGATTAGCTCTGCGAGCTCTTTAATTGAAATATCTTCGCCTACGCCAATATTGACGATGTCATTGCCATCATAATGGCGCATTAAGTAGATGCAGGCATCCGCCAAATCATCGGAGTGCAGGAACTCGCGCTTTGGATTGCCGGAGCCCCATACTTCCACTGATGGCTGGCCGGATAGCTTAGCTTCATGAAATTTACGAATAAGGGCGGGCAGCACATGCGAAGTTTTTAGATCGAAGTTGTCATTAGGCCCATAGAGGTTAGTTGGCATAGCGGAAATGAAGGTTGTTCCGTATTGCCGGTTATACGATTGGCACATTTGAATGCCGGCGATTTTGGCAATTGCATAAGGCGCATTTGTCGGCTCCAGCTCGCCCGTCAGCAAATATTCCTCTTTCAGCGGCTGCGGAGCAAATTTAGGATAAATGCAGGTTGAGCCCAGAAATAATAGTTTACCAACACGCGTCTGATAAGCGGCATCTATGACATTCGTTTGAATGAGCAAATTATCGCGAATAAAGTCGGCTGGGTAATCGTTGTTTGCCACGATGCCGCCCACTTTAGCCGCAGCGAGAAACACATAATCGAAAGCTTCTTGCTCAAAAAAAGCGAGCACCTCATCCTTTTTGCGCAAATCCAGCTCCGCGCTCGTGCGATATACAAGATTTTGATAGCCTTGCTCTTGAAGGGCTCTGACGATAGCCGAGCCAACAAGCCCCCGGTGTCCCGCCACATAAATTTTAGCTCCTATTTCCATCCCTTTTTTCCTCTCCCTTTTAGCGGGCTGTGCTTTTAAAATCTCATATTACTGAAAAGAAGGTTGAAAAAGACGAAGCGGAATGAAAAGCTTGGACTGGAGAAGCGTCAGCGTTCGCTTTTGGCCCACAATTTCCACCGCAGATGCGGTTAAGATGAAGAAATTGGGGGTCAATGGCGATCGGAAGCCAAGCTTTTCATGCAGCGAAGCTTCTTTTTCATCATTCTTTTAAGTAAAGGTTTCGAAGCACCGCCCCTAATACGCATCCTTTGAACCGAACATCACCTTAACGGTCAATAAAATAATTTTTATATCAAAAATAATGCTTCTTTGCTTAATATATTGGAGGTCGAGCTCCACCATTTCATGAAAATTCAGCTCATTGCGGCCGCTCACCTGCCATAGGCCCGTGCAGCCAGGCGTTACGCGCAGACGCAGCTTGTCATAGCTGCTGTAGGTTTCCACTTCCCGCGGCAGTGGTGGACGGGGACCGACGAGCGACATATCGCCGCACAGCACGTTCCAAAACTGCGGCAGCTCATCAATGCTCGTTTTTCGTATAAAACGGCCGATCTTCGTAATGCGCGGGTCTTCCTTCATTTTGAACATGGCGCCCTCTACTTCATTTTTGCTAAGCAAATCCTCCAGCATATCTTCGGCATTGGAAACCATGGAGCGGAATTTGTACATTTTAAACGTCCGCTCATTACGTCCAACCCTCGTCTGGTAAAAGAAGATTTTGCCGCGCGGGTCCTCCAGCTTGATGAGAATAGCCACGAGAATAAGAATCGGCGATAAAATCATAATGCCTGTAGCTGCCCCGATAATATCCACTGCCCGCTTTGCCATTAAATAGAGGCGTAGCGACCTTCTTTTTTCAAAGCTTGCATTAAAACCGCCTTCCAATACGGCCCTGGCATCATTGCGCTGCGGGGATGGGGGCATTCGCAATCACCTCAATTAAATAGTAGAATAACGATTTCAATACTCCAAGCAAAAACGACTTCGTCGTCCTTCTGGGACGTGCGAAGAGCTTTGTCGAGAAATATAGAGAAAGTATGACGAAATCATATACTTTCCTATATTTGAAAAAACAGTGGGGTGGGGTGGGGTGCGCTGCGCTAGTTCGCTTTAATCAACTGCTCTCTGACCAAAATGTCCTCAAGGACCGATAGCAGCTGGCCGCGAAGCTCTTGATTTTGCAAGGCGAAATCGAGCGTCGTTTTAATAAAGCCGAGCTTTTCGCCGACATCGTACCGAATGCCTTCGAAATCATAAGCAAATACGCCCTGATGCTCATTCAGCTTCTGAATCGCGTCGGTGAGCTGAATTTCGCCGCTGACGCCCTCTTCCTGCTTTTCCAGAAAGCCAAATATTTCAGGGGTTAATATGTATCGCCCCATAATCGCCAGGTTCGACGGCGCCTGGCCTCTCGCCGGCTTTTCCACGAAATGGTTCACCTCATAGAGGCGGTCAAATTTTTCTAATATATCTACGATGCCGTAACGATCCGTCTGATCATCCGCCACCGTCTGGACGCCAATCACTGATTTTTGCGTTTTTTCATATTGTTCAATCAGCTGCTTCACGCAAGGCACTTCCGCTTGGACGATATCATCTCCGAGCAGTACCGCAAACGGCTCATTGCCGATAAAATTGCGTGCACACCATACGGCGTGGCCAAGCCCCTTCGCTTCCTTCTGCCGGATATAATGAATATCTACATTGGAGGAGCGTCTGACTTCGTCCAGCAGATCAAATTTCCCTTTGCTGAACAGATTGTTCTCCAGCTCGAAGGCATGGTCAAAATGGTCTTCAATCGCCCGCTTGCCCTTGCCCGTTACAATAATAATGTCTTCAATTCCTGATGCCACCGCTTCTTCAACGATATACTGGATCGTCGGCTTATCCACGATAGGCAGCATTTCCTTCGGCATTGCTTTCGTCGCTGGCAGGAAACGTGTTCCAAGCCCTGCAGCAGGTATAATTGCTTTTTTGACCTTCTTCATCATCCATCACCCTATCCCTATTTATTCTTTATCTATGGCTGCCATTCTTAGAAGTTAAAAATGCTAGTTATTGCCTCTTGCCTAAAGCAAAAGACAATAACTATTATTTTTAACAGGGCATTTAACCCTTCCTCACATCACACCCTCGACAATCATGTCTAAGGTCGCTTAACCCACAGCGTGACCGAGTGCCTACCCTGATAAAGGTGTTATAGGCATGACCTGAGCCGTTTGGCTCCGTAATTCGTTTCTTTTTTCTGAAAATCAAGCTATGGCAGACCGCTTAGGATTTAGCTGTTTCATAATATTGCAGCTGAATATCCTCGCTGTCCTTCGGATTGATTTTATTCATGACGACTCCGACGATTTGCGCCTGGACACGGTCCAGATTCGCCTTCATCTTTTTGACCATTTCCTTCTTCACCTTGCCTGCCAGCACAACCAGCACAACGCCATCGCAAAACGCGCTTACGATTAGGGCATCCGTTACAGCAAGCACCGGCGGGGTATCAAACAAAATAACGTCATAATGCTCTTTCCACTCCTGCACGAGCGACTTCATCTTATTAGAGCCCAGCATTTCGGAGGGATTCGGAGGAATCGGGCCGGAGGTAATGACCGATAAATGCTCGACCATCGTATCCATGACCGCTTCCTGCCACGAAAATTGATTGGATATGGCGCTGCTGAGACCGATGCGATTCGGCTTGTCAAACACTTGATGCAAGGACGGCTTGCGCATATCGGCATCAACCAGCAGCACCTTGCGTTCCTCTTGGGCAATCGTGACCGCCAGATTGGTGATCGTCGTCGTCTTGCCTTCATCCGGCTGTGAGGAGGCGATCATTAAAATTTGCTTGGGCGTATCGATTTCGGCATATTGGATGTTGGTGCGAAGCGTTCGGTAAACTTCCGAAATGGGAGAATTGGGATTCGTTAACGCTACTAAATTCGTCTCACTGGTTAATCGTCGCATGCTGCCCTTCACCTACCCCTTGGTTATTCACTACACGCTTGCGGGAAGGACGGACATCTTCCTTCGTCATCTTCGGTACAGAGGCAATGACCGGAATACCCAGCACCGCTTCAACCTCGGACTCCATCTTAAACGTGTCATCCAAATACTCAATCAGAAACACAAGTCCAATCGCAAGCATAAGCGCTGCAATAAAGCTAACCAGAATGACGAAAATGGGATTGTTGTTTATGGGATACGCAGCGGCCGTTTCATTCGCCTTATCCAGGACTGTAACGTTGTCGACCTTCATAATGAGGGGAATTTGTTCCTTGAAGACTGTGGATACCGCATTGACCATTTGCGCAGCCCGTACATACGATTGATCTCGAATCAGCAAATCCATAACCTGCGAATTTTCGGCGGAGGAGACGGATATGCGCCCAGCCAGCTGCGTCGGTGTAATGTTCAACTCGGGATAACGCTCGGTCACCAGACTAAGTATCGTCTCTGATTTTATAATGACCTTGTAAGAATTTATCATCATAATATTCGTTTGCAGCGTTCCTACGCTTGGGGAAAACTGGCCGTCAGGCAGGGCGGTTTGATTGACGAGCAGCCGGGCATGAGCTTGATAGATAGGGGTCGTAAAAAAGAAGCTTTTTACCGCTGCTGCCACACAGGCGATAAGAACAATGACCGCAACCAGCCCTATTTTTTTTCGGACGATTTTCATATATTGTTTCAACTCCACTGTTATCCCTCCACAGGCTATCCGTATTTCTATGTCTATTTCGAAAAAGCTGAAACTTGTCTCTTAGAGTCGAGCCTTCTCAGCAGCTGACATAATGACGTCACTCATCCACCCTTTCATTCTGTTATTCTTTTTTCTTCTGACAAATACGGATGCTTTTAGCGCCATTTTTCATAAGCGTCTGCCGCCTGTCGATTGATACATTATGTATTTTTACAACCCTAACTTTACGATACAATACGTATCATGTCAATAGCTTTTTCACATATTTTCATAAAAATGCGTCAGAATGTAACTGAAAGCGCAATCCAAACAAAGAGAGCGTTTTCACTGAAAAACTCTGTATTCTCTAAGGAAAATGGGACTTTATTTATAATTCAAACTAACTTATATGTGAAAAATGCGTGTTTATTCTTAGAGGAAAGGCGAGGAACAGCCTAAAATATGGTGAGGTAGATTTATAGACAAAATTCGATACATTTTGTATACAAAACGAGATAGAAGGTCCTGAGGCTAATGGCTTCGGCCAAAGTAGGTAGATGGGATGCTCCGTTTTGAAGCAGTGCCCGCCATAACTATACTGGCCTCTGACCCAATCGCCACGTCTCCTATTTATTAATGAAGGCTTATAAATATCCATATCAAAAAACAGGGCATGGGAACGAATAACGTCCCATACCCTGCTTGCTGCCCTAACTATTGCAAATGCTGCGGCACTCCGCTTAAAAAAAGTCCATCAAAAACGTCTTATGCTGCGGTATCCGGCGTTCGAGCAGTGCAGCAGCTTCCGCATCGCCCGTTATCCGTCCCGCTTCTGCAAGCCAGGAGGCTTTACGGCCACCAAGCAGCAGCGCTGACAGGGTTTGGATATCCAAGGCAAGCTGAGGAGCAGCAGGCGCTTGCTTTTTATCCGACTGTTCTTCTTCTGTTCTCATCAAATGTGCCGCCCCAGCTGTATCGAATTCTAACCGGAATTGGCCGTTGTTCCACTCGGCGTGCGCATCTGTAATCACAAGCTCCAATGTCTCTTCCTGATCACCAGCAGCAAAAGGATACTGGATCACGAAAGCTTGCGCATCTACAATCCGCGTCATAAAATAAGACTGCAGCTCCTGCTTGATTCTCGGGTCTGGCAGCAGGAATGGCAGTGGATCATCATTTGCCACCGTCACAGTAACTTCATCCAGCATGGAGTCATGGTTGCTAATGAAGGTCCAAATTGCAGTGCGAGCCTCCTCTGTTGGCACAGCGAGCTCGTGAATCGTCATTTTACGGTTTTCAATTTGATAGCTCACATATCCTGCCACCTCATCGTCCGCATTATAATATACAGCTGTGTGACCGGGCTTGCTGAGTACCCGCTGAGCCCACCACTCGGATGTTCTAACAAGCGTTCCCGTATACCGCGATACAAACTTGGCATACACCTCATCCAGCAGCGCACTATCCACCTCTGCCAGCCGCTGCATTCGGCCGCTTGTCGCTTTACGCAGAGGAAGCTGGCCTGCTGCAATCGTATACGCCTTGCGCTCCACCGTCATCTCCCAGCCGAATTTCCGATAGAAGGCAAACGCAAACGGATGCAGCATGCTTACCGTCTGCCCTGCGTCCTTCATTAACTCAAGCGACCGTTTCAATAACTCGCTTACACAGCCAAGTCTTCTCGCCTCCGGCCATGTCGCAACCCCCGCGAGCCCGCCCATAGCGAACGGCTTGCCCTGCACCCAAATTTCCAGTGGCAGCAGAGTTAACGCCGAGAGAAGCTGCCCCTGCTCATCGAATGCGCCAAGCTCCTGCTCCGGGCGGAATTTTTGCTCATTCTGCTCCCGTTGGCTTGGTGTAAGTTTAAATTGAAAGGCATATTCGGACAGCTTCAATCTTTCCTCAAAATGTTTGGCTTCCAGCGCTCTGATCTCCATCTCCAATAGCCTCCTTGTTTTCCCCTTTTTCTCTAGTCGCTCAGCTTGCAAGCGTACCTTAGTCCATCTGCTTCTATCATACATTAGGGAGCGGCCTAGCGGCAAAAGAAAAGCCGCCAGGCCATGAGCCATGACCGGCGGCTTGAAGCAATAAAAGAACAGCGAGCAGCTTATTTCGCTTGCGAGCTTCACCCTCCTGATTGCTGATCTCTATTGCTGAAAAAATAATTTAATTTCGCGAGCGGCGCTTTCATCTGAGTCTGAACCATGTACGATGTTGCTTTCAACGGATAACGCATAATCGCCGCGAATCGATCCGGGCTGGGCTTCCTTTGGATTGGTTTTGCCAATGATGTTTCTTGCATTTTGCACCGCATCGGGCCCTTCCAAAATCATTGCAAACACCTTGCCGGAAGTAATGAAATCTACCAATTCGCCGAAAAATGGTTTTTCCACATGCTCCACATAATGCTGCTTAGCAAGCGCTACATCTACATTCATCAGCTTGGCTTGTACAAGCTCAAACCCTTTTTCCTCAAACCTTGCTACGATATTGCCAATTAGGCCGCGTTTAACCCCATCCGGTTTCACCATTACAAAAGTACGACTCATACGCTAACTTCCTCTCTTCTATTCTAAACTGTTATTATCCATTTCATTTCCTGTCAAATCTAATGCTAGATTACGGACGGCAAGGATCAATTATAGAATAATCAGACTTTTCAAAGATTTCGTCGAAATCCTCAATTCCTTTTTCCAAAATAATCGCCGCTTCTTTTTCGGTAATCGGAACTGCCCATAAGAGTGGAAAAACCTCATTGCCCACCTTCAGCTCCTCCAAGCTATCGCTTTCGCCGCGCAGCTCATCGATCAACAAAGCTTTCGCATTCCAGTTGTCTGGTGCTAAAGCACTTGAGCCCATGACGAGAGGAACAGACGAGCTGGAGGCTTTTTCGATATGGTGAGCAATTAAATCGGCAAAATAAGTAAAGATTCGCTCTTGCTTCTCTCCTCCCAAATCAGAAGGAAGCGCCAGCATCCATTCAGAGGCTACGGGTTGCCCAGACTTGTAAAGCGTATTGGACAAGCCAATCGTCACAAATCTTGAAACGCCTTTACGATCGGGAAAAAGGTACATTTCAATATAGACGCCGCTTTCCGGCTTGGACAGCACTACCCGATATTCCGGCATGCCCCACTGTGCCATATACGCGCCAAGCAAAATGCTTCTGCGAACATCGAAGGTAAACCTCTCATTTTCATTAAAAAATTCGATTTTCATAAAAGCATCCTATCGCAACAGCGGTTTGTTTGGCAAGTAATGGAGCGATTTCACGTAACGAATCGTACGGGTTTTGGCCCGCATAACGATCGAATGTGTCTCAGCCCGCTGATCGGGCAAATAACGAACACCACCCATAAACTCACCTGGCGTAACGCCAGTAGCTGCGAAAATCACATCATCCGTGCCGACCATATCGTTGATATACAAAATTTTGCGAGGGTCGGACAGCCCCATAGAAATGCAGCGCTCGTACTGCTCTTCATTTTCCGGCATGAGGCGTCCTTGAATTTCTCCGCCTAGACATTTAAGGGCAGCAGCTGCCAGCACACCTTCAGGCGCGCCGCCAGAGCCTACATACAGATCAATGCCCGCTTCAGGGAAGGAAGGTGCCATCGCGCCCGCTACGTCTCCGTCTGACAGAAACTTGATTCGGACACCTGCTTTGCGCAGCTCTAGAATGGTATCTGCATGACGCTCTCGATCGAGAATCATGACGGTGAGATCAGATACTGGCTTATCAAGGGCGAGGGCCGCTTTTTCAAGCGTTGTCACAATCGGGTCGCGCAGCGACAGCTTCCCGGCAAGTGCAGGGCCCACTGCAAGCTTCTCCATATACATGTCAGGGGCATGCAGCAATTGGCCTTTCGGCGCTACAGCAAGGACAGCCATCGCATTATTTAGCCCCTTGGCAACGATCTCAGTACCCTCAAGCGGGTCTACTGCCACGTCAACCTCAGGACCATTCATGCTGCCGACCTGCTCTCCGATATACAGCATCGGCGCCTCATCCATCTCGCCTTCGCCAATTACAACGGTTCCACGAATGGAAACGGTGTCGAACATGCTGCGCATCGCTTCCGTTGCCGCACCGTCTGCGCTATGCTTGTCGCCGCGTCCCATCCATGGAGAAGCCGCAAGTGCGGCAAGCTCCGTTACTCGTATAAGCTCCAAAGATAATTCGCGTTCCAGCATCTGTTATCTCCCTCTCCTTCGTATTGCCAACTTTTCGCCTTCTATACCTTTTCGTCCAGCAATTCTAGCTGTTCATCATTTCTATAATAATGCCAGCCGTTTCCTCAATCGCCCGGCTCGTCACATCAATGACAGGGCAGCCCAGCTCCTCCATGACGCGCGAAGCATGATTAAGCTCCTCCATGATGCGTTCCATGGAAGCGTATTGAGCCGAACCCGGCAAGCCCAGCGTCTTCAAACGCTCGGACCTTATGTGCAGCAGTTGCTCCGGCTGCATCGTCAAGCCAACAATAAGCCGGCCTGGCAATGGGTACAGCTCAGCTGGCGGCTTTACCTCTGGCATCAGCGGCAAATTCGCCGCTTTAATGCCTTTGTGGGACAAGAACACGCTAAGCGGCGTCTTCGACGTCCGCGATGCGCCGATCAGCACCACTTGGGCCTGCATAAAACCTCTCGCATCTTTTCCATCATCATATTTAACCGCGAACTCAATCGCTTCCATTCGGCGATAATATTCATCATCCATCGAATGCAGCAAGCCGGGCTTGCGTTTCGGAAAGCTGCCAAAGGTATCCACGTAGGCTTGCATCATCGGACCCATCACATCGACTGCGCGAACACCCCAGCGTAAAGCTTCTTGCTTCATAAGCTCGCGCAATTCCGGCTGGACGAGCGTATAGCTGATGAAGCCGCCAGTGCGTGCTGCTTCGGCAACAAGCTGAATAACCTCGTCCTCCGTCTTCATGTGACCATAACGCTTAATTTTGACATGCTCCGAAGAAAACTGCCGCAGCGTTGCTTTCGCCACTGCCTCAGCTGTTTCGCCTACGGCATCGGAGCACACGTATATGATTTCTTCTGTCATAAACCCTGTTCCCCCAGTTCCTCTGCTGCTGCGATGTCCGACATCAGACGAATTATATTGGATTTGGACACCCAACCGGTAACCTCGGGACCTTGACCGGACTCGTCCACCGACGTAATAACCGGCAAACAGTCCACTTGATGTAAAATCATTTTGCGAATCGCATCCGCCACCGAATCCTCGCTGGAAAGCGTCACGATATTCGGAAAGCGCGTCATGACCATGCTTACTGGAATGGATGCAGCTCCCGCATTGCCTAGCGTAATTTTCAGCAAGTCCTTGGGCGTAACGATGCCGACAAATTTTTTATCTTCATTAACAATAAGCAGCGTATCCGCATTTTCGGTAAACAAAGTGATAACAGCATCATGAACGGAAAGGGTATCCGGTATGTTCACTGGCACGCCTTGTATTTCGGCAACCTTCATATGATCAAAGCGCTGCCTCGTTTCCGAGTTGTCGATGCCGAGGTAAGCATTGCCTAGGAAATAACCGACTTTTGGCTTGGCATCAAGAAGCCCCAGCATCACGAGCAGCGAAAAATCCGAGCGCAGAGTAGGACGGCTCACGCCAATATAATCTGCAAGTTGCTCTCCGGTAACAGGCGCATGCTTCTTTACCAGCTCAATAAGCTCTAACTGCCTGGATGATAGCTGTATGACCGTTCTCTCCCCCTCTCGACCATATCTATCTATAAGATAGTCATCATATTAAATGGTCATTATCCGCAATTAATATAACACATATAAATATAATACACAATATATAAGACGACATAATGCTATTAGTGTTTCTGATAGCGGATTAAAGAGAACTATATAATGCTCATAATGACCTTTCCGAAAAAAATGACCGCTATATGACGCTTGGTCTTCCTCAGGCGCGAGTCATATCCCACATTTATGGGATGGTGCATTCTCCTCCACCCTCTATAATTGAGAATGATTCTTAACGAAACCACACAAACACTTAAGGAGTTGGACAAACAAATGGGTACATTTCGTCACCAGATCAGCAGACTGCTAATGGCAGGCACACTTGCTGTATCCATGATTATTGCCGGCTGCTCCAGCAGCGAGCAGGAGCCACAGGCTTCAAGCCCCGCTTCGAATGCGACGGCAGCAGCAGAGACAACGACCGAAGCTGCGGCACAGCAGCAGGCCACTGAAGCACCTGCACAGGAAACGCAAGCTGTCACTTTGCTAACGCCAAAAGCGCCTTCGCTCATTCCAGCACTTCTTGCGGCGGACAAGCCTGCCGATACCATTGCGCTTAAAATCGAAACTTGGGATACGATTGAGCAATTGCTTGCCCGTATCCAAAACGGCGATGCCGCCTTTATTGCAGCACCGCTTAATGTGGGCAGCAATCTTTATGCCAAAGGCTTGCCGGTGCAGCTCATTCAAGTTAATACATGGGGCTCTATGTACCTCATATCGACGGATACGGAAAAACAAACGCTCGCCGATCTCACAGGCGAAACCGTATATATTCCCGGCCAAGGCGGCCCTCCTGACACCCTGACGAAATATTTGATAAAAGAAGCCGCACTTGCTTCGGACATCGAGCTCGCCTATTCGACAATTCCGGATATGATGCAGCAGCTTGCTGCGGGAACGATCAAGCATGCTGTGCTGCCGGAGCCAGTTCTTAGCGGACTGCGCATAAAGCTGGCAGGCAAGCTGTCCGAAGTGGTCGATTATGATGCAGCATGGCAAAAAGCATTTGGCGAAAGCTTGCCGCAAACCGGCATATTCGTCAACAGCGAATGGGCCAAAACCAATAAAGAGGCGATTGCCGCATTCCAAAGCCAGTATAAAACAGCGCTGGAGGAAGCCATTCAGCCAGGAGCGGATCTAACGGCAGCCGCCGAAGCCTTCGGCATGCCGGAAGCTGTGCTGACGCAGGCCATGGGCAAAATCATGCTCGCTTTCAAAACCGCCGCAGAGGCAAGGCAAGAAACCGATCGCTACTTTGATATATTGCTGAAAATGGCGCCAGAGTCGGTCGGGGGCAAGCTGCCGGATGATGGCTTCTACTACGCGCCGTAATCGCTTGCGTCCAATAAGCACTGCGCTGCTTCTGCTGCTGGCTTGGGCGGGAGCGGCGCGTTTATATCCGCCGGTCATTTTGCCCGGTCCCGTCGAAACGCTGCAAGCATTAGCAGCACTCATTGCCGAAGGTCAGCTATGGGAGCCGCTTAAGCGTACCATCGCCCGTTTTGCCACCGGCTTCGCTCTCGCCTTCCTGCTTGGAGCCGGTATAGGTGCAGCCGCCGGCTGGCGGGAAAGCGTACATGCGTTTATTCGTCCCGCCATATCACTGCTTCAGGCGGTGCCACCGGTGTCTTGGATGCTGCTGGCCATCATGTGGCTTGGCACGAACGGTGGTGCGCAGGTGCTCATTGTAACGATTGCGCTTATGCCTGTTTTCTTTTTCAATACGGTAGAAGGGGTTAGACAAGCGCCCCATGAGCTGCTGGAAATGGCCGCCGTGTACCAAGTAAGCACTGGCAAACGGATTACTGGGATTTACATGCCCGCATTAAAGCCCTTCTGGTCAGCAGCTATTATGGTCAATCTCGGTATGGGCTGGAAAACGGTGGTCATGGCGGAGCTTATTAGCGGACATATGGGGGTTGGCGCGTCGATGAATACGGCGCGGATTTACTTGGAAATGCCGGACGTTATGGCATGGACGCTCGTCATTGCCCTGCTCGGCCTATCGATGGAGCAGCTCGCACGAAAGCTGCTCCATCGCAAAGGGCCAGCAGCTGCCGATTAACATGATCTTGAAGGAGAATCGCTGATGCAGTTCGACAACATCAAGCTGAGCTTTGGCGGCAAAACGTTATTCCATGATTTTTCCTTGCAATTGGGCGAGGGAAAAATCACCTGCCTAATGGGCGCCTCCGGCATTGGCAAAACATCGCTTCTTCGCTGTGCAGCAGGCTTAGAGAAGCCCGAGCAAGGCCGGGTGATTCGCAACAGCAATTTCACTAGCAATTTCACTAGCAATTGCACTAGCACTAATTTCAGCAACAACATCAGTAAAGGCAATAGCAGCATCAAGCAGCGCATCAGCTGCGTTTTCCAAGAGCCACGCTTGCTGCCCGGCAAAACCGTGCTGGATAATGTACTGTGGGTGCTGGGCCAAAGCAGCTCCAGGTCTGCAAAAAACAGCAGCGCTCGCGATAGGGTCATTGAGCTGCTCCGCGAAGCAGGACTTGCCTCTGCCATCCATCACTACCCCCACCAGCTCAGCGGCGGCATGCGGCAGCGCGTTTCGCTCGTGCGGGCATTCGCCGCAAGCCCTGAATGGCTGCTGATGGATGAGCCGTTTCAAAGTCTTGATCCGGCCACACGGCTAAACATGCATCAGCTGCTGCTTAATCTATGGGAGAAGGACAAGCCTACCGTACTCCTCGTCACCCATGACTGCGATGAAGCATTAAGGCTTGGTTCGAGAATTGTTCTGCTTGCAGGCTCCCCCGCCTCCATAGCTTTGGACATTCATGAAGCGCAGCAACGGATTAAAGTCAGCGACGAATACCAAATGAGCATCATGCACCCAGCGGAGACCAGCCTTGGGTCCGCTTTTAACGAAGCAGATCAAAAGCGGCTAAAACAGCTCATTGGCATGGAAACTTAAATTTAAGCCTAAACCTAAGAAGCCAGCAGGGCTTGGGAAGCTTTTCCCGGCTCTGCTGGCTTCTTTTTCTTCAATCATAAGCGAACTACGTTATTCCTCCGTCATCTCTAGGAACAGCTTTACATCGGCAGTCGTCAAAGCGACCGCTTCCCGCCAGAAATCCGGCTCCTCCAAGTTGACGCCCAAATGCTTCTGTGCCAAATCCTCAACCGTCATGCGGCCGGTATCTTGCAGCAGCGCCACATAGCGGTCAGCAAAAGCTGCTCCTTCCTTCACTGCCCGTGCATAAATGCCCGCGCTGAACAAGTAGCCGAACGTATATGGGAAGTTGTAGAAAGGCACATCCGTAAAGTAGAAATGCAGCTTCGATGCCCAGAACAACGGATGCACCTGTCCGAATGCGCCGCAGAATGCTTCATGCTGCGCTTCCTCCATCAGCTTGTTCAGCTCTTCCACGGTCAGCATGCCTTCGGCACGACGCTCATAGAAACGCGTCTCGAATAAAAACCGCGCATGAATATCCATGAAAAAGGACACTGCGCTGCTCAATTTTTCTTCCAGCAGAGCGATTTTCTCATCTTTGTCCGTAGCAGCCTTGAGCGCGGAATCCGATACGATCAGCTCTGCGAACGTCGAGGCTGTTTCTGCCACATTCATCGCATATTCCTGCGAATAGGCTGGCAAATCATTCATGACATGCTGATGGTAAGCATGTCCAAGCTCATGCGCGAGTGTCGACACATTCGATGCCGTACCCGAATACGTCATAAAAATCCTTGTCTCTTTGCTTTTCGGCAAAGAAGTACAGAAGCCTCCAGGACGTTTGCCCGGACGATCCTCAACCTCGATCCATTTATCTACAAATGCTTTTTCCGAAAAAGCGGCCAGCTCCGGACTGAACTTCGCAAACTGCTCTAAAATTTGCGCCGCGCCCTCGTCATAGCTGACAACCTTCTCCGCCGTACCGATGGACGCATACATGTCATGCCAATCCATCTGCTCGACACCAAGCAGCTTCGCTTTGCGCTGCATATATTTGACCAGCTCCGGCTTGCCCTCATTGATCGCCGACCACATGGCCCCGATCGTCTTCTCGCTCATCCGGTTCATTTGCAGCGGCTCCTTGAGCGCCGAATCCCAGCCCCGCTTGCCATACAATTTCAGGCGGAAGCCCGATATTCGGTTCAAGGCGTCTGCGCACAGATCAGCCTGTTCGCCCCATTCCCGTTCCCACTCGGCAAAAGCCGCCTGCCGCACCGTACGGTCGCTAGCTGACAGCTTATTAAACATCTGTCCTGCCGAAAGCTCGCGCTTCTCGCCATCTGCATCGACATCATTAAATTTCGCTCGCGATACGACGAGATTGTACAAATCTCCCCAGCCATGATAGCCGTCCACCGCCATATCTTCGATTAAAGACTCCAGCTCCGGAGACAGCTTCTCCTTCGCCTGCTCGCGGCGCTCCGTCAAGCTGAATGCAATCTCAGACGCTGGCCCTTCGCTGATCCACGCTGCCCAGCTGGCATCGTCCACACTCCGCAGCACATTATCGTAGCGCGTCAGCGCGCCCTGAAAAGCCGCATTCAATGTTTTAATGCGATCATTCAGAGCAGTTGCCGCCTTGTCCTTCATATTTTGCGCGGTCAAGCAAGCTACGAATGAATCCGACTGGCGCATCCGCAGCAAAACCGACTGTACAAGCTCCGTTGCCTTGTTTAAATATGTAGCTCCCTCCTGCGGTGCTGCCAGCAGCTCCTCCAGCTCCGACAGCTCCTGCTGCACCGCAGCCAGCTCTGCTGCAAAAGCCTCCGAGCCCGCTCCTCCTGCATAAATAGAGTCCAAATTCCATGTTAATGAATAATGACCAACTGACATTAGTCTATCTCCTCTCCTTGCCTTGCCCAATCATCAGCCTATTAATAGGTGTGAAACTTATAATTGCTTCTATTTCACTAAAAACCGCCCGCAAGATTCGCTTTTCATTTGCGCATTCTCCGGAGGCGGTGTATAACTTAATTATATACAGATTGGAGGATTTCTACCATGTCCCAGCCTTTACAAATTTCAGCGGATACCGCAATCAAGCTGTCCAAGCAGCTCGGCATACCGATTGAACACTTAATGCATATGCCAAAACACATTTTGCTGCAAAAGCTCGGGGAGCTCGCCAAAGCCGAAGTACAGGCGAGCGCAGCCGCTGCGAACCCTTCTGAAGATGAAGCTTCAGGAGACAAGCCTGTATGATTCCGTTTGAGAACACCTGGCCCTACGACATCATCATGAATGATATCTATGTACATGCTTGTCCATTTTGCCAGGCCAGCAATGTGTTACTCCCGATTCGTCCCAAGGAAATTCCGCTCATTCAGCAAGGCAAAAAAAAGCTGCTGGTCTTTCCCTGCTGCCACAACCGAGTAACGATCATCGATGTAGATGGCGACTATTTGCTGGCAACTGAGCGCTTGCGCAAGCTAGGCAGCTAACCAGGCAGCGCGAACAAGCCCTCCAAGCCTTTTATGAAAAATTGAGCGCCTGTCCCTTGTCTGAAGCCTCCTGCTCCCGTTCAACTAAATCAGGCTAGCAGGCAATTGCCCGCTGGCCTCACAGCAAAAACAAGAAGCTTCCGCACCCGCTGCTTACAGCGGAAATGCGAAAGCTTCTTTATTTGTACCAGACTGCTTCATGCCTGATTCGTATTAAGCAGATGTCAGTTCGCCATGCGGCTCTTGCTCCAGCATTCTGCTCGTTTCCTGCTCCTCGCGAATGAGCTGCCATTGCTCGCGGCTTGCCCGTATCATCGCGGCATCCATAATGCGCTTGTCATTCACGATGCGCGAGAACCAGCGCACAGCCTCAGCACGTTCGCCGATGCGTCTGTTCAGCTCGCCAATCAAATACATCAGCTTAGCGCCATTAAGCTCCGCGCCTTCCCCTTCAAAAACTCTCAAATAGGCTTGCAGCGCAAATCTCAGAAACCGCTGCTCTTCGGCGTGGTTGCCTTCATAGCGGTACAACCATGCAATGTGATGCAAAATGCCAGCGATAACACGTTGGGACTCGCTCACCGATTGGGCCGACAACAGCGCCAGCTTGTACGTAGCCATAGCCTGTTGAAGTGTGCGCTCGCCGCTAAACTCACGTGCAGCCCAGCGCGATCCAATATTTTCATAATAGCTCATCTTCTGTTTATCGCTCAGCCGTTCCGTTCCATTCTCCGTCGACGCATAGCCGCATGTTGGGCATACGCGAACGACATAATAATCGGGATTTATATCCGCTTTATAATATCCGCAGAAGTCTGTGTCTGACTTCACCGCTTTCTTAAAACTAGGACGCACGCGCGAGGTTATAAAGCTTGTCTCACAGCAAATGCATTGTACTTTCGTTTCGTATAGCGGTTCCATACAGACCACATCTCCTATTCCGGTGTGTTTACAAAATGATGGGCAGGTCCTGATAGTCTTTCAATTACAAACTGTCTTAGCTCGTCCTCAATGCCTACTTCCTGTAGCGCTCTGTTCATGCAATCGAGCCAAGCCTCAGCACGCTGTGGCGTAATCTCGAAAGGCATATGCCGAGCACGCATCATCGGATGGCCGAAAGCATCGGAAAACAGCGTTGGCCCTCCAAAAAACTGGGTGAGAAACATGTGCTGCTTCTCCATAACCGGATTAATATCTTCCGGAAACAGCGGACCAAGAAGGGGATGAGCCTGTACCTTCGGGTAAAATGCTTCCACAATAAGTCTTAAAGACCTATCTCCTCCAAGTGCTTCATAGAGGCTTATATTCCTATTCATCGTCATTTTCAGCTCCAATTAGTAGGTATTTAGTATTATATCACAGAAAAATTTGGCTGTCTCAACAATTTTGCCTCGTATCACCTTCCTTCCGGCCCCTTTGTCCCGGTTCGTTCTGGGCCATAAGCCTATTATAATATAATTAAGCTCGCTTTTAATTTGTATTCCCCATCTAAAAGCGGCGAATTCGTGATTAATCAGACGTTATTTGAACAGCTTGCTTGCTCATTTTTACGAGCTTCACTACAAGGTCAATGAGGCAGGCAGCACAAAAAAAGACGGCACAGCGCTTAACAAGCAGCTGTACCGCCTTAATTTTCAAGCTTACAAGCCTTATTCTGCGTATCTGCTTTTAAAAAATCGGACTAGCCTTGCGGCTTCGCTGCATACCACTCAGAAAACTGCTTCTGGTATTCAGCTATATATTTGTCAAAGCCTGCGGCTTTAAGCTTCTCCAGCGCCTTCGGGAAATGCGCATCGTAATCCAGGAAACCACTGGCTATAGGCGCCAGCAGCTCCGAGAAAACGCCATTGATTTTGGTTTCTTCATTTTTCACCGGCGTATTGTCGAAGTTGAAGCCTGCACCCTTGGAAATAATTGCATCATCATCCCAAGCTTTATACTGGGCAATAAAATCATCTGGAACGGTATTGTCGAAGCGCATAAAGTTTTTGTTCATCAGCAGCCAGTCCGGAATAAGCGAATCGGTCGTATTGCGCGTCAGTCTGCCGTTCTCATCAAGCGTGTAGTCCTTATCCTTGATCCCATAAGCGAACAAATCGTATAGCTCCTGATTTTTCTGAAGCAAATTGAAGAACATGACATAACGCTCGGGATCAGCCGCATTAGCCGATACGAACCATGCAGTGCTATACGTGCCACGGCTAATCTTTGGCAGATCCTTGCTTAGAAAATAGTTGGCTAGCTTCGCTGTCGGAACAGCCTGCGTAATCGAGGCAGCGCCTTCAAACGGACGCGCTGCCGTTCCAGCCCAGAACATCGCCTTGCCGGAGTTCCAATCGGATTGCAATTGGGGCAAATTTGTCGCCGCATATTTAGGAATAATGCCTTTTTGGTACCAGCCCCTCATTATTGCCGCATACGCTTTGAACTCCTCGCTTTCAAACCAGCTGATGACCTTGTCATCCTTGGCCGATTCATCAATCGCGAGCATATCATTTTGCCAGAACAAATTTTTGTCCGTGTACTCGTACATCAGCATTTTGCGGGCATCCGTGCTTGCATAGCCAATCAGCTCAGGATGCTTCGCGTGGACCTTATCATAAAACTCCTCAAGCTCAGCCAAGGATGAAATAGCACTCATTCCAACCTCCTCTAGCAAATCTTGACGCGCCAGCACGCTGTAAAACTCACCGGAGTTAGGCTTATTGCCTACCGGAACCGCATACTGCTTGCCATCAAGCTGGAAGGCGGTAAAGGAATTGTCGTCAATTGATTTTTTCATATCGCCAGCCGAATTTTCAATAAATGGCGTCAGGTCGGTATACAGCCCTTTTGCCACTGACTTGACCATGTAATTCGTATCCGTGTAGGTGGCAAAATCCTCGCCGGTGGACAGCATCAGATCGGTTTTTCCGCCACCGTATTCCGTCCAGGGCAGAAACTGAAATTCAATTTCGGCGTTGATTTCTTTTTTGATCAGATCCTTGAATTCGGCTTTGGACAGCTCCTTCATGCGGCTGGATTCATCGCCATAAAGGACGATTTTCAGCTTGGCCGGCTTAAGTGCGCTGCTAGCGCTTTCATTATTCGAGCCATTAGCTGGCGTTGCAGCTTCCTTCCCATTATTGCTTCCCGTGCCGCAAGCGGAGACAAGCAGCAGCGCTGCCAAGAGCAGAGCTGACCATACGCGTTTTTTTACCATGTGTGAACCCTCCTGTAATGTTTTTATGTTTGTATATTGTTCAATGGCAGCATGGACGCTGATCTAAAACGAAGGAATTCGTCCATCATACCATGTACAACCGCAAAAAGTCGTATCAGCCCTTGACGGAGCCGACGATAATTCCCCTTACGAAATAACGCTGGAGAAACGGGTACAAAATCGCGATTGGCAGCACGGTCAGACAGGTCATCGCCATCTTCGCCGTCTCTAGAGGGGGAGCGATTATAGCGCCGCCAATCTGCGCACTGTTTCCAGAAGCCAAATATTGAATGTTGGCCATCATGTTGTACATCATGTATTGAATCGTATACAGCCTCTCCTCCGAAACGAGCAGCAGCGGCAAGTAGAAATCATTCCAGAACTGCAGCGCATAGAACAGCGAGATCGTAACGAGACCCACCTGTCCAAGCGGCAGCATAATGCGGAAAAAGATATGAATATGGCCCGCACCGTCGATTTGGGCAGATTCGATAATTTCATGGGGAATGCTTTTGAAATAGTTGGCTTGCAAATACATGAGAAATACGTTGAGCAAATAGGGAACGAACAGACCGGCAAGCGTATTGTCCAGATGATAATATTTTGTCGCTAAAATATACCAAGGCAGCGTGCCGCCACTGAACAGCATCGTAAAATAAGCCATAAAGGCGAAAAAGTTGCGGTATCGGAAGCCCTTCACCGTAATAACGTAGGCGTAGGCTGTCGTAACGAGCACAGCGGACGCTGTGCCGAGCACCGTAACGATCGCCGAGGTCAAATAAGCTTGCAAAATTTGCTCCGCCTTTGAGCCAAACATAAAAGCATACGTATCCAGACTAAAGCCCCGTGGGAGGAAGGAATATCCTTCCGCTGCGAGCCTCGACTCTGTCGAGAATGAGCCTGAGACGGCCATTACAAACGGAATCAGGCAAATAAGGGCGAATAGGCTGATGCAGGCATAAAAAACGATAATAAGCATTCTGTTTTCTTGATTAGCCATAGCACATGTCTCCTAAAATAGTTTGCTTTCCTTGTCATACCAGCCTGCCAGCTTGTTTGCGATCAGCACGAGCAGAAACCCGAAGACGGACTGATACAGCGTAATAGCTGAAGCGAAGCCAAATTCACCGGAGCGGATAGCTGTACGATATACATACACGTCGATAATGTCGGTAGTCGGAAGCAGCAGCGGATTCAGGAAGGTGACGCCCATAATCATGCTGAGATCGCCCTTGAGCATTCCCCCGATTCCAAGCAAAGTAAGCAGGATGATCGACGGGATAAGCAGGGGCAGCGTAATGCGTGTAATCAGTTGTATCCGCGAGGCGCCATCGATGCGGGCAGCCTCATAATAAGAAGGATCGATGCCTTGCAGCACCGCATAATAAATGATGGCGCCATAGCCTGCGCTTTTCCAAATATTCGCAAGCACAAGGACAACTACGAACAGCCAAGGATTGGAGTACCAGTCAACGGGCTGCATGCCCACTGCCTCGAGCAGTTTATTCATGACACCTTTGTCAAA
Source organism: Paenibacillus sp. R-74696 (assembly GCF_055814915.1). Lineage (NCBI taxonomy): Bacteria > Bacillati > Bacillota > Bacilli > Caryophanales > Paenibacillaceae > Paenibacillus > Paenibacillus sp. R-74696. The sequence goes on from NZ_JBPULM010000046.1 coordinate 450,603, forward strand.
GTCGAGGAAGGAAAACAATATCGCCCCAATGACGATCCAGGAAATAAAATAAGGAAAAAACATGACGCTTTGCGTAATCTTAATAAATAGCTTGCCTCTCAGCTCATTTAGTACGATAGCAATGGCAACTGAGAAAAACGTTCCTGTAAGCATGTACAGCACGTTCAGCATTACGGTATTGCGGGTAGCGCGGATCGCATTGTCCATGCTCGAGAAGAAAAATTCAAAGTTTTCGAAGCCTGCCCAAGGGCTGCCGAATATGCCGCCGTTGTAATTGTAGTTTTTAAATACGAGTATGAGCCCGCTCATAGGCAGGTAGGCGAATAGCACAAGTACAATTACGCCAGGCAGCGCAAGCAGAAACAGCGAGCTGTCATTGCGCAGCGACTTGAACCGTCGCCTCCCGCCAGCTGCTTTGCCGGCCTGTAAAGCTTCGTCTGACATGATGATTCACTCCTTGTGGATTTAGTTTCGGGCTGTGGGTCCAATATAGCTCCGAGCAAAATGAAAGCGCAATCATAAATAAATGAAAACGCTTAAATAGCGTGAAAGTAGCGAGCTTAAAAAAAGTGAAATCGTTTAAAAAATCAAAAAAGCCCCTAGAAATGGGGCTTTGCAGCGCGGATCACAAGGCTTATATAGTAAAAGGGGGTTGTCCAATAAGTCCCCAAAATAAAAAGTTGGGCGGAAACATGTCATGTTTTCCGTCCAACTTTTTTGTTCTATCGCTTTGCACTTGCATAGGTGCCATTCGATATGCAGCTCTCGCCTCGCAACTTTAAAGAGCTTGCAATATACTTCTAATTACTTGTTTGGCCTGCTCCCGGGCACGCGCCGGATCGTCTGATTCGGCAATGCCGATCCCCGCTTCCGTTACCGCGCCAAACAGCATATAGGCGGGCATGTCCAAAGGCTGCCTCTTCATAAGTCCCGCTTCCATTAATTGCTCCAGCAGCAAAGTCGACAAGCCAACCACGCTTTGCCGCTCCTTCTCCCGCCATTCCGTCCAGCCCAGCACAACCGGTGCGTCCCTCAATACGATTTGCCGGTACTCCTTGTCAAGGCATCCCTCCAAATACGTATCGATGGCGGTCAACGCTTTTTCCCACGGGTCGCTCTTTTGTGCAATGGTCGTTGCGATTTGCTGCACCATACGATTTAGAAGCCGATCCACCACCTGGGCAAACAAATCTTTTTTATCCTTGAAATAGTAGTAGACTGCTCCTTTCGTCAGTTGTTCCCGTCTTACAACTTCATCAATTGAAGTTCCCGCATAGCCGTATTCGGCAAATTGCAATTGCGCCTGCTGCAGCAATGCTTCCTTCGTCCATTCGGCATCTTGTTTTTTTCGTCGTTTTTCGCTCATAACTGTATTATAACTGCTGACCCGCCTATTTGGAAAAGCTTTAGCCTATAACATACTCTTGGTATGTTATACATACCGAGAGTATGTTATACTTTCTGCACAACCAAATGGGGAGTCTGATGCGATTGAAAACAGTAACTATTGAGGCAGGCACCATTCGCTACCGGGATGAGGGCTGCGGCAGAACCATCGTTTTTTTGCACGGAGCTTTGAGCAACGGACATACATGGCGGAAAGTTGTTCCTCTCTTGTCGAGCGAATTCCGCTGCATTGTACCCGACCTTCCGCTTGGCGGTCATGCCATTCCGCTTGCCCACAAGGCGGATCTTTCGCCGCACGGCGTTGCGCTCATTCTAGAACAGTTAATCGAAGCCTTGAAGCTTGACAACATCGTTCTTGTCGGCAATGACACGGGAGGCGCTTACGGGCAAGTTTTTGCATCGCTTTATCCGGATCGTGTTTCTCATCTTGTTCTGTGCAACACCGATGCATTTGAGGTTTTCCCTCCCAAGGCGTTTGCCTCGCTGAAAGCCGGTGTCCGCATTCCCGGCTTTACGTGGGTCATGGCCCAATTATTCCGTTGCAAAGCTTTGCTTACAACGCCTCTCGTGCTCGGTCTCCTCTCTCATCGCCTGACCAAGCATGAGGCGTCCACGCTCTATATTTCATCGTTTATTAGGCAACGCGGCATTCGGGCCGACTTCAGGAAGGTTGTAAAGGGGTGGTCTCCCCGCATCACGCTACAGGCTGCCGAGCAGCTTCGCCAATTTCGCCAACCGGTGCTTGTCCTGTGGGGAGCCGACGACGACAAGCTGTTTCCGCAGCAATTGGGGCTGCGGGTCGACGCTATTTTTCAACAGTCCACCTTCAAGCTGATACAAAACTCGCGCACATATGTCCAAGAGGATCAGCCGGAGGCCTTTGCAACTGAGCTCGCACATTGGCTAAACAACGCCTCTTCCGAACTCGTCCAATAGTTTCCATAGAACCCCTTAGATTACGCCATAATCTTCAATTTTCCTTGTGCAAAATATAATTCAGGCGCCACTTGGACGGCGTTACGCCATAGCGTTTTTTGAATAACGTTGTAAAATAGGTGCTGCTATTGTAGCCTGATTGTTCCGCAATTTGGCGGATGTCGAGTTCAAGCTCAGCAATGAGGATGCTGCGAGCATGCTCCAGTCTGACCAAATTGACGAAATCGGGAAAGCTGCTGCCCGTCGCTTCTGTAATCAGGCGGCTCAAGTAAGGCGGACTAATCGTCAGCTTCTCTGCAAGACCATTCAAGGAAAGTGTCTGGTCACCGAAATGGTTGCGGATATATGCGATGGCTTCGCTGGCCAAATTTCGGGTTTGCACCGTATTTAAATCGTTCAGCTTCCCAAATGCATCAAAACACAGCTTCTCCAGCCAGGCCCGCAGCTCAGCGTGACTGCGTATACGCCAAATCCGCTGATAATGATCGAGGAAATCCGCATGCCGCGTCATGCTCTCGGCAAGACCGGTTTCCGCTATTTTCTGAAGATCGGAAGCCAGCTTGGACAGCGCAACCGTCGCTTGCTCTACTTTGTAGCTGCATGCTACTGCAAGCAAACGCTCGACCGCTTTGGGCAGCAGTTCCCGGTCCTGGCTTCTGACCGCTTGAAGCACAAATTCAAGCGTGCTGTCAGGTACGGAGCTGCTGTTCAAATGCATGATGTCGTCTGCAAAGCTAAGAGACAGTTGCTCATGCAGCTTCATATATTGAAGGCTGCTGCTGGCTTCGTCGTACATTAGCTTCAACTGTAAGGAATCGGCAGATAGGGAGCTTATGCCAATGGAGCAAGTTCCCCCCTCCCATTCCCTGATCGAATAGCTTAGCTGCTCCCAGCGCTCACGGAATGTCCCATAATCCCCGAAGCTCCCGCTTGCCGTCTCGCTGACTATTAGAACAGCAGCCTCATGATGCGGGAAGAAGCCGCGGCAAGTGCCCGTCCCAGCAAACAGCTGCTCCGTCAGCTCTGGAAGACTGCGGATATGCTCTCTCCACTTTGTGGCGGGCAGGCTGCCGTCTCCGCTGGACATTTCAACATGCAGCACCGCCACGCAAAATGCCCCATTATCGTGTGTTTGACTCATCGGGGGCAGCGCAGAAGGCACATGCTCGCCAGCCCGATAAGGGGACGTAAGCCAGCGCAGCAGGGCGCTATCTTCATTTTCCTGCTTGAGCTCTTTGACCCGATCACCAATTTTCTCAAGCTCCCGGTTGGCTTCATCAAAGCCGCCACCACGCGGGAAAGCAAGACGGTCGTCGGATAAATTGCGTATCGTCCCAAACAATGTCCCTATCGGCTTGTACATGCGATAAGACACGAAGGCAGCAGCGGCAGACGCAGCAGCGATCAGCACAAGGCAAAGCCCGACCATTATATTGCGGGCGCTTGCGATGTCGCGGATGCTGTTTTTATAGGAGGTTTCTGAAATAAACCACAGCCCTCCATTTTGCGATTGGTGATACGTAATCAGCTTTTTGTCGCCACCTTCTGTTTTCCATACAAGCGTACCCTCCTTGCCCTCTACAGAAACAATTTGCTGCAGCAGCCTGCTGTCGAAAGCTTGATCCGATGAACTGCTTTGCATGAGCACGATGCGATCGGCATTCAGAACAGCATAGCGTGTATCTCCTTCATTGCTTTTATTAAATAGGTTTTCCTGCAGCTTCCTCAGGTTGATCGTCATCGCGATGGCACCATTGTATTCGCTGCTGCTGAAAGCGCGATCATTATAAAAAATCGTCATCATCGTTTCGCTTTGCCCATTATTCAGCGTCGCATTCCAGACAAACGGGGAATGCCTAATTTCGCTGTCACTGACCCGCTCGAACAGCTCCTGCTTCGCTGCCCCATTAAGCGGGTTGTTCTCAAACATCATGACGGGAGCCTCCGGCCCCAAAATATAAGCGTTTTCAATATAATCGTTGATCGTCAGCGTCCCGCGAATTTGGCTCAGCGCACTATATAGCTGGTCGCTCCAGCTGTTGTCACCGCTCTGCATGACGGTATAAATGTTGGGATTGTGGTAAAAGTCCATCGTGTAATTTTGCACCATGTCCATATACTTCATAAATACCGTCTCCGTGTTGAGAAGGACGGTCACATTCGCCTTATTGACATTGTCTATCGTTTTTTCTCGGAACCAGAAAAATAGAACCGTGGCCAGCACGAGCACCGAGCAAATAGAAATGAGCGCCAAGCTCATAAAAAAACGGACTTGCAGTTGCTTCTCTCCTGCCATTGCTATCGCCCCTTTATAGTTTCCACTATACACATTTCTTCAAGGAAAGTTAACTGCCCTGCCGCTTGAAACTTATGCAATTATGACAAGAAAGTATAAAAATAATAAAATTGAGCATGAAAGTTTCAAGATTATGATGTTTTTTTGAACTATACTTGTATGGGCTTACATTTTATTTACTGCTAGGAGGCAAAAAGCATGCGCAAGTTCCAAAACCCTATTCTCCCCGGCTTTTATCCCGATCCGTCAGCGATACGCGTCGGAGATGACTATTATTTGGTTACTTCAAGCTTTGAGTTTTTCCCCGGAGTTCCGATTTTCCACAGCAAGGATTTGGTCAATTGGCGACAAATTGGACATGTGCTCGATCGTCCTTCCCAGCTTAATTTGGATGCTATTGCTCCATCAAGAGGCATCTGGGCGCCGACGCTGCGCTATCATAATGGGATCTATTATATGATTACTACCTTTGTGGACAACGACAAGGAATGCCATAACTTCTATGTCACCGCAACCGATCCCGCCGGAAGCTGGTCCGATCCGGTATGGCTGGAGGATGCGCCGGGCATAGACCCTTCCTTGTTTTTTGATGAAGATGGCAAGGTTTATTATACGGGGAACCGCTTTCCCCCTGAAGGCCAGCTTTACCCGAAGCATATGGACATTTGGCTGCAAGAGCTGGATCTCGCGAGCGGGAAGCTGGTCGGACCGAAGACGAGCATCTGGCAAGGCGCACTCAAGGTGGCCCATGCTCAGGAAGGTCCGCATCTGTACAAAATCGGCAGCTGGTACTATTTATTGATCGCTGAGGGTGGAACCGGACATACCCATGCGATTACGATTGCGCGCAGCGAATCGGTCGCCGGTCCCTATGAAGGCTATAAGGGCAACCCGATTCTTACCCATCGCCATCTAGGCCGCAGCTATCCCATTGTCAACGTCGGCCATGGCGAGTTGATTGAAACGCAGCATGGAGATTGGTGGATGCTTTGTCTCGCTTCCAGGCCATATGGCGGCTATTACCGCAATTTGGGACGTGAAACCTTCCTTGTGCCCGTTGTATGGGAGCGGGACTGGCCTGTCGTCAATCCCGGCAAAGGAATTTTGGAGCTGGAAGCTTTGGCTCCAAGCTTGCCAGAGACGCCATGGCCGCAGCTGCCGGCCCGCGATGATTTCGACCAGCCGGAGCTCTCGCCGATCTGGAACTTCCTTCGCACCCCGCGCGGCGATTTCTGGAGTCTCACGGAAAATCCGGGTTCTTTGCGCCTTAAACTGAAGCCGAACTCCATTGCCTCCGATAGCAACCCTTCCTTCGTCGGACGCAGACAGCAGCATATGAATTTCCGTGCCGAAACCACCATGAAGTTTGCGCCAGAGCAAGCTGGCGATGTGGCGGGCATCGTTTTGCTGCAAAACGCCGACTATCAATTCCGCGCAGAATACGGCAGCTATGACGGGAGAACGGAAATCCGCCTTACCGAGCGGAGGCAAGGAGAAGAAACGGTGCTCGCGGCAAGTCCTTTCAGCGGGAACTGTCTGGATTTGAAGGTTGAGGCGCTTGGCCAAAGCTATAGCTTCTTCTGGCGTGAAGCTGGGACGCAAAGCTGGCTGCCGCTTGGCGGAGCAGCTGACGGCACCCTACTCAGTACCGACAAGGCCGGAGGTTTTACGGGCGCCTACATGGGGATGTATGCTGCCTGCACTAGTGCAGGGCGCGTACACGATGCGGATTTCGACTGGTTCAGCTACGAACCGATTTCAGACTAGGCAGGAGGATTGGCGAATGGATACTAAGGAAAAAATGCGATATCCCACTCCAGCATTGCCTGTTATTCCAGACAACAGCTTCCTCGTCACGGAATATGGGGCTGCGCCGGGCAGCCTGTCGCTGTGCACCGCATCGTTCCAGCAGGCAATCGACGCCTGCTCGGCAGCGGGCGGTGGCCGGGTAATCATTCCATCCGGCATATGGCGGACCGGATCGCTGCGACTTCACAGCCGGATTGAGCTTCACGCCCAGCAAGGCGCGCTCATTTTGTTCGAGCCGAAGGCCGAGCTGTATCCGCTGGTGGAGTCGCATTTTGAGGGTGAATCGGCTGTTCGCTGCCAAGCACCGCTTGAGGGTGTGGGTCTGGAGGACATCGCGATTACAGGTAAAGGCATTTTCGATGGGGGCGGACAGGGCTGGCGTCCGGTCAAGCGCTTTAAGATGACCAAGGATCAGTGGAATGAACGTCTGAAATCCGGCGGGGCCGTTAATGAAGAAGGCAATCTCTGGTGGCCGTCGCTTGAAGCGATGGAAGGAGAAGCACTTGCACATGGACTGCACCAGCGCGGTGTGATGGCTTGCGAGGCATATTTGCCAGCAAGAGCCTACCTCCGTCCCACTCTGCTTAGTCTGCGCGGCTGCTCCAGAGTACGGCTTGATGGGCCAACGTTTCAAAATTCGCCCGCGTGGTGCCTGCACCTATATAACTGTGAGCAGGTAACGATCCTGCGGCTGAACGTACGCAACCCTTGGTATTCCCAAAATGGAGATGGCCTTGATCTGGAGTCCTGCCGCCACTCGCTCATCGAGCATTGCACCTTCGACGTTGGCGACGATGCCATATGTTTGAAGTCAGGCAAGGGCGAAGAAGCCAGAAGGCGGGCGCTGCCCTGCGAATTCGTAACGATACGCCATTGCACAGTCTACCATGGCCATGGAGGCATCGTTATCGGAAGCGAAATGTCCGGCGGCGTCAAAGCCGTGTATGCAGCTGACTGCCAGTTCATCAGCACGGATATTGGCCTGCGCTTCAAGAGCGTGCGCGGCCGCGGCGGCGTCGTTGAAGATATTGTAATGGAAAGAATTCAAATGACGGACATTGTGCGCGAGGCTATTTCCTTTCATTTCTTTTATGCCGGGGTGGAAGGCTCGGAGGGCTGCGATGAGCAGCTTTTTGAAGTAACAGAGGAGACGCCCGTCTTCCGCAATATTACACTGCGCGAGCTGACCTGCCACGGAGCTGCAACAGCCTTGCTCATTAATGGGCTTCCCGAGCTGCCGCTTAGCGGCTTAACGATTGAGGGTCTGGAGGCAACCGCTGTAAACGGGGTGATCGCCCGCTATGCCGATCAATTAAAGCTGGAGAAGCTGAAGCTGCATACTTCCGCGCTCCCCGAGATTCAGCTTTATCAATGCAATCATTCGATCATTGAATAGCCTTTAGTATCGCTCAGTAAAAATGATGGCAAAAGAAGCCGTTCTTACAAAGGCTGATGCGGTGGAGCCTGTCCGTTTTTCGCCTGCTTGCGGTATTCCATCGGCGTGAGCCCAGTCGCTTTTTTAAACGTCTTATTGAAATGGGATAAATGCTCGAAGCCTACAGCTAAAGCGATTTCCTGAATTTTCTGGCGGGAGCCCGCAAGCAGCCGCTGCGCCTCCAGAACCCGGATGTGAATGATATATTCCCGAAAGCGAAAGCCCGTAAGCCTATGAAATATTCGGCTGAGATAGGAGCTGCTCAAATAAAAATGCTTTGCCGTACCCTCCAGTGTCACAGCTTCACGATAATGCTCCCGCACGTAAGTGGCGATTTCAGACACCTTATTATGCAGCGAGTAACGAGAAGGATTTGAGCGGCTTGCCGTAGTCTCGAAGCGGCCTAGCAAAATGATGAGCTCCGCCAGCAAGGATAGGCAAAAGGATTCGTAATAAGGCTTTTCCTGCCGGCTTTCATCCAGCATTTTGTTAAGGAGGCGTTCCGTCTCCCCCTGCTCGCGCAGCGAAAGCGGAAATACGCGAAACCTCCGTCCATGAAGCAGCAGCTCAAGCCTTTGCAAAGCTTGCGGCAAAATGACCGGTTCATAGTTAATGAGTATTCGCTCGAATTCCGCAACCTCGGAGCTGGCTGTTGCATGAATTTCATGCCCGGCAATCATAATAAGCTCGCCTTTGTGCACGGTAACCACCTGCCCGTCTACAAAATAGACACGCTCGCCATCCAGCAGATAATACAGCTCGACCGATGCATGGCTGTGTGGACGGGGCATCGCGGTGGCGCCTTTGCGCTTCATATGCTGAATGCTCAGTTTGCCGTCTTCCATATGGTATTTTGGATTAAGGCTATCGGACGCGGTCATGGGCATTCCTCCGTATGGATGCAAGGTTCGCAATAATAACTCCCATTATAGATAAAACCTCGCTTATTTGAAAGGAGCGCTCGCTATGCTGATTACCGTATCCAAAGAAGGCATTGCTGATTACAGCCGCTTGCAGGCGGCCATTGACTCTATTCCAGTGGGATTTGCCGAAACGGTCACGATTCGCATCCGTCCGGGAATCTATGAGGAGAAGGTCACGATTCCCGCCTCTGCCCCGCCTATTTTGCTGCTCGGCGAGGACAGCGATAAAACCATCCTGACTTGGTCAGACAATGCCCATACGCTAGGGCCGGAAGGAGAGCCGCTCGGAACGTTTCGTTCAGGCACGCTAAATGTATTAGCAGAAGCATTCACAGCGGAGAATGTAACCATTCGCAACGCCTCCGGACCCGGCACAGGCCAGGCCGTAGCCGCGTTCGTCGATGCGGATCGAGCTGTATTCCGCCGTGTCAGGCTGCTGGGTGATCAGGACACGCTGTATACGGGCAAAGGCAAACAATATTATAGCGAATGCTACATTGAGGGCGATGTCGATTATATTTTCGGAGCAGCGACGGCTGTGTTTGAGAGCTGCCACTTGCATAACAAACGCTCCCGAGGCTATATTACAGCCGCCTCGACACCCGAGGATGCCGCGTTCGGCTATGTATTCCTCGATTGCAAAATTACCGGAGCCAAAGATGTTGTGGACGTTTATTTAGGCAGACCTTGGCGGCCCTATGCCCATGTTGCATTCATCCGCACATCGATTGATGGCTCGATTACACCTGAAGGCTGGCATAACTGGGGGCAGCCGGATCGCGAAGCGACAAGCCGATATGAGGAGTTTGGCAGCTTCGGAGCGGGAGCAGCTTCGGAAGCGCGCGTTTCTTGGTCAAGGCAGCTTGGGGCAGACGAAGCGGCCAACTATCGCATTATCGCCATCTTCGAGGGCTGGCATCCCGAAGGCTACTAATCAATAAGACTGCTAAATAGGGAGGGGAACGGCATGTCCATAAAGCTTGAGCATTATTTGCAAACGCTCGTTCAGCATGCAGCGATAGATCGACATTCCGTCAGCGCTGGCGCAAATCCTAAGGAGCGCCGGGAAAGTGTTAAGAAGGCGTTTGGGCGGCTGCTCGGTCATTATGCCGCAAGCAGCGAGCAGCTTCTGGAGCCGCGCCTGACGGAAAGAACACCATGTGACGGTTATGTACGGGAACGTGTGGAAATCGCCACGGTAGACGGACTGCGGATGGCCATGTATGTGCTGCTGCCGGATAGCCCTGCCACTTTTCCCGCCCCAGCTGTCATTGCCTGCCATGGCCACGGCTACGGGAGCCGGGAAATCGTCGGGCTTGATCCGGACGGCTCGGATCGCACTGACGATCCGGGCTTGCATAAGGATTTTGCCATCGCGCTTGTAAAGGAAGGTTACGTGGTCGCAGCTCCTGAGCTCATTGGCTTCGGTGACCGTAGACTGGATGAGGACAAGGCTGCGGATTCACCTGCAAAAAACTCCTGCTTCCTGCTAGCCACGCATTTGCTGTTGACGGGCCGCACGCTTGCAGGCTTGCGCGTCCATGAAACTTCCAGGGTCATTGATTATTTTCAGCAACGGGCCGATGTGGATTCCAATAATATTGCCATCATGGGCATTTCCGGCGGCGGGCTCGTTGCAGGCTTTACGGCTGCTATGGACGACAGAATCCGCTGCGCGGTGGTCAGCGGTTATGCCAACCTGTTTGAAAGCAGCATTTTGACCCGCAATCACTGCTTGGACAATTATATTCCGGGCGTCCTGCTGGAGGCGGAAATGCCTGAGCTGCTCGGGCTGATTGCGCCGCGCGGGCTGTTTTTGGAATCAGGGGCGGTTGACCACTTATTCCCGCGTGAGCCTGCACGTCAGGCATATGCGGAGCTGCGCAGCATTTACAGCACAGCTGGAGCGCCAGATGCTGTGCAAGCTGTCTTTTTTGATGGCGGACATGAAATCCACGGAACAGCTGCTTACGCCTGGCTGCGAAAACAGCTGCTGGTGTGAACGACACATACAGGAGGGGATCGTAACGATGACGGAACAACAACAGGTTAGTCTGACAGGATGGGCGGGCAAGATAGCTGATACCCTAATGAGCCAATGCGGCTCAGACGGCTTTCACCATTATCCACTGGAGCGCTGGGCCTATGTACCGGGCATGCTGCTGATGGCGATGGCCCGTGCGGGCATTCAACTGGACGAAAAAAGGTACTATCATTTCATGCAGCTTCATATGGACCACTACATCGCAGCAGACGGAACGATTGGCACCTATACGCTGGAGGAATACAACCTGGATCAGATCAACCAGGGTAAAAACTTATTTTTTCAATATGAGAGCACGGGTGAAAAACGCTATTCGAAGGCCGCCGATACATTGGCTTCCCAATTGATTAGCCAGCCCCGCACCTCCGAGGGCGGCTTCTGGCATAAAAAGGTTTACCCCTTCCAAATGTGGCTCGATGGGCTGTATATGGCCTCCCCGTTTCTGGCGGAATATGCGAAAGTATTTGACCGTCCGGAGCTGCTGAATGAGGTTGCACATCAACTGCTGCTTGTCGAGCGCAAAACCCGCGACAAGCGCACCGGGCTGCTCTATCATGGCTGGGATGAATCTGGGGAGCAGGAATGGGCGGATTCGAATACAGGCCTGTCTTCACATTTTTGGAGCCGGGCGATGGGCTGGTATGCCATGGCATTGGTCGATTGTCTGGAGCATTTCCCGATTGATCACCCGAAACGCGGTACGATTATCGGCATTTTTCAGCGGATGTGCCTTGCGCTAGTTGACGTACAGGATAAAGACAGCGGCTTATGGTATCAAGTGCTAGATCAAGGAAAGCGGAGAGGCAATTATTTGGAGGCGTCAGGTTCAATCATGTTCGTCTACGCAATGGCTAAAGGCTTGCGTCTTCGCTATCTGGAGCCCGGCTTGCGTGGTGCCATGCTGAAAGGGTATGAAGGCATTATTCGCCATTTGGTCACAGAGGATAGCCAAGGTGTCCACCTTCACCAAATTTGCCATGGCGCGGGACTCAGCAAGGATCGCAATGGCTCCTTCGAGTACTATATTTCCGAGGCGGTCGTTTCTGACCATTATATGGGCATAGGTCCCTTACTGCTTGCTTCGCTTGAAGTTGAACGTTATTTGGCGTAAGCATTATAAACCGTTATATGAAAAAAGGCCCGCATATCCATATGCGGGCTTTGTGAAAGTATAAGGTTTATTTTAGTGGTAGCCTTCGTAGTCCTCTTCTCCTGGTGCTGTAAGCGATTCCCTAATTACATAGACGAAAGCACAGACGAGGATGCCAGCGATTATACTCATTCTCATCACTCCAAGCATTCAAAGGTAATTCCATTGTACCATAAAATAATCCCGCGTCTACCCTTTTTGCAAGCGTTTTCTTTCTGGGACTAAAAATATTTTTATAGGCTTTTCCTCCTTTGCAAGTGATGGATGTCCTAGTTTCTGCATAAAGATGATAAAAGGACTTCTGCCGGGCCTACGGGCTACTTGCCTATTTACCGGGACAAGTCCCTTTGACTGTGAAGCGCCATTTTGAGGGGAGGACTTGACCATGCTGCGCACGCTCTCGCATCCCGCTGCCTTAACAGGATTAGCCGCTGTGTTCCTTACCCTGTTAATGGCCGTATTTCCAAATGAAGCGCTGGAATCTGCCCTGCGAGGCTTATCGATATGGTGGCAGGTGCTGTTTCCTGCCCTTTTCCCCTTCTTCGTCATTTCCGAGCTGCTGCTTGGCTTTGGCATCGTCCATTTTTTCGGCAAGCTGCTGGACCCGCTCATGCGCCCGCTGTTCAAGCTTCCGGGTATTGGCAGCTTCGTTGTGGCAATGGGCTATATATCCGGCTACCCGGTTGGAGCCAGACTGACAGCCAAGCTCTATGAGCAGCAGCTCATCAACCGTACAGAGGGAGAACGGCTTGTCGCCTTTACGACGACATCCGATCCCATCTTCCTAATCGGTGCCGTATCCGTCGGCTTCTTCCACAATGTTGCTTTGGCGCCTGTGCTAGCCGCCGCTCATTATGGCGGCGCGCTCATCATCGGCCTGCTCATGCGCTTCCACGACCCGCATGCGCCGATTACCGAAGCACGGCGCAGCAGCAGCCTGTCCGATTCCAGCACAAAGCCCGGCTCGGCAGGCCATCAGCCGCTGCATACGACAACATCTTCGCAGCACTCACAGCACTCACAATACTCACAACACTCACAGCACTCACAATACTCACAATACTCACAACACTCACAGCACTCACAGCACTTGCAGCACCCACGCTCACTGCGCCGTTCTCGCCTTGCGGAAGCGCTGAAGGCGATGCATGAGGCACGCCTGCTCGACGGACGAGGCCTCGGCCAGCTGCTGCAGGAGGCGATTCAATCCGCGCTGCGGCTAATGATCGTCGTCGGCGGCCTCGTTGTTTTTTTCTCCGTCATTATGGAGATGCTGACATCAGCTGGCCTGATTACCGTGCTTGCTGACATGCTGCGGCAGCTGTTCGAGCTTGTTGGGCTTCCGCCCGCCCTCGCTGATGCCGCCATCTTCGGCCTGTTCGAAGTAACGCTCGGCGCCCGCGCCGCAGGTGAAGCTGGCACAGGCCTGCTGCATCAAACGGCAATTGCAGCCTGGGTGCTGTCATGGGGAGGCTTATCCGTCCACGCCCAGGTGGCCAGCCTCGTCAGCAAAACCGATATGCGCTACAAGCCGCTTATGCTCGCAAGGCTGCTGCACGGTTTTATCGCATTTGGGCTCGTTTATGCGTTATGGGGATGGCTCGGGCCCTAATACCCAGATTTATCGGATGAAATGTGCTGCGCACATTGAATTTACGGCTGTATTCCGATATCATTTAAGGGAACGTAACCAGAAGATTTGAAAAGGGGCTGCATTCCTTGAAATATGCCGTTATCGACAGAGGCGATTCCATATCCCAGTCACTGGCGGAACAGTTCCATACGCTCGCGGCGGAGCGCGGCTTCCACCGAAATGACGACGCGCCTGAAATTGTCGTATCCATAGGTGGAGACGGCACGCTGCTGCAGGCTTTTCACAAATATGTTGATCGCATTATGGATGTCGCCTTTGTAGGGGTACATACCGGACATTTGGGCTTTTATGCCGACTGGCAAAAAAATGAGCTGCCCGAGCTCGTCGCTTTAATGGCCGAGAAGGAGCTTAGCATCGTCCGCTATCCGCTCGCGGAAATCGAGGTCGAGACGACCGAGGGAAAATTTCATTATATGGCGCTGAACGAGTTCACGCTTAAAGGGGTAGACGGCACGCTCGTCGCTCAAATCAATGTCAATGATGAGCCCTTCGAAATGTTCCGTGGCGATGGTATCGTTATTTCGACGCCTTCAGGCAGTACCGCCTATAATAAAAGCGTCGGGGGCGCTATCGTCCATCCGTCCATTGCCTCGATACAAATTGCCGAGATTGCTTCCATTAACAATCGCGTTTTCCGGACGCTAGGCTCTTCGCTGCTGCTGCCGCAGCATCACCACTGCGACATTATCTCGAAGAAAAACCAGCGGATGCTGCTGACCATCGACCAGCTCAGCATATTGCGCAGCGACATTTTATCCATACGCTGCAATGTGTCCAGCCGCAAGGTCAGCTTCGCCCGCTATCGCCCATTCCCGTTCTGGAATCGCGTCCGCGATGCCTTCGTGGATATGCACGAAGTTTAAATCCGAGCAAGCGCCGAATAAAGAAGCTGCCCCTCAGGCGATTAGCCTGCAGGGCAGCTTCTTTATTTTTATTTAAACAGCTCCTCGTTCATCACGCTGCCTTCTTCCTTGCCCATCTCCTTCTGCTTGCCATAACGGGATGGCGGTATGCCCACCATACGGTGGAAGATGCGGCTAAAATAAAATTCATCGCCAAAGCCAACTGCGGCAGACACTTCCTTAACCGGACCTGCATTATGGTAAAGCAGGCGCTTGGCCCGCTCAATGCGCAATCTCGTTAAATATTTGATTGGCGGCTCCTTCATCGTTTGTTTAAACAGCCGGGAGTATGAGCTTGTAGTCAGTCCCGCCATTGAGGATAACGTAACCATATCGATTTTGTCATGAAAATGAGTTTGCATGTAGTGTATCGTCTTCTCAATCAGTCTCTTCGATCCATTCAACGATGTTTCTCCCATAGCGCTCACTCCTCTGGCTAATTAACCTTAGACCTTGCAGTGCGGAGCTGGCGCCTTAAGCCCCAAACGCTCACGCAATGATGCTCCTTCATAGGCTGTTCGAAACAGCCCTCTATTTTGCAGCTCAGGAATGACTTTTTCCACAAAAGCCTCCAGCCCGCTCGGGAAAATTTGCGGCATCACATTAAACCCATCCGCCGCTCCGCCGTGAAACCATTTTTCCATTTCATCTGCAAGCTGCACTGCCGTTCCCGTAAAAGCATAGTGACCGCGCCCATTCGCAAAACGATGGACAAACTGGCGAATCGTCATCTGCTCCTCTTCGATGAGCTCAAGCAGCAGCGATTGGCGGCTTTTCAGCGAATTAATTTCGCCAGACGATTTTGCCAAATGCAGCGGTACCGGCCCATCGAGCGGGTACGCGGACAAATCTGCGGCAAAGCGCCGCGATAATCGCCTCAGCGCATCCTCCATATGAACGAGCTGATTCAGCTCTTCTTCGAGCTCCCGGGCTTCCCCAAGCGTATCCGCTACGATCGGACATAGCCCGGGCATGATCAACAGCTCGCCAGCCTTTCTTCCGTATGCCGGAAGACGACCTTTGACGTCTGTATAAAAAGTTCGGGCTGCTTCAAAGGTTTGCTGGGCTGTAAAAATAACGTCGGCCATTTCCGCGCCCATCGCTTTACCGCTTTCCGAGGAGCCCGCCTGGACGAGCACCGGATAACCCTGGGGCAGACGAGGAGCATGGAGCGGCCCTTTCACCGCATAATGTCGAGCAGCCCCAACACCGTTAGTAGAGCCAGCGGCATGAACAGCGATTCCTTCCTCACAGCCGTCCCACAGCTGCTTCGCAACCTCAACAAATTCCTTCGCCAGCTGGTAGCGCTGTCCATGCTCAGGATGGGCTGCTCGGCCAAAATTAAAGGCCGTCTCATCGGCGCTTCCCGTCACAATATTCCAGCCTGCCCTGCCGCCGCTTATATGATCAAGCGTTGCCGCTTGCCGGGCGAGATGATACGGCTCATAGTAGGTTGTACCAACCGTGGCAATGAGGCCGATATACCTTGTAGCAGCAGCCAGCGCCCCCAGCAGCGTAGTCGCTTCCAGCTTATTGATTTTTCCAAAATAGGCATCGCTGACAAAAATAGAATCCATCATTCCGCGCTCGGCCACCTCCGCAAGATGGCGATAATAGCCGATATCCAGCGTCTGGCGCGGCTGCATGCCGGGATGCCGCCAAGCTGCCTCATGATGACCCGTTCCGTGTACAAATACATTTAAGCGTATTTTGCGATTGTCCTCATTCAGTTGCAACGTCCCCCTTTACCGCATGGCGTGAAATGAATTAATCGGCCTTGGAAGCGCCAGTTGATCCCGCAGCGTCCCGCCATCAATCGCTGCCTGGCGAAATATCCCTCTTTTCTGCAGCTCTGGAATGAGCCGTTCTTCAACATACCTGAAGCTGTCAAGCGCGGCATGCGGCAGCAGTTCCATATGAAAACCGTCAACTGCCCCTGAAAGCTGCCACTTCCGCATCCATTCCGCTAATTGCTGTACATTTCCCTCACGGGAATGCTGAACCTCTATTGCCCCGCCTTCAAAGCCGCCACCCATTCGCAGCGAGCATTCCGCATGGTTGTTGGCACTGCTTTGTACAACCGGCGTCATACTGGCCAAAATCCGGCATTGCTCCGGCTGCCTTCCCTGCTGGCGCAGCAGCTCTCGCAGCTCGCATCCTAGCTCGGCTGCTTCCTCCAGCGATTGCGCCTCAATAATGATGACGTCTGCCCCGCTGGCTGCAGCAAGCTTGTCCGCCTGCTCCCTGATTCGAGCTACCAGTGGCGGGTAGCCTTGCGGGGGACGAGCAATATTCAGCGGACCACGCGTACTGTAATAGCGTCCTGCATAATGGACCTCGCGCACCTTCGCTTCATCAAATTGCAGCCCTGCCTGCTTATCATACATAAGCGCATCGTCATCCCAGCTGTCCCACAATTGCCGCAAGGCTTCACCAAACTCCGCAGCGGCGGCAGCCTCGTAGCAGGGCAGGCGCATTTGCCGCTGATCGGTTCGAGCGAAATTAGCAGCGGCATTTTCCTGCCCCGGCAGCACCAGACAGCCTGCCCTGCCGCCGCTCATATAATCCAGTGCAGCCAGCTTGCGCGCCGCGTGAAAAGGTTCATGGAAGGCGGTATGGATTTCCGCAATGAGGCCAATCGTACTCGTCGAAGCCGACAAGGCGGCCAGCAAAGTAAATGGCTCCAGCACGGCAGAAGACGCGGCATAACCATTGGCCGAGCCCCTTTGACCGATAAGTCCCGTTGCGTCCAGCGGCTTCGGACTCATGCTGCTGTCCGGAACAAGGATAGCGTGCAGACAAGCACGCTCTGCCGCTTCCGCCAGCTGCACGCACTCCAGGTAATCAAGGCCATCTATTGCAACGCTCATGTACAGCTGGCGATTCTCGCTTCTGCCGCCCATCATATATGAGCCTCCAGTTTATGCCTGCTGGCAGGACGGCTAAACCCGTAATGCTCTCTTAATGTATTTCCCGTATATTCGGTACGGAACAAGCCCCTATTTTGCAGCTCGGGAATGACCTTGTCGACGAAATCGCTCAGCCCATCTGGCATATGCGAAGGCATTAAATTAAAACCGTCCGCCGCCCTGCCGACAAACCACCGCTCCAGCTCGTCCGCAATTTGCAGCGGCGTACCCGTAAGCGATGCATGTCCGCGTGATCCTGCGGTGCGCATAATCAACTGCCTGAGCGTCAGCTTTTCCTTGCGGGCCATGCCTTCAACGAGCTCAAAGCGCCCTCGATTGCCGTTGATTTCCTCATGACGCGGCAGCAGATGGAGTGGTACTGGCTCATCAAGTGGACAATCCGTCAAATCGATCTTGAACAGTGTCGACAGCCGCTTCAGCCCATATGCAACAATCGTCAATTCATCCAGCTCACGCTGCTTGTCCTGCGCCTCAGCTAGCGTATCGCCGATAATAGGGAAAAAACCCGGCAAAATGCATAGCTCGTCCGGGCTCCGCCCAAACTCCTGCATACGCGACTTGATGTCTGCGTAGAAGGCCTGTCCACTCTCGAAGGTAGGCTGAGCAGTGAATACCGCTTCCGCCACCCTTGCGGCGAATGATTTGCCATCCTCGGATGACCCCGCCTGTACGAGCAGCGGGTGGCCTTGAGGGGAGCGCGGCATATTAAGCGGGCCGCTCACCGCGAAATACTCGCCCTTATGATTCAGCGGATGGATTTTCGCCATATCGGCGTATAAGCCGCTTTCCTTATCGGCAACAAGCGCATCATCCTCCCAGCTGTCCCACAGCGCCTTCACTACCTCTACGAATTCGCCTGCCTTGCGATAGCGCTTGTCATGCGGCGGCAAAGCCGCATCCGTAAAGTTATAAGCTGCGCTTTCGCTTGCCGTTGTCACAATGTTCCAGCCAGCCCGTCCTGCGCTGATCCAGTCCAGCGAGGCAAATTTGCGGGCAATATGGAAGGGATCGTTAAAGGTGGTTGAGGCTGTGCCAATCAGCCCAATCTTATCGGTAACGGCGGCAATGGCTGACAGCAGTGTGAACGGCTCCAGCCCATGCAGCACTTTATGCTCAACTGTCGGAGGCAGCACTAAGGTGTCCGCGAGAAACAACGAGTCCAGCTTTCCCCGTTCAGCAATTCGTCCAAGCTCACGATAATAATTCAAATCGGTAATGCGGCGGGGATCTGTTGCCGGATGGCGCCATGACGCCTCATGATGCCCGGTGTTCATCAGAAATAAATTAATATGCATGCTCCGCTTCGCTGAAATCATTCCTTCATTCCTTTCGACATAGCATGTTAGGGCATCACTGCCGTTATCTCTTGGCTGCCATTTGCCCCGTCCGCCCATAGATGCTGGCAGGGCGCTGCAGGCCGTAATGCTCCCTTAAAGTTGTTCCTGTATATTCACTGCGAAAAATACCGCGGTTTTGCAGCTCCGGCACCACCTTGTCCACGAACAGCTCCAGCCCCTCCGGCAAGTATGGAGGCATGACATTAAAGCCGTCTGCCGCTCCGCCGCGCCACCATTTTTCCATTTCATCGGCAATTTGCACTGGCGTGCCTACCATCGAATAATGTCCGCGCGAGGCGGCCGTTTTGATAATCAGCTGACGCATCGTCAGCTTTTCCCGGCGGGCAAGCTCCACATAAAGCTGGTAGCGTCCGCGGTGGCCATTCACTTCGCTTTGCTGCGCCAGAAAATCGACGGGTACCGGTCCATCCAGCTCAAACCCGGTCATGTCGGTGCTGAACAAATTAGAGAGACGCAGCAGACCGTAATCAAATTGGATGTGGTCATGAAGCGCGGCCTCCCTATCCCTAGCCTCAGCTTCCGTATCGCCGATAATCGGGCAAAAGCCCGGCAATATTTTCAGCTCATCCTGCTGCCTTCCATATTTCTTCATTCGCGATTTCAAATCCGTATAAAAGAGGCAGCCGTCCGCGAAGCTGTTTTGCGCCGTAAACACGACCTCCGCTGCATGCGCCGCGAATTCCTTGCCCGTCTCCGAAGCGCCGGCCTGCACCCGTACAGGCTGCCCTTGCGGGGGTCTCGGCAAATTCAGTGCGCCCCGCACCGAAAAATAGCTGCCTTCATGGCGTATCTCGTGTATGCTGCCAGGATCAGCGTAAATGCCGCTCGCCTTATCCTGCACAAGCGCATCGTCCTCCCAGCTGTCCCACAGCCGCTGCACCACTTCTAAAAACTCGGCAGCGCGCTTATAGCGCTCCCCATGCTCCGGAAGCTTCTCATCAGCAAAGTTGTGGGCAGTTGCATCATTGGTTGATGTCACAATGTTCCAAGCGGCACGGCCGCCGCTAATAAAATCAAGCGAAGCAAACTGTCGCGCCACATGATAAGGATGGCTGTAAGTCGTCGAAGCCGTACCGATTAATCCAATCCGACTAGTCAGCATAGCAAGCGCAGAAAGCAGCGTAAACGGCTCCAAGCTTTGCAGCACCTTGTACCTGATAGTCGGGGGCAGCGCATACGAATCAGCCAAAAATAAGGAATCGAGCTTGCCACGCTCCGCCGTTTGCAGCAGCTTGACGTAATAGCTGGCATTTGTAACATCCTGCGGGCTGCTTCCCGGCAGCCGCCAAGCGGCCTCATGATGGCCATTGCCCATAAGAAACACATTCAGGTGAAGCTGCCTGTCGGTCGCCTTCATTCCTTCCTCCCCTTCCACTGCCCTTTTATTGGGCAGAAATAACCGACTGCCTGGACGAAGAGCGCTCTGGCCGCTCCAGCCCGTAATGCTCCCGCAGCGTCGTGCCTTCATAATCGGTGCGGAACAGATCGCGATTTTGCAGCTCGGGAATGACCTTATCGACAAATTCCTCTAGTCCGCTCGGGAAGTAAGGCGGCATCAAATTAAAGCCATCTGCTGCCCCCTGAACAATCCAGCGCTCCATCTCATCGGCAATTTCAATCGGCGTGCCTGACATCGAATAATGTCCACGCGACGTTGCTGTCCGCAATATAAGCTGCCGGATCGTCAGGTTTTCCCGCTGCGCCAGCTCCAGATACAGCTGATGCCGCGCTTTTTGCGAATTGATTTCATGATTTTTCGCCAGCTCTGCGAAAGGCAGCGGACCATCGAGCGGATAACCGCGCAAATCCATCTTCAGCAAATTGGATAAACGGTACACCCCGTATTCCGGCTGGGTCAGCTCATTCAGCTCGCGCTCCTTCTCCTTCGCCTCCGCCGATGTATCGCCGATGACCGGACAAAAGCCCGGCAAAATTTTAATTTGCTCTGGCGAGCGGCCATATTTCGCCATCCGTCCTTTCACATCCGCATAAAAGCTCCGTCCATCCTCAAGCGTATTTTGCGCGGTAAAAACAGCCTCCGCCATACGAGAGGCAAACTCTCTGCCGGTATCCGATGCTCCCGCTTGTACCAGCACGGGATGTCCTTGCGGCGACCTTGGCAAATTCAGCGGCCCCTTTACATGGAAATGGCGGCCAACATGGTTGATTTCATGCAGCTTATCCGGGTCCACATAAAGTCCCTGCGCCTTATCGGCAACGACCGCGTCCTCTTCCCAGCTGTCCCACAGCCCTTTCGCCACCTCCATAAACTCGCCAGCCCGCTCATAACGGTCGGTATGCTCCGGCAGCGGAGCCGCGCCAAAGTTGAAGGCCGTCGCATTGCCCGTCGAGGTTACAATGTTAAAGCCCGCCCGGCCCCGGCTAATATGATCCAGCGAATTGAATTTGCGGGCCACATGGAAGGGCTCATTATAGGTTGTCGAAGCCGTCCCGATCAATCCGATGCGGCTTGTCGCAATCGCGAGTGCCGATAGCAGTGTGAACGGCTCCAGCGCCTGCTGCACCAGAAACTGCATCGTTGGCGGCAGGCCATAGGAATCGGCGAGAAATAGCGAATCCAGCTTACCCGCTTCGGCAATTTTCGCCAGCTTTATATAATAGTCGATATCCGTCACCCCATTCGGGTCGCTGCCCGGATGGCGCCATGACGCTTCGTGATGCCCTGTATTTCGCAGAAACAAGTTCAAATACATCTTCTTTTTGCCATAACTCATCTTCTACCACTCCTCAAAAGGATATAGGGTCACCCTGGAACAGGATGGCGACTCTGCGTTCTAATATTGATAACGATTTTCATTTACGATTTTAACGAAATACTTAAAGTTAATCCATGTACATTTTTGCCCTATTTTTCTATATTAAAATTATTAAAAAACTCTTAGAATCATTAGATTCCAAGAGTCTTCGGATTTTATAGAAAATTAAACTAAATTTAATGTTAATTATTTGTTAACAATTGTAAGAAGCTCACGCGCTGGGGTGCGCGGGGCAGCATGGGGAATCACTCGCGGATAGCCAATATGGAGCACGGCGACAATTTTTTCACCCGGCTGTACCCCTACCCCAGACTCATCGCGAAATTTCGGATTATACATGTAAGGATTCGACTTCCACACCATGCCAATTCCCTGCTCCCAGGCGGCAAGCTGAAGATTTTGAATGAGACAGCATACGGCCGAAAAATCCTCATCCCACTGCTTTTGACGCGGGTCCTCCTTGAGCACGACCAATAAATGCAGCGGGGTATGCATATATTCCTTCATCCGGTGCTCGCCATACTTTGCCAGCTCCTCCGGCGAGAAGGTGGACAGCACCGCATCTGCGAAAATTTTGCGCCCTTCCCCTTCATACACGATAAAACGCCAAGGCTCGCGCAAATTATGATTAGGGGCCCAGACCGCTACATCGAGCAGCTCCGTCAATGTCTCCACGGACACCACATCTTCCTTGAAAACCCTCACCGTACGCCTTTCCTTTATGAGTTGCGATACCGTATTCGGCAGAGCGGACTTGTCCGTATGCATCGTTTTCTCCTCCTTGTGTCCAGTTATGGACGATTGCGATTGCGGTACAGCAAATAGATTAAATAGGGCGCTCCAATAGCTGTCGTTATAATGCCTGTAGGGATTTCAATAGGCGGCAGCAGCGCACGTCCCAGCAGGTCGGCAGACATCACGATCAAGCCACCAACTAAAGCCGATACGCTTAGCAGCCTGCGGCTCGTCTGGCCTACCAATTGCCTCGCAATATGGGGTCCCATCAAGCCAATAAACCCAATGGTTCCGGCCATCGCGACAGAGGCGCCAGCCAAGCTTACGCTGATGAGCAATAATAGGCCGCGTGAACGCTCAACCGAGCTGCCAAGCCCGATGGATAGCTCATCGCCAAGCTTCAAAATATCCAAGGTCCGCGACATAAGAAGCGCTGCCGGAAACAAAATGAGCAGCCACGGAAGCAGCGGCCAAAAATGATCCCACGTTCTTCCATATGTACTTCCCATCAGCCAGATCATCGCCTGCTTAATGTTCTGAACGTGACGCGTCGTCATCCAAAAGGTAATATATGCGTGTGAGGCCGCGCCCACCCCTACGCCGACAAGCAGCAGCCGCATAGGTGCAGCTCCACGTCGCCAAGCAAGAAAATACGTAAGCGCAGCCGCTCCAAGCGCCCCGCTAAACGCAATAAAAGGCAGCAGCGCAATCGGCACCGATGGCAGGGCAATAATGGCGGTAACCGCCATTAAGGCAGCACCTCCGTTAATGCCAATAACACCTGGGGCAGCCAGCGGATTGCGGGTAATCCCTTGTAAAATGGCACCTGACAGCGCCAGCCCGCAGCCGACTAAAAAGGCTACCAGCGACCTTGGAAAGCGCAGCTGATTGACGACAAACTCATATTCAGGCTCGCCGATGCCTATGACCGTTTTCCACGCTTGTGACAGCGGTACAGGATATTCTCCGATCATAATGCTCATGGAGAGAACGATAAAATTGGCGGCAATCAGGACAACTATGACGGGCCACAAAGGGGCGGAGGCGGATAAAGTGAAACGGGACATTATCGCTTCTCCCTCCTTTGAGCCAAATAAATGAGGAAGGGAGCGCCTGCCATCGCCGTCACTACACCTGCCGGAAGCTCCTGATAGGGAAAAATAAAGCGAGCGGCGATATCCGCCAGCAGCAGCAACCCCGCTCCAAACAGTGCAGAATAAGGAATAATCCAGCGATAATCCAGTCCGACCATAAATCTGACGATATGCGGAACCGCAAGACCAATGAAGCCGATTGGCCCGGCAATAGCGACAGAGCCTCCCATAAGGAACATGACGATGAACAGCGCCGCCGTCTTCATTAGGCCGATTTTCAGCCCCAGCCCCTGAGCAACCTCATCGCCGAGACTAAGCAAATTAATTTGCCGGCTGAGCACCAGAGCGCCCGTGATCCCGACCAGCATGTATGGCAGCACGCGCACGAACATTTCCATACTGCCGCCGGTTAATGAACCCGCCATCCAGAAGCGCATTTCATCCAGCGACTCCTCGCTGAAAATAAGAATGCCCTGCACCATGGAGGCAAGCAGCATATTGATTGTGGCGCCCGCCAAAATCAGCTTAATGGACGTAAGGCCTCCCCGGCCCAGCGAGCCAAGCATAAATACTACGAGACAGGCAAGCCCAGCTCCGAGCAGTGCCGCCCACATATGGACAAGCGAAGACGTAAATCCAAATACAAACATGGAAATGACGAGCAGCAGCGCCGCCCCATAGTTGCTTCCGAGCATCTCGGGGCCCGCCAGCGGATTACGGCTAATCGCCTGCATAATGCTTCCCGCCATCCCGAGCGATGCTCCGACCATCATTGCCATTAGCGCACGCGGCACCCGGACCGTGCGAACGATCAGATGCTCCCTTGAGCCGTCAAATGAGGTAAACGCATCGATGACCGTATGAAGCGGAACCATTGATTTTCCTACAGCGATGCTGGCTGCAAGGCCAAGGATGACAAATACAATACCGAGCACAATGCCCATAAGCCGAATATTCAAATCCGTTCCTCCCTAAAAGCGTGGCGGCAGAGCGCCAGCTCTGCCGCAGCAGGGACACTCTGCCTACTCACCACGCTTCCAATCCCTTGAACGCAAGCGCTGATTACGCTTTGACCAGGAACTTAGCCAAATCGTCAATCATAAGATTGACGGCCTGTATGCCATGCCCGCTGAGCCAAACTTCCCAGCTTGCTACGTAGACGCGATCATTTTGCACGCCTTTGAGCGTATTCCATAGCGGATTGCTTTTAATTTTTTGCTCAAAATATTCCTGCTCGCTCTCGCGTCCGAACAAAATAATGACATCGCCGTCCAGATCGGCAATTTGTTCCTCTGTCGCATTAAAGTTAAAATCGTCATCGCCGCTTTGTACAGCTGGGCGCTTAATGCCTGCACGCTCTACTACACCGCCAGTGAACGAAGGCTTCAAGTAAACGGAAACGCGGTCCTTCCTTGGACGAAGCAGCGAAACCTCCGTCGTATTCAAGCTTTCGCCCAGCTTCGCATGAAGATCTGTAATGCGCGCATCAAATTGCTCAATCAGCTTCTTGCCCTCTGCTTCTTTGCCAACAATAGCTGCGTGCACAGCCAGATTCGCCTCCCATTGTGCGCCGCCTACCTCAGTAAATACAGTTGGCGCAATTTGTGAAAGCTGTTCATAGATAGCCTCATGGGTATCCTTGATGCCGATAATGACATCTGGCTTCAACGAGGCAATCGTCTCCAAGCTCGGCTGCTCCACTGTTCCGATATTCGTAATGCCATCTGTTCCTGTCAAATAAGTGGCGAAGCCATCATCCACCGAAATGATCGATGGCGCGCCAACCGGCTTCACGCCAAGTGCAAGTATATTATCAAGTGCCCCATTATCCAATACAACCACTTTCTGCGGATTAGGCGGAACGACTGTTTCTCCCATCACATGCTTGAAAGTACGATTTTCTGTCGATTCAGCAGCGTTTGCTTCAGCGGTTGGCTGGGCGCTTTCTCCCTCAGCTGGACTAGCACTGCTTTGCCCAGGCGATGCACCGCCAGTTCCATTTGCCGCAGCTCCGCAGCCTGATACGACGAGCATCAGCAGCAGCACCAGTACCGCACGCGCCTGCCCATTGATTTGTAACTTGAATAACATTGAAAAACCCTCCCTGTATGTATCTTTGGCCTTTAACGACCATTTTTATGAGAACTATTCTCAACGAGAATCATAAAACGTTTGGCGCTTTTTGTACATTGATCTTTTTGTCCGATTCCATATAAGATTTTATCATCTACCCCATAGTTGACAATAACCTATTTTCATAATTGACTATGATAATGATTTTCATTTACAATATACAGGATCCCATTTTTCTTATTTTTAAATATAAGCATTTATAAGTTTCACTCTTATAACGGGCTTATATTTCTCGGACTGAAACGCGCCGCGCCGCCAAAGGACAGCGACAGCCGTTTCACCTTGCAGCAACCGATGCCTCTTACCAGACTAATAGACTGGAGACGCCAAAATGAAACGTACAATGGTTTTTTTATCTTCCATTCACAAATACAGCAAACCAGCTCACACTTCTATTCAGCGGACGGCACCCGCTCCGATGCTCATCTTTCTTACCCGAGGCTCCGGACTCCTATCTATGAACGGCTATGAGCGAAAGCTCGAAGCGCTTGAGCCGCTTCTGCTGCTTCCCGGCATGTCCATACGCTTCCAAGCAGGTCGCGGAGACTTTGAATATTATGTGCTGATGCTGGATGCCGTTGGTATCGCCAAACAGCGTGAAAGCCGGAAGGTACAGCTTCCCGAGCTGCCAGCTGAGCTGTTTGGCAGCGGCATCAAGCTGCACAGCCAGCAGCAAATCTCCGAACGCATCGCACGCCTATATGAGACAGCCTCACAATCCGATAAGTTCGAAAGCAAGCCTGAACGCGAGCTGATGATTCAACTGCAATTTCAGGAGCTTTACAGCACAGTCCTGCTAGAGCTGCTGGAGCTTAATCGCATTCCAACATCTGAGAAGGGCATGCAGGATAGCATCAACTACCTTCATAAACATCTGCATGAAAAAATCAATCTGGAGCAGCTTGCCAGTGTCGCCATGCTGACGCCAACCTCCTACTCGCGCAAGTTTAAGAAGGTAATGGGCGTCACTCCCTTTGAATATTTAGCAGAGCTTCGGGTCAAGGAGGCGAAGGCCCAGCTCTCGCTGAATGGGGCGTCTGTCCGAGGTGTCTCCGAGCGGATTGGCTTTGGCAGCGAATTTTATTTCAGCCGGGTATTTAAAGCAGCGGTTGGTATTTCTCCCAATCTCTATATGAAGCGTCATCAATTAAAAATCGCTGTCGTCGCCTGCTCCAGCTTTGACGACAGCTTGCGCTCGCTCGGCATTTTTCCGATAGCCAGCATGAACTGCTTCCGTTATCCCGGCATGGGAGAAGCCGAGCATCTGCGCAAAGTGACCGGTCATATGCAGACGCTGATGCTGCTTAAACCGGACTTGATTCTCATCGATCGCTATCATCATAACTACGAGGAGCCGCTTAAACAAATTGCCTCCACCGCTTGTCTGGAGCATCATGCCGACTGGCGTATCGCCTTGCACAAAATTGCGGAGATGATCGGCTGCGAGCGAACCGAGCAGACGATGCTCAGCGAGCTGGCGCAGCAAACCGACGACGCCCGCAAGCAGCTCGGCCGCTCCGTCGGCAGCGGGAGCCTGACGTTAATGCGGGTTACGCACAACGCCGTCCGCATTCAGGGAGCGCCGGACCATCCGCTCAACGAGCTGCTGTTCACCGAGCTCGGACTAACGGCGGGTAGCTCTTCTCCAGCCATTGACCACAAGGTCGAAATGCAGCCGGAGCAGCTTAGCCGCCTGTCCATTCAATCGGATTATTTGTTCGTTCAGAAGCTTCATCATGGACCGAGCAGCGACCAAATTTTGCAGCGAATGCAAAGCAGCCCCTTCTGGAAAAAGCATGAGGCTGTCCAGAGCGGCCGTGTACGCTTCATCCCAAATTGGTATGCCATGTGCTGGACGCCGATTGGCCGCAAAACGATTATGGATTCGCTGCTCCTCTATACGGATGGACAGCATCATGCCTAGTTTTTTAACAAGGTGAAACGGCTATCGCCGTCCTTTGGCGGCGCGGCGCGTTTCATTAAGAGAAATATAGAGATGGGATAGCGCTAGGGTATCCTTTCTCTATATTTCAAAAAAAGCCTATGCGGCCGCGCTAGCGCGGCTGCATAGGCTTTTTGAATGCTTCGCCCGCAGGTTGGGGCGTAGCAGCGTTATTTTCAGGAGTGGCAATCGTGTCAGAAGGAGTTTCGGGATTTGCTCTAGCATCGCTTCTGGATTTGCTGCTGCCTCCAAGCATTTTGTAGCTCCAGCCGGCATTGAGCAGCATGAGAAAGGCAGACATGAGAAAAACTCCCCTTATGCCTACGTAGCCATAAGCTGCCCCAGACACGATGGGCCCAAGAACAGCCCCCAGGCTGACTGCGCTCGTATCAAAGCTGTATGCCCGCGTCTCCATCCCCTTCGGCACATACTGCTTAATGAGCGTTCGAACCGTCGGAATGAGCCCGCCAATGAACATGCCCAGCAAAAACCGCAGCAGCAGCAGCTGCCAATAATAAGCGACAAAATAATGCAGCAGTACGACTACGCATGCGCCGAGCATCGAGTAGCTCAAAATGCGGTGCGGGCCTGTTCGGTCAGAGCGCCTGCCGAGCAGCGGCGCAAAAATCATATTGGACACGCCCGTAACCGAGCTGACCAGCCCTACATATAAAGCCAGCATGCCCGCCTCGCCATGCAGCTCCTTGACGAACAGCGGAATAAACGGCAGAGATCCGGTCAGCGCAAACTGAATCATGACGCTGACCGCCAGCAGCGCGGGAATTTGCCGAACCCGACATAACACGAGAAAGCCGCCGATCGTGGACACATTTTGCTCGGAGTGGTGATCTTTTTTCACAAAATGATCCTTCACGACGATAGCAGTCAACAGTGCCGCCATAAACATCACCGTGCCTGTAATGAAAAAAACACTCCGCAGCCCAAGCCATTCCGCCAGCAAACCGCCAATAAGCGGCCCCATGACCGTACCGGAAATGTTGCCGGAATGCAGCGTGCCCATGGCAAAGCCCATTCGGCTGCTCGGCGTATTCGTCGATACAATGGCAGTTGCCGAAGGTGAAAACCCAGCAAAAGCGCCATTGAGCAAACGAAGCAGCAGCAGCTGCCATGGCGCCTCAGCGAAGCCCATCATCGCAATGACGATGGCCATGCCGAAGCCTGCTCGCAGCAGCATCATTTTTCTCCCATAGCGGTCGGCTATTCTTCCCCAGATGGGTTGGCAAATGAATAAGGTCACATAATGGGCGGCGAATATCGCTCCTGCCCAAAACCCCGCCTCACTGACCGAGCTTACACCCAAATCCTCAAGGAACAGCGGGAGAAAGGGGATGACCATCGTCGCGCTGCCCGTAACAAGAAAATTGCCGAGCCATAAAATGGTGAGATTCAGCCGCCAGTTAACCGCTGCCTTGTCTGCGCCACCTGCTCCGGCTGGCGCCCCTTTCCCCTTCACGCGTGGACGCCAGGCCGTGCCTCTACGCTGCGCCCGTAATGCTCCCGAAGTGTGCTGCCGGTATAATCGGTGCGGAACAAGCCGCGATTTTGCAGCTCAGGAATGACCTTGTCTACAAAGTCATCCAGCCCTGACGGCAGTGAAGGCGGCATTAAATTAAAGCCATCGGCTGCTCCTGCGACTGCCCAGCGCTCCATCGCATCAGCTATTTGTATCGGCGTTCCTGCCATGGAGAAGTGACCGCGTGAAGAAGCGGTGCGCATCATGAGCTGGCGAATGCTGAGCTTTTCCTGCTGCGCCATTTCAATAAACATTTGATGCCGGCCCTTCTGCGAATTGATTTGCTCGGTTTGCGGCAAGTCGGCATAGGGCAGCGGACCATCCAAAGGATAGGCAGAAAGGTCTATCCCAAATAAATTAGACAGCCTATATAGTCCATAATCGATTTGCACCAGCTCATGCAGCTCCTGCTCCTTTTCCTTCGCCTCTGCTTCCGTATCGCCAATGATGGCGCAGAAGCCTGGCAAAATGCAAAGGCTATCCGTACTGCGGCCGTATTTAGCCATTCTCGATTTCAAATCGCTGTAAAAGTCGCGCCCGCCCTGCAGCGTATTTTGTGCTGTAAATACGGCCTCCGCCGCCATCGCGGCAAATTCCTTGCCCGTATCCGAAGCGCCTGCCTGCACAAGCAGCGGGTGCCCCTGAGGCATGCGCGGCAAGTTCAGCGGACCGCGAACCGCATAATGCTCACCCTTATGATCAATCCGCTTTATTCGCTCGGGATTCGCATATACGCCGGACTGCTTGTCGATGATGAGTGCATCATCCTCCCAGCTGTCCCATAGCGATTTGACGACCTGCAAAAACTCCTCGGCCCGGCGATAGCGCATCGAATGCTCAGGAAGCTGCTCGTCGCGGAAATTGAAAGCCGTTGTATTGCCGGTAGAGGTCACAATATTCCAGCCGGCCCGACCTCCACTGATGAGATCCAGGGAGGCGAATTTGCGGGCAATATGAAACGGCTCATTATAAGTGGTCGAGGCAGTGCCAATGAGCCCGATATGCTTCGTTGCCATCGCAAGCGCGGACAGCAGCGTAAACGGCTCTAGCCCTTGAAGCACCTTGTATTGAATCGTAGGCGGCAGGCCATAGGAATCGGCGAGAAAAATCGAATCCAGCTTGCCCCGCTCCGCGGTCTGCGCCAGCTTTACATAATAATGCACATCGACTGCCCTCTCCGGGCTACTGTCGGGATGCCGCCATGAAGCCTCATGATGGCCGGTGCTCATCAGAAATAAATTCAGATGCAGCTGCTTTTTCGTCTGGGTCATCGTTTTCAGCTCCGTTTCTTTAATCAAGGTAAATGTGCTGCGGCTGCGCGTGGCTCAAAAACTGATGATGGGATATCGCCCAGCCGTAAGCACCTGCATAAGGAAATAACACAATGTCCCCGACACGCACCCGCTCGATATAGCTGTCACGCGCCAGCACATCTTTAGGCGTACACAGCTCGCCAGCTATCGTTACCCGGCTATCAGACAGCTGCGGACGTTCGAAGGAATAGGGCCAGCTATCCACCGCTATAATGCGGAACGGATGGCTGTGCTGCCAGGATGCCGGCAGCCTGAAATGGTGCGTACCGCCGCGCAGCAGGGCGAAGCGGCTGCCATGATTATTTTTCACCTCGGCCACCTCCGCCGCGTAATAGCCGCAAGAAGCGACAATATAGCGGCCGCATTCAAATACGAGCTTGACGCCAGGCGCACATAGCGGAGCAATCTGCTCCCGCAGCCCGTCCGTGAACCGTTCCCACTCGAATTGGCGCAGCAAATCTGCATAATTGACGCCAATTCCACCGCCTACATTGATGTAAGCGATGTTCAGATGGAACTGCTGCGTCCACTCTGCAGCGCGGCGGCAATAAAAGGCGAGCAGCTCCAAATGCCGATCTACGCTCAAATTATTCGATAGCGAATGGAAATGAAAACCATCGATTTTGATATGGCTTAACGTGCGAGACAGCTCCAGCAGTTCGGGAATTTGCTGCTCATCATTGCCGAACTGCGATTTCCGTCCCGCCATTACGAGCTTTGCATCCGGCAAAGGGATGCTTACATTTACGCGCAGCAGCACCGGCATGATTTCCCCGCGCCGAGCGGCAAGGTCATTCAATCGCAGCAGCTCATGCCTGCTTTCCACATGAATATGGCGAACCTTTCGCTCCATAGCCTCCATCAGCGCCTCATCGGTTTTGACGGGACCTCCATAAATAACCGGAATGCTAGCATCCACCTCGCGCGCTTTGCGGATTTCGCCTGCGGAAGCCGTCTCAAACCCATGAACATAAGGAGCGAGCGCTCCTATAATAGGTGCCTCGGAGTTTGCCTTCAGCGCATAAAACAGCTGGCAGAAGTTCGGCAGGCTGGCGGTCAGGCGGCTAATATGCTGTCGGAGCTCAGCCAAATGGTACAAATAAGCGCAATAGGGCTGATCGGCATGCTCCTGCTTATCCGACATTACCCGCTTCAGCACGGAGGCAGCAATCGGCTCGTCCCTGCGCTCTGCCACCGCATAAAGCGGATTGGGCAGCGTTACATAGGACGGATTTTCGCCCCGCTGGCTGAACCAGCTGGACAAATTCGCTTTGGCCGGCAGCTGAGGCGTCTGAAATAAATCGGTCATATACGGTTCAGCCCCGCTCAGCCATGAAGAACGGCGAAGTGTATGATTAACGGTGCGCCACAGCGCCAATTCCTCCACATCCAGCGAATAAGCGATGGCATGAATGAGATGACCGAAATGGTTGACCAGCACATAATATTTAAATCGATCCCATGCTTGCTTGTCTGCATAAAGTGCCGGATGGCCCTGCGGCAGTGTAAAGGCAGTCTGCCTAGTAGAGCTGTTCCCGCGTGCTGCGTAACTGGACTTCCTCCCGGAAGCTGGCTGTCCATGCCGCTCTTCGCTAAGGCTAGTCCCTTCCAAATCACGGACGTAAAAACGTGCCGGCCAGCCCCGCTCTAATGCAACTAGCGAGTTTTGCACATGGGCTTCCATGCTGACTCCATGCTCTGCAAATAGCCAAATCAGCGGTACCAGTGATATTTCAACATACCGCTCCAGCCATTGCTGGGCAAAGGAAAGATCAGGGGCCGCCTGCCGGGCATCTGCGGCAAGCTGGATGAAGGCGCCTATCGGCGCAGACTTCGGTTCCGCTCCCTCCTCAAGCAGCGCAGCGACTACTAGCGGGCTTGCCGCTTCTTCAGGTTCATTCCCTGGCGCCACATAAGCAGGGTTGCGGCGGAATACGACACCGAAGCTTGCGGCGAGTTCCGCCGCTTCTGTTGCGCTTATACCAACCTCTAGTGATTCAGATGGCACATCCTCCAGCAAATTAATCGTCTGATACCCTTCTTCAAGGATAATAGTGAACGTTTCTCCAAACGGGCTGCTTTGCTCCAGCTGTGCGAGAATTCGGCTGGCCTCAATGGTTCTGACCAGCTGCTCTGTTGGATTATTTCTCACAAAATGAGTAATACGCACTTGCAGCGGCAGCTTGATCATATAAGGGCTTTGAACATCCCAAACGGTGCGCACAGATGAGGTCGGCACCACTTCATTTCCTAGCGGGCCCAAATGCACAAGTCCGCCTTGCTCCATGAGCCGCTCGACCACAGGTAAGCGGAGCAAGTACTCCGCCTGCCAAGGATGGACCGGCATAAGAACGTAGTGCTGGCGAGCAGCAGGCAGCAGCTTCAGTGCGGCTAGGCGAACCTTCTCAGGGGTAACCGAATCGCTATTCTCGCCCACTGCTTGATCTCCAATCCACTGCTGCTGCACGAGCTCCGGCTCAGCGGCAAAATAATGCAGCGTAAACCCAGCGCCAAGCTCCGGAGCGTAGCGGACTTTATCGTCCGCCGTAAATCCCTGCGAGCTTTTCGGAGCAGGATGGAACGGATGGCCCTGCAGCATCGACTGCTCTGCCAGCCTTATTCGCCCGCTACCATACGTCCTCGCAAGCTGGATTCCGCCACTGCCTGACTCCTCTAAGAAATGGCTCATATTGCTTAATGAGCTAGCAATTTGCGCTAGAAATGCTTCTTCTTTGCTTGCATCTCGGCTTCCGCTCGCAAGCGCGAGCTCGGCCACAATAATCGCTGCTAGCCCAGCTGCACCAGCCAGCCTGCTGAACGGGGCATGACGAGCCGCCCTTCCTGTTCCCTCCACCAGCCACAGCGAGTCGCCATATTTGTGATGGCCCATCGCTGATAGCCAGCGAATAGAACCGACAATTGCCCCGCTGGAATGGGGCAGCTCCAGCATAAATGCCCCAAGGCCTCCTTCACGAGCGACAGCTGCCTGTAGCTCCGTTGGCAGCTGCTGCTCCGCATGAAGAAGCGGGCGAAAATGTCCCGCTTCCCGCATATACGCATTGAGCAGCCGCTCCACATGTGCTTGCTCCGCTATTGCCGGCGGAGCCGCGATTGTTTTCCGTTCACTCATAGCATCACCCTGCAGATGGCGCAGCTTGCTCAGCGCCAAACAATTCCAGCTCGCTGCCAATGCCCGCCTCTCTCGCCTTCCGATAAATTTCCGCGGCGCTAGCAATGTCCTCAATAGCCATGCCCATTGGATTGAGCACGATGATTTCCTCATCGTTCTCGCGTCCTGGCTTCCGGCCAGTAACCAGCTCGCCCAGCTCGCCATACAGCTGCTCGCGCGAATAATTGCCCTCCGTGACAAGCTGATGAATAATTTTTTTCTCCCGGTTCGCCTGCTGCCAATCGTCAACGACGATTTTGTCCGCGCGGAGAAAAACATCCTTTTGCAAATCCATAATCGAAATATTGCTGACGAAAGCGCCTTTTTGCAGCCAATCGAACGGAATATACGGCTGGTCGGCGACCGTGCAGGTGACGATCACTTCGCCGCTGCGCACAGCCTCTTCTGCACTCCCCGCAACCGTAATATCCACATGGTTGAAGCGCTCGCGAAGGCGCTGAGCGAAACGCTCCGCCGCCGCTGCGTTCAAATCATAAAGCTGCAGCGTCTTAATAGCTGGAAACTGTTCAAGCATCGCCTGCATCTGCATGCCGGCAATTGCGCCACAGCCGATGCAGCTTAAAGCGGCAAATTGCTTTTTCGCCAAATAACGGGCGCCAATAACGGTAACGGCTGCAGTGCGCATGCCGCTAATCAAGCTCGCCTCCAGTATCGCTACCGGATAATTGCTCTGTGGATCGTTCAGTACAATGACGCCGCTGGCCCGCTCCGCTCCAAGCCGGGATGGATTGTCATGCTTGCTTCCGATCCATTTAATACCGGATACCGGCTCGTTTCCACCCAAATGTGCGGGCATGGCGATAATTCGGTCGGCAATATGGCCGCTCTGTTCATTGACGCGCAGATACGGCTTCAGCGGCTGTACGAAATCCCCTTCCGCATGCAGCGCAAGCGCATGGCTGACCGCCTGCACATACAGCTCTGACGAATCGCCTCCCGCCCGGCGAATATCCTCACGATTCAAATACAGCATTTTATTCATACTAATGCTCCTCCTGTTTGTTCAAGCATACTAACCCAATCGTCGTTATAAATCGTATCCATGTAACGGTCCCCACGATCGGGGAATACGGTAACAATCGTCGAGGACGGAGAAATAGACGGCAGCAGCTTGCCCAATGCAGCAATAATTGACCCTGTAGAGCCCCCAGCAAAAATCCCCTCTTGTCCAAGCAGCTGCTGGCAGCCGGCTACCGATTCCAAATCGCGCACATAGATGACCTCGTCGATTTCATCCCTGCTGAGCAGCTCCGGCACGCGGCTTGCGCCAATGCCAGGAATTTCTCTCGTTCCCGGCGGACCGCCGAAAATAACGGAGCCTGCCGCATCCACTGCAATTACTTTCATATGCGGATTTGTCTCGCGCAGCCGCCGGGCAAAGCCCAAAATACTGCCAGTCGTGCTGACCGCACAAACCAAATAGTCTATTTTTTCATCAATTTGCTCTATAATTTCACTCGCCGCAGTAGAATAGTAGGCTTTCCAGTTCCACTCATTGGCGTATTGATTGATCCAGTAGGAATCCTGAATTTGGCCCAGCAGCTCATTGACCCGCTGAATCCGCGTTTTGAGATAGCCGCCCTGTTCATCCTTGACGGTCACCATATCAATGTTGGCACCTAAGCTTTTAATAATTTGCAAATTTGTTTTTGATATTTTCGGATCGACGACACAGGTTAGCTTCAGTCCCTTGATCTTCGCAACCATTGCCAGCCCGATGCCGAGATTGCCGGAGGTGCTTTCGATTAAATGCGTATTCGGCCCGATTAAGCCGCTCTCGAAGCCCTGCTCAATCATATACAGCGCAGATCGATCCTTCATGCTGCCGCCCGGATTCATCATCTCCAGCTTGGCGAACAGCCGGACGCTTGAGTCTGGAAAAATTCTTTTCAGCCGAACGAGCGGTGTTCCGCCCACACAATCTACTACGGAGGTCACTCCTGCCTCTTGCTTGTGCACCGTTTTCACATTCATCTTGTTCACACTCCCGTTTCTCTCATATGGTATAGCGGATTGGCGACAGCATGATTGCGGATCACATGCTCGCCGAACAGCCTGCGCCTCGTTAGCTGCCCGACCTCTATCGTTTCAGCAAATAGATCATAGCGCTCTGCCTTATGCAGACCGAATGTGCTCAAATAGCTTTGGATCGGCCCCGCAGCGGCTTGCCAAAACGCTGTTTCCGGAAGCCCGTAATGCTCCTCCAGAACGAGACAAAGGTCAGCCAGCATAATTTGCAAAAAAGAATCCATCAGAAAATTGCGAATCTTCTGAACATTATTCGTTTCCATAGGCGACGTGCTGTAGCTATTAGGATGCAGCGGATCGGAGTCCAGTAAATGCTCAGGTCTCGATTCCTGCTCGCCATCGCGAGTATGGAAACGCACACCGCCAGGCAAATCCCGAAGCGCAATTCGCGAAGGCACACCTTGCTTGTGAATGAGCACTAAGTTTTGACCATGCGATTCCATTGCAATGCCATGCTCGAACAGCAGATGAATGAGCGGCAGCATGCTGATTGAAAGCAGCTTATCCAGCCAGCTTCGAAGTCCTTCGCGCTGCACCCAGCTGTCGATAAACGGCTTGCCGTCTGCGCCAATATGGCATAAAACGGTGAACGGTGCTGCTTCCTCGCCCTCCTCCAAGTGGACATAGACGCTCTCGCGCCATATAGCGCCAAGCGTTCCATAGCCGGCGGCCCGTACAAGGTCTGGCAATAAATTGTAGCGGAAGGAGACGCCCGCATGCTCCTTGAGCAGCACGAGCTTAAGCTCATCGCGCAAATAGCGGTCACCAGCCACAATGCTTTCAAGCCAATCCGATAAAATCGGCGCATTCGTTACATGATGCGTTCCGAGAAGGCGTACAGCGGATGTATTGACGATGCTGATCGCGGTTTTGACATTATTTTTGAGCCGATTATTGCGATTGGACAACGAACGGATCGACTGCTGCGGAGAATAATGATCTCCTTCTTCGCCGAGCACAACGATACGCCCGCTGGCCATGAACCGGAAATATAGGGGAGCGATTTTCTCCCGCCACTGCCAGGGATGAACCGGGACGAACGTAAATTCCGCCGCCGCAAGCCCTTGCTGCTCCAGCTTTTGTACAAACCTTGCAACAGTCTCCTCGCCAAGCTCACGGGCAATATGCTCCGCCCATGAACGATCTTGGGATACGGCGAAAATCAGATCCTCCTTATGGACCGCTAGCCACACCAGCTGAAACCGTCCATGAAATTCCGGGCCATACTGCGCATTATCCTCCAATTGAAAGCCGATTCGCGATTTGAAGCACGGATGATACGGATGCGCCTCAATAACGTCGCCCTCCAAATCCGCCAGCTCCCGGCTGCCCCTAACCGGATGCAGCAGGCGGTGACTGCGGGCAGCCGCTTCCTTGATCAGCGTCTGCTCGATCTCCTGCGTGAAGCGCTCTAGGTACCGCGGCTCCTCCACCATCGCAGAAACGATTTCCTGCAAAAATAACGCAATATCCTCGGCTTCCTGCCCGATTCCATCCTGATGCTCAGCTGCCTGCCTAAACAGCGGCTGATCGGTTAAGCGAAGCTTGCCGAAGCTCAGCTTGCGCCTGAATGCACAGCGATAATAGACGAGACGCCCCTCGGCATCCATTCCTGTAATCGTTATCTCCTCTGCTCCATCAGCAGCGATAACGCTGTCGTAAGCAATCATCTGCTCATACAGCAGCGCCTCCAGCAGCTGGCGGAATACACGCCGCCGCGCTGGCGGATAAGCCTCCGAATGGACAATCTCCACTATCCCCGCCTCGGGCTGCGTCAGCTCAAGTGCCTTCATTTCTTGTTCTCCTCCTCTATGCAGTCCGATTGGTCACGGCGAGCTTCACGGTCAGCTTTGCGATTACTGTCACGGTAGCCAGCCAAGGCATTCGCAATCCAGTGATCCCGCTCTCCGCCATCTCCTCGCAGCCTGCGGGCAGCAAGCAGCCCGACGAAAACTTGATTTTCAAACAGATTATAGGCCTGAAACTGCTCTGCCAGCTGCGGAAAATCCCGTTCATACTGGCCGATCGCATCCGCAACCGCCTGCCAGAAATGCTGCTCCGCGAATGAATAATGCGTATTCAAAAACAAAGCCAGCTCCGCCAAATTCACAAAAAACAAAGCGTTATGCACCACGTCCCGAACCTCATGCTTAACATCCGTTTCCGGTAATGCCGCAGGGTTCGCATTTTCTCCGTTATAAAATAATACGCCGCCGGAAAAGTCCTTTACGGCGAGCCGCGACGGTACGCCGCTGCGATGCAGCAGCACGAGATTTTGCGCATGCGCTTCAACTGCGGCCCCATGAGCGAACAACAAGTGGAGCAGCGGACGCAAAACAACGCTGAGCAATTGGTGAAGCCATACCTCTACTCCCGACGCTTGCACCCATGGCGCGATAAAGGGCTGCCCGCCCTGCCTAACATGGCATAGTGCCGTAAATGGAACCGCCTGCTCACCCTGATCTGCATAAAGATGGACGCTGTCCCGCCATAAGGCGCAAAGGGTTCCTTCTGCTCGCCCGCGCACGGACTGTGGAAGCCGTTCATAACGATAAGAAACACCGAGCCGCTCCTGCAATAAAATCAGCCGCAGCGTTTCGCTCAAATACCGATCCCCCGCCACCATAGCCGCAAGACGGGCCGAAGATCTCGGACCATTCCTCGCATGCCGCGGACTAATTGTCCGCATCGATGATGTATTGCGAATGCTTAGCGGCAATTTAATCGACAGCCCCTTAAGCTCTGTGCGGTTAGCTAAAGTACGAATGGACTGTTGTGGCGAGTAGAGGTGACGGCTTTCGCCTAATACGACGATTTTTCCTGAAGCGATCTCCTTGAAAAATAAACCGGAGAGCACCTCCCGCCACTGCCATGGATGTACAGGCATATATACATAATCCTTTGGCTCGCTGCCTTTCTGCTCCAATCGCTGATCCCACTGCGTGAGCAGCTCCGCGCCAACATCTGCAAGGATAAGCCCGCGTCCATCTATCCCTTCGGACGACGTCATTTCCACATCCTCCTGCCAGACGGCGAGCCAGAGCAGCCGAAACTGCGGATGAAATTCCGGACTGTACGCCTCGTTATCAGCCATCGAAAATCCGATTCTCGACTTGAAGCATGGATGGTACGGGTGCCCTTCCAGCACATCTCCCTCAAGCTCGTCGTAGCTGCGGCTGCCGCCCCGCTTATTGCTCTCCTCCTCGCTTACCCACTGCAAGGCAGCGGCTTCCTTCAGCAGCGTCTGCTCCAGCTCTGCGGCAAAGGCGCTGATCTGGCTAGGTGCCTCAGCAAGCGAGCGGGCCATTTCCTCCAGAAAGAGGGCAATATCCTGCGCCTCTTCCTGCCTTCCATCCTGAAGGCGATTTATGATGCTGTTCGTCAGCTTTATTTTCCCAAAACTTAGCATTTTTCTGCCTTGGCAGCTATAATGGACCGGCCGCTCTTGATCATCGCGACCGAAAATAAGTATTTCCAGCTGGCCATCCCGCTGCTCTGTGCATGTGAAAACGGGGAGACTTTCAAATACGAGCGCTTCAATCAGTTGGGTGAACACCCGCCTTCTCGCCCTCTGAAAAGCCTGTGAGCTTGCCAGTTCGCCTATTGCTGCCTTATTCGCGTAAGCCATTCCCGTTTGAAGCACCTCCTGGAATTTTTAATTGATTTTCATTATCAATGATATCGACAACGCCTGCGACCGTCCATGTAGCATTTTGTCCGATTTTACCAATTGCTGCCCCTCCAAGGTGAAACGGCTGTCGCCGTCCTTTGGCGGCGCAGCGCGTTTCAGTCCGAGAAATATAAGTCCTATTTATAAGCTACAACTTATAAATTCTTATATTTGCAAAAAAAAAAGCAGGAACCTGGATGAACTCCAGCATTCCTGCTTTATTAAACCTACACCTGTATATGGGCCTGCTTATTCCGTTGTTGGCTCGGAATGATTCGGTTTCGGCGGGCGGTTTTTGCCGCGATAAGGCGATTTCTGGCGCTGCGGCTGAGCCGGCGCCCCTTCATTGCTTTCAGCGGAAGCGGCGATTTCCTTGCTTGCCGCAAGTCCTCTTGGCGGCTTCTTGCCGCCGCTGCGATCTGCACGCTCTACGCCCCCGCTACTGCCGCCATTCGGCCGGTAGCTGCGGCGCTCACGCTGCTTGCCACCGCTGCGCTGCGCAGAATCCTCGCTGCGATTGCCGGAGCTGCCGCGCGAAGTATGGCTTTGACTTTGCTGGCTTTGCTTCTGACCCTGATTCAGAGCACGTGGTTCACCAGGAGACTTGGCTGCCGGAGCATTCGTCTGCACGAGGCCATCCTCCTCCTGCCCAGCCGTCTGAAAAGCTTCCTCCAGCGCCATGAACAGCTTGTCGTTGAGATCAGCCGTCAGTGCATCCTCCTCGTCCACTTCCTCAAGCTCGGGAGACT
This sequence comes from Paenibacillus sp. R-74696, assembly GCF_055814915.1. Classification (NCBI taxonomy): domain Bacteria; kingdom Bacillati; phylum Bacillota; class Bacilli; order Caryophanales; family Paenibacillaceae; genus Paenibacillus; species Paenibacillus sp. R-74696. The sequence goes on from NZ_JBPULM010000046.1 coordinate 490,612, forward strand.
GCTTCACGCTTCCGGTCTTCTCCAGCACAAAGTAAGGGCAGCCGAAGTTGCAATATTCATTAATGTAATCCGACGCATAGGAGAACATCGTATCACGAGTTGACTTCATATGATTGTCTTTGAAAAAACCTTTCAGGCGCAACTGGCTATAGCCCCAGTCGCCAACGATATAATCATACCGCTCCAGCACCTCGCTGTAGCGGGCACGAAAGGCCTCTTGATTCCAGCCATTTCTGTTCTCATGAACAAGCTCATATATTTTACCACCGATTTGAATCAAGACGACTTCCCACCTCTCGAAGCTTCAGTTCAAGCCTTATACGCTGCTCAGCTCGCGCTCTTCAGCGGCAACAGCGGAATCCGTCTGCTCATGCGCATGATAGGAGCTGCGAACGAGCGGGCCGGACTCAACATGCCGGAATCCACGCTTCAATCCTTCTTCCTTCAAAGCGGCAAATTCATCGGGATGCACGTAACGAACTAGCGGCAGATGGTTTGGCGTTGGCTGCAAGTATTGGCCTAAAGTCAAAATGTTGCAATCCACCGCACGCAAATCATCCATCGTTTTCAAAATTTCTTCAAACGTCTCGCCAAGGCCTAGCATAATGCTCGACTTCGTCGGAATTTTCGGATTCATCGCTTTCGCGCGTTTAAGCAGCTCCAGTGAACGGGCATATTTGGCCCGGGCACGCACGCGGTCAGAAAGGCGCTCAACCGTTTCAATATTATGGTTCAAAATATCAGGCTTCGCGTCCATTACCACTTGAAGCGCGGCTTCATTGCCTAGGAAATCCGGAATGAGCACTTCGACGCGGCAAAACATAACGCGCTCGCGAATCGCTTGAATCGTTCCGGCGAAAATAGATGCGCCGCCATCCTTCAAATCATCGCGTGCAACGGACGTTACGACGCAGTGGCGCAAACCCATCTGCTCCGCTGCTTCAGCAACGCGTTCCGGCTCCTGTGTATCAAGCTCCGTTGGCATACCCGTCTTCACCGCACAGAAGCGGCAAGCCCGCGTACAAATGTCACCTAATATCATAAAGGTTGCTGTACGATTCGCCCAGCATTCATAAATATTTGGACAGCGCGCTTCCTCGCATACCGTATGCAGCGTCTTGGTGCGCATCATGTCTTTAATTTCGGCATAATTGCCGTCAGTCGTTAATTTAATGCGAAGCCAATCCGGCTTCGGCAGTTTTTCTGTTTGTTTGGTTGGTTTCATCCGGCATCCCTGCTTTCACTCCATTTAACAAGGCCCTACCCTTAAACGCAACAATGGCTGCATTTCAAAATAAGTCCTGGCCGTATCACTTTCGCTATTATAGCATGTTTCTTCCCTATGTAGCACGTTATCACACATTAGATTCATTCGAAATTCAGATAAAAGCTATACAGATTTACGATGGATAACGAGTGTACATGCTTCGCATAAAAACCAATGATTTGCAAAACCTAACCATCAAGCCATACAGCTACAGAAAGGATGGACAGCTTGAAACAGACCGTGCGATTTGCAGCAGCACTCACACTTTCCGCCTGCCTCATAACCGGGCACTTGGGGCATGCCCATTCGGCATCCCGGCCTGCTGAGCATAAGGATGAAAGCCTTTTGCCAGCCCAGTCCACACCCCAAGCTGCCGAAGTGTTCGCCAACAGGCAAACGTTATATGACAAGTTAAGCTTGATGACGGGCATTCCCTGGCCGCAGCTTGCCGCTATCGATCAATATGAGCGCACCCTGTCCAGCGCACGCCCGAAATCGCGGCCGCTTCTAGGCCAAACCGTTGGCGTCTTTATTGAGCAGGATCAATGGAGCGGCCTGCTGAATCCGAATAAAGCCGACATATCACCGCTTTCCATTCGCTGGTTCAACGGCATTGGCCGGGACGGTGATGGCGACGGGCAAGCGGAACGCACCAACGATTCCGATTTGCTGTATGCGATAGCAAGCAAAATTTTGCAGCATGGAACGACCGCGGATGATTTGGCCATCGGGCTATGGGAATATTATCATAACAGCCGCTCTGTCCAGCGCATTCAGCAGTTTGCGCGTATTTATGAAGCGTTTGGGCGGCTGGATCTGTTTGAGCATGCTTTTCCGCTGCCTGTCGGGCATAACTATTCGTATAAAAGCACTTGGGGAAACGCCCGCAGCTGGGGCGGCAGACGCAGCCACGAAGGCACCGATCTGTTCGCCGGCTACGGCCTCTCGGTCAAAAGCACCTGCTACGGCATTATCGAGGTGAAGGGCTGGAACCCGTTCGGCGGCTGGCGCATTGGCATCCGTGATCTCAACAATTATTACCATTATTACGCGCACCTATCCGGTTTCGACAAATCGCTGACCGCTGGAACGGTAGTCAAGCCGGGACAAGTGATTGGCTGGGTCGGAAGCTCAGGCTATGGCAAGCCGGGAACCCAGGGCAAATTCCCGCCCCATCTTCACTACGGCATATACCGCGACCGCGGACTCATCGAATGGTCCTTTGATCCGTACCCGCTGCTGAAGGCATGGGAGCGCGAAGAACTGCGACGAGCAAGGTGAAACGGCTGGCGCCTTCCTTGGCGGCACAGCGCGTTTCATTCCGAGAAAATCCGTACCGCTAATTGCTGGCCGCTGGCCGGCAGCTAGCGGTTTTTTTCATAGGCGGCAGCATAATTTTCGCTTTATTTTTATTGGTAGCCTGATTTAATGATGACAAACATGTTGTCACTAATGGCATGCTATACTGGGTTAAAAAGGGAGGGAGGCTCCGTTTGAAAAGGAATGATCGCCTCATTGCCATTATGATGGCCTTGCAGCAGCGGCCCGAGACAGCGCAGGCTTTGGCCAGCAAGCTGGAGGTATCCAAACGAACGATTCTTCGCGATATGCAGGCGCTAGCCGAGATGGGAATACCGTTGTATGCCCTATCGGGACCTGCTGGAGGCTTCCGACTAATGGATGGCTATAAGCTGCCGCCGCTGCATTTCGATTCGCAGGAAGCACTCGCTGTGTTATTTTCCCTGAATGCCATGACCAAAATGGCCGACACCCCTTTTAACCAAGCACGTTTTACAGCTATTGATAAAATTCGGGCCACCATGCCGGAGCATATTTTGCAGCATATAGAGCCGATCTTGGATCGTTTAGAAATTTCGATTCCCGAACGGAGCTACAAAACGCCGCTACTAGAGAAGCTGCTGCAATATGCAGGAACATCGATCTGGATTCGCGCCTTCTATCGCTCCGAGCAGCATCAAAGATCGCTTGAGCTGCTGCCCCTCCGGCTCTACACAGCGCATGGCTTCTGGTATTGTGAGGCTTATTCCTTACTGCATGAAGAGCAGCGCACATTCCGCGTTGACCGTTTTGTGGAATTGGAGCCCATCGAGCCGCCGCCAGCGGCCTCAGCCTACTTGGACAAGGCTATATCGGCGGAGCCCGGTGCAATGAAGCTCGTTCACATCGCTGCTCAATTAACGTATCGGGGAGCATTACTCGCCGAGCAGGACCCTCATTTCGGGCAACTGGTCAAGCAGGTCGATAGCCAGCTGTGGCAGCTTGAAATGGATTTGCCCATGTCCGAATGGGACTGGGCCGTTCAATTTTTCACCTATATCGGCATGGATGCCGAAGTGACGCAGCCGCCTGCACTGCGAAAAGCGATCTATCAACGAGTGTGCCAGCTCGCTGCCCGCTATGAACAACATGAATAAATAATCGACCAAACAAGGAGACGATACATGATGTCAGGAACATTTACAGTTAGAGATCATTTACTGGAGGAATTAGAGCTGTCCGTTCGGACAAGCTGTTCCTTAATTGCCCAAATCCAGCCATCCGAATGGGGCTTTCGCCCGCAGGACAATATGCGTTCCCTGCTTGAGCTCGTTCATCATTTGGTAGCTATTCCGGCGAGCGATCTTGCCATTTTGCAGGAGAAGACAGAGCATGAAGTTGCAGAGGTTGAAAATGGAGCCGCTGGCATCACGAGCCCAGACGAGCTGATTCAGCGTTTTCAAACCAACCTTGAAACATTCAAGCAGTATATCCTTTCCTTAAGCGAGGAGGAGCTGCTGAATCAATCATCTAAAGCTTATTATTTGGAGCATGGCATGGTTCAGGTCAAATGGCTTATTGAGGTCGTTACCCATACGTTCCACCATCGCTCGCAGCTTTACAACTACTTGAAGCAAAACGGGCATGACTTAAATTTCTTCATGCTGTACATGTAATTTTTGCTTAACAATGAAACAACATGAATCCCTAATGAGCCACTGATGCTGGTGATTACATCAGTGGCTTTCCTTATTTTTAATGCTCGCTCTCATTCTCCGCACTCGGCGCAGGCAGTGTCGGCGCTTCGAGCTGCTCCTCCAGCATGCTGCCGTCCGATGGCTGCGTCACTCCGGTTCCTTTTGATAAAGGCAATGCAATATTAGGGGCGCCAGGGGCAGAGTTGCCTACTGGATTGCCTTTGTTGTCGTAATAATACATCGGGACGTCGCCAACGACGAGCAAATAGGAAATCGGAATTTCCGTCTCCACCATTTGCGGCTCCGTTTCGAATGGGATAATAATTGCAACCTCCGCGACGATATGAATGTACACCTCAATCAAAATCATATTAATGCCCGCATTTTGCTGCCGTGTGCTGAGATCTACTTTAACAGCGCCGACCGGCTCAAATTTCACGGGAACACGGGGACCATACGACGCGATAAGCGGACTGCCCAGCGCATTGCCAATCGGGATATGCTCGGGAATTTCCTTAAGATCCGCAAGCGTCGATTGCACCGTTTCAATGGTCTGCGCCCTAATTTTCGTATGCTCATTGTAGTTCAGCATAAAGCCTGACACTTTGCCGTTACTGTTCATTTTCCAATCTACCAGCTTCTCAAACTCGGATTGGCTCGCCACCTGCTCCGTCGTCGCTTTATTAATCGCTTGCGTTGCTACCTGCTTGATTCGCAATTGGGCAACCTTTGTAAGCGGCTCGCGCAAATGCTTATCTACGTATAAAAAAGACTGAATGCCGCCAATGAGCAGTGTCAGCACAATAATGGCAGTCCATATTTTCAGCTTCCGCCTTGGCGACTTTGGCCGCGAGCCCCAGCTTCCTCCGCCAGAAGACTGTGACTGTCCAGGCTGAAAAGCATCATAGGTCGCTTGGCGGGCTGCAGTGCGCCCAGACTGCGATTTTGCCACAAAACCGCTATGGCTGCTGCCCTTACCGAACAGCGGCTTGCTCACTCCCCAGCTTTTGGGGCGACTAGCGGTGGGACTAGAACGGCTCCCTCTGCCCCAGCTTTTAGGCCAGCTCATGCTTGCGCTGGCAAGCTTGCCACTGCCCCAGCTCTTGGGCCGGCTAACACTTGCGCCAGATCGCTTGCCATTGCCCCAGCTTGTGCCGCTGCGGCTTCCTGCATTTCCGCTTGAGTTTCCACGGCTGCTCCAATTGACCGTCTTCACCCGCCGCAGCGGCAGTCCAGGCCAGGATAGCTTTCGATTGCGGTTCAACAGCTGAAGCAGTCCCCATTTTCTCCCCCATCTTGCCATGCTTCTATCGCCTCCCGCCCTAAGGATCGTCCCACTCTGTCTTCAAGCTTATGCTTGGCTCGGATAAAAAAGAAGAAAAGCCGCCCGCGCCGCCTTACCCCTCGCAAAAAAGCTCCATTGTTCAGGTTATAGCTTTCATCCTGACGGTGAAGCCTATATAATGGAGGAACTTACGGTGCAATTGGATTGGAGGTTGGTACCCATGTTCACCTATCGGGAGAAGCTGTATATGCTGAAGACGCTGAAGCAAAACAAAGCCAAACGGTTATTCGGCTTGCGGAAGCTGCCGCCTGAGCATCAAGCTCTCGTCGACAAGCTGGAGCAAATGGTACGCAACGAACAGGTCAACAAGGCGCATCTGTAGCCAGCGCCCTTTACGCTAAAGTAAACTGGATTCAACGATGGAGGAAATTATGCTAACCTTTGAACAAAAGCTTGAAATCATTACGTCCTTTCCCGAGCTGGAGCGCAGCGATGTATCGCTTGGACGCGTTAATTTTCAATATGCAGACAGCGTGTACGACCGCAAAAATGTCGTTTACCACCTGCATCCGAACGGCAATGGCTTCGTTTATGCCGCCCTGCTGGAAGGCTATGACATCGACGACAAGGGCCTCGTCAATATTCGCAGCCTGGATGAGCCTGCGCTTCGCACATTAATTGCCGAAGCGATCAAATCGCTATCGTTCAAGCCTGAAGTGCCGCTGACGAGAGCACAGCGCAGAAGACAACGGGCTAATTCCGATCAGCAATGGGTTAACGAGGATTCGCAGACGCTTCAAGTACGGTTTGAGGAAGATACTTGGATGATCTACGAGGGAGTTAATTTGGAGATGGCCTTCGAAACTTACGAAGAGGCTGTCGAATATTTGGAAGAGGAAGGCTTTTCGCGGGAGTAGCCGCCTGCCTGTTCTGCCGTTTTCTTTTTCAAAAAAGCCAAGGTGAAACGGCTTCCGCCGTCCTCTGGCGGCGCGGCGCGTTTCAGTCCGAAAAATAGAGAAAGTATGGCGAAATCATATGCTTTCCTATATTTTGAAAAAAGCACCTCCAGCTGCGGCAATACAGCGCAGCGCTGGAGGTGCTTTTCATGATGTAATTCAGATAATTCTTCCTGAATCCCACTATTTTTGATGGTATGATAGTTCTTGAGGTGGTTTTATGCTTATAGAAAACGAGACAGGCTACCGTATTCCAATATACATAACAAAAATGAGTATAGATGATGTAAAAGGAATGCGACCAAATACACTTAATTGAAAAGGCACCACATAATCGTGGAGCAAAAGAAAAATATAAATTCGTGGCCCACCATCTATTTGCTTATGCTGCTCAGCGACATATTGAGCAAGGTGGTGACGGATTTGTAGCTTTTGAAGCAAAAAGTGGACTTATTCATCATTACGTCAATGAATATGGTGCTGTTTCTATGGGCAGCAGTCGTATGTTTATTCCTAACGTTGCTGGGTTTAACCTTATTAGGTTATACTTAAATTAAAGGTGGTGGATTTCAAATGAACGGCAGCAACTTTGTAAGAAGCTCCCGCAGAGGACGCATAGATATAGCAGACACTCGTTTCAATGTTTATGAAGTCTCCCCGACTATACCTGGACCGAAAGACGAACAACGCGATAAAGAAGTTAGCGAAGCCATTGAAAAGTGGAAAAATTCGAATAGTAATTGTGAAAAGCTCCGCCAATAGGCGGAGCTTTTTTACAATAAAATAGTAATTATCTCACTCATCTATTATCATTAATTTGCCTCAAGCTCACGCTTTGGCAGCATTCGCACGTATTTATCAGATAAGCTCATGAGCTTCATAATATAATCATAGTCTCTGCGGTACTGCTCAAAATTGGGAACTGGCTCCATCGTATCAAGCGATACAGCGGTGCCGTCATCAAAGCCTTTGCCGGGAACGAACAAAATATCATTATTGAAAAATGATCCGCTCGGCAAATAATAACGCATCCCCAGCACATTCCGATTGATGTTCAGCAGATCATGGCCAAACAGTGTAGCACCCGACAGCTCCGGCTGAAGACCAAGCAAATTAGCAATCGTCGGCATCATATCCAGCTGTCCGCCAACCTGCTCTACTACCTGCCCTTTGCCGCCTTTGACACCGCCCGGCATATGAACGATAAACGGAATATTGAAGCGGCTGAGCCGTGCATCATACGTCATGCCAAGCTCTGTCTTAAATTGCTCTGGATCGATTTTGTCAGGCTGCAGGCCGAAGTGGTCGCCGTACATAACCAGCACCGTATTGTCCCACAATCCCTGCTCCTTAAGCTTGCTGATCAATGTGCCAATGGCGTAATCGGTATAATGGATTGCCGTCAAATAGTCGCCCAGCTGAGTGCCTGCAAGCGAATCCGGCAGCGTTAGTGTTACGCGGTCAGCCGGCACCTTAAAGGGAAAGTGGCTGGACGTTGTAACGAACTGCGCGTAAAACGGCTGCTTCATCTCGGTAAGCTTTTGGACTCCAACCCGGTAAAGCTCCTCATCCGAGGCGCCAAAATCATTAAATTGGTCATTCGTATAATAGGGCTTATCATAATAAGCATTAAAACCAAGCGCCGGGTACAGCTTGTCGCGATCCCAGAACGTCACGTTATTAATATGGAAGGTGGCAGTATCATAGCCTTGCTCCTGCAATAGCTTCGGAAGGCTTGGGAACGCACGGTCCCCGTACCCTTTTGACATCGCTTCGCTGCCGACCGGATAAATCGATGTATTCGACATAAACTCGGCATCCGATGTGTTGCCCTGGCCAATTTGCTGATACACATGAGGAAAATAATAGCCCTCATCCGCCAGCTGATTAATGGTCGGCGTAATTTCCTGGCCGTCCACCTTAAGGTGGATCGGAAAGTTTTGGAAGGCCTCCATTTGCAGGACAATTAAATTTTTACCTGCTGCCTTACCAAATTGAACAGGTTGTTTCTCCGCTTGCTTGGCTTGTACATCCTTATTAGCTCCCGTATCAGCATAAGGATAGCTTGCTTGCAGCTCATTAATTTCAGTAATCGTTTCTGGCAAGCTGCCGGTTTCGGTCTCGATGGCTTCACTGCCAGCCTGCCAAGCCGCAGATGCCTGAAAGCCGATAAACCCGAGATTTTTCGCCCGCTCCAGCTCATTTACAATCGTTTGATCCATATAAACCTGGCGGCTGAAAAACGATGTACTGACGATTAGCACGACAAGCAGCACCGACACTCTTCCCATACGTTTGTATTCATATACTTTTCGTGTTCGAAAACGCCTTACTGCATACACCGCCAGCCAAATCGCCACATCAAGAAAATAAGCGAAATAGACAGGTTGAATTAACGACTGAACACTTGCCCGCACTTGACCGACTTGATTAATCGACTTAAGCACATTGTACGTCGGCACCGAGCCATAATAATCAAAATAAACCGTCGAGGCAAACAGCAGCAGCGACAGCAGCGCATTAACGAGTAAAAAAAGAGCACCTTTGCGTTTGCCGGGGGCAACCAGCTCGAACAACAATAACACGCCTAGCAAGCCTAGGCCGTCCATCGCCACATCTCTCATTGCAATCGTATCAAAAATAAAATAGCGAAATAACGCCAGCTTGAGCAGCAGCGCTGCATAAACAAGAAAAAAAGGCGACCGCTGCTTATTTTCTCCAAACATCAGTTGCTGCATAAGCCTCACTCACTCTCTCGCATTCCACGTTAATATGATAAATGTGTAACTTATAAATGCTTATATTTAAAAAAAAGAAGCCATCAACACGTGATGGCCGCTTCCTTAACGATAATTGTTAAGATTATATTAACGCATTTGCGAGTTGAATGAAAGAGGAGGTTCCTTCCGATTATTCTTCTTCATTTATTCTGCTGCTTCATTATGCGGTAATGGCTTGTAATTGTTCATTTTTGCCAGTCTGGCGAAAGAAATACAGGAAGGTCAAGGCGAGCGCAATAATCGCAAAGATGCCTAAAATCAACATTTGCTCGCGCATTACCCCATAATCTCCACTTGCTACAATCGCTTTGAAGCCGATAATGCTGTGTGTCATCGGCAGCCAAGGATTTACCTTCTGCATCCAGTCCGGCAGCATCTCCAGTGGAAACGTTCCTGCGCTTGAAGTAAGCTGCAAAATCATCAGCACGATGACCGCAAAGCGGCCCGGGTTATCAAGCCATGTGACGAGCATTTGTACGATCCAAGTGAAGGTCAGGCTTGTTATAATTGTGAATAAGAAAAATAATGGCTTGCTGTGAACTTCGAGCTTGAGGACGTATAGCAGAACCGTGTCGGCAATGACCGACTGCACGAGACTGACCATCGTAAACGTCAGCGTCCGGCTGACAAAACGCTGCATAGGTGTAGCACTGGCAATGCCAGACTCTCTCAAAGAGAACACCGTAGTAAACACGAGCGCTCCCATAAATAGCGCCAGTGACAGGAAATATGGCGTAATGCCCAGTCCATAATGGCTTAGCTTATGATCGGTGTTTTCTGTCACTTTGACTGGAGCAGCGAACATGCTAACCGTGCTGTCTCCTGATTGCACGTCTGACGATTTACTAGCCGCTTCATTTAATTGGCTCGCAAGCTCGCCCGATCCGTCAACCAGCTTCACGGAGCCATCGGCCAGTTGGCCTGCGCCATCGTCAAGTTTTTTCGAGCCGTCGGCCAGTTCACTAACGCCGCCGTTCAGCTTTCCAAGTCCCGTTTGCAGCTTTGCAGCGCCTGCTTGAAGGCTTGAGGCACCTTCTGCTGTTTTCTCGCCGCCTGCCGCAGCTTCCTTCATTTTGGTGCTGAAGGTATGCAGCCCTTTAGCCAGCTCCTGCTGTCCGCTGCTAAGCTTAGCTGCTCCATCCAGCAGCTGCTTCTGTCCTTTCGCAAGCTCTGTGCTGCCGGTTAGCAATTGCTTCTGTCCGTCATGCAGCTGCTCGCTGCCGGACGCCACTTGGCGGCTAGCCGCCAGCAGCTTTGCCAGCTGCTCATTGCTTTGCAGCTCCGGGCTGCTCGCTACGAGCTGCGCCAAACCGTCAGCGACCTGGCTTGCGCCGGCCGCAACCTGCGCGCTGGCCTTCTCCGAAGCCGTCAAGCCAGCGGACAGCTTCCCACTTCCAACGCTTGCCGCTTGCAAGCCAGCTTCAAGCTTAGCAGCGCCATCCTGCGCGCTGCTTGCCCCTGCATCCAGCTTGGCAGCGGCCGCAGACAGCTCACTGAGCCCGCTCGACAAAGTCGCGGTTCCCGACTTCAGCGCACCTGCGCCTTTGGCAAGGTCGCCCGCGCCGCTCGCGAGCTGCTTCACACCTATCTGAACGTCCGCTGTGCCGCTCGCCAGCTTGTTCAGATTCTTTTTCAGCGTCGTAATGCCGCCCTCTAGCTTGCCTGCCCCATCTTGAAGCTCCGTTGCACCTGAGCCTGCTTTACCAAGCCCATCGGAAATTTTATCGATTTGCTCAAACATGCTGCGCGTATAGGCTTCTGTTATTTGCACGGACAGCTTCGACTTCAGTTCTTTCATTGCGCTGCTGCCGATTTGTGCGCCTACAAAGTTATAATCGCTATTCGGCTCAAAAATAATTTCCGCCTGCTTCGGCTCAGCCTCCGTCAGCGTCGATGCATCCTGCGAAAAATGCTCAGGAATCGTAATCGTCATATAATAATGATTATTGCTCATGCCGGTCTTTGCCTGATCCTGCGTAACGAATGACCAGCTAAAGTCAGTATTTTTCCCCAGCTCATCGACGAAATCCTCGCCAATATGCAACTGCTTGCCTTCATAGTCTGCCCCTTGGTCAAGATTAACAACCGCTACCGGCAGCTTGCTCGTCTGTCCGTAAGGGTCCCATGAGCCTTCTACTAGAAAACTGCTGTACAGCATCGGAAGCAGGGCAACACCCGCTAACGTCAGCAGCACCATCGGCTTCTTGCCAAGCAGCTTAATTTCCTTCCAAAACACTTGAAATACACCCATCGCGAACACGTCCTTTTTCAATATGCTGATCTATGCTGCTCATATATTGAACCAATGACCATTTCGGTTTATTGGTCAATTTCTCCCAAAAAAATAGGCATCGCCGTCTTGCTTTGACTTTGCCCATTACTTTACTGGCTCGGCTACAATGCCATATGTGATAAAGGAAAGCATATTTTGTTTAATCTCATCCTTGCTCAGCGGCGCGCTCAGCTTATTCCAATCGGACGTCAATCCGATGTACAGCCGAAAAATCATAAACGCGGCAATCTCAGGATTGCAAGGCTTCACCTCGCCATTGTCAATCGCCCGCTCCAGCTGCTGCTTAAGAAAGTCCAGCGCGAACTGCTCCATTCGGCGAATACCCTCCAGCGCCTGCACCGTTCCAATGTCTCGAACCTCCTGGGAGAGCTTCACCGCCAGCTCATGGTCAGAGCGGAAATCGAGAATCGAATCAAGCACATTAAACAAATTGTCGACGAACGCCGCGTCCTGCTCCGTTCCCTCGTTCATAATGCTTTGCAGCTCTGCAAAGGCTTTGCCGAGAATTTCCTCAAACAGCTCTTCCTTCGTCTTGAAAAAGGTGTAAATCGTCCCTTTGCCTACATTTGCGATTTTGGATACGAGATCCATCGTCGTCGCTTTATAGCCAAACTGTGCAAACGACTGCGCCGCCGCTTCTAAAATCAATGTTTTGCGATCAACCGCCATCCCCATTACCTCCCTTGCAAAAAGCGTTTCAAACGTTCATTGTTCAGCTTAATGATCAAAATTGACTATATTTCATTTTCGGTCAATTGGTCATAAGTTAATTTAACACACAGCAATGCAAAAGTAAAATCTTTTTTTCAAATGTTTTTTCAAGCGTTTTGCATCTGTTTTGCAAGCATTATTTCGAGTGTTATTTCTATATTCATTTCACCGCTACTGCGCGCTGCTCGGCGACATTTTTAATATAAAGGTTGCGTCTTGTCAAAAATACCCGCATATAGCGCTCCAGAAACAGCAAATCTGCAAGCTTTCCCAGCACTCCCAAGGGCGAGGCATAATCAAACGTATCAATCATTAAGGTTCCGTCGCCAGAGATGATAAATTCATGGGAATGTGTAAAATGCTTAAACGCCCCGCTAACCTGCTCGTCCACAAAAATAATGCGGAGCCTCCATGACGGAAATGCGCGCTGTCAGCCGCTGCTTAATGCCAAAATGCACAGCCTCCCACGTCACAGACTGTCCTAGCTCAATTAACCCCTGCGTCACGCCGCCAATCGCGCGTTCTCTCGTCTGTGAAGTCGATTCCGCATGGATATCAATGCTGCGGGCCAGATCAAAGCATAGCTGGGCGGGCGCCTTGATGTATAGCTCAGTCTTTATAATCGGCATTCGTCACCTCTGCGCTCGCTTTATAGTAGCTAAAATATAGCACCTTTATAGCCCAGTTTAAAGCTTGTTTCCTTTAGATGACGCTACAAAATATTTGTGTTGCTCAAATTTCAACTAGCACATACAATAATACCAAGTAAGTAAATTGGAATTAGAGGTGAACGATGATGCGTGAAGTGCCTATGCGCTATGTTAAAGCGAACCAGGTTGGAATCGTTACTTTTGTTCTTCTCTCCTTTGTCCTTAATCAGCCCTTGCTATTGGGGATATTATGGATCATTCAAGTGGCTGGCCTTGCTTCCGCGGGGAAGCTTAATCTTTTTGTACGGATCGCGAAGCTGATTTTCAAAGGATCAGGCACGGAGACGCAAGCGGCTGAGCTGCAGCGTTTCAACAATGTGCTGGCTGTGCTGTTCCTTACTTTAGCGCTGGCATCCGCAGCGTTTGGCTGGGACATTGCAGCGTATGCGTTCTCCATTATGCTGCTGGCAGCCGCTAGCGCCGCCCTGCTCGGCTATTGCGTAGGCTGCACCGTATATTTCTGGTACAAGCAATTCCGCGCAGGCCGAAAAATAGGCGGCATTTAGCAGCCGCTGCAAGCAGCACTATAGAGCAGCAAAAAAAGGATCTCCATTCCAACTGCATTCCAGCAGGGGACGGAAATCCTTTTTTCGTTATTCGACTTGCAAGCCCAGAAGCTTGTAGATCATTACAGCAGCCTGTGCCCGTGTTGCTTGGGCTTGAGGGGCAAATTCATTTTGGCCCATGCCGCTCACCATTCCAGCCGCTTGCATGGCAGCAATACCTTTTTTGGCGTATACCGAAATTGCATTCTCGTCTGAAAATGGTGCTGCTGCTTCCTTAGCTAACTCGAGCTCCGCATATTTTGCAGCCTGATAGGCCATGACCGCCATATCTTGTCTCGTGATTTTGTCATACACACCAAAGCTGCCGTCTGATTTTCCTTTAACGATTCCGAGCTTATAGGCTGTGGCCACGGCGTCATAATACCATGTCCCTTGCCGGACATCACTCAGCGGTGTTAGAGCATTCGCCTCCGTCAAATCCAGTCCATTCATCAGCATGGAGATAAACTCCGCTCTCGTCACCGCAGCTTCCGGTTTAAATTGTCTTTCGCCAGTCCCGCTGATGATATCGCGGGCAGCCAACGCACCAATCGCTTGCTGCTGCCATGCTTTCGTTACATCCTTGAAGCCGACTTTCTTGTACACGACAGCATATTTGCTGAAATGCTTGGACTTAAACACCACGCTACCGCTTAATGAATCATATTTGCTATTTTTCACAGCTTCCAGCGCTCCACTATCCGTAATATAGCAAATAATGATTTGATACGGATTTTCACCAGGCTGCAATGAATATGGAATAGCTACAACAATATCCTCTCGCCCGTCAAAATCGCTGACCTTCACCCCATCCACTTCCAGCTGAAAGTCATAAACGACTGCGCCAGTCAATTGCTGCTGCGTCTCAGCAGGCAGCTTGGAAATATCCGCTTTCGTAATCGTAAGGCTCAAGCTTTTTAGAGCTGTGGCTTTATTATTTTCAAGCCATTTCAAGGATAACGTTACGATGGCAAAGCCCGTATCGATTTCGAGCCACTCAGCTTTCTCTGTGCTTGCAGCTTCCAATAATCGCGTGAGTGGGATTTTTACTAGCCATTCATTTGCCTCTGCATTTGAATTGATTTTCAGCTTGATTTTCCCATCAATGGCGCTTTCCAGCGCGGCCTTCACCGTATTTTCATCCAACTCCACCAACTGCTTGCCGCCTTCCGATCCCTTAGGCGTAGCAGTAGGCTGCGATGAGCTCGAACCGCCCGAAGGGCTAGATGTCGGATTCGGTGTCGCACTCGCGGTCGGCTGCGGCGTTGTACTGCTTGGCGTCGGCTCTGGTGTCGCACTTGCAGACGGCTCAGGCGTCGGTGTCGGCGTAGGAGTCGGTGTTGGACCCCCATCCACCTTCGAAACAATGACGGTTGCCTCCGCCGTCAAGTAGGTGCCGGCCACCTCGCCTTTCACCTTGAAAAGGCCTGTTTTGCTCACTTGCTCCTCATCTATTTTTCCCCATTGCACATTTGCATTTTGCTCGCTGCCATCGCTCCTGCTGACGGAAACGGAAGCTGGAAGCAATGGTACTGCTCCTACAGCCGCTCTGACCTGTATAGGATCTATTGCTGTTATGACCGCTCCAGGCGCCGTTCTCAGTCTTAAAACAGTGACCGAATAGGCGGGGAAATCGTACGTAAAGGATTGGCCTAATCCGGTAACCTCCTTCACCTCCGGCAATACGTTTTCCGGTGTGGCAAACGAGTTTTCCTCCGCCGCCGATGCCGCTTTCAGCTCCATCACGGTAGCGCTGCCGTCGATATAATCAGCATCCACATTTACGATTGAGGTTTGCTCGCTGCCGCCAATATTCACGACCTTGACGATCAGATCACCTGTCTTGTCATCCTTCGTTGTCACGCTGTACAGTGGGCCGGGGTCCCGATCGACCTCATGCACCAAAACGCCATCCAAATAACAGCGGATGAGCGAGCCCTGCAATTCGATTTTAATATCATACCAACGATTGGCTTCAACTCCGCTGTTCAAGGAATTGCTGAGGTTCGACTTGGTGCCGCCAACCGCCTGCTCAATGACGGTCAACGTATTGTTCCAGCCGCCAAGGTTCCACCAATAATAATTGTCGGTATCCTTAGCGCCAAATCCGATCAGGAAGCCTTCGGAGCCCGCCGCCTTCTTCGCTTTCAATTGCAGCGTGTAATTGCTCCATTGCTGGCCTTCCTTCAATAGAAGCCGCGCATCCGTTGTACTGGACGAGGTTTGCTTGAGCACGCCGCTGTCAATCGACCAAGCGCCCTTGAAGCTGCTCCACTGCGAAAGCGTCAACGGATCGCTGAAATCATTTTGCAGCAAAATCGTACCGTCGTTAGCCGTAACCGTTACCTCATCATACTCTACAGCTGTGTTCCAAGAGCCGAGTGCAATCGAGCCTTGGACGGTGCTGCTGCTATAGCTTTTATTTTTCTGAAGCTGGGACGGCATAAGCTGCTGACCGACATGGCGGCTGAACAACTGCTGCACGTAATAGTTCGGTGTCCCATACGCCTGGCTGTTGTCAAACCAGATTAAATCGGTCGTCCACTGCGTGTTGCCTTGCCTTGCAAATAATGGCGCGAACGAAGACATCGCCACAACATCCGAATTGCGTTCAAGCCCCGTCATAAATGCCGCTTCGGCGAGGGCGCTTTCCATATTGTTTTTTTTGCCCGTTCCGTGCGCTGCATATTCGCCTACAAAAACCTTCGGCCCGCTGCGGCTGTAATGGTCATACCGATTGACATTATTGTAAAACCACTGCGGGCTCTGATACATATGCTCATCGACCAAATCCGCTTTATTGCCATTGCTTCCAAGCCAATCATAAGCATAATGGAACATCGAATCTTCTGGAAAAGCGCCCGCACTCAGCACCAGCTGAATGTCGGGATATTTTGCTTTTATCGCATCATAAAAAACTTCATACCGGTCCAAATAATCCTGGCCCCACAATTCATTGCCAACGCCAAGATATTTCATATTAAATGGCTCCGGATGACCACTCGCAGCGCGCACTGCCCCCCAAGTAGAATCAACTGGTCCATTCGCGTATTCTATGAGATCGAGCGCATCTTGAATATAGGGGCCAAGCTCGTTCATTGGCACTTTCGGCGGATTGCCGTGACAGGACACTTGACCGATAAAAATAATCGGCAAAGGCTCGGCGCCAATATCCTCAGACAGCTGGAAATATTCCTGAAAGCCGAGGCCGAACGATTGATAATAATTGGCCGCCCATTGATTCCGCTGGAGTTGGCGCTCTGCTACGTCGCCGATTGTATTTTTCCATCTGTAGCGATTTTCAAGAGAGCCGCCCTCCACGATACAGCCGCCTGGAAAACGAAGAAATCCCGGATTTAAATCGTCAAGCATTTCGGCTAGATCGTAGCGCAGCCCGTTTGTGCGGTTTTGCCAAGTTTTCTCCGGGAACAGCGACACCATATCCAAATCGATAACCGCCAGCTCCGTTCCG
Organism: Paenibacillus sp. R-74696; assembly: GCF_055814915.1. Classification (NCBI taxonomy): domain Bacteria; kingdom Bacillati; phylum Bacillota; class Bacilli; order Caryophanales; family Paenibacillaceae; genus Paenibacillus; species Paenibacillus sp. R-74696. Next base: position 507,606 of record NZ_JBPULM010000046.1, read on the forward strand.
ATAACGACGAGCTTTGCGTTCGTGCTGGCGGCATTCGTTTGAATGGCACAGCCAAGCTTCTGCCAATCAGCTGTAAGGCCCGTCACCTCACAGGAGCCATAAACCACGTCGTCTTGTCCTCTAAGCTGGGCAACTAGCGGCTTCGTCAAAGGGCTTGCGCTCCGTGCATAAACGCTGAAATTATATGTTTCGCCGCTGGCAACAGCTATGCCCGAGTAGCCTGCATTCGCTAGCCCAACCGCTGCTCCCGTATCACTGCCCGCATTCGTAATCGTCAGGCGCGCAAATCGCGGATTGCTGGCGTTCAGCGGCTCGTCGGTCGCGGTGGCGAGCTCGCCCAAAGCACCGCCATATGCGACTTTGCTCCAAGCAAACAAAGAGGTGCCGAATTCGAAGGAGCGATTTTGCACCAATTCACCATATAACCCGCCATCCGCCGCATAGTTGATATCCTCATAGAATATGCCGTATAGCGTAGGGCTCACCTCATGAGCCGCCTCTCTGCCATTAATATTCAAGGTATAGGATGCCGAATCCAGCTCCCATACTACGATGGTAAAGGACTTTGTATCCTGCTCGGCCCCTTTGGCAATCGTCGCTGTAAGGATGACCGTCTTATCGCCAAGTCCCGCTTCCGGACGCGTTACCTTCCCTTCTGCACTTACCGTTGCCGGGTCAGAAGAAGTCCAAGAAATGACCGTTCCTCCAGGGCCCGCCGCCGGTAGTGACAGATCCTTCGTCTGCTGCGTCGTATCGCCCAGCTCCAGCCAGTTTTTATCATACGCAATGATTTCGATATCGCTTAACGCCTCTCCGACCAGTGAGACAAGCTCACTTGCAGACAAAGCTCGGTCATAGATGCGGAAATCGTCTATTTTGCCATCATAAAAAGGATCAGCCGCAAACTGGGATTTGCCAATATAATTGTTCGTCGTAAAGCCAAGCTCGGAGGGATCATTTTGCATATTGCTTACGGTGGCCACTTGAATGCCATTGATAAACATCGTATACGTGTTGCCGGAAATGACAACCGCTACATGCTGCCATGAGCTGGAGGCCGGAAAAACCGGGCCAGCCAAAGCATTTTCACCGTTGCCTTGGGGAAGCGCCGCGAAATGGGCAACGCCCGAATGATTTTTCAAAGTCAGAAACATCCAATTTGTCGTACTGGTGCCAAAATCAAACACTCGCGCCCACGTTCCCAAGCTGTCCGCCTTCACCCAAGTGGCAATGGTCATATCATGGGTGGACGAAAGCACACCATCGGGCAGTTTAACATAACCATCCGTTCCATTTAAATCAACGGCTCCGTTTATTTTGCCATCTGCCGTGAAGGCCACTCCTCCTGATAATAGGCCGTCATTCCCGTTCGGAGAGCGGTCTTTCACCGTGCTGCCTGCTGTTTCATCAAAGTTGTAATGAAGCAGCAGACCAGCAGAGACTGCTGAAGCTGTTGCTTCTTCATGAGCTGTTTCATCAAGAGTTATATCTTCAGTGACCATTTCTTCAGCAGTTGGGTCAGCCGTTTCTGATACAGCAGCTTCTGTTACAACTTCCTCCGCATTTGTATAAATCGTATGCTCATCATTTGCAAACACCGGGGACACAACAGAGAAGCACAGCAACAGCACCATCGTGCTTGCCATGACATCTCGTAAAAGCTTATTGCGCAAAAAAACCATGAAAGTTAAACCTCCTTGTTTTTATTGGCATGCGTGTTCACGTTCTTCACAAATGATAAAGCGTTTTCATAAGTTGTTGAATACAGATTTATGGTTAAAATGTGTAAATTTATATTTGAATTGGAATTTCATCAAAAAGAGAAGCACACCAAAATAACCTCTTGGCCATTTGCCAAGAGGTTATTTTGTCCAGACAGCAGCCGACCGTTTAGCCCGTGCTGAAGGCGGCTATGTTAGAAAGATTGTCAGTTTGCTCATGCTGCATATAGTCTAAAGCTGCCTATGGCTTAGTCGGAATTTCAAGTTTGGTATACCAGGTTTTCCCGCCATCCACTGTGCTGTAAATCGCTGGGGAATTTAGGCTAGTGTCCGCCATAAACCCGACATAGGTGCTCGTAAACGAGATGGTGTTGGCATAACCGACCGTATCCGACGGCGCAAACCAGGTTTGTCCGCCATTGGAGGAGCGTCCAATGCCGATGCGCTGCGCCGCTGGGGAATACGCGCTCAAAATCGCTGTGCCCCCCACCAGCTCAAGGTCGCTCGGATGTCCGCCCGGTGATGCCGGCCCTTGTGAAACAAGTCCCTTTGCTTCTCCAGGCGCGCTGCCACCGCCCGCTGTGCTCTGGCTAATGACCTTGCGCCAGCTTGCACCGTTGTTAGCCGAAGCGTATACCGAATAAGATTGCTGCGACATGCCCGCTCCACCATTAAATTGCGCCCATACCCCAGTGCCATCTGCAACGATTTTGCCACCGCTCAGCTCTTCTGCCTTCACATGAAGGGAAGTCGTCCAGGTCACGCCTCCGTCCGTCGTTCTAGACAGGTTATAGCCGAGACCCGGCAGGATGACTAGAGCCCAGCCCTGCTTGTCATTTACAAACTCCGCATAGCGCGTATTTGCCGGGGTTGCGATTTTCGCCCAGCTTTTCCCGCCATCCTTCGTTTTATAGGCAAAGGCATTCGTATAACCAAAGCCATTATTTTTATCTATAAAATGAATGCGCTGCAGTTGAAGGGTGCCAGTAGGCAGCTTCGTAAACTTGCTTCCGCCATCCGTCGTATACAGCAAAGCGTTCGGCCCATTGCTCGCAGATTTTGCTAGCGCCCAGCCTGTTGTATTGGAGATGAAATCGAGCTGTGTGAACTGCCATGTCCCTTTATATATCGACTGCCAATGGGAGCCAGAATCAGATGTCCCGATGAGAAAGCCATTGCCGGCAGCCCGTCCTGTCGTTGCATTTAAAAATTGAATATCGCTAAAATGGTAGGCGCTGTCGCCTGCCGGCTTTCCACTAAACAAATCCTGTCCAGCTGTAGCGTCCGCTGCCCCAGCTGTCGGCAATATCGTTGCCAAGCCAATCGCAATAGCCGCTGCTGCCATCATGGTTTTCCCTTTGGAGATCGATCGTGTGGATGTTTTCATTATGAATGTCCTCCTGCTTCGTAGGTGGTTTAATAAACATTTTGACTCTGCCTTCTTAATACCCTTCATCCACCAAAACGAATCTTATCCCTAAATAGTTGCATGGTAAAAGAACACAATTTAAATAACTGATTTGTAACTATTTATCCTTTGCATTTTTCTATAATCATTATGATAATAAAGGTTACAGCCCTCATTCGATTTAAATGTTGCGCAACAAAATTAGACATAGGCAGGTAAGAGGCAAAATGGACAACAGCAAGCAGTCACAAGGACATATCGCGCGAAGTGCACATGAGCAACAGGGAAACAAAACGTACAGGGCTGGGCTTGACGGAATCAGGGCAATCGCTGTAATTGCGGTTATTGTGTACCATCTTCATCCCGGATGGATGCCGGGCGGACTGCTCGGTGTAGGCATCTTTTTTGTCCTATCCGGCTATTTGATCACTAGTATATTAATGTATGAGCTAGAACGACATGGAAAAATAGATTTGAAAGCTTTTTGGATCCGTCGGGCAAAAAGATTGCTTCCCGGCATGCTGTTTATGATTACGGTCACCGGGGCAGCGACCCTGCTGTTTTCTTTTCCGCATTGGTCTCCCTTTTTAACCGACTTACCTGGTGTGCTGCTATATGTGAGCAATTGGTGGCTTATTTTACATAATGTTTCTTATTTCGAAAGCTTTGGCCCCGCCTCGCCGCTCGGCCATTTATGGTCACTTGCTGTAGAAGAACAGTTTTATTTGGTGTGGCCGCTTATGCTCTTAGCGGGTCTTCGTTTTTTGAAACGGCGCCGTGCGCTGCTGCTGGGCATACTCGCACTGGCACTATTGTCGGCAGCTGCTATGGCATGGCTATACCAGCCTGACAGTGATCCGAGCCGTGTTTATTATGGAACAGATACGCGCATGTTCGGCCTGCTCATCGGGGCTGCGCTCGCTCTAATATGGCCTTTTCATAAGCTCAAACCACGCGTTTCCAACGAAGCGAAGCTTACGCTTGATATAATCGGCGGAACCGCGCTGCTTATCTCGCTGCTTGCTTTTTGGTATACGAATGAGTATCAGCCCTTCTTATATCTTGGAGGCATGCTGCTGCTGTCCTTTGTATCGATGCTGCTCATTATGACAGCGGCGCATCCAGCCAGCCGAATCGGTCGTTTATTATCGATTCCGCCGCTTCGTTTTATCGGCGTTCGTTCCTATGGACTTTATTTGTGGCATTATCCGGTCATAATTTTGACGAGTCCGGCTGTGGATACGGGTGAAATTTCGATGATGCGCCTAAGTTTGCAGCTTGTGTTGATGCTTGTGCTTGCCACCGTATCCTATAAATATGTTGAACAGCCCCTTCGTCACGGAAGCATTAGAAAGCAGTGCAGGCAATTCCCCGCCTGGATAGCCGCCCATTCCTATCGAAGAGCCTTTATCGCCTTCTTCAGCGTGTGCTTATTCGTCACGTTTTCGTTTGCCCTTCGAATGGACTGGTTAGATTCGATCTGGGGCAATAAGCCGCTCTCACATGTGCAGGCGTCGGGTAATTACGCCGCTGGAGATGCCGAAGCTCCGGGGACGGAGCCCGGTGTTGAAGGAAGCTCTGGTGCTGGGACGGGAGCAGAATCAGCCGCACCAGAGCAGACGCCGAGTCCGTTAGTGAAACCGACCGAGTCGGGTGGGGACGGGGGCAAGACGGCGCCAGAGCATGGGGCAGAACAGCCTTCTCATTCCGAAACGAAGGTGACCGCAATTGGAGATTCCGTCATGCTCGACATTCAGAGCGAGCTGGAAAAGCTCGTTCCCAGCATAGCGGTAGATGGTCAAATCGGCAGGCAAATGTCTGAGGCTCCACCTATTCTTGAACAGCTTCAGCAGCAAGGCACACTTGGCGACACCGTTATTATTGAGCTCGGAACGAACGGCGCTTTTGCAAGCAAGCAGCTTTCGCGAATTTCTGATCTGCTTAAAAATAATAAAAAAATTATATTGGTGAACACGAGGGTCCCTCGGCCGTGGGAGCAAATCGTCAACGATGCTCTAGCCAAAGCAGCCAGAGCGGGCAAAAATATGGTTCTCGTTGACTGGCACACGGCCAGCTCTGGCAAAGACGACTATTTTTCACAGGATGGTGTCCATCTGACAGCTAAAGGAGCGAAAGCGCTGGCGGCACTGATTGCCCGGGCTATTTAAAGCTTGGGTTTGCGGCACGTGCAACATCGCGCAATATCTTGTAACATCAAGAAACCGCTTGTCATTGTCTTTCGACATTCGACAGGCGGTTTTTTGGGGTTTAAAGCTATACACGGTTGGTTAGCCTTTAATCGTTAAAATCGGTTCTACTTCCGCTACGACTTGGGCCATGCCGTGCTCCTCATGGGATTCAATAATGGCATTGATATCCTTGTAGGCATAGGGAGCTTCCTTCTTTAATTCCTCTTCCCATTTCTTTAAAATATCCGGCCGCGATTTAATATCGTTGCGATTCGGATCAATCGGCGTGACCACATTAAACTTGGCAATAAGCTCCCGGAATAAAGCATCATCCACCTTGATGGAGTCGCCTCGGGAAAGACTTCTGCCCGCGCCGTGGCTGGCACTGAACAGGCTCTCCCGATTGCCGAGTCCTGCAAGAATATAGCTTTTTGCACCCATCGATCCCGGGATGAATACAGGCTCCCCCGTATATTGAAAAGGCGTATTCATCATTTGTTCTGCCGACTTCGCTGTGCAGGCCCCTTTGCGGTGGATAAAACCCGCACTGCCATCGATCGTTTCTTCCCAAACAAAATTATGCGGCGCATCGTACAGCAATTGATAATCGAACGATTTCAAGCTTTGATGCAATGCTCTTTGCAGCATAAGTCCCAAAAACAAGCGATTCGCAAAAGCAAAATTAGCCGCATTGTGAAGGAGATTCCAGTAACGCTTCCATTGCAGCGCATACTGCTCAGATTGCGGCAGCACATAGATGCCATTGCTTGGATGCTTTAATGATGCTGGATAAATGTCTTTCAGCATTTCTTTTATATGGAGGCCTGCATGATGTCCAATCGATACGGAACCGGTATGAATCATCACAACCACTTGGCCCTTCTTAATATTCCACTCGTTAGCCAAGGCATGGTTGCGTATATTAACTACCTTTTGTATCTCTACAAAATGGTTCCCTCCGCCAATCGAGCCAATCTGGCTGTCATAGGAAAGCCCCGGGCTGCCTAGAAAGCTATCCAGTCCGTCTACTTCGTCGGCAAAGAACGAGCCAGAGCGGTTTACTCTGGCAAGGTCTTGCTCTTGCTGATTCGCATCGTAAAAACCCCATAGACCTTCGCGACTGCTCCCTTGCTGCGATGCCAAAACACCCGTTAAGCCTTCTTTGAAAATCGCTTCGCGCTGCGACCTTGTCATCGGGATATTGCGTCCGCCTTCGAAGAAAATGTGGCGAATGTCCGCTTCGATTTTTTTCAGATTGGAACGAATGTCGTCCTCCTGAAGCGAAGTCGTGTACAGCCGCATGCCGCAGTTAATGTCATTGCCTACAGCTTGGGGTATGACGAAGCCTTTTGTCAGGAGGGTCGTGCCTATCGGGATGCCGCTTCCTTTATGGAAGTCCGGCGTGATCGAAACCTCTTCGATCTTGGCATCCGCATTGGAAAAATAGCCGGGTTGGTGCCGCTTCAGTGTTTCGACCGATTCATTCACCGTCAGGAGCTGGTCCAGCTCTGCCAACGCATTTTTTTCAAGCTTAATTTCGTCATTAATGAAAAATCGTATAGGTACATTACTGCTATTTTTAATTTCCAATCAAGAACCATCCTTTTCTTTTGTTCGTTTATTTTTATGATTGAGCGTTTGAATGTTTTCGACAGAAATGCATAACATGGCTGCTCACCCTTTCGTTGTTGATCTATTTGATTTGCTCGATATACAATTGGAGTATGGGATACAGCATAATTAAAGCCGTATGATAGGTACATTTTCCATTTTAACGTCTAAAAGGTTATATCGTCCATCCTAACAATTTCTAAAAAAAACGACGCGCTCCTTTTTGCAAGGAACACGCCGATTTCATCGATGCAATCTAATGAGCAATTATTGGATGCCTTGCATAATTGCATTAATAATGCCTTGCTGTGTTACGGTGTTGTTGGAACGATTGAACAGCGCAAATCCGTGATGGCCATTGTGGCCGTTATCCCAGTATACAGGAACCATTTTGTATCTCTTGGCGGTTGATGTAACGGCTTTGGCGAATGCTGCGCGGTACAAATTGTTTGTGGAATCATTTGCAGTCTTGTCAATCGCGCCAAATTCGCCAATTACAGCAGGGTAGCCTTGAGTCACAAACTTATTATACACGGAACTTAGCTGTGCGTTCAGGTAATCCTCCTGTCCCCAAGTAGACCTTTTGGAAGGATTCGTCGCAGTGGCTCCCCATTGCGTAATATTTCCGTTTTCCTCGCCTGCAAAATCCCAAGGGGAATAATAGTGTACGGAAATCATGATTCTTTTCTCCGAGATAGGGATTGTAGAGGACCTATACGTGTCCGTTGGGAGGACAAAGCCATAATTGCCAACGGTATGGTCAATATTCGTATTCCAGCCTGGAATCAGCAACCATCTGGCACTGTTATTGCCCCCAGTCTTCCTGACCGTATCCACGAAGATTTGATTGTATGCGTTAAGATTAGCGTAGTAGGCCGAATTTGGATTCCCATAAGTACCGTCAAACACTTCATTCATCGATTCCAAAATAAGCCGCTCGTCATAGTTGATAAACTTGTTGGCGATTTGCTGCCAAACACGCTGGTATTTCTCCTTGATGGAAGCCTGATTTCCGCTATTGACCAGCAACCATCCACCTTGGATGGAATTATAGCCATCGCCATGAATATTAATAACAACATATAGACCTTCATTGTAGGCATAGTCAACGACCGTTTTCACTCGGTCCAGCCAGGCGGAATTAATCGTATAGTTGGGAGCGCTTCCAATATGATTCAAGTAGGAGACGGGGATGCGAATCGTTTTAAAGCCTGCTGCCTTCACCTTTTTTATCAGCGCTGCTGTAATGACCGGATTGCCCCAGGCTGTCTCGCTTGGTGTACCATTCACCGTCGCCTCAAGCTGATTGCCCAAGTTCCATCCTGCACCCATTTCGGAAACGATTTGCGAAGCCTGCAATGACCTGAAATCGGATGTAATTGGTGTTGCTGCCGATGCCTGAGCGCTCCATCCCGTAAAAACTATGGTAGTCAGCAAGAAAAAAGCTAAACTGCAAACGCCGTATTTCTTCATTTTTGCGAGCATGTCTAAACCTCCGCTAAGGTTATTTGGCCGTGCAACAAACAGAACCGTTACCATGATTACTCATAGTTAACGATACAAGAATCCCACGCCTCCCTTCTTCACCAATCTAGCTTGCGTTGTAATCAAGGATCGACATTTGCAAGCATAATCAACCAAAGGAATCATCCGTCTCCCCCTCAACACAATAACATATTATTGGAAAATAAGGCAATATATTCTCAATCATTTTAATAGCATATGCGACTCGTGATAACGCAAGTAAAGTCCTCATATAAACCAAAAAGCAGAAACCCCTGTATGAATAGGACCTTCTGCTTTTTGAATATATTATTTTGATTAAATCTGGTAGACGCATAAAACTACCCTTATTCAAGAATATTGGCTCTTCTTCAATATAGTTGTTAAAGCATATCCAAAAGCTAGCAAGAGTTGTCTTTTCAATGTCATATTAAATCGCCCATTGTTTTAATTCGTTGATCAATAGTGTCCCTACCTCATCTCCATATAAATTATTGCTTCATCGTTAGACGGTTTAATAACGCTTCTCCAGCGGACTGAAACACTCTATTTTTCTCCAAAAATTGTTCCACTTCGGATACAGCTGCTGGTCTATAACCTACGCCACAACCACAAGAATGATAAGTAAATCCATTACGATATAAAATTTCTACTTTCATCCATTGCTTAATATCGTCTTTTTTAGGAGCTTGAAAGTCATGCCCCATATCCTTCATAATTTCGCTGCATTGCGGACATTTATAATCCCTATTCCCTATTTCGGCTTTGCTTAGTTCTTGATCAGATGTTTGCTTGAATACTTTTCTACAGCTGAAACAGGCATAGATATCTTTATAGGGACCATACATGGCGTATCTGCACATAGCAATCACCTTCCTACGAGTATATCAAAACAATCGATTCTGGTATGATTATCTCATCAAAACCTCATCTTAATCCTGCTTGATAGCTGATGTGTGGATCGAAATGGATCAGCTATCAGTAATTCTTACGTATCTTGTTTACACTAATTAATTCGATAGGTGCGCTATTGTCACCCCATTTTGCAGTTTGTATCCATATACCGGGTACATCAGGTATAAACAAACCGCAGTCATTATCATCTTCATCTAGTTGATATAATAATTGTTCCTTATATTCTATTAAAATTGATCCTATTCCAATTAACCCTTTGTATTTTCCTTTATAACCTGATGAAACTGTAATCTGAATAAGTATTTCTGTTGAAAAATCAAAGAAAAATGACATTCCCTTGATATCAACTACATGAGTAAACGTATTACTTCTGCTTTTCTTTAAGGTATATTCAACATCTATCTCTTTCAAAAGTTCATTTAGTTTAATACCAAGACGATACTTACCAATACTTATACTTGGTATAATCTCACCATAAAGATAAGAATTCATTTCACACATTCTTTCTGAAACCTGTGAAAGATGCCTTCTAATTAAATGTCCGCTAAATACCTCGGCACACCAAGTGGTTGATGCCGCGCAACATGGATATAGTATTTTACGACGGAAATCCTTATTAGAACTAACCTTTACTATTCATTTATATTTGCTTATAGCTTTCATATTATTGAATTCCTGCAGTCCCAAAAGTATCATTAATGACATTCTCATAGTTATCCCACTTGAAATAATAAGGCCCTAGTTGAATACGTTGATTGTCCGGCTCTTTCCTGAAGTCTCTCCATATAACAATATCATCTTCCCTTTCGATTCTAACGGAGATAAAGCCACATTCTTCATCCCCGCACCAAGGGCAGACTAGTATGGGGTATCTAGAATACATATAATCATGTTGTTTTTTCAATAGAAAATAATCAATCATTTGTCTTTGATTCTCTTCGCTACCCCACCCTAGAGTTGGAACCATATCATGCTTTTTGAGCATTTGATAAATCGATCTGCCATCAATAATGAAATCAGCGAATTTCGTGTTTTTATTTCCATCCTGATCAGGATCATATTCATCAAAGCGACTTGATGGTCTCGTTTGCAGGTCATTTATTGTTTTCATGTTTTCTCCTTGTTACTGACAGTGATTTCGCCTAACGTTCTTCGATCCATATTTTTAATTGTTGATTTCGATGCTCTAAAAACTTTTTCATATATTTTTTAAGTATAAGTCTTTCAACTGCTTTTCCAATTAATCCAAATGGGGCTTCAAAATACAGCGTATCCGTCATTATAGTCTTATCCCCTAGTTGTTTGAATTCGTGCACATGCCTTAAGCTTTTAAACGCTCCCTTTTGCATGTCATCGACAAATAAAAAAGGCTCCTGATATTTCGTCATTTTCGAGGTCAGCCTTTGCCTTACTAAGAAATGAGTGGCTTCAAAAGTTACGATTTGACCTAAGCCGATCGGTTCTGAGGCAGCTCCCATGATGGCTTTTTCTTTTGTGTGTTTCCAGACTGTTTTTGTGTGTACGTCTATATCTCTTGCTAAGTCAAAACAAACCTGAATAGGTGCAGAGATCTCAATCTGAGTCTTAACCGTAATCAAATGATTTCCGCCCTTCATGCCCGCTGCGTTTTCAAATATTTTTTGTCGCTTCTATCCAATTGGTTGCCACTTCGATTAATTTATTTCGTTTATCTTCAAAATCACTGGCAGATGTAATATGTATGGTTGCTCTATCACCCGTAACCCAATCCAATAGTTCGGTCTCATCTTTAAAAAGGGGACCTTTATTCTCGTATGCTGTTTTCTTGGAACCACAATGAAAAACAAGTCGAAACCCTTCTTTCACCCGGAAGTTGAAGGTTATTCTATCTTGATTGTTCATGCAAAAACTTGGCGCATTCCATTTAATACGTTCTGTTATTTGATCATTAATACCTAATATGATTTGGCGAGCCTCTTCAATCTCAGCTTTCAAGGGGTGCTCCAGTTGCCCAAGATATTCTGATACTTGTTCATTGTCAGAAAGCTGTTTCGATTGACTGGCTCGAATATTGTTATCCATTTCTCCCATATTTTCATCTCCTAAAAATGATATTATTTTATTTTGATAGAAGATTGGATTTGAGCGATGTGATGTTCGTTATGCCATATAAATCTTCCCGATAAGAGCTCGCCATCGTTGCCTCTTCCGTTAGTGCCCTCTTAAATCTTAAGTAAGCATTCATATCATTATCAGCAAGATGATGAACGATTTGCTTTACTGTCCAGCCATCTTGGCGGTATGGAATGTTTGTTTGTTGCCAACAGCAATCCATCTTCTATCTATATCTTCAAATACAAATTCCTTGTTGCTATAGTCCGTCGTTGACAATGGTCTCACGATCGTAACTCCTAATTTCCTAAACTCATTCTCCATTTCCTCCTGGTTATTTGTTATAAAATAAGCATCATATCCATAACCATGAATTTCTCGATTAGGTGCGATAACTACTTTAGTCGATTTTGTTAAAACGATCTCTATTTGATCCCTATATAAACAAATATGTGGTTCCTCTGAATCAAGATAACGAACGGCTCTAAATCCAAGTAATTCATAAAAGGCTGCTGTCTTGTTCATATCATAGCTTGGAAAAATTTGAAGACAGTGCGTAAAGCCCTTAGCCGACATATATTTTCATCCTCTCCTGAAACCTTTTCGGTTCAATCAGTAACTTTTTACTTTGTTGCTATACATTCAATCTTTTTCTAATCATTCTGATTTGGCCCCTACGCAGTCTTATTCAAATGGCTTTCCAAACTTATGTTTTAAATAGTATTTCAGTCCTGCTCGATCAACATCTGAAAATTGTCGCGGGTCATTTTTCATTAGTTGATAAATATCATCAATAGCTTCCCATCGAATATGTAAGGTTTCATCTCCTTCAGATAATAATTGCCCCTCTGCTCTACAAATAAAGTACATTCCTATTGAGTCAACGGGTCCCTTAATGGTCTGATACACACAATAGGGCTCTAAGCATTCCACTTCAAATTCAGAATTAATACCAACCGTGTCAATACGCTTTTCACTGCCTTCTACTTCTGTAACGATCAAACCTGTTTCTTCAAGCACCTCTCGTTTTAATCCATCTAATATAGATTCATAGGGTTCCAATCTTCCGCCAGGCAGTTCTATAGCTTCTTCATTTTTCTTATTACGAACTTGGACAATAATTTCAGTACCATTATTACGTTTTCTCTCAATAAATGCTCTTGCATTAACATAGAACATACCTTTGTCACCTCATAATTATGATTCTCCCAAACACCAAACGATTATTCCGATTCTAATATACTTTTTATAAAGTCGGTTTTTGCCTCCGTATAAGCTTCTCTGTCTTCTCTGTTTTCTTCTGCTAACTTTCTTTTTAGTTCGGCATATTGCTCAGCCAAATTAGGCTGTTCACGAAGTTTATTTCTGAATTTAATTTGTTGTCCCCAATGTTCTTCGTCCTCTAGCATCAAATGAAGATGACATTCTCTTCTATCATTTTTAACTTTGACAAAAAATCTTCTCCACTCATGTCCATCCAGTTCATATGGAACATAACTCCAATTATTAGCTTTCAAACTTTCAATGATCTCCTCTAAATCATTATAGGACTTGATTTTTGCCATCATATCAATAATTGGTTTGGCTGGAAGATTGGGAATTGAAGTACTACCAATATGTTCTATATCTCTCACTCCGAAAGGATAAAGAGTTTCTCTTAATCGCTTAACTTCTTGTGTCCCCTTTACTAACCAAGCGGGATCAGGGGTTTTAATTTCCACTGGTTCTGTGGCCCAAACTGGCCAGTTATTCGCTTGAACAGAAAATTGGATTTGAGCTATGTGATGCTGGTTATGCCATACAAATCTTTGAAGTGCTATATCCAATGTTATATCTCCTAAAACTTGAGTCTTCAAGATTCGCCTGAAATCTTCCGTTTTTAAATGGTTAAGCAAGATCAGAAATCGTCTATGAAGTATTTCAATTAGTAGTATAGAGTCTTCAATAGGTATATTTTCATAGTCGCTTAATTGTGCCCATAAATCTTCCCGATAAGAGTTTCCCATCGGTCCATCTTCCGTTAGCGCCCTCTTAAATCTTAAGTAAGCATTCATATCATTATCAGCAAGATGATGAACGATTTGCTTTATTGTCCAGCCATCTTTACGGTATGGAATGTTAATTTGAGCAGGCTCCAAATCATTCAAAATAGTCCTTAATGTCTTTGTAATTTTTGGTATTTCATTGATGAAGAAAACACGTTCTTCATTTGTTAAATTGATTATTGGTTTAAACTGACCTATAGGATACCGAATATGATCCACTTCTCAATCAACTCCCCTAGCAAGATTTTCAGTAATTATAATTAGAGTTCTGGTATTTAAAAATTCGAGAGCTTTAAGTGAGCGATAGCGAACGAGTCGTCAGACTTAGCTAGCCGTTGTTGTACGAATGCTTTTTATATTATATTTACATGCAAGTTACTCTACACGAGCTTCAACGAACCCAGAATCGTCCACAACCCTGAGAGGATGATGAGCCACAAGGTCAGCTTTTTAAACAGCTGGTCATCTAGCTTTTTGATCGCTATAATGCCAATGAAAACACCGATTAACATGCTTGGGACAAATAGCGATGTGTACATCATCACTTTTGGAGTCAGCAGGCCGCTATAATAAAATGTACCGATTGTGATCATGTTTAAAATAACGCCGTAAACCGTGATGTTGGCTCTAAATTCATTTTTGCTGTATCCCTGATTGGACAAAAACAAAGCAACCGGAGGACCGCTGAGCGAGATGCTTCCATTTAATAACCCACTTGTCATGCCGATAGGTATAAAAGCGATTTTATCATTACGGACAGGGAACGATTTCCCTGATAACAGTATGCCGGCAAAAGCAATAATTAATAGTCCCGTAAAGCCTTTTAAAAGATCTGCCCGGAGATAGACCAGCAAAAAGGTTCCCAGCGGGGCAGCCAATAGGCTCGAAAGGATTAATATCCATATTTTTTGAATGGCTACATGCCGCCAACTATTTAGGAGTACGATAATATTTGTACATAAACTGAGGATGACAACGATCGGAACGACCTCTTGCAGCGGTATCATTTTCACCAAAAAAGGCATGGTAACTAACGCGAAACCAAAGCTCGTTAATCCTTGAACAAACCCCGCTGCCAGCACAATAAATATGCCTATGATGAGAAACATATTGATTTCAATGTCCATAAAAGCTCCTTATGCTCCAAAAATGAGCCATTAGTCGAAGCGCTGGGCTTCCTTCCATTGGCCCTTATCATATTTCTGTTTCTTGTTTTTATATAATCTTGTAACGAATTGCTCCGTTGGCGGTATAACCCGAATGATTCGGTTCGCCTCGATTGATTTCGTTAATACGATTTGGTAGTCCTCAAGTATATATGCCATGAAAGCTGCATCTGTTATCGTCTCCTTGTATACCGCGGGCCGTTTTTTGATTTCTTCTATTCCCAGCTTTAGATCATCAATATTGCCTCGAAACCAATCTTCTGTATGCCGTACGGATCTCTCGCCAATTCGCCAAATAATTGTGTTTTTCATTTGTTCCCCTAGCTGTGCTAGCGTTGCTATAGGCTTCTCAAATCTATCACCTGATGTAGCCCCTATAAAATGACTAAAATAAGCTGGTAAATCCTGCTCTTGCACTCTGAAAATAAAACCGTTATATCGCTTGCCATCTCTTTTGAAGCTCTTCAATGCCTTCATCCACCAGCGATCCAAAGAAAGATGTCCCGTCACTGGGAAGCAGTACACTCCGTTTTGACTTTTTGCAATTCCATTTTTCAAAATATTTTTTGTGTTGTTTACTGGTGACCAGTGAACGACAAGCATTGGGTTTCCTCCCGGTCGTTAAATCATGCCTAAGCTCATCTTCTATAAGCTTTTAAAATCTTGAAAATAATCGATATAGTATCCATCATACACCCAAGACTGTCCTTGTTTTTTATAAATATCTCTAATTTTATCCTTAGGTTTTCCGCAGTTCTCCAATAGCCAATCTTTCATGTATTCAATATCCCGGTTTTGATCTTTCCATATGAAATCCATAATGACAGATTCCATAGCAGCATTGTCTGGTACATAAATAACAAATGACGATTTAAAATAGGCTTTAAGCTCATAGCAAACATTTCGTAAAACGATTTGCGCTTTAGGATTTACTATGAATGCTCCCCATCTTATAAAATGATCAAATAGACATACTTTCTCTGATAAAGTTAAACCAAATCCTCCTGGCCCGCTAATAACCTGGGTCGCAGTTGAATCATCAAAGAAGAGTCGCCACTCTCTATTGTCTGTTGGATTTTGTCGTATAATTTCTTGAATAAAGGTATGAATTGCAGGAAAATGCGACTCCGTCTGAGTCAAATCTTCAAAAAACTGATTTATACCTGCTTCATTCAAGTAATGAGCCTGATAAGCTGTAAAATCCATCCCCATTTATTTTCCCCTCCACAGTGCTGCTCCACTCCCTAATCATTCCCGTAAATCTACGATCCATGAAAATTCTTCGGCTATTGCATACACGATTTCTTTAATTTCGTCTTCCATTTGCCCGGTACTTGCTTGGGGGATATCTATTTCAATTAGATTTATTTCCTTAACATCATCTAAAGTATCAAAAGCATAGTTTCCCTTCTGATTGGCAGAAATACCTTTTGCAGTAACTAGCTCACCACAAATCATTTTAGAGAATTTTAATCGACTGGTTAGTTCAAAATGTAAGGTTTCAACAAAAAAAGCTTCAATAATTTCTGTTCTAATCTTTTTGCTATAATGCTGATCCGAATATACACTTACATAGTCATACATATAATCACCCTCAAATATCTCATCTGTACAATCTACAAAACCGATGCATACATGAATAATCTTTCAGTCTATTTCAGTATACCAAATTTAGAATTTTACAGTAAAAAAAGGAGCCGTTGCCCGCTTCGAATCGGCTTCGGTTCCCTTATCTACTCGATCATTATTACAACTTACCTTATTGCTCTCAATAGCCCATTGATTAAAAATCCAACTGCATGCTTGTGATCATTACCCTTCTCGCGCCATTCCATACCCATTAATTCCCTGTAGCCATCGCTGCAGCTCACGACCAATGGCATGGGGGTTTTCCTCTGTTATTTTGCTCGTTGCATTGCAAACGGTGAAGAGCCTATTTTTTTCTAATTCGTGAAATGCCATATATAACAGCAAAAATTACGAAGCCTACAAATACGAATAGATTAGTTATTGGCTCATTAATTTTAGGAATTGAATCCTGAAAAATCTTTAAAAAAATGAATACTCCTACGGTTAAAATAATTACGATTATAGATATTGGCTTCATTATTTCCCCTCCCTAATTACCAACATCCGATGTAGGTAGCATTCAATAAGATTGCCCGCTTATAGCGACTACGATTCCGCGTGAAGTAGTGGCGGCGTTGGAAGGCTTTTTGACACTTACCAACGAAACCGCTACTCTTACATTACTTGAACTCTTTCTTCCGATGAATGTGGACTGACACAAAATAGGATATGACAAACAGGATTGTTGCCATACACGAAGAAATCATACCAACCAGCGGGTGACGAAGCTGCATGCCTCCTGTAACAGGGGCCAGTAATGCGGCAAGTACCAACATCATCCCTATCGCAGCAAAGCCCGAGAAAAATACGACAAGTTCATTTTTTTCCGTGCCGATCTTCAACATGATCGGATACATCAAAGACACTAATGTGATCGACAACGTCAACCCGAATCCATAACTATATATCACAATCTTCGGATCGAGTTCAAAACCTGCAACGTACACAATGCCAAGCGTAAGCAAACTCATCATCACACCAAGGAGGATTAGTAGGGTAAAAGACACATACTTCGCCCCGATAATGGTACGGCGCCTGATTGGCAGCGTCAGTTCAAACTTGTTCCATTTAGACGTTTCATCCACTCGCAGCGAGGTACCGGTATTGACAACAAATAGGAATATTTGTATGGACAAAATCATGGGAATCGCGCCCGACTCCTTAAAAACCAAAGGAACCAATGATAAAAATCCAGCCATTATTAAGGAAAGTCGGATATTGCTTGCCATGGAATAAAAATTGTTGCGTAGCAGTCCCCTCATTTATTGATCCCCCTTGACTAATAACAACATAATTTCATCAATGGTTATATCATCAATGATGATTTCACGATGCTTTTTGGCAAACATAGCTTTGTCAGAGATCAACATTTCGATCTGCAGTCCTCTTTTCCTGTATGCGAGATACTCCAACTTGTCAACAATCTGAAACTGCTCCGATTTGCAACGAGCAATCCCGTATTTGTATAAAAGCGTATCTTTTTTCTCTGTTAAAATGATTTTTCCATTGTGAATAAATGTGATATAGTCTGCAATTTTTTCCAAGTCGCTGGTGATGTGGGAAGACATGAGAATGGAATGTTCTTCATCTTCCACAAACTCTAAAAATAAATCCAGCATCTCTTCTCTGACAACAGGGTCAAGTCCAGAAGTCGCCTCGTCCAACAGCAACAGTTTTGCTCCATGTGACATAGCCACTGCCGTGGCCAACTTCATCGTCATGCCACGCGACAAGTCTTTTACTTTAATGTGAGCAGGCACCTGAAGTCTGCGAATTAGATTCTGAAAGAGATCATCGTCCCATTTTTGATAAATATCTTTGAACACTGCAGCTAACTTATCAGCAGTGAGATCCCCCGGAAAATTAATGGCATCAAACACAACCCCGATATGGTTGCGAATGTCCGGTTGCTCATCTGTCATCTCCTCCCCAAAAATTTCGATCTTTCCGCTGTCTCTCCTGATTGTATTCAAAATTGAACTAAACGTCGTTGTCTTGCCCGCTCCATTCTCCCCCACAAATCCCATAATACTTCCTTGAGGAATTGAAAAAGAGACATTATCCAAACGAAAATTAGACCCGGCATAGGCCGTCGACAGATTTTCAACTTCCAAACAATAATTCATCGACTAGTCCCCCTTGTAGAACATGTTTAGTAGCTCCGTAAGCTGTTCTAATTTTATCCCGCTTGTTCGTGCGGTTTCCGCAGCCAGCATTAAATACTCTTCAACTTTTTTCTGCTGCTCTTCTTGTATAAAATCCCGATTCTGTGCAGATATAAAACTGCCTCGTCCAACTGTCGTTTCAATAAACCCATCTCGTTGCAAATCTTCATATGCCTTTTGGACTGTAATTACACTTACATGAATCGTCTTGGCGAGCGAGCGCATAGACGGAATCGGGTCGCCTGTTTTTAATTCTCCCTGCATCACCATCGCTTTGATTTGTGCTGTGATTTGTTCATAGATAGGCTTACTCGAGTTGCTGCTGATAATAATTTCCAATCAAGCTCACTTCCCAACAATGTACTTATCGTTGCAGTACATTATATATCACTACAGTACAGTTTTCAATAGAACATCCTAGTGAACTTCCCGTGCACCCTGTCCCTCATTTTTATTACATTGAAATTTAAGTGAAATTATAGCTTAATTGGATCGACCGGTCGGGTTTCGAGAAGGGTAAGCGAGGAACAAAATGTGTTTATTTCGCGGAAAGACAAAACAATTGATTATGGATAAGGCTGGAATAATGTTTGCATATAGGGGTTACCATGCCGTAAGCATGAATGAGATTTGCATATTAGAAAATATAGGAAAATCAAGCCATTCTCCAATGCTGTCTCGACTATTATCAATTAGCTCAAACAATTCTACCTCGTGTCGATTTTCTAAAAATGAAATGTAGGAATTCTGATCTATGATGGATTTGAACATATTTTGCCCCTGAAAAGCTGCATTTATGGATTTGTACAATGCTTGAATATGCTGCCATTTGTAATAAATTCCTTCATAGATTTAGACTACCTAATTCTCTTATTACTATCGTCTCGAAGATTATTTACTAAAATTACAGTACGGATAGAAAAAAATCCAACAATAAAAATTAAATTAGAAGCTCCAATATATATTGGAACTCCAACTTCCCATAAGACAAACTCCCATCCAAAGAACTTATTCCAGTCTCCAGAAATAGATAGATCATGGTCGATTTTTGACGAATAATAAAGCATTATAGAAATTATAGAATAAGAAATTAAATAAATTAGCCATGACTCATATCCGTATTTAAACGGCCAAGTTCCTAAGAAGATTCCTGAGCACAAATAAATAATGAAATAGAAATGGATCCAATAATTCCTTTCATTTAACCATTCCTTCTATTTATGATTTGAATCGATTTCATGTAACGTTCTTTGTATGGTTGGGTAGCGTTAAATCTGAATTTAATACTCGCCATTATATTCAATAAAACTTGTTCGTCTAAATCGTGCTACATGGCTTGGAATATAACTGTTCCTCGTATTTGGTGATAGATTCTCTATAAAAGTAATAGCGGCTTCTACAATTTCATTAGTTTGAAAAACACTTTCATCTAAATATCCACTCAGCAAGGCTGCTTCACCTTTAACTTTTAAACAAAGATACCCAAACCCAGGGTCAACTAAAACTAAGTTGATAATCTCTTCTTCCTCTTGTTCTCTTGAACTATCATAAAACCTTAATAAAATGTCATCCTCTTTATAAAAAACATCAACATCACATGAAAAGTTCTCAAATATAAATTTCATTTTTTCCGTTCCTTTCATATATCGTTCCCCATCTACAACATAACCCGGCCCTAGATAACTATTATCTTAGGTCGGGTCGCGTGTTGTCTGAATATTCTTCTCCGCTAGTATATCTGATAGTAAAGTTGTACGTCTTTGTAGCCCAGAGCCAGATAAGATGCCCCTTAACCTATAAGCTTCTTAAATAATCCGTAGTCCATGTTAATTCTGACCATCTAGCCGAGAGAAATTTCGCATAGTTCAGAGGACTGATGCCATAACTCCCTAGCGAATGACCATCGTTTATTTCTACCAGCTTCATATTTCCTTCTTGATCTATTCCAAAATCCATCCCATATGCAGCTGGCGCATCAATAAAATCCCTAACCGCACTTTTTATAATATTTAAATCTAATTTCGAATCCCAAGCACCTTTATAATATCTAATATCAAGTATTTGTCCGTATCGTATAAAACAACGCCATTCCGTTGTAAAATCAATAACTTCTGAGCACCAAATATTCGTATCCTCATTTTCTGCAATTAAACCTATAAAATCTTTATATTCCTTCACAACCGTTCCAGCAAACTTTTTTGTAATGTCTTTTGGCTTTATAAAAACGTTCCAGTTCTGTTTATTTTCAAAAAGCTCTTGAGTAGTTGTCGTCCATATTTTTCTGCCAAAATAATGAGATAAGGAAGTCGGATAATCGATTTCTCCTTGATTCCTTTCTACACCTAAAATCTCAAGACGCTTTCTCACGTTACCAATTCCGCCAACTACTAAATCTTCGGCATTATTTTCTTTGATTTCTGCTATATCACTAAACTTAATGGTCTCCCACCCTAATGACGTAAAACCTTCGTTAGCAATAAAAGCATTCACATTGTAGAACTCTCCGTTTTTATTTGCCTGTATATATGCTTTCATCCTGTACAGCTCTCCTTTTCTCTTTCAACACTTATGGCTTCCAAACCATCCCGAATCTCCTTCTAACTCCCACTAGCCCGTCAGCCGAGTGGCCCGAAGCATCAATACTTGGTAATACAAAGGGACTACTAGCTTACTAAAGATTTATGAATGATATAAATATTCACATCGACATTTGTGTTATAAGCACAGCCTCCATCTATGCTTATTTGTTTGATCATTGTTCCTTTTTCGAAGCTATTGCGAATATATGTATCGACGTCATTAATAAGAGTATTACCATGACTCATAATATGCTTATTTACTACGTTTTGATATTTTACAACTTTATGTAACGAGGAATCTGTTGTACTTCTAATATGAGTAAATATGATAATAGCTGTTTTGAGCACACTAGAATCAAACAGTTGATTCATTTTAATAAAATCTTTCTCCGTCTCTAAGAAAACCTTGTTATCTAAAGATAATACATCATGGCTGTACCAACTTTTCAATTCTATAGCTTCTAAGATTTTATACTTATCCAAAATACAAATATCAACTTTACGTCTATCTTTCGAATATTCCCTAGAAACTGCGTAATTTTTATATTCTAAACTAAGATAATACATTAGCTTATCCCTAATAAAGGATTCGTTTTTCCCTGTTATTGAAATGTGAGCTAATTCATTTGGTAGTAAATCGTCTCTAAAAGAATGAAGACATCTATTTAATTTAATAATGTTATCTGATAAATTTTCAATTCCCATAATTTTGTCCTCTTTTGCAAGTGTTCTTTTCGTTCTCCCAAAAATCGATTTCCTTTTATTTATATAATTCTTCAAGTATCTTCTGATATATCTGATAGTTTTCTTCATCAAAACAAACGAACTGTATTTTATCTATTGCTGGATGCAGTTCAATATAATGTTTGACTGATGTCAGCGCAATTTGAGCTGCAACGATTTTGGGAAATCGATATATCCCTGTACTTATGTTAGGAAAAGCTACGCTTCTTAAATTATGCTTACATGCTAGTTCTAAGCTATTTATGTAGCAGCTCTGCAGTTTTTCCTCCTCATTAAGCTTTCCATCGTTCCATACCGGACCCACTGTGTGTATGACATACTTTGCATGCAACTTACCAGCAGTCGTTATTACAGCTTCTCCTACAGCACAACCGCCTTGCCTGGCTCTTATTTGTTTACATTGTTCAAGTATTTCACTTCCACCAGCACGGTGAATGGCCCCGTCTACGCCTCCACCACCAAGTAAACTGGTGTTTGCAGCATTGACAATGCAATCCACTTCAGACTTTGTGATGTCCCCATATACCAATTCGATGGTTGTCGAATTAAATTCTTTCCTCATTTTTCAACCTGCCTTTCGTGCTTTCAGATCAATCGCTTATTCTATTAAATGCTCTCAACGTTTTTAACGTATTTAAAGTAATAATACCTGCCCATTCTTTTTCAGCTAACTTCCACTCTTCCTCAAATCTTCCCCAGTTCCAGTTGGGTTGCCAAGAACCTTCACCAGTTTGATTAGTTATAATCTCGTCAAGGTCTGCTGGAATAACCTCGGAATACTTATGATAAAAAAGAGACTCCGGTGAATCAACGACATGCAGGGGAGTAGCACAATAGCCCTTTCTATCCTCCTGTTTAACAACTACACATAAATCCAATAAATGCTCTAGTTTTTTCATAAAATGATTTAATCGTTCTCCCGACATTCGCTCAGCTAATCTCAGATAACAGTAAATTTCATGCATTTCTAGTTCTTCACAATTGTCTAGATATTGCTCTGCTTTCACAGTAATTTCTTTCACTATATGATCAGGCAAGGTTTTATTATATTGATACAAATAGCCTAATACTTCTGCATTCGGATTTCCCCATTGCGGCCTATGCCCTTTATAATTCCACCATATTACCCGCGGGGCTTCATCTGCTTCCACAGGGATGATCTCCCATCCCAAATGCTCTCTTGAATATTGATTAGTTAGGTAATTCATTGCTTTAGCAATGGATTCATGATCTCTCGAAACTTTCATTCCAGATAGGATTTGTAAAGCAGTAGTTGTTGCAAGCACTGATGAAACATCACAACGTAAATCCGGCTCAAGTCCTTTGCCAAAGCCACCATCATAATTCTGATACTTGGTTAACTCCATAACGACGTTATCTATAGAACCGCTCTCAAATTCAAATTTAAATAACGCTTTCTCAAGTTCTCTTCCTTGGCTCATCATAAATTCTCTTGATTTTGCAAATTGTTCTTTTGATAAATTTTTCATTGAGTTCACCTCATTCGAATTCGTCAAAATGCTTAAAATATGCCGCAGCTCTCTGCTTATTAACTTTTATCAAATTGAGCTTGTGACTTTTATAAAAAGCTTTACGAAAAAAAAAGAATCCAATTACCACCATTACTAAAAATAGGGTATTCATTCGTATCCCTGTTCTTAGCAACTTTTTGTGGTAGATGAAGAACTCCTCATTCATTTCGTTATCTTCGTAGTTCGCTTTTAATATTCTCAACTTAAGACTAGTCCTGCTTTTCCAATTTAGGCAGATGTCTTATTAGGATTCCATTTCATTGCTAATCCCCCGTCTGAATTACACCATATGACTTGGAATAATATTACTATAAAATCACACAAAAGGGGAGGATACAGGAACTTTCATTCCCATATCCTCCCCACAAGCAAACCTTGCTATTATTCGGCTGCAGCAGCGTTCAAGCCCTCTATCAGGATGAACAAAGCGAGCGCCTGTCCATAGCCCATCGGGCTAAGCGGAATATCCTTATAGAACTGGGCATCCTGGCCGACAGGAGTTCCGTAGGACACCTGCTGTACCACTCCTTTATCATCAATGTGCCGCAGTACAGCTTCAAGTGCCTTCAAGCCTGTCTGACGATAGGATTCATCCAAGTATCCATACCGAATTCCCTTGAGAATGCCGTAGCCAATCGCTGCCGTTGCCGAGGCTTCTTTGTAAGAGTGCGGGTCATCCAGCACAGTGTGCCACATGCCATCCTCTTCCTGAAGCTTGCTCAGTGCTCTGATTTGAGCGGTCGCCGTATCCAGCAAATAGGCTTTCAGCCCTTCTTCTAGCGGCGCGATATTAAGGAAATCAATTACTCCCGCCGTGTACCACGCATTGCCTCTGCCCCAATGGACAGCGCCATAATTATGATTTTCGTTAAAATCCCAACCATGATAGAATAATCCGGTTTTCTTATTATACAAATATTTGATATGCACAAGGAACTGTCGCTTGGCTTCTTCCACAAACTCAGGTTTGTTAAAATACACCCCAGCCTTCGCCAAAAATAGAACCGTCATAAAAAGGGTATCGATTAGAATTTGTCCGTCATTGGCATCTCCGGTTATCATATGCTGAAACGCGCCATCTCCCGTACGCAGCAGCCCTTCCATAATCCAGTTGCTCCATTCCTCACAGACAAGCTCATATTCCTTGTTCCTCGTAATCTCACATAACGAAATCAGCGTAAGGAGCGGAGCGCAGGTATTGACATTTTTCTCCGGCAATCCTTCCAACAGTCTGGCATTGTACCAGGACTCCAGAAATTCCAGCACCTCGGCATCCTTCGTTGCCTCATAAAGCTGAAGCAAGCCATATAGACCAACACCTTGCGGCCATTCCCATAAGTGAATATCAATTAGTCCAATTGGAAACTGTTCATCCATTGTTGTGTTTTCCATAGACTCCATCGCATGGGATACCTTGCTTATTTTCTCCAGCAGCATTGTTCTGTTCAGCATGTTCGTTTTCGCTCCTTTGCTTTGTTGCCCCAGGCTCAGTGCTACATGTTCAGCAGCTGCAATTGCCCTCTCACGCCATAACCGCCGTGCACGATTTCTTCTCCTTTTATAAGGAAAGGCTTATCCATCCCCCACTGCATTTGACCATACATCGGGTCTACTAGAGTAAGAGATAAGGCTTGACTGTCGAATTGCGGGCTTGACGCTACCATTTGGTTTTTGAATTGATCGAAGCTTCCGAACTGCTGCTCGCTGCCTGCCCTTATGATCCAGGCGTTGCGTAAGCCGTGCGAGATGAGCTCACGCTCCTTCGTCAACCCAACTGTCTCCATAGCTGCCCCATTGGCCGCATAAATGGCCGCATATCCTTTATCCAGACGAGCAAAATACCAGTTATCCTCCCTTGTCCATTCCGTGAAGGAATAGGAAGGAAAATAAGCATGGGTCCAATCTGAGCTATGAGTAGTCGGAATATCAAAAATCATTAACGCTATCCCCTCATGCTGAACCACATCGGGCAATATGCCATTGCCTGCCCAAAAACAAGGCCTGCCATCTCCATGCTTATATATTTCTGCCGGATGATTCACCCAAATTTGCGCCTCAGGAGACAGCGATAAATGATTGACATGCTCCTGATAGCCTTGCTTGCCTGGGCGGAAGCGAATAATAGAAGATAAGGTGTACTCCGCAGTCCGATTGTGATAAAGCTGGGCATACCCTCCCTTGCCCTGCTGGTTACTGAACACTAATTGCTGTTTTTCATTGAGCAGCAAATGCTCCTGATACGCTGCTGGTGGCTCATAATTCGATAAACATAATGCGACATTACTTATCGAATAATTGTTAACATTGCCGACTCCATATCCGATCCAGCACATGGATGTCGTTCCCGCTGCATAATGGCCCAACAATTCCTTCTCATAGCTGCGTCCGAAGGTTGTAGTCATAACGCCTTGGTGCATTTGAATGGTAATATAATAGTAGAGCAGGTCCATTGCTTTTTTGGCTTGCTCCCGTAATTGCTCGCTAAGGGCAAATTCATAAATATGCAGCAGCCCTACCGCATCAATAGGAATGTAGGCGCTGGAGTTCCATTCTGCCAGCCCTTCATCAAAGAAGCGCTCGAACCATAACGCAAGCCTCTGCTCAGCTTTTTCACGATGCACGTTACCGGATTCCCCGCTGTTGCTGAACGTTTCTTCCCCGAACAGTTGACCGGCCAGCAGCTCATTGGTATGAAACAACAGAGCATGGTTTTCACTGAAAAACCACATTACATCATCACCCGGCTCATCAATCCAATAGCGATAGCCTAGAATGCTTGCTTTCACCCGATCCCAGAACGCTTCCGTAAACAGACCGCTGTTGCGCTCATCTCTCCAAAGGCGGAACAGCCCGACCAGGTAGAAATCACTGCAATCCTTACGCTGCTCTATTCCTTCCACACCATCCAGCAAAATTTTCTCCGCTGCCTGGAGATCGCCTCTTGTTTTCAGCATGGCGATGGCCTTGTGTATATTAGGACTCCCCTTCTCAGCAATACAACGAAGGGCGAGGGATTTGCGAGCTTCTATATCTGCTGCATGCTGCGCAGCCTCATCATAGGTCGTATCAAAGGATTGACAGCCGAACTTCTTCGTCAGTACAACATTTGAAACAGAGATGGTTAATGTAAAATATACGTAATGATGGCCAATCTCATTGGTATGCCCCAAGGTTAAATCCGTCGCGCCCTCAGCTATGCGTATCGTTTTATTTTCCGTGCCATCAAAAAAATTACCGTACTGAATATCAGCCTCTGTTACGATAGAAGGAAAGGGAAGCGGAAGCCGCAGCTTAATTTCCTCCCCCTTAAAAAGATCCGAAGGAAAATAAGCCTGTTCAAGTGCCTGCTCTGCCGCTTGCACGAGCTGAACCAAATCAGGAGCGATAGGTAAAGAAATCTCCAATTCCTCGCCGCCTAAATATTCCACTGCGAAAGCATACATCGTATCCCGTTCGGCAAGATCCTCCCAGCACGCATAAATTTCATTATATCCGGCTGTAAGCTGAGCTTCGATGACGATTTCCTGCTCCTTGTTTCGGGTGAGCGGGGCAAAGTCTGTTACTTGCTGTCCATTAATCCACAGTGCCAAGCTGCCATAGGTTCTCACTCGTAATGAGGCAGTATGGCTAGTAGGCGATACAAGCCGTGTCGCCGCATAGCTGCGAAGATGAGTGGGGACGAACCAAAACCCCGATCTCTCTACTCTCGGATTATTCCAAGGGGAATAAATCTCCCAAGGCATTCCATCCTCTATTCCCTTCGGTGTGTCTCCAGGCGATGGAAATTCGCTCCATTGATCGAAGAAACGAGCCGGGGGCTGCATTCTCCGATTTTCTACAAATTCCTTGCGGCAAGGATTCTCATGAATGGCAAAACCCTCAATAAGCCAATCATTAATATCTCCCTCCATCGTCGTCGGGACAAATTTTACAGGCTGCGTATAAATCCCGCTAATCATCCAATGATTAATCATTTGATTTTTGCCCAATTTCATTGGCTTATAAGATAAGGTGTCAGACACTCAAATCATCCTTTCATACCTGAAGTAATCATGCCGTTAACAAAATATCGCTGGAAAATGATAAAAACGATAAGCACTGGAATCATCGTGATTACGGACATGGCAAGCAAGCTTCCCCAGTCCACACTGTATTCTCCAATAAAATTAGAAAGTGCAAGCTGAATCGTATATTTAGCTGGATCACTAATTGCTATTAATGACCATAGGAAATCATCCCATCTCCACATAAAGGAGAAAATCGCCAGTACAGCAAGAATAGGCTTGGCAATTGGAAGAATAATACTCCAGTAAATTTTCCATTCCCCCGCTCCATCCATACGTGCTGCTTCGAGTAGCTCATCCGGTACAGTCAGCAAATACTGTCGCATCAGGAACACCCCGGTTGGAGTTGCTGCGGGAGGGATAATAATCGCAAGCATGCTGTTATACATGCCAAGTGCGCTCAGCACCTTAAATATCGGAATCATAATGACCTCAATCGGAATCATCAGGGTGGATATAAAACCGATCAATATGATAGAGCTGCCGCGGAAGCGGTACTTTGCGAGTGCAAAGCCTGCCATGGAATTGATTAAAAGCAGCAATATCGTTGAGGACAGCGTCACGATCGTACTATTTTTGAAATACAAGCCAAAATTGCCTTTGCTGAACGCCGCCTTGAAATGCTCGAAGGTTAAAGGCTGCGGCCATAGCTTAGGAGGATAACTGTACAGATCCGTATTCGTTTTTAGAGCAGAAATGACGACCCATAATACCGGCAATAGCCAAAACAATGCTGCTACACTCAATATACTGTAGATGGTAATTTTAGTTAGAGGCCTAAGCTCCATTAAACAGCACCTCCCTTGGACATACGGAATTGCAGGGCAGAGAACCCGCCGATAATGACAAATAACATCACGGACATTGCACTAGCCAGACCAAGCTCCTGCTTCGTAAAACCAATCTCATAAATATATTGAACAATATAGGTCGTTTCTTTACCCGGTCCGCCGCCCGTAAGCGCAAACATAAGCGGAAACGCTTTGAACGCATCAATAAGAGCGAGCATGAATACGAGCAAGCTTGTAGGCTTCAGGAGCGGGAGGGTAATATGGCGGAACACCTTTATTCCCGTTGCTCCATCCAATCGTGCGGCCTCATAGTAATCCGTAGGGATCGCCTGCAAGCCCGCTATAAAAATGACCATGAAAAATCCGGCCCGTGACCATACTGTCGCGATAATAACAGCCGCATTGGCCCAAAATGGCGAAGTTAGGAAGCCGACAGGCTCCACTCCTATCACAGAAAGCATATGGTTCAGAATACCGAATGAATCTCCAAAAATCCACTTCCAGGTCAAACCAACAATGATAAAAGAAATCATCGTCGGCCAGTAAAATATGGCCCTAAAAAAGCCGCGCATTCTAATCTCGCGTGCAAGCAGCATAGCAATGCCTAATGCCACTGCATAAATTAGCGGAACGACAATCGCTGCATAAATTCCTGTTCGTCCAATCGTCGACCAAAATTCCTTATCCCCAATAATCTTGATATAGTTGCCGAGCCCATTGAACTTCATTGGATTCAAGCCATCATAAACATGGAAAGAATAATACAAGCCCAATAAAGAGGGAATTACGATAAAAACACCGAAGATCAGGAGGTTAGGAAGAATGAACAGATAAGGAGCAATGGCGAGTTTCCTCGTCTGTCCTGTCTGTTTTTTACGGTTTAAACTTTGACCTCCGCTCATCTGCTTACCCCTTTCAAATAGATTCAATAAAGAGGCGGCTTGACAGATATAGGTCCGCCACCTCTTTATTGTTAATTATTTCCTTTTTAGACTGACCTATTGGTTTGCAATAGCCTCGTTAATCAGCTTGGCTGTCTTGTCCATTGCTTCCTGAGAGGTCGCCTTATCCGATAGAACCTCAATGATATTATTTTTC
Organism: Paenibacillus sp. R-74696; assembly: GCF_055814915.1. Classification (NCBI taxonomy): domain Bacteria; kingdom Bacillati; phylum Bacillota; class Bacilli; order Caryophanales; family Paenibacillaceae; genus Paenibacillus; species Paenibacillus sp. R-74696. The sequence continues at coordinate 536,857 of NZ_JBPULM010000046.1, forward strand.
AAATCAGTCGAAATTTTAGAAATGATGGTCTGTCTGGACCAGTCATTTGCTGCAAGCGGCGAAGTATTTTTCAGCTCATCCGAGAAGACCTGATACATTTCCTTGCCAAATGAATAATCCAGCACGGCGCTGTCCTGGCGCGGACTCATGAACAGTGACTCTTGATTATATTTAGAGTTCACTTCTTTGGACGTTAAATATTTAATAAATTCCGCAGCCTCTTTCTCATTGCCGCTATCTTTGAAAGCCATAAGGAATTTTCCACCTGGTACCGAGGAACGTTGTGTTCCTTTCGGCATATAGGTAACTCCCCATTCAAAATCAGTGATGTCCTTGTAGTTGCTGATCATCCAGTTGCCTGCCCAGTGAGCAGCTACTGTGCCTGAACGGAATAGATTATTAGGATTCTCGCCGCCAAGCCATACGGATTCAGGCATAATTCCATCTTTATGAAGCTGCTTGAACATATCCATAGTGCGGATTCCAGCTTCGCTGTTAATCGCTGCTGCTTTGCCGTCTTCCGTTAAGATGCTTCCACCGTTCTGATACAGAAGGGTAGACCATCTATGCGGAGTGACATCCCAAACCATGCCGTATCTTGCTCCGCCTTTCGCCATAACCTCTTTCAGCGCAGCCGTATACTCATCCCACGTCCACACATCATCTGGTGAAGTCGGCACTTTGACGCCCGCTTTATCAAACAAGGTTTTGTTATAAATCAGTCCATTCGCTGTTACATCCATAGGGGCTGCGACCAGCTTGTCATTAATCACATAATAAGGCTTCAGTGAATCGATAAATTGACCCTCGAATTGCTCTGCACTGTCAACGTAAGGAGTAAGATCCACTGCCTGATTAGCGAATGATCCTGTATCCGTGATACGGCTCAGAGCAGGCGGCTTACCGCCAGAAATCATCGTTTTCAATTTTGTTTGGAGATCCTTAAAGCCGACTTCAATCAGATTGATTTTGACATTGGCATTGGACTGCTCGTAATCTTTAATGATTCCCTTGATGACCTCACCCTCATTCCCATCTGAGAACCATAAGAAATCTAGAGTAGCCTTCTCGGCACCGCCGCTGCTATCCGTTTTGCCAGTATTGCCAGTGTTAGTATCGGCATTGCCGCAAGCAGTTAGCATAATGAGCGTCATGATTAAAACCAGGCTAAGACTGAGCTTGAGGTTCGTTCTACGTTTCATACAAACATCTCCTTTAAATGGTGTAATGGTTTCGCTTAGCTAAGCACTTTATTTTTACGGAATTGCTGTGGCGATGCACCTACATATTGTTTAAAAGCTCTACTAAAATATTCAGGTGTGTTGAAGCCCAGTGTTTCTGATATGGACAAAATCGGCTCATTCGTAGACAACAGCAGCTTTTTGGCTTCAGCCACCCGTTTTCTTATTACGTAATTGCTTATGGTATAGCCCGTTGTCTCTTTAAAGGAATGACAAATGTAATACTTATTCAAATGGAGCATCTTGGACAGGTCATCCAAAGAAACATTCTCCGTGTAATTTTGGTTCAAATAGTTAAGAACACGGCTTACACTTGTTTGCTTCTGGGAAGGAGATGAAAGCTCATTTTCAGACTGCTCCATTTTCATTTTCCGGTAGATGCGCAGCAGCAATTGAGTCAGACTCATCTTGACCATCATTTTATACCCTGTATTATTGGCTTCCATCTCCTCCTTAATTCCTTTGAATATGCCTTTTATTTGTTCACGCTCCTCCAAGGACCAATGCACCAACAACCCATTAGGATGACGAAAGATAGTCATCAGATTGTCGAGTTGGCTGATACTTAGCATGTCCAAAAGCAATACTTCTGTAAAATTGACGAAGCTTCGTTTGTATACGACTTCTCTTGAAGGATTAATCCGGTGCGGCACCGCCCCCCTAAATACAAACATGTCACCGGGCGAAGGCTTGTAAATGCGATCACCGATTAAGAATGTGGCATCCCCCTGTATAAAATAATGAATTTCATAACCGTCATGAGTATGAATAGGCCATTCATCCTGAAAATTATCCGCTTCTGAGCGCACATAAACTTCATTTTCCTCCAGAGCAACATTCGTTGGGGTGTGGATGGATAGCACCAATAACGATCTCCCTTCTATGAATGAGATAAGCAATATTGATCAACAATTAAAAATGATAGCGCTTTATAATGAATTGTAACATAGTAATTCAAATAAAATCAGGACTATATTGCTGTGTTGTTGATCAAAATTGTTGAAAATGATAATAACTGATCTCACAAGATCATAAATCTCCGTGGGCCTTCCAGACACTGGTTAAATAGTGAAGTCGGCAGCGCGGTTTCCTAGGATTGAACGTTACGCTAGTCCCAATTCTTAGATGCAGACTTAGCTTCATAAATAAAAAGAAGACCGCATGTACAGCCTGGAGGCTGATCATGCGGTCTATAAAGAAAGGGTCCAATGATACGCTAATTGTTCCGTCTAAATTTAAATATGAACGTAGTTATTCTTTATCCCATACCTTTTAATTATATTCCCATCCTCCTCAATGAAATCTGTGTCTGGTATTCCTCCATTATTAATGATTGTTTTTTCAGATCCTACATTTCAATATGAGGCTTTATAAGTTTTAGATTATTCATGCCTTTAGGTCCTTTAATAGATCTGATAGTATTTTCAATTCATATTTTAAGCTTGTCTTGCTATATTCATTCCATTCATCCTCATTAAGGACATCAACATTCAATGGTGTTCCATGTAAAGAATAATGCTTTAGCTTCAAGTACCGACCTATTGGAAAATCTCCACGGCTCCAGTTCTCTCTATACCCAACCAGACCATACTTTGAGATAATCATATCTAGGCTAGAAACTAGATGGATAATAAACTCTCTAATGTCACAAATTCCGCTTAAAACCTGTTCATACAGTTCTTGCCCATTTAGTTCCTTGATTCCGTCCTTATATTGTTTAATAGTAATTCGCATTTGAGTTGTATTAAGTTTTTCCAGTGTCCATTCAACAATAGAAGGTTCTTCATTCCATTCAAAAGTTGATGATTCCACTACTTCATCTAGTGGTGTAAATTCTGGAAGCAAAATCATTAGTGATTGAATCAAATCTACTAGTGGCTCAGTCAAATAACTCGGATTAAAAAACGTCTCTACCCCATTTATTTCAAGACTAGCTTTAGCCCATCCAACACTTTCTAAGTCATATGTGAAATGCACATGGCGTCCTCCGCTCTTCATATTTCGGTTAATTTGCCTAATGTTATATATGCATGATCCCGAATTAAGTAACCACTAGGTGACGGGTGACTGTGCTTAGGCTGGTAGTGGTTGCCTCGTTGATTAAACTCTCATGCTTTCAACTTTGACAAGATCAAGAGCGAATGCCTATAACTTGAATTGATCTTTTAAATGATTCTTGCTTTTCCCAGAATAATTATTTATTATTGCGCATTCCTTCAGTTATTTTCATATACTCGTTATATGATTCTTGAATTTTTCTCTTACATATTTCTTCCCATATATTTTTTAAGCTTTCATAGTTATTTTCATCATCAAATGATTCCGGATTCATATCACCACCAAAACCAATCCAAGCATTCTTTTCAAATTCTGACTCGCCTTCACTATCAGAGTAGGCAATTTCACTTGGAGCCTTTGTATAAAATAAAGATTCACAAAGGTTTTCTAAGCAATGGTAACCAGGATGATACGATCCATATTTGCAATATAGAGGAGTCTTTCCGTTCTTTTCTTTATCAAATCCACAATACAATTCTAAAATGACATGATTAATGGCCATATTAAATTCCTTTCTTAAGTTCTTATGCAGGGTTATCTGCTAAATCTACTTCATCAAAAATGTTCATATCGTTTTTAAACGGTTTTAATTCATCTATTGCTTCTTCTCGAACAGTTTCTATATCTCCATAGATTCCTTGTGTCGCCATGTAATATCCGTCAACCAATCGATCCAGTGTGTTCGATAACTTATCATCCATTAATAAAGCACTTCCATGATCAAGGATACTAATAATATATCTAAAAAAATCATCGTTTGTTATCCGCCGCTCTTCAAGTTCAGTTACTAATTCACCTATTATTTTATATAGCGGTTCAATAATTGTATTCTCACAACAGGCTTTTTTCAGCATGGAAATGGTTTCTTTAAGCGACTTATTATTGGATAATGAGACGTCAATTAATTCATACGGGAAATCTTCCATATCCGCAATCACAGTATCTACCCATTTTATGATGTCTTGTTTACTAAGGTATCCGATAACTAATCCAATATAATGGTATCCACATATTTGCCTTATAGTCTTCATGCTTTTCTCCATATTCTATAGAAGTTCTTCTTACGTTTGATGCTATTTTCAAGTTTACTATAAGGCATCACTCTCTTGAATAAATCACTGCTCCGCCTGAGCCCATAACGACTAGTTTTTTGCCCGATGGTGAAAATCCACATTTAATGTTTCCATCTAATCGGTTTATATCAAGCATAGTAGCATCGTTTAGGTATGTATAAGCTGCTTTAAAAGCATTATCTATGATTACAGATGCTCTTGGCCACCAAGGGTAAATAACATCAACAATACAGCCATCGTTTGTTGTATGAATCCCATCCCCTGATGCAAAACCAAAGATACTTATATACTCATTACTTAATGGCAATTGAAAAGTTAAATCGTTATTACTCATTCTTTCGTAAGTTAAATCAGAATCCCTATCTCTAAGTATTAAAACCCCAGTTCTAGCTTGAATAAGGCTATAGCCTGAGCTGCTAATTAGAACAAGGTCTTCATCCATATTCCATCCACAAGCGATACAGCCGGCTGCGGGAATGATAACTTCCGTTTCCCAAGGGTGAGGTGGCTTAGTTGGTTTCATTGATTGTGCTTTATATAACAAATCCACTTCAAATTTAGTTCTTATCTCTTGTGGGGGTCTATTAAAAAATTCCATACCGTGCTCCTCAATAGGTTATATATTTTGGCATCACTTTGTTAAACAGTTTAATGTTACCCACTACTAAGATTCACCAACTTACACATCTTTCTTTTATGTTAACCTGTAATACTTATTGTAAAAATCAATCACCTTTTCTCTAGTCATGTAATCATCATTTGTTTTATATGGCTCTATGTATTCCAATATCTCTTTAGCTATTGTCGTATTTAATTTTTTAAAAAAATGAATAGTCTCATGAAGTCCTGCGCCCATTAGCAATTCTCCATCAATATAGCAGCCTGCATCAAAATCTTTCATCTTAGCATTCCAGATAAGGAGAGTGTCCTCGGGATATCCAAAGGTAAATAGCAAGATACAGAGCGTTTTTAAATACTCATGTTCTTCTGTATTGGAAGCATTCGTTTCTTCGATTAGCAACGACCTAATTTCTTGTAAATATTTTAGCTCTGGTTCTAACCCAAAGCGTTCTAATAAAATATCCTCTCTGTCCATCATAACCACCTCGAATTTAGCCTATATCATTTTTTCTAAATCTTTTATTTCAAGAATTATGGAATGATAGTAATTTCCAACGAAATGCATGTTATCTCTCTTTGCCCCATTAAACACAGCCGAACATAACATATTTCCTATCCATTCCGATTCTGTCAAATCCGCTTCCGTAAAATTACAGGTCTTCAGATTCGAATTTATAAATTTGCTGTTTTTTAAATATGCTGTTGAAAAATCAAGGGCAAATATACATTCTATGAATGTGCATCCACTCAGATTATAGTTTTGAAGACTGCCTTCTTCTACCTCTATCCCTGAAAAAGTCTTTTGATCGGCTTCAAGTAATTCTTTAAATTGATCGATAGTCAGTTCCATTTAAACAGTCAACGCCTTTTGGGGTATATTCATTGATACTTTTTAATCAGTTTCAGCCCTATCTCACACAACATTCTTGTATTCACGACGTCCAATAAATTTTCAAGAATGCCTAGCTGATCCAACCTCCATGCCAGAAGGCTTCATGTTCAGAGTCTCGGAATAGAATGGGCTTCATATGCATTATCCTCTCAAAATAATGGATAGAAGGAAGAAGTCCAAAAAGACCCTCTACTATCCGTTTCATTTTGGAGGTCAAATTCGGTACTGCAAACCATAAGACGATTGATTATTCAATTCAGGTGGCGGACTACAGATGTTTTGTAGCATTTAGAGAGTAAGATAGCTCTAAAGACATAAAATAGAAAGCAGCTCAAAACGTCAGCTACTTTCTTGACTCGCTTTTCAAAAAAACTTTAACCATTACAATACATAAAATAAAGAAATTCATAACTAAGTTAACGTCTTTACATAATCAGTCAAAAGGTTCTTTGTAGCTGTAAGAGGCATATAGACCATGATTCGTTGATCCGGTTCATTGGGGAACTGCAGGGTAATATGCTCAAACTCCAGCTCTCCAAGAGCGGGGTGATTAAGCTTCTTATAGCCATCTAGGGAACTGGGCGCTTCATGGTGCTGCCACATTCTCGCAAAATCGGTACTCACGCTTTTCAGATCGTCGATGAGCCTGCCGAATGAAACATCAGTCAGATAACGGGCTCGTGATGTCCGGAACTCGGCAACGATTCTTTGCGAGACGGCTTCCCAATCCTCCGACCCTGTTCTCCATATCGGGTCAGTGAATTGACGCCATATCAAATTGTATTCATGTGGCGGTGACGGTACGGAAATCGTAAATACGGCGTCCGCCGCTTGATTCCAGGCCAGAAAATCCCAGTTTCTCCCGACCACGTAGGCTGGGTTCGGATGTAATTCATCCAGCATGTTCTGGATGGAGGGGCTGATCTTTTCTTGCACAGCTGTTGATTGGGGAGGCAGCGACTCTCCGGCGAGCATGGAGAGATGCCGTCGTTCATTGGGCGTTAGCTTGAGCGCCGAAGCCAAGCTTTCCAGCACACTGACCGATGGACGGATATCGCGTCCTTGCTCAAGCCGTGTGTACCAAGAAGGGCCGATGTTGGCGATCTCTGCGACTTCTTCACGCCGCAGGCCGGTTGTCCGTCGGCGGCGATTGCCGGACGATAGCCCGACATCGTAGGGAGAAAGAGAGGACCTTAGATTTCGTAGAAAATTACCAAGGGCTAACCGACGCTCACTATCGTTCAATTAAAGTCCCCCTTATCCTATCACTCGCAAGCCTACCCTTAAGCAGGATATCGTCCCGATTGAATAGTTAAAGTATACTCAAGGCGGTTGATGATATCAATACGACTAAGGCAAGGAGAATGAATATGACAAACAGTTTAGGACAATTGTTAATGAACAAAGTAATAATGGTTACAGGAGCCGGAAGGGGAATCGGGGCCTCGGCAGGAAAGCTGTTTGCACAACAAGGCGCATCAGTGATGCTTGTCGCAAGGACAGAATCCGAGCTGCGCAAAGTCAGAGATGAAATCACGGCTTTCGGTGGAAATGCAGCATATTTCACAGCCGATCTGTCAGACGCAAGAAGCGTCAAAGAAGCCGTCGAGGGCGTAGTGGAACGTTATGGACGCCTTGATGCTGCGTTCAACAACGCAGGCATAGGAGTCACCGTGTCTTCATTAATCGAGGAGAAGGAAGAAGATTTTGACCTCATCCAGTCGGTAAACTATAAAGGTGTCTGGTTATCTATGAAAGCCCAAATCAAGGCTATGCTGGAGACCTCGGGATCAGGCGCTATTGTCAATACCAGCAGTGTCGGCAGTCTAAAGGGTAATCCGGGCTTAGGAGCGTACGGCGCTTCCAAGCGAGCAATTAACAGTCTTACACAAACAGCTGCTATCGAGTATGGACCGGCTGGCATCCGTATCAATGCGATTGCTCCCGGGACAACGATGACAGATATGATTCAACAATGGGTCGCCATCAACCCTGAAATTATCGAGCAAATCAGTGCGAAGACACCTCTCCGGCGTCCAGCAGAACCAATCGAGATCGCTCAGGCAGCAGCCTGGTTGCTTAGTGATTACGCTTCCTTCATTACTGGGGTCATCTTGCCCGTAGACGGCGGGTTAAGCGCATAAAAGAGGCCTATTTAGGGCGAGTGAGGCAAATGCCACACTCGCCCTAAAAGCGAATCTGATCCTTGTAGCGCTGCTGACACTGGATGTCGCCATCTTTTTCAAGTGTTACTTACAACATCAAGGCTTGTTTGCTTTCCATATGTATTTATAATCTCTCAATCCAAGTTTTCCGTTAATCCTATTCTGTTGAATCATCCATTCTAATTCCTTCTGTAATTCAGGCTTTGTATAATCGGGATTGCCGGGTATTACTGAAATAAACTTAGCAAATTCAATCTCATTAGGGAAAAAGATAATCGTGCTATTAAATTCTTCAATTTCAATGTTTATAAATCCATTACTGTTTAATCTATTTTTAACTGTGTCTAATGCTCCCGAGTGAATTCCGAAAATCGTGCCTCCAGAACAAAGGATTCTACTATGATTTAATATAGAAGTTGCTCCTCTTCTGTCATAAATGAAATCGAATTGTTCATCCTTAAAAGGCAAGTCGGTCTTGGTCGTAGCGTATACATACCTTACATTTTTCACTTTACTTTCTTCTAAAATTGAATCAGCAATCTTTACCATTTCAATGGAGTTATCAAATCCAACGATTGATTTAGCATGCCTCGCCATCTTAAGTGTAAAATCCCCATGTCCGCATCCCGCATCTAGGACTGAATTAAAATTTGGCAGCATGTCCACGAGTCTCGCTTCAAATATCTGCTCCGCTGAAACTCCTTCAATGGTAAATACCGCATTATTTTTATAACCGCCATTTCTTCTAGCAATCATGTCATACCATTCGGTCCCCATCGTTTTACCTCCTTGAATGTTATCACCACCATACGAGGATTTAGCCTTGCAGGGTTAATCGCCAGAATTCGCTTCCTGAGTTACTTCAATGAAATTCCAATTCCTATTTTATAAATATAAAAACAATAAGAAGCTTCATGCTTCGTTCTTCCTATTACATAGTTTGAAAATCATTTCTACTTCCGTTTGATTGCTCTTCAATTCGATCTAAGATATTTAGGTAATATTGAAAATGACTTCTTCTATGACCAATACTTTCATCCGTTATTCCTTTCCAGTCAAGGTGCATATGCCAGTGGTTATACCACGATTCATCATCAAAATGAAATTGTTGGCTAAAAATCAGTTTTTCTATTTTTCGATAATGCCGTCTTATACCACGGAATTTTTTCATATAATTCCTCTCTAAAATAACTGATCATTATGGTGTGAATTGGTTTTTATTTAGTAAAAAATTTTTCCAATATTCCATCTCCAGATTCTTGAGGGTAAGACAGTACAGATAGTATTACTGTTGCTATTAAAATTATTAACCACAATAAAATAATTTTAAAAGTTTTATTTAGCTTGCTATATATAAATAAACCAAAAATAATTATCAAGCTGTTTATGAAAAAAATACTCGGTAAATACACAATTCGGCCTAAACCTGTATTTGGGAAGTTAACTATTAGAGAAGTAATTGTAAGTATTGAAGGTACTAGTGCTACAAAGTATTTATCAAGTTTACTTCTCACCCCAAAGTTCTTATAATTATTGACTTTGGGTAATCTGAAAAATGAGGTTTCACAGTTTGTGCAAATATACGTATAAGGAATAAAAAGAGGCACCAGCATAAACAACGCCCCATAACCTATATCACCTGTAAAAAAATAATAAGCTAAGAACATGTAAGTGGATAATAAGAGTCTAGTCAGAATAGAGCTTGTTTGTTTGACATTAACACTTTGACAAGTTGAACAGATTTTCATATTTACTTCCATCCTCTTTAAAATATAGGTCAAGGCATATGCTTTTCTTCAATATAAATATTCAAAATAGCTCACCCAGTCTTTTTGTATTTCGGCCATTTATGATAACGGTTTTGTATTTCTTAGCCCTGAAGGGTTTTCAAACTGAATCACCTTCCCCGACTACTTTAAATTTAAATCCTTTAAAACATCTTTCAAACTGTCATCATACATATCCTTTAATCGTTCCATTTCTGCGTTGTCATTTTCACTCTGTTTTTCAAAATATTTTTGGGCAGTCCCATCTAGGCCACTAAAATCAGCTTTAAATAAAAGCTCTTCATCCGATTCTGATGGTTTAATGAAATAAGCAACAATAGACAACATCCTTGAATTAGCATTCGCACAGTTTATCTTTAACTCCTCGCAATATTTCTTGATAACGTTTGGTATCGTTGGCATCCATTTCTTATGAATTACTCCAAATCTGGTCCGCCTGCATATAAATCTATATCTAATGAAGCATTTAGCTTTGATAGTTTCTCAATGATTATTGGTTTTAGATTAATTCCCCACATCTGTTCTTTGTAGCCGTAGTAAACAACCCGAATTTCTTTATGAATATCATCTGATTTAATCATTTGAATCAAATTCGATGTTTCTAATTTTTTTATTAAATTTGCTAATTTCTCTTCAACTTCCCCCGTTTTCTTATCTTCTAATTGAAAAGTAAACCCGCTATCTTCATAGAACCTATTCGCAATTATTTTTGAAATTGGAGTTCCTTTCTGCCATGTTTTTAAAGGCACCAAATGAACTCCCTCAAGTAGTTTCTCTAAATTAGTTACATTAGATGAAACGGATAAATATACACGATTCCCCGCACTCATTCCCATAAATCTAACCTTTACTTCAGGTGAAGTATTTAAATATACTACGAAATAATATTCTTCATCGACAACAGAAAAATAAACCTCAGCGGATTGTTCTCCATCATTCATTATGACATCTGCTATTTTAGGTTTGCCATTCTCATAAACCAACTTATGTACGGATAAAAATTGTTTCGTTAGCTCGAAGGATTGTTCTTCTATTTCCTTAAGTACAACTTTCTTAATCACCTCAATCATCTTCGAACCTCCATAAAATATTGACCTCCAGATTATTTATATACCTATTATGCTTCCAGATTATAAATGAATATTATTCCAAGTATTTTCAGTATACCAAATTTAGAAATTTACAACATATCAAAGAGACTGTCCAACTGCTTTGAGCAAAGCTCTTCAAAGTTTGTCCTCCTTATTTCCCCCTTCAATTCTTTAGATTTTCTTTAGAAATATACCCGTAAATTCCTTAGATGTTTTCGTTATTATTTTCCTAACAAAATAAAACGAGGAGGCCAATCATGTTTAGCAACACAATCTCGCAACTGTTCGAGCAGCACGGCTATCTGATTTTTTATTTAGCCTTCTCTTTAGGCCCATTTGGCATTCCTGTCCCGAATGAAATAACGATACTCACAGGCGGCATTTTGAGCAGCACCGACGCTTTAGATCCGTGGATAACCTATATCTGCATTTTAAGCGGTCTTTTAACAGCTATTACGCTCTCTTATTGTGCAGGCCGAATTTTTGGTGAGAAATTAATAAACAGATTTCAGCATAAGCGACATTTTCAGAGGGCGGAAGAGATTTTGAAGCAACGGGGAGATTGGGCCATGTGTATTGGCGTATTCATTCCAGTCGTGCGGTATATTCTTCCCCTATTCATCGGGCTAAGCGGTGTGAAATTCAAAAAGTTTGCCCTGCTTTCCTATCTCAGCGTTTTATTTTGGACCCTCACATTTTTTACGGTCGGCCAATACTTTGGCACTCATCTGCTAGACTCGCTTCGTATATTCAGCTTCTAATTTGCTTCAGCACGTCATCAAGAAAATGAAATATTGGGGGAACAATCATTGAACATCAAGGAATGTCTACTTTTTCTGCAGCGCTTTATTCAAAGCCCGAAAAGAGTTGGAAGTGTTATGCCCAGCTCTCGATTTCTGGCAATAAAGATGGTTAGCTCTATGCCATTGAACGGTGTCAAGACAGTCGCTGAGCTTGGATCGGGTACAGGTGCCATCACTCGCTTTATCAAGAAACGGTTATCCGGCTCTGCTAAAGTGCTGCTGTTTGAAATGGATGATAGGATGAGGAGCAATTTACAATCGGAATATCCGGATTTTAACAGTCATCCAAACGCCTGTTACTTAGTGGAAAGGATGAAGCAAGAAGGCATTGAGCAGCTGGACTGTATTATTAGCGGTTTGCCCTTTTTTAACTTTTCGAGCGAGCTGCGAGAAACGCTGCTTGATCAGACTACCCAAGCACTCAAACCAGGCGGAACCTTTATCGCCTTTCAATATTCCCTTCAAATGAAAAAACAATTTTCCAAGAAATTTATCATTGAAAAAATCGAATGGGTGCCATTTAATTTCCCTCCAGCTTTTGTATACACATGCCGCAAGAGGGACACCCTTTAATTAAAATAAACACTCCCATTCTTCTTGGATAAAATCATTGATAAGGAGGTAAATCCGTTGAGCATTAAAGAATGTCTGCTTTTCTTGCAAGGTTTTCTCAAAAATCCAAATCGAGTAGGAAGTGTTCTGCCCAGTTCGCGATTTCTAGCAGCCAAGCTGATCCAGTCCATACCTTGGAATGAGGTACAGGCAGTCGCTGAGTTAGGGTCAGGAACAGGTGCGGTTACACGCTTCATGAAGACGCAGCTAATGGAATCTACTAAAGTATTATTGTTTGAAAGAGATAGGAAAATGAGAAATAAACTAAAAAAAGAGTACCCCAATTTCGTAGGCCATTCGAACGCTTGTTATTTGCTTAAGAAAATAAAACAAGAGGAAATCGGGCAGTTGGATTGTATTATTAGCGGATTGCCCTTTTTCAATTTTACCAATGAAATGCGAGAAAGACTGCTTTATCAGATCATGAACTCACTTAAGCCCGGAGGAATCTTTGTTGCTTATCAGTATTCCCTTCAAATGAAAAAGCATTTATCCGATAAATTTATTATTGAAAAAATCGAGTTTGTGCCATTCAATTTCCCTCCAGCTTTTGTATATACGTGTCGCAGGAAAGAAACGCCATAACTAAAGAAGGAGCATCATGCCATGCATACCGTGCTTGTTGTTGATGATGACTCGGAAATTAGAGATGTCATTCATGTATATTTGCGAAATGAAGGATATCGAGTCGTTGAAGCGGCAGATGGTCTGGAAGCCTTAAATGTCATAAAAACATCCTCAATCCAGCTTGTCATTTTGGACGTGATGATGCCTCAAATGGATGGGATCAAAGCGTGCTTTAAAATAAGGGAAATATCGAACACTCCGATTATTATGCTGTCGGCCAAGGAAGAAGATATCGATAAAATCACAGGCCTTACTACCGGGGCTGATGATTACATGATAAAACCCTTTAATCCGTTAGAGCTGCTTGCTCGCGTTAAAGCCCAACTGCGAAGGCAATCCTTAATTGGCAAAGAAGAATATCATTCGCTTATCCTTATCAAGGATCTTGTCATTGATAAGAGCAAGCATTCCGTAAAGCTGAAAGGAAACGATATTTCGTTGACCGACCCCTCTGGAGTTTGCTATTCTAGTGCTGCTTGCAAGCCACCCCGGGCAGGTATTCGGCGCTGATAAAATTTACGAAAGCGTATGGAAGGAGCCCTACGGATATTCAGATAATACCGTGATGGTCCATATCCGTAATTTACGTGAAAAATTGGAGGAGTTCCCAAGAGAGCCTCAATATATTAAAACCGTATGGGGAGTAGGCTATAAAATTGAATGAACCTATCAAAAAGCCAAAACGCAAAAAAAAGATTCAGGTTCATATTTTGAGCAGAATAGCACTAAGTATAATCATATCCATTTGTATAAACAATCTTCTTATTATGCTTTTCTTGAAAATTAGTACAGTCATGGAATCGACTTGGTTGCACAATTTCTTTCCTTATCTGATTACCCCATTATTTATGCTTATATTTATTTTCACTTTTTTGATTTTGACAAGACGCCTCGTTAAAGACTTAATCAACTTGGAACGTGGACTGCAAATTATTTCTGAAGGGGATTTGAGTTATCGGGTATCCGTTGATCGTCAGGATGAACTTGGGCGGGTTGCCCATAACATCAATCGAATGACGGAACGCTTAGAGCAGCAGATTGTGAAAGAACGTGATTTGGAAAAATCCAAGATGGAGATGATCACAGGTATTTCACATGACTTGCGTACGCCTCTGACAAGTATCATCGGCTATATTGAGCTTTTAAAATCTGAATCGTTTCAAGATAAGGATGAATATTCGCGCTTTGTTCAAAACACTTATAACAAAGCGATTCATTTGAAAAAGCTGCTGGATGACTTATTCGAATATACCCGGCTTAGCTCTATCGAGACTCAACTGGATTTAAAGATGATTGATGTGCATCAACTGCTCTATCAATTGCTTTTTGAATTTGAGCCTATTGCCCAAGAGAATGATATCCATATCGAAAAAGAGATTGGTGACACTCCCCTTCTGGCTCGCATAGACAGCGAAAAAATTGCCAGAGCCATTGATAATCTATTAATGAACGCTCTAAAATACTCCATAAAGCCGGGAGCCATCCGCATTTTTATGAAAACGGATAAGAATCATATTACGATTGTAATAGAAAATAAAGGGCAGCCCCTCACTTTGGAGCAACAACTTAAACTCTTCGACCGCTTTTATAAAGTGGATGATTCCAGACGCAGCGACGGCATACAATCTGGTGCTGGGCTCGGCCTTTCGATTGCCAGAAACATTATCGAACTGCATGGAGGAACCTTAACACTCGAGCATATAACCAGCATTTTCAAGTTTAAGCTGACACTTCCTTTGGAAGACAGCATCATAAATTCAAAATGATTAATATCCATTGTTATCATTAACTTATGCAATTGTTAGCGGCCGCCCCATTATATTAACCTGAGTACAGGCAATCACTATTTTGTATTTGGGGGGTCCACATGAGTCAGACGATCATTTATTCAGCACCGGAAGGTGCCATTGGTTCAGATAACTATCGCGTACGCGTTCGACACAACGGAGGCGACTGGCAAGAACTGTTCGTGTACGAGGTCAAGGTGGATATGCATAACGTTCGGAAAGCTTCCATGGCCTATTTCGATATGGAGGGCACGGTAGAGGTAGAAATCGACTGCTGCTTCACGCCCATAAGCAGTGTCATCGTACGCCCACTATCAACGGGCATTCAGGCTGAATATAGCAGCGATGCCATTCGCTTCACATTAGATCGCCCTGAAAAATTATCAATTGAGGTTAATGACGAGCGCTTCCGCAATCTGCATCTCTTTGCCAGCAAGCTGGAGCAGCATGCACCTAGACCCGGTGATCCTGGCGTGCTGGTGCTGGAGAGAGCTGGAAAGCCCGCTATTCACCGAACTGAGGATATTTTAAAATTAGCCGCAGCCCCGACAGTCAAGACGGGTCTGACGCCCGATGTGATTTATTTTGCGCCCGGGATGCATTATTTGGAAGAAACGATACTCCGTATTCCTTCTGGCAAGACGGTTTATATTGCCGGAGGCGCCATCGTCGTTGGTTCGCTCGTCTGCGAGCATGTTGAGGATGTAACCATAAGAGGAAGAGGCATCTTATACCTATCCGATTTCCATCGCTATTCGGCTTTTCGTGGCGTACGAATTGTATTCTCACAAAATATTCAGGTTGAGGGGCTTATTTTGCTCGATCCGCCCCATTACAGCATTTATATTGGAAAATCGTCTCATATAAGCATTAGCAACTTCAAATCCTTCAGCACAAGAGGCTGGTCGGATGGCATCGATATGATGGCTAGCTCCGATATAGACATTGATGATGTTTTTCTGCGCACATCGGATGATTGTATCGCTATTTATGGCACTCGCTGGGATTATAAAGGAGATACGCGCCGCGTGCGTGTCCGCAATTCGGTGCTATGGGCGGACGTCGCTCACCCGCTAATGATTGGGACCCATGGCGATCACCATCATGACGGAGATACGATTGAGGATATTATCTTTGAGAATCTGGACATTCTTGAGCATCACGAGCCCCAAGAAAATTATTGGGGGGTGCTAGCCATTAATGCGGGGGATAAAAATACAGTTCGCCATGTGCTGTACGATCATATCCGCGTCGAGCCGTTCGAGCAAGGACAGCTGGTTGATATTCGGGTCGTCCACAATGCCGATTATAATCCAGTTCCCGGCAACCGTATCGAAAATATTACGTTCCGCAATGTCACCTATAGCGGAGAGAATAGCAATCCCAATCGAATTTACGGATTTGATGAACAAAGACCTGTTGAAAATATTACTTTTGTTAACCTCCGCATCAATAACCAATGGATTAGTGATGCGTCAGAGGGCCATTTTCACATCAATCCATTTGCCAGAAACATTACGTTTTTGTCCAATTCATAAGAAGCAGCCCCTTCGTCACCAAAAGACGGAAGGGGCTGTTATTTGTGCTTTATTTCCTGTTACATCGTGCACTCTACTGCTATTCGCAGCATCTTCGCTTCACTTATTTACCGCCTGCATCCAAATAAGCCTGAACTTGCTTGAGCACTTCCGCACGTACGGTTTCTAGTCCGGAATCACGCATTTGTTTGTTTAAGCTTTGGGCCATTTCCAGCCAGTTTTTCTCGTATCCTACCTTGAGAATTTGCTCGACCTCATCAAATTTCGGCTTGATTTTGGCAAGCTCTGTCGCCACTGGCTTGGAATCGAAGATAAAGCCCGAAAGCGCAATTTGGAAGTAGTTGTTGTTATCAAGCGCATACTGCAAATAGTTCATCGTAGCCGGGTCCTGATCCGAATTCAACCTCGACAAGCTCGGATTCCAGGTAAGCTCATACGGCTGGAACTGATATTTCGTCGTATTTGCCGTTGTTTTGTAGCCATTGTCTCCATCAGCTACCCAGTGCTCGCCCTCAATGCCAAGCTCGAATAAATCATGGTTGGCCTTGCTGCTGAACAGCCAATCAAAAAACTTCATCGTGCGATCAATATTTTTGGAGCTTGCCGGTATAACGACGCTATTGTTTGCGCGGAAATCCGTACGAATAGCGCCTGGCTTCATATTGCGAGCATCGTCGCTCTCATATACGAACGGTTCGATATCCAGACCTGTACCGTATGCCTCTTGCAGCTTTTGCCGATCTCTTGAAATGCCGCCAATCGTGCCTTCTCCAGCGCCGCCCTTATCTGAGACGACACCCGTTGCTGGTGCTAAAGCATCCTTGTTAATGTACTTGCTCCAGTCCACCCGCTTCTGGAAATGGCCGAAAATCGAAGCATGCGTGTTGAAGGGCGCAGGAAAGCTCGCGAATTCCGAATCCGGATCACCCAAAGTTGCCGCGCCAATTACCTTCTTGCCATCCTCCGACAAAGCGACGCTGAAAGGGATGCCTCCGGTAAAGGAATCGCTTCCAATCGCTGCTAAGCGAATATCTGTCCTCCCATTCTCGAAAGGCGTGAACAGTTTATGAAAGCCGCGGCCTCCTAAGGCGAGTGGCGTATAATCAGGCTTCTTTTCTTGAACCTGCTGAAGATAAACTTCTAATTCCTCCAACGTTGTAATCGGGCCAAGTCCCAACTCCTCGCGAATATCTTTGCGAATACTGATGACGTTAAGATCGGTATAGTAATACGTAAGCGGAATCGTATAAAGATGGCCATTAATTTTGTTCGCTTCAACGAACTCCGCAGGGAATGCCGCTTTCAGCCCTGGATAGTCATCATTGTTAAAATATTTATCGAGCTCTGCATAATAGCCGAGGCTGACATGATTGTACAAATTCATCCACCCCGCATCGAACATGACGTCAACGGCTTCGCCTGTCGACATCTTCAATTGCATTTTTTGCCGATGATCCTGAGGCGTGTTGTATTCGAATTCGATCTTCGTATTAATCGCATCCTTGCTCACTTCCTCGAACTTAGCGAGAACCCTATCCATATCCGCAGGTTTATCGCCGAATAGCATGAACTTCAAGGTCACCGGATCAGGTACTGCCGCATCTGGGTTACCCGTCCCCGCCGTCTCACTGCTGCTTGGGGAAGGCTTCCCGCTAATATTGCCGTTAGTTCCGGTGCCGCCGTTGTTTCCACTGCATGCTGCCATTAAAAATAGCACCATAACCAGCGTTGCCGCCATAAACATTTTTGCTTTCATTGTTTTTCCTCCCTTTTTTGTGCTGCTGAATTTATCTACATCTATCTAAAATCATCCTGCGATGAGATTAGCCTTTGACTGAGCCAACGAGCAGCCCTTTCACAAAATATTTTTGCAAAAACGGATAGAGGAATATGATCGGACCGATCGTCACAACTGTCGTTGCAAGCCTTGAGGTCAATGTCGGGACAATATAGCCCGGGGCCGTTACGCCTGAAGCAAGATTGTTGGCAAATGCCGCATTATCCAAAATCCGTTTGATCAAATATTGCAGCGGAAACAAATCTTCATTCGAAATGTAGAGCATCGCCTCAAACCATTTGTTCCAAAAGGCGAGCGCGTAAAACAGGCTGATTGTCGCGATAGCCGGCAAGGAGATTGGAATCATAATGCGGAACATAATATAAACATCATTGGCCCCATCAATCTTGGCCGATTCAGCAATCGATTCATCAATGGAATTGAAAAAATTACGCATGAGGAACATATTCCATGGGTTAATGAGGGCGGGAATAATCAGCACCCAGATCGTATCCTTAAGCCCTAAATATTTGGAAATCAGCAGGTATGTAGCAACCAGCCCGCCATGAAACAGCATTGTAAAAAACACATAAAAGTTAATCGAATTGCGATATCTGAGCGATTTGACAGACAGCGGATACGCAAGGGCACAAGTTACAAGCATTGCCAATACGGTTCCGACGACCGTCACAAAAATCGTCACGCCATAGGATTTATAAATCGTGCTGTCCTTAAGCAAAAGCTTATAAGCTTCAAGGGAAAATTCCTTAGGGAGCAGCGTAAATCCGTTTCTAATGATGGAGCCCTCCGTGGATAATGAACCGCTAATGACGGTCATAAACGGAATCAGGCATACGAGAGCAAATACCGTTATTCCGACATACATGAGCGATAGGAGCAGCCGGTCTCCAGCGCTTTCTTTTATCATGCTACGCCTCACCTTTTCTGATAGATTTATTAAAAGAGCGCCGAATCAGGCGAAAATTTCCGTGCCAATTGGTTAACCGTTACGACCAGCACGAAGCCGACGATCGATTGAATCAGACCAACGGAGGCGGCCATGCTCACATTGCCCAAATCCACCAGCGCCCGATACACATAGGTGTCGATGACATCCGTTGTCGGATAGAGCAGCGCATTTTTTCCTACGATCGCATAAATCATGCCGAAATCACCGTAAAAAATGTTCCCCATAGCAAGCAGCAGCAGCAGCATGACTGTTGGCTTCACCATCGGCAGCGTAATATGGCGGATTTTGCCCCAGCGAGTTGCGCCATCCATGGAAGCCGCTTCATAAATCTCCGGATTAATGCCCGATATCGTGGCCAAATACACGATTGAACCAAAGCCTGCGGCATGCCACAGCTTGATGATGACGAGAATAAGCGGCCAATACGCAGCCGTGTTATAGAAGGCGAAACCTTCTAAACCAAAATCCCTCAGGATTTGGTTGATCAGCCCCTCTTTGTACAAGAGGAACGAGGTTGCAAAGGTCGCGACCACCGTCCAGGACAAAAAGTTCGGCAGGGTCACAATCGTTTGTGCGATTCGTTTGAAATATTTCCCTTTCAGCTCCGAGAAGATGATGGCGATGATTAATGAAGCAAGAGTGCCGAAGCCGATAAATAGGAAATTTAGAAACAGCGTATTAAATACCACACGATACACATCGCTCGATTCCAGAAAAAACTGAAAGTTTTTAAATCCAACGAATTCGCTTTTCAAAATCCCCTTCACCGGATTGTAATTTTGAAAAGCAATGACAATCCCGAACATCGGCAAATAGGAAAAGACAAACAGCAGCAAAATGCCGGGCAGTGTTAACAAATACAGCAAATGATTTTTTCGAATCTCCTTAAAAAAAGAGGGCTTCTTGTTCAGTGTGATTCGCTTTATTGCTTGGTCTTGACGCGCTATGGAATTTTCCATGCTGAACCTCCTTTATCTGATCGTTGACTATATAAGCTC
This sequence comes from Paenibacillus sp. R-74696, assembly GCF_055814915.1. Classification (NCBI taxonomy): domain Bacteria; kingdom Bacillati; phylum Bacillota; class Bacilli; order Caryophanales; family Paenibacillaceae; genus Paenibacillus; species Paenibacillus sp. R-74696. The sequence goes on from NZ_JBPULM010000046.1 coordinate 556,897, forward strand.
CAACTGGCTTCTTTATTATTTCGTTTTAGGATGATCGAGGCTAGAATCCAATCTAGGCAAAACCATGTTTATTACCATTTATGGACTATCTAATCTCACTTTTTCTACCGAAAACGCACAAAAAAGGGCCGCCCCCGCCGTCATGAAATGACTTTGTGGGCTAGCCCTTATCTAATGGCCACCGCTATCGATATAAGCCTGTACCTGTTTTATAAATTCTGCCCGGATCTTCTCCAGTCCCAGCTTGCGAAGCTCGGCATTCAGCTTGCTTGCCTCTTCTCGCCAGTTAGGCTCAAGTCCAGCCTGCGTGATGAGATTGAAAGCCTCGAAGCGCGGCTGCACCTTCGCGATTTCAATTTTCACCGGTTCGGGATTAAAAGTAAAACCGCTTAAAGCTACCCGATAATAAGAATCCTCGCTTGCCTGATATTTCAAATATTGCAGCGTCTGCTCGTCATGATCGGCATTCAGACGGGATAATGACGGGTTAAGCGTCAATTCGTAGGCGGGAAACAAATAATCCTTCGCATACGGCGTCATCTCGTACATATGATCGCCCTTCTTGTTCCAGTGCAGCCCTTCAATACCGAGCTCGAATAAATCATGATTGTCTTGACTCTCATACAGCCAATTTATAAATTTCATCGACTCTTCCTTATGCCTGGAAAAGATCGGGATGACGATATTATTCCACGCTTTATAGGAGGTTCCTATTGCCTGCGGCTGCAATGTGCGGGCCGCATCATTATAAACAAAAACCTCCAAATCCGCTTCCGGTACAGCGCCCTTCAGCCGCTGCTTGATTTTTGAAATGCCGCTTAGTGCCCCTTCTCCCGCAGCCGCTTTCCCCGTAACGACCAGATCCTCTACATTGCTCAGCACATCCCTCGGAATGAACCGGCTGAATGCCACCCTCTTATCATTGTGGCTGTAGAAGTAATCGGATTGATTAAACGGCGATGGCAGCTTGGCGTAATCAGCCTCTGGGTCTCCTATTGTTGTTGCGCCTAGAACTTGCTTGCCATTGTCAGATAAGACTAAATTAAACTCGACGCCGGTCCCATAAATAACATGAGGCACCGCTCGAAATCGAGTTTGCTTGTCGTTAAAATTATAAAACATATCAAAAAATCCGCGATTGCCAATTCCGAACGGAATGAGCTCCGGATTGTTTTGCTCGACCTTTTCCAAAAAGACTTGGAATTGCTCCATATTTTGAATAGGAGGCAGCCCATATTCCTCGCGTAAATCCTTCCGAATGAAAATCGTGCCAAAATCCGTATAATGGCTCGTCAAAGGAATCGTATATAGGTGCCCATTGATCCGATTGGCATCCAAAATCGCCTGCGGGAACGCCTGCTTCAAGCCCGGATACTTCTCATTCAGAAAATAATCATCCAAGGGCTGGTAATAGCCTTGTCCGATGTTCTGCTCCAAATTCATCCAGGAAGCGTCAAACAGCATATCAATTTGCTCGCCTGCAGCCATTTTCAATCGCATCTTCTGATTGTAGGTATCGGCCATATCCCAGGAAATGTCCAGCTTGATGTGAAGGGTATCTTTCGTTAAACGCTCGAATTCCGCCAAAATTTTGTCCATATCAGCTGGCTTGCTACCAAAGAACATCACCTTTAAGGTGACAGGGTCACTCGCTTCCTCTCCTTGCTTTGTCGCCGTACTCTTTAGGCTGTTGGCAGAGCTTCCTTGGCAGCCCGCTGCAAGAAGAAGACAGACCATCACGAGCATAAGACCTAAGCTGTAATTGGATAGGTCACTTGCCTTCACGATTAATCCCCCCTATTCCATGCGAAATAAATGGCTGCATCAGCCTTCTTGGGTTTGTATATCCTTCAACTTGTCGACCAATTGGTATTCCTTGCGAAAATGGATAGGCGACTTTCCGGTATACTTTTTAAACGCGGCATAAAAATGATTTTTACTGGTCAAACCGATCATTTCACATATCGTTCCTGCCAAATGATCCGTTTCCAGCAAGAGCTGCTTCGCCTTCTCAAAACGATAATCGGTCACATATTGGGTAATGGATTTGCCTGTCTGATCTTTAAATATTTTGCGGGCATAGTTTGTAGATAAGCCTACTTGCTCTGCCAACCCTTCCACCGACAAATTGGGATTAGTGTATTCTTGCTGAATGAGGTCCGTAATGATCAAAACGACCTTCACATTTTTCTGCGATGAATTTTGATCTCTCCGCTCCATTATTTGCTCGCATACCGCCCCAAATTCGATTTCCATTTGCTCAATCGTTTCTTGCTTTCTAATTTTCTCCGGTAAGGCAGAGATGCCATTGTACATTAAATCCTCTTCATTCAGCATACCTTTAAAAATTCTGATCATGCTTCCGCAAAGCTGGGATAGAAAAAACATAATTTCATCATAAGGATAACCCTTTAATTCATGAAAAAAATCGCCAATCGCCTGCTGGAGCTTCTCCCGCTCCCCCATCTTCAGGCTGTCCGTTATCGCTTTCTCGAAAGCGCTAGGGTATTCATGCTCCTTCTGCTCATTAGCGCGAATATCCTCAGATGTGATGAAAGCATGATGACCGTAAATCAAACGATAGCGGGACGCATGATAGGTCAAATTCCAGGAATGCGGAATTTCTTCTATCGTATGAACGACGCTGCCAACCGCAGCCGTCACGCTGATTTTCAAATACGAGGAAATGCTAGCCTGAACATCCTGAATCATTTTCAAAATAGCCTGCTGCGTGAGCTCGCTTTCGGATGCCCAATGCAGCAGCATGACAATGCCATCATCCTGATCGTCAAACACGGAGGCTTGAAGCTGACCTGCAATAATTTCCTCGGCAATATTAGCCGCAGCATATTTAATTAAGGACACATCCATTAAATCCATCCGTCCAAAATGCCGCTCGTAACCGTCCAAGCGCAGCATGCACACCTGAAACCGGTCTCCCTTAAAGCGAATGCCCAGCTCTGAAAGCTGCTTGTCGTGCACATGAGGAACGTAACCGCCTTTCACGACGAAGGTCAGCAGCTCCTTCCTTCTGGCAGGCCTATAACCCGAAATATTATGCTGTAAATCGCTCACTTTGCTTTCCAAATGCTGAAAGGATTTGGTTAAAAACTCATATTCATTAAGCTGTGCGCCATCGCGCATCTCTCCAAGAGAGGAGCCCACCCGTTTAATCAGCCGATGAATCGGGGTGTAAATTAAGCGAATGGAGAACAGCACCGTCAGCGCCGCAATCGCGATAAAAACAAAGGTCAGCCACACAATAAATTGCTTTAATTTATCTACCTTCGTGAGCAGGCTGTTTATCTCGGCCATGCCAATGAAGCTCCAGCCCAAAGAATCCGCTTTCATATATGAAATCAAATAGCTCTTGCCATCAACTTCTTCCCTCAATTCGCCTTTGCCGAATTTCGATTGAATCACTTTCTCGATATGTGCCTCGTTACCCCAATTTTGGTTGATCAGGCTGGGATTAGAATGAGAGATAACGGTCCCTTCCTCGTTAATGATCATCGATTGCAGATACTCGTTCCCGATGCCTTTGGTGACTAGATTTTGCAGCGTCTGCTGGTCCAGGTTTACAACAAACGTACTGTCCACGATTTCTTTGGTCGCATATTTGGAATAAACGAGCGAGATCAGGTTTTTGTCTATTTTCTGATCGGATTTTAAGGCTTCCAAATGACGCGGTATAAAAATGCCCAGCTTGGACGTATTCGTATTTTTAATAATTTGCGTCATATCTTTATCATAAAAATCATCTACGGTTTGCAGCATCGTCTCCGATGAGAAAACGGCATCATTTTCAAAATTATAAATATATATTGATTCGATTAAGGGGTTGGCTGCCTTCAGGTCGATTAAATATTGATTAATCCGGTACGTATCCAGAACCGAGAACCTTTCCCCATACAACCCGTTAATAATATGCTCGCTGCCAATATATACGGATGAAAAATAAGTATAGGTCGATGAAAGCAGCACATTCGCCGTATTAAAGGATTGATTGTTCATCGTCTCCACCGAGTCGAAAATATCATCTGTCAAATTACCAGTCACTTTATCGACGACAAGAAAGGAAAAAATACCGATTAATATAAAGCTGACAATCAAATAAGAGAAGATCATTTTCAACAATAACTTGCGCTGCTGCACGAATTGCTTAATACCCCACATTCATTGCTTGCCCCCTTGCCTTCTCTACTTCAAAAACTACGAATAATAATGATGATATCATGCGCAGATAAGAGAAGGAACAATAATGGGGATGAACTGGAGGCCAGATCAGCAACGAATTTTAATGAAAAGTATGTAGGATGATGATATTGGCTGAATTAGTGCTGCGTTATACAAGCTTATGCTTGTGAACTCTATTAACCATTTCTGAAGATACAAACATGATACTAAACAGGATCAGCAAAATAATGGGTACCATGAACATTCCAAATTGGCTTGCAATAATCCCCATTAATAATGGAATCAGAGTTGAACCGGTATAAGCGCTCGCCATTTCAAGTCCAATTACACTCGAAGAAGCTTTTTCCCCAAATCGTTCCGGTGTTGCATGAACAATACTAGGATAAATGGGTGCACCACCTAGCCCTACAACAAACAAGGCTCCCGCAGCAACCTCATATGGAACCGGTAAAATAAGAATTAGCAGTCCCGCGCAGCCAACTAATCCACCGTATCTTATAAGGCTTTTACTTGATACCCAAGTCGAGAGAAATCCTGAAAAAATACGTCCTATAATGATGCCAATATAAAATAAGGAGGACAGAGCCGCTGCTTTCCCAGGAGAAATCCCTTTACTAGCTATAAAAAAGGAGGCCATCCATAGACCTGCGGCTGTTTCCGAACCATTGTAACAAAGCATCGAAACCATGGACATTTTAACACCAGGGATTCGCAAAGCCTCTCGGTTACTGACTGCTTTCTTTTCGTCGTCATTTCCTATCTCTCCGTTCTCTAAAACTTTCCACAAAGACAGCGATGCTAATAATATTACCACTATAACAGTAAGTAATATCGCTATCGTAACGTATCCTGCACGCCAGTCACCTCCATTATCAAGCGAATATGACATAACAATAGGCCCTGACATGGCTCCAATCCCCCAGAAACAATGCAGCCAGCTCATATGCTTGGCTTTGAAATGCAGCGCTACATAGTTACTTAATGCTGCATCTACAGAACCGGCGCCTAATCCTAAAGGAATTGCAAGTAATATAAAGAATAAAAAATCGTTAGATAAAGAAAATCCTAATAAGGCGATCGTTGTTGATAGAATACTGAATAAAGTTACCTTGCCTGTGCCAAATCTATGCAACAAGCTGCTTGCAAATAAACTGGATATAACCGTACAAAATGAGATCACTAACGATATATAACCTGCCATTTCTGTTCTGGCGCCAATATCGAGTTTCATAACTGACCAAGCGCTGCCTAGCAAGGCGTCTGGCAACCCTAGGCCTATAAATGCGAGATAAATAATAATCAGCAGTAACGTAACCATCTTCGTTCTCCCCCGTATTTCCTTTTTATCGATGCTTTACAAGTTCTCTAAATAAATGCGCACCATGATAGCTTAGTTCTATTCGTCTTTCTGATATGCTACAATGAAAAATTATAAACTTTAAAGTAACTTTAAAGTCAATCACTTAAGAAAAGGAAATAAGATATGGAACCATTTGTAAAGATCAGCGATGTTTCGGAAGCTCTTGGTGTGCCTACATCAACATTGAGATTTTGGGATAAAGAGGGCTTGATACGCTTTGAACGTAACGACGATAACAACTACCGGAATTTTTCATACCAAACGATGCTCGATATATGTGATATTATTTTTTTCAGAAGTCTAGAGCTCCCCCTCTCTACAATCAAAATCATCAACACCAAAAGTGCCGATGATTTAAACTTATTATTGAAAGAAACAAAGACTGAATTGGAACAGAAAATCGCCTATTTACAGCAAGTAACTGAACGAATCGAAGCAAGAGAGAAAAAGTTGGAGAAATATCAGCATATGCAAGCTCAGCCACTGCGTGTAATAAAAGCCAAGCTATCACCAGTCCGCTCTTTTCATTTTCAGGATAAAGAAATGGTGCAGTTGTATCTGGATGACCCTGGTCTATCGGCAGATATACTTGCTGGTCCTTTGAATGATTCGATGGTCTGCGGCATGTTTGTAGATTCGGAGGTAAAAAATATTATACGCGAAGGGGACGATGAAGAAAGAAATTATCTGTATGGATTGCTCTGGATGAACCGAGACAAGCAAATGAATGCAGTGGAATTTTGGAGCACTTCTCAACGTTTGGGGTACAAGCCAGGTCATATTATTTGTAAATATCTAGTTTCAACCAAGGAAGAGGGACAAGAACTGCGTAATTTTTTCGAAGCATGGCTAGAGATTGATTAATACGTTTCCCTCTTGCCCGCATTACAGGCGTGTTAAGCATGAGACGTGTTTGGGAAGCAGAAAGCCGCTCCATTAGAGAGCGGCTTTCTGCATTTGATAATCTTGGATAACCTTAGATATCCTCGCGGATTCATTCATATTCTATTTTTGTGAGCCGCCGATTGTCTTGATGATTGTATCAAAAGGCGCGATTTCCAGCGTCTGTTGTCCATATTCCGTATCAATTGTCGTGCTTTGAGGCTGATCGCTGTTGTTAATTACAACGAGTATTTTACTTTCCGGATAATACGCACACTCCGTATATAAGTTATCCGTCATGTACTTCGTTTCATGCAGCTCATTGCCGGCATAGCGGATCAGATTCAGCAGCAAGCGGGTATTCTCTAAGCTGAATTCGAAAGAAGGAAGGTAGATTCCCTTGCCTTTGCCAAAAGCATGCGTAGACAGGCTAATCTGTCCGTCCGTTTCATGCGCTACCGCCGCTGACCCGTCGGTAAGATAAATGCCCTTCTTAGTGGTAATGCTTGCCCCAACAGGCATCAGGCCGTGCTCGTCACGGGCTTCATAAGTCCATTTGCCATGAACGACTCGGGCACCGGTATCCTCATCCAGACCGAGAATATGGGCCATTCTGAAAAAGCTGTCATACCCTTCAACCGCCGAAGGCTGGTTAACTCCGATAAACGTTCCACCCTCATACACCCATTTGGTCAGCATGTCCACGCATTTGCTGTCGTTCCAGTGCCGTCCTCCGCTCCAGGCTGAACCGGCCGAACCGGCATTGATCACCACATCATAGTTTTGCAGCTGTCCCTGACGAATATCCTCAAAATCGATGAATCCGACCTCAACCGGCAAGCCAGATAGCGCCTCATTAATATGAATCAAATCATGCATATACGTCTCATGAAAATGGCCAGACAGCGTCCACGATCTCAGCTTGCCCCAGCTGTGCAGAACAGCAACCTTCGTCTTGATCTGATACGGCTTGCCTTGCTGATGCAGCTCTTTGATCTCCCTGAATTCATGGGCAATCTTCTCGATATAATCGCAGAAATCCGGGTAAGGCTCTACCAGATGCAGGTAGCCGCCCAAGCCAATTCGATCGATCGGCTCTCTTAGCAGAGCCCGGCGGATATTAATCCAGTACTTTTTAGCATCCAGCGTAGGGTCGCCGCCCTCCATGAAGGTTGGCAGTCCGCCTAAGCCGACCGGGAACAAATAAGGATGCAGCCGGATTTCATGCGTGTCCACTTTTATTCCGGAACACATCCGTGCTTCATAACCCGAAAATACGCATTTGATCATCCCGTCGAAGCCAAACTCCTGAAAGCGGTCATTATAAGGCTCCATGCCCACCCAGCTATCATCATAGAAAACGTACGCCAGCTTGCCGTGGTTATGCACAATGTCAATCAGCTGTTTGCTGAAGCCGATGACAAAATCATTAATAAATGCCATCCAGTCTAGCTTGCGCTGCTCCGCCGGAATATGACTGACGCGATATTTGCCGCCATTTACAAAATCCTCGGCCGTCAGCGAATAGCCGTACTTCTTGGCGAACAGATCAAGCGCTTTTGCGCTCACCGTGAAATCATAGGAGCCCCAATCCGAGAACAGATGGCGGTTGCGCTCACTGCTGCCCCAGATCCAGGCGAAATTATAAAATAAGGAGGTGAACCGGACGACCGTCGTTTCCTTATGCTGGGCGCACCAGTTTTCCATCCAGTCCAGCATATACGCTTGCGTTTCCGAATACATCGGATCAATCTGCATCAAATGCTCTTTGTTCCAGTTATTCGTGGTGTGATTGTACATGGAGATTTCTTCCCAGATCCGGTAGGCCATGAAGCTGACCGTGTATTTATGCCAAGGCACAATGCCGGTAACGACCACATTCCCCGTTTCACGGTCATAATTCCACTGCTCTCTCGGAACCTCTTCTCCGGTCGTCCGGTCAACAATTTGCCAATACTTGAACGCTTCTTTGGAATCATTTACTCTGAACTGCTCAGCGAAGAAGTCCTCCATCAAATAAACGGATAAATAATCCTGCACCGCTACCTTCGGATTCGTAATTAAAAAACACTGCTGCAGCTTATCCAGATTTTGCGACGCCCACTCATTATGGTCTCTTACGATACAGATCGTAGAATAGATACCGTACCCTGCGTTAATAATCTCATCGGACAACTTCGTACCGTCACTGTCACGAATGACATCGGCGCCCCAGCGCTCTGCTAATTCCAGAGTCAGTGCCTCATAACCAGCCTCACCCGGCAGGGTAAAGGCCCCCGTCGTTTTTTTCGACAAATGGATTCCCTCCTATTTGAGCATATCGGATAGAAAAGCGAGTGCTAAGCCTTGTCCCCAGCCCTGTGTCCAATCTTTGGGGATGTTGCGGTACCCTTCCCGATCCTTCATGACTGCCGTTCCGCCAGATACAGCCAATACCCGTCCATCCTCGCTAATGTTATCCATGATGCCATTGAGGGCTTTCTGTACATATTTGGTGTGCAGCGGATTGCCGTTATTGATCATGGCCGCCGCAATGCCGCAGGACGCTGATACCTCTTCATAAGATTCTAGGTCATCAAGCAAGGTACGCCACAAGCCGTTCTCCGTCTGCACAAGCTTCAGTGCGGCCAACTGATCCCGCAGCGAGCACTCCACATCCATACACGGCGGATACAAATACCATTCCTTCAACAGCGGCTTAACCTGCGACATGGTATAAGCGCCCCATGCATTCGCTCTCGCCCAGTAAAACCCGGACATGTGGTCCTGCTTCACATTATTGTAGCCATGGTACCAGAGCCCCGTGCTAGGGTTTTGCAGATATTTAATATGCCAGTAATATTGATTCAGGGCATCCTGAATCATGGCCTGGTCTTGCAGCTTGCTTCCGACCCGCAGCAGGAAAAAAGCCGCCATAAACAGCGTGTCCGCCCAAGCCTGCTCGGGAAAATCGTTAGAAACGGATACGGTATGCTGCAGCACATTGTCTCCGAATCTCAGTGCACTATTTTGGAGATAATCCACCTTGCTCATTACAATATCCCAATATTTCTGATTGCCCGTTTCTTCATACAACGTAATCAGCACATGGCCCATCGCACAGGTGTTGACCGTCCAGCTCGGCAGGCCCAGCTCAATATATTCATCCGCCCAACCGATAAGCGCATCCAGATACTCTTTATTTCCTGTTGCCTGGTAAGCTCTGGATACACCATAATAGGCTACTCCGCAAGGCCAGTCCCATGTTAAATCCATGGCTAGTGTTTTTCTCGTAACTTTGTCGATAACGCTTAAGATCTCTTCCCTGTCATAAGTAATTTGAAGCATTATAAATACCCCTCTCCTTCGCACATGTCTCCCAAAGGCGCCTGAGAGCCATCTGACTGATTGTAAACGCTTTATAATCTCTATTGTAAGCAGTAAAATAGTATAAATCTAAGCATATTCGCAGAAAAAATGTGCAATTTCAATCATTTATTCTTATTCACTCATTGAATTTGGCAGGACTTTCACCTATAATCAACTCAAATTAACGTAATGGGAATGGGAGTGTGGAATATGCCTAGAAAAAAGAAGCCCATCATTGAATACCGCCACTACAGCTTGCCTATCAGCTTCCCGGTCTTGCTGTTAAGCGGAGATCGCTGGCGGATTTCGGATATCAAAAGCGAGCATCTTCATTTCCACAACCATTTGGAAATCGGTATTTGCTATTCGGATAGCGGCATGATGGAGATTAAAGGAGAAACGGTCCCTTTCAAGGCAGGCGATGTGACTTTCCTTCCTAGATATCTTCCCCACACCACGTATAGCTCGCCTCATACAGCTAGTCTATGGTCCTATCTCTTTTTTTCACCTGAGGATCTATTTCAGCATTCCTTTAAAAGCGCTTACAGCAGCTTCGAGCCGAACCTGTGGAGGATGCAGGGAAAGAACTGTATTTTAAACAAGGAGCAGTATCCCAAGGTTTATTCCCTTGCTACGTCCATTGTAGAGGAATTGAAGCAGCAGAAGCCTTATTATCAGGAAAGCGCCTATGGCCAATTGCTATCCCTCTACATAGAGCTCATTAGAATTCATTCCACGAATGAATTGCTGGCTGAACAAGAAGCGGAGCATAGTCTGAAGAGCGATTTTGTCATCTCTTCAGCTCTAGAATATATAACGACAAACTATATGACCCCTATTACCATCGATTTTTTGGCTGAGCTATGCCACTTAAGCACCACCCATTTCCGCAGAAAATTTCATGAAATTATGGGCAGCGCCCCCCTTGATTTTCTGAACAGCACCCGGATCGAGGAAGCCTGCAAGCAGCTGAAAAGCTCGGATGCTTCCATCCTCTCCATCTCCGAGCAGGTCGGCTTTCATTCCATTTCCAGCTTCAATCGCGGCTTCTCTAAGCTTATGGGAGTATCTCCAAAAGAATGGCGCAAGGGAGCTAAATCCGAAGCACAATCGGCAAAGGCTTCGATTTTGGAGTTTACGGGGTGGGTTTGAGGTGGAGGCAGCAGGGGCAGGACAGCAGGTGGTAATAATCGATGAACGGCTGGCAGACAAGCAAAATTTTCACGACAAGGAGGACATTTATGAATATTCCCAGAGGCACCTACGGCTTCCGGTTTGCTGAAGATAAGGAGCTGCAGTTGTGCGTATTATATGCGGCCGGATATGACGCTATCACCGATCCCGCTTACTGCTGGGACGGCCTGGAGCGGAATGATGGTCCTCTTCTGTTGTTCCAATACACCATCTCCGGTGAAGGCGTGTTTGAGTCGGAAAACCGGACTTACCGGGTTACTGCGAGGCAAGCTTTTCTCGCTGAAATTCCCGGACCCCACCGTTATTACTACCATCCGGATGCAAAAGAACCATGGCAGTTCCTGTTTCTGCTGTTCCGGCCCAACTTGATTTTGCCCCACTGGCGTAAGTTTTTGCGTGCTGCGGGGGAAGTCCCCCATTTGCCCGCAGACTGTTCGCCAGTCCGGCTTTCACGGATGATTGTGGCAGATGCGGGAGCAGGAAGAATCACAGATCCGCTGATTGCTTCCTCCTGCGTCTATCAATTCGTGACAGAGCTCGCCAGAATGCAGGTAACCACGCTGCGAGACAGGGACAACTGGTCAATGAACATACGACTCGCAGCCGAGTTTATAGAGCATAACTATTCCCGGATGGTCAGTATGGATCAGCTTTCCGAGCATGTCTCCCTGTCCAAATATCATCTGATTCGCCGCTTCTCGGCTAGTACGGGCCTGACTCCCGGTGCTTATTTGACCCGCGTGCGTACGGAGAAGGCGATGGAGCTACTGCGGGGAACCAGCCTGAGCATTGAAGCTATAGCCGAACGGATTGGCTACTCCAGCGGGAGCTATTTCATTAAGGCGTTCCGCAGCCTGACCGGGCTTACTCCGGGAGAATTCCGGAGCGGCAGCGAAAGCCTAAGCTACCAAAGGCTGTTTTTCGACTAACCGCAATATAGTGCTATTATGCTCGCAAGATTACTATAGATATCGCTAATCTCCTTTATTATGATGAATCTAGGAAGAGCAATAATTAATTAGTAAAGGAGCTTTACCATGAATCATAAGCTTATAGCACCAACTCCGCCGCTTGGCTGGAACAGCTGGGATTGCTACGGCGCGGCCGTCACAGAAGACGAAATCCGCGGCAATGCCGAATATATGGCAGAACATCTCAAAGACTTCGGCTGGAGCTACATTACCGTTGATATTCAATGGTACGAGCCCTTTGCAAATTCTTCACAATACCGTCCATTCGTTCCGCTGGTGATGGATGAGCATTCCCGGCTGATGCCTGCCGAGAACCGTTTTCCTTCCGCAGCGGGCGGCCAGGGCTTCAAGCCTTTAGCCGATTATGTCCATAGTCTTGGGCTGCAATTCGGCATTCATATTATGCGCGGCATTCCGCGGCAGGCCGCTCACGCCGCTACCCCTATCTTAGGCACAGCTGCGACAGCACGCGATATTGCGCATACGAACTCCATCTGTCCATGGAATACGGATATGTACGGCGTAGATGCGTCGAAGGAAGGGGCACAGGCCTACTACGACTCTCTCTTTCAATTGTACGCAGAGTGGGGTGTCGACCTCATAAAGGTAGACGACATCGCTGCTTCCAGACTATATGACACCCACCAGCCGGAGATAGCTCTAATCTCCAAGGCGATTGAGCGCTGCGGCCGGCCTATGGTGCTGAGCCTTTCTCCTGGACCTGCTCCGGTAGAATACGCGGAGTTCTTCACCGAGCATGCCAACATGTGGCGGGTTACGGACGACTTCTGGGATCTGTGGCCGCTGCTGCTGGATATGTTCGACCGCTGCCGGAAATGGCAAGGCGTCCCGGAGGCTGGCTGTTGGCCAGACTGCGATATGCTGCCCCTCGGGCACATCGGCATCCGCTCGGTGGATGGCGGCGGGGCAGACCGCTGGACCAGATTCACGCGTGATGAGCAGTTGACGATGATGTCGCTCTGGAGCATTTTCCGCTCGCCACTGATCTTCGGCGGTGAATTGCGTGACAACGACGACTGGACGCTTTCGCTGCTTACCAACCGCGAGGTTCTGCGCATGCACCGGGAGAGCTATGGCGCCAAGGAAGCCCTCTGCCAAGGAGATCTCATCGTCTGGACAGCCGAACACACCGATGGCGCCCGCTATGCTGCCGTATTCAACGTTGGCGATAACCCGCTGCCACTGAATCTGGCCATTGAGCAAATCGGCCTGACGGGCGCTGCCGAAGGCACAGAGCTGTGGAGCGGAGAGCCAGCTGATTTACAAGCAGGCTCGCTGCAGGCCACGATAGAGCCGCACGGCGTACGCCTCTATCGATTCGTCTAAGCGTTCAACAACAAAAAGAGATCCGCTGTCATAAGCTGGATCTCTTTTTGTTTCTCTTTTTTACTCCATTAAATGATCGCATTCATCATCTTCGTTCTGGTGAGCGCGGATTACTTTATTCTGATCGTGATTGCCGAATTCCGAGCCTTGCTTTCATTTTAAAAAAAGAGCAGAAGCCGCCTGTTATGTCAGGCGACTCCTTCTACAAAAATCAAGATTCTTTCGTTATTCCTTCATTGAGCAGCGACGCGCACAGAAATTTCCATCCCTCGGGACAGCCTTGTTTATTGCTCCTCTATGAGAGAAAAATATGATCGAATAATCGGTAAAATAATGATACGTATAGCTTCAATGCGTCAAATCGGCAGCCAGGTTCCAGTCTTTGGTGTATTGAGGGACAGTTATTTGGGTGTGGGACAAAAATTATTGTTTATTTAAAACGCCGCTGCCGCATCGCCTCATGCAGCAGCACGGTCGCCGCCATCGCCACATTCAGCGATTCCGCCCGTCCATGCATCGGTATAATAACCGTCTCATCGGCTGCTTCAAGCGAGCTTGCCGACAGCCCTTCCGACTCATTGCCAAGCAGCAGCCAAGTCGGCGTTGTCCAATCATACGAATAGCAAGTATGTGAGGCTTCGAGGCTTGTCCCCACCAGCGCAAAGCCGCGATCCTGCGCGGCAGGCAGCAGCTCCGTCAAGTCCGCCTCTATAATCGGCAAATGGAACAACGACCCCATTGTCGAGCGCACCGTCTTCGGATTGTACAAATCCGCGCAGCCTTTGCCCAACACAACGCCATTCGCGCCAACCGCATCCGCGCTGCGAATAATCGTCCCGACATTGCCCGGGTCCCTTACGCCATCCAGTACAACGACAAGTCCACCTGCTGAAAATAAAGCATCGTCCGCCGCTTCCAGCTTGCGCACGACAGCAAAAACCGGAGGCGGCGTATCCGTCCCCGAGCATTTCGCCATAACGGGACGTGTCGCCTGAATCCATTCGACACCAGCGCTCGCTTCCGCTTTATCCGCAGCAGCATTGCCCCCATATCTGCTACCGCGGCCAGTCTGCTCCGCCAGCTCGCGCAGCTCCTCCGGCAATCCGCGCTCCGCATCGTATAAGACCGCTTCGACTTCCACTCCTGCGGCGAAAGCTTCCTTCACCAAATGAACGCCTTCAATAATAAACTTGCCGAGGCGGTCGCGGTATTTTTTGTCCAGCAGGGAAGCCCACTGCTTGACGCGGTCATTTTGAATCGAGGTTAAAAGGCTATGATTGTTCATCTCTATTACTCAACCTTCCGAATAAGCAATTTCCAAATTGGATAAGTCTGAATTTTTTCCTACAATAACTAAAATGTCGATATCGCGAATGAGATCATCCGCATAAGGCGCAATATTCATGCTCGAACCCGTCTTGATCGCCATGACGTTGCATTTGAACTTCGCACGAATGTCGAGCTCTTTCAAGCTTTTGCCAATCATCGCCTCAGGCGCTTTAATTTCAATAATGCTGTAATCCTCGGAAATTTCGATGTAGTCCAAAATATTAGGCGAGATTAGATGATGCGCGACGCGCAGCCCCATATCCCGCTCGGGATATACAACCTTGTCGGCGCCAATTCGGCTGAGCACCTTTCCGTGCAGTTCATTCTGCGCCTTGACGATAATGAGGCCGACGCCCATATCCTTCAAGATCAGCGTCGTCAAAATACTCGACTGAATATCCTGGCCAATGGCCACGACCACAACGTCAAAATTGCGTATGCCCAGCGCCCGCAGCGCTTCCTCATCGGTTGAATCGGCAACAACGGCATGCGTCACATGGTTAACCGCATCCTGTACGCGATCCTCACTCGTATCAATCGCCAGCACCTCAAAGCCCATGTCCGTGAGCGATGAAGCAACGCTAAGACCGAATCGGCCGATGCCGATAACGGCGTATTGTTTTTTCGGCAAGCAGCACCTCTCCCTTCCCTTATGCAACAAAAAACAGCTATCTGCCATTATAACATACGAGCTCATGCAGAATGAAAAAACACCGCCACGGACATATTAATCAGGCACGCCGACTTGCAGGGTTTTAGCGACCTCGCTCCAAACTGCTGCAGCTGCGAGTAATAACGACGACTTGGAGGGAATCCGGTTGGATAATCTGGATTTGCGTCAAGCCATTATAAGGCGGGTTCAAGATAAGCCGCTTAATGAATTAACCGAAGTGATCGAAAGCTCGATCGGAAATGACGAGCGTGCACTGCCCGGCCTTGGCGTATTGTTCGAAATGATTTGGAAGCAAATCGACGAGCAAGAGCAAGCTCGGCTGGTAACTGCGCTGCATACGCAGCTAGCACGATTCGCCCAGCCCGCTACGCGTTAAAATGTTTTAACGGGTCAACGCAGTATATACCGTTTTGCCGCCAACGATTGTCCGTTTGACCCATGGATGGCCTTTATAACGATCGACAATGACAAGGTCTGCCGCTTTGCCCCGTTCCAGCGAACCGACTTCACTTGCTATACCCAGCGCTTCCGCTGGAGCAAGCGTAGCGGTCCGAACTGCGGCTGGCAAAGCGGCTATTCCTTCGTCTACCAGCTTAAAAATCGCGTTCAGCAATGCCGAAGGATGATAATCCGAGCAAATGATGTCCGCCGCTCCCGCCGCAATTGCCTCAGCCGCCGATAAATTTTTATCATGTGAGCCACCGCGCACAATATTAGGCGCCCCCACACATACATGCAAGCCCTGCTGGACCGCATACAAAGCCGTTTCCAGCGTAATTGGAAATTCTGAAACACTGACGCCGCAGCCCTTCAACTGATCTACCCGCTGACTCGAATCATCGTCATGCGAAGCAACTGCAATGCCGCGCTGCACGGCCAGCTGACCAAGCTCCTCTAAGCCGGCCCAGTCAATTTGGCGCCTATTTTCCATCAGCTCTGCCACGATGGTGCGTACCTCATCGACGCTGACCGATTGATTTTTCATCACATAACGCTCGAAGGAACCCGATTCCCTGTACTGCCCTTGACCCGGCGAATGATCCATAAAGGACAAATAATCAATGGCGCCTTCATCCACATATCGCTTCACAATGGACAAGCCCGGCAAATACGATATTTCATATCTTAAATGAATGCGATTGCGCACGACAGAGCGCTGCTCGCGGTAGCTGCGAATGAGCTCCACCATTTGCGTCAGCAAATGCTCGCCCCGCAGACTTAGTCCAACACCCAGCGATAATGAATGATACATCGTCGTAATGCCATGGAGCGGAAGCTTGCGTTCGAACTCCAGCAATGACATATCCAGCGGAAACAGCGTATTTGGACGAGGCTGAACTTCTTTTTCGATCGCATCGCAATGCACATCAATAAGCCCCGGCAATACATAGCAGCCATCCGCTTCAATGATTTCAAGCACAGAGGAGCGATAGCTTTCCACGTTCTCACCGCTGTCTCTAACTGCCTGCCTGGCATTTTCACCTGTGCGCGCCAGCCAGTTTTGAATCTGCTCTGCGCCAATCAACACTTCCACAATGATGCCTGCTTTTATAATAACAGCGCCCTCCGCTACCGTTTCCGGCAGCACAAGCATCCCCTTTACCATCACAACCGATTGCACCATCTCTGACTTCATCGTACACACCCCTTTATAGTTTTACCAAAAATATAAAGTGATTATGTAAAAGCTACTAAGCTGTTAGACTGACTTTATTAAATCTTAACATACCATTTTTGCAGGCAGCAAGGTGAAACGGCTGTCGCCGTCCTTTGGCGGCGCGGCGCGTTTCAGTCCGAGAAATATAGAGAAAGGATGGCGAAATCATATACTTTCCTATATTTGTACAAAGGGGTTCCAATACTCAATTAGCAGGTGAAAAATAAAAAAATCCCCTCGTCCATGAGGACAAGAGGACCATGCACTTGCGTAAACCCGTTCATATTCCTGCACTTTTTCAGTTCTTTCACAGCACTTTTGCCGCTCTGTTGCCGCTCTCTCACCGCTCTAGTCCTGCCATTTGCACCTTTACACCTATACTGCTCATCCGCAGCTACAGCCGCTGAAGCTCCTTCGGAAAGCTCGTCAGCACCTGCGGCTTGCCATCCTCGCCGATATAAATATCGTCTTCGATACGCACGCCGCCAAGCCCCGGAACATAAATGCCCGGCTCTACGGTGAACAGCAGCCCCGTTTCAATCAGTGCTTCATTGCTCCCGTGAACGGAAGGCAGCTCATGAATATCAATGCCGAAGCCGTGACCTACGCGATGGTTGAAAAATTCACCATAGCCCTGTGCCTCAATCGTCTCGCGAGCAGCACGATCTACTACAGCGAGCGGTTTCCCCGCTTCTGCGGCCGCAATCGCTTGACGGTTCGCCGCAAGCACCGCGTCATAAATACGCGCCTGCTCGGCTGTACCTTCACCGATCACAAACGTACGCGTAATATCCGAGCAATAACCATCCTTGTACACGCCCATATCAATGAGCAGAAAATCATTTTCCTTCAGTCGATACTCACCCGACCTGCCATGCGGCAATGCGGAGCGAGCGCCGCCCAGCACACTCGTCTCAAATGCGGGCTTATCGCCGCCCAGCACGCGCAGCCGATATTCAATCTCCGCATTCAGCTCAAGCTCGGACACACCAACGGCCGCCTTGGCTGCCACTTCATGCAGCACCTTCTCGGCAATGACTACTGCGGCATGAACCCGCTGAATTTCCTCCGGCGACTTGCGAAGGCGCAAAACCATAAGCAGCGGCTCCACATCCCGGAAGGCTGCCTTAGCAAACACACCAGCCAGCTGTTCATAGGTTGCTACATTTAAATGCCGCTTTTCTATGCCAATGGCTGCGGCGCTTTTGTCAGCTTCTTTGCCAAGCAGCTCATAGGCATTGTCGGTATCCGAAATCGCAACCAGCTTCGATACCATCGCCGCTCCGCTTGCGCTCTCCTGATCCAAAGCCGGGACAAACAGCGTATACGTCGACTCCTTCGGGTTAATGAGCAATCCCATAAAACGCTCATGCGGGTCGCAATGAAAGCCCGTCAAATAAAAAACACTGCCCGGCGACGTAACGAGAGCAGCCTCCATTCCAGCAGCGGAAAGCTCGGCGATCAAGCTCGATTTTCGAAGCTCATAAGGGTTATACATGTTTCACTCTCCTCCTCCATCTCATGCACCAATTTCTAAAACCAATAGCTCTATCATACCTCAAATAAGCCTGAAACTGGAAGCACACGATGCAAGGCAAGGCAAGCAAGAGCTTTTCGTGAAAAATAGTGCGGTAACCCCGAGGCAGCACCTCCCCCTGCTAATCCAGCTGCTTGCAGATACAAGCGTAAACGGCTGTCACCGTCCACTAGTGGCAAAGCTACCGTTTCGAGGATGAAATATAAGCCCATTATAAGGGGATACTTTTAATGGCTTATATTTTAAAAAAAGGCCCGCCAACCCGCGACTTGCGCGGATTAACGAGCCTACTCCAACTGTCTTTACTAGCCTATTTGTCCAGTGTATATTCCGCCAAACCGAGCGGGAATAACGCCGGCTTCTCACAGCTGCTTTGCATCACATAATGCTTGCCTTGCTCAGCCGCATCGTGGAAGCCATGCATCGCTTCCAGCACATGATAGGCAAGCTCCCCGTTAGCCCGGTGCTTGCGGCCCGTCAGAATGGCTTGCGCCATGTCGGCTGCGCCAATGCCTCTGCCATTTTCGGAATGGCCGTAAGCAAGCGGAATGGTCGACCATTCCGCAGACCAGCTGCGGCGCAGCTTGATTTGCCCGCCGAAATCGTTTGGATTCGTAACTTGAAGTGTACCTTGGCTGCCGTACACTTCAATGAATGGCAGCGTGGAGCCGGCCTTTACATCGAAGCTAGTCAGCAGGGTCCCGATTGGTCCAGCGGCAAATTCCATAATGCCGGCCACATGCGTCGGCACTTCAACCTCAATTTTTTGCCCATGCTTCGGCGCGCTCGTAATCGTTCTCTCTGGGAAGGTAATGCGGGTCGAACCCGTTACACGGGCAATCGGTCCTAGCATTGCAATAAGCGCCGTCAAATAATAAGGTCCCATATCGAACATCGGGCCGCCGCCTTGCTGGTAATAGAACTCCGGAGCTGGATGCCAGCTCTCATGTCCGCCTGACATCATAAAAGCGGTAGCGCCGATTGGCGTGCCAATCCAGCCGTCTTCAATGATTTTAATACACGTCTGGAGACCGCCGCCCAGAAACGTATCCGGCGCGCTGCCTACGAGCAGCCCTTTCGCCGCCGCCAGCTCCAGCACCTGCTTGCCCTCTTCGCGTGTAACCGCGAGCGGCTTTTCTACGTACACATGCTTGCCAGCTTCCAGCGCCTGCAAGCACACCGGAGCATGCGCGGCTGGAATCGTCAGATTGATGACCATCTGCACTTCCGGGTCAGCGAGCAGCTCCTCGACCGAGCAGCCGCGAATGCCATACTCCGCGCCTTTCTCCTTGGCGCGCTCCACATCCAGATCAGCACATGCGACAATTTCCATAGAGCTGAATTTTGAACCATTTTCCAAATAAATGCGGCTAATATTGCCTGTCCCGATGATCCCAACCTTGACTTTACTCATGTTTGCCTCCGTCTCTGCCTGCTGCAGCTGCTTTGCCTTCCGCACACCAGTTAAACCCACGACGCATCATTTCCTTTACAACCGGAATGTCCACAATGTTGGCTTGATGCCCAAGCGAATTGTAATAGACGCGGCCTACACCCCAGCGCTTCGTCCAAGCCACCGGCATATCAACCGCTTTATTCAGCACATGCGGGCCGTCGGCAACCGGGAAACGTGTCGTCGCCAGCACTTCAACCGCCGGATCTACATGCATGTAATACTGCTCGCTGCTAACCGTAAAGTCCTCAATGCCTTCGGTCAGCAGGCTGGAGGTGTTCGTCACATTGACCACATATACCACACCGTCATTGCCGGGATGCGACACCCACTGACCGCCCGTCATGAACTGCCATTCCACGCTTTCGCGGAAGGAGTCGCACATGCCGCCGTGACAGCCTGCCAATCCAACGCCGCTCTGAACCGCTTCGGATACATTTTTCAACTGATCGTCGGAAATTTTCCCCATCGTCCATACCGGAACGATCAGGTCCAGCGCCTTCAGCTTCTCCCCATCCTCAAAAGCCTCCAGCGTATCCGAAACCTCAACCTCGAACCCTTCTCCCGCAAGCACGGTTTCAAAAATAGCCGCTACCTCTTTGGGCTGATGTCCGTCCCAGCCGCCCCATACGATTAATGCCTTCGGTTTGCTCATCGTCTTATTGCATCTCCTCTATTTGTACTCTGCCAGCTTGACCCAGCGGCGCTCTGTAATGGACTGCTCAACTGCCTCTAGCACCTCTTGGCACCGAAGTCCATCATGGAAATTCGGCACAGGTTGACGATCCTCGTGAATCGCCAGCATCAGCTCCTGCATTTCATGCGTAAACGTATGCTCATAGCCAATCGTATGTCCCGCCGGCCACCAGGCATCCATGTAAGCATGAGCCGGATCGGTCGCCAGCACGCGGCGGAAGCCTTGAACATCGTCAGCATCGTCGGTAAAATAAACCTCCAGCTCATTCAGACGCTCAAAATCGAATTTCACACTGCCCTTGCTCCCGTTAATTTCGAAAGCATTCGTAGAACGATGTCCTGCCGCGAAGCGCGTCGCTTCGAAGCTGCCGAGCGCACCATTTTCAAAACGAGTCATAAACAGCGTCGCATCATCCACCGTTACTTTGCCGCGAGCACCGGAAGCGTCCCCTTTGGCGCTAAGCCCCGTCATTTCAGATGGCAGCGGGCGCTCTTTGATGAACGTTTCGCTCATGCCGATGACCTCGTCAAACTCGCCAACAAGGAAGCGCGCCAAGTCAATCAGATGGGCGCCAAGGTCGCCATGCGAGCCTGAACCGGCAACTTCCTTCTGCAGGCGCCAGACGAGCGGAAACGTTGGATCGATGATCCAATCCTGGAGAAACACCGCGCGGAAATGATAGATTTCTCCCAAGCGGCCATCGCTGACAAGCTTCTTCGCCAGCTGCACCGCTGGTGCGAATCGATAGTTAAAGCCAACCATATGCTTGATTCCGGCTTCTTCTGCCGCATCCAGCATTTCCTTCGCATCCGCTACATTGAGCGCCAGCGGCTTTTCGCAGAACAAATGCTTGCCAGCAGCGGCAGCCGCCAGCGCAATCTCCTTATGCGCATCGCTTGGCGCATTAATGTCGATCACATCGATATCGCTGCGCTCAATCAGCTTGCGCCAATCCGTCTCAGCGCTTTCCCAGCCGAACTGGCTTCTAGCTTGCTCCAGCGCCTCGGCGTTGCGGCCACAGATTGCTTTCATCTCTGGCAGTGCTGGCGTCTTTGGAAAAAACATCGGCAAAGCCCGATAAGCGTTGCTGTGCGCTTTTCCCATAAACTTATAGCCGACCATTCCCACTCGTACTTTCTTCCCCATATTCAATCTCCGCCTCCCGATTTATGAAGATGTTTCCCGCTTAACCAAATGCACCGGCAGCAGCCCTTCCTCTACCTCCTTGGGCCCGTCCTTCTCAGGACCGAGCAGCCGCTGTGCCGCCCTTCTTCCCATTTCGTAAAAAGGCACTGCTACCGTCGTCAGCTTCGGGCTCACGATAACCGAGCCTTCTGAATCATCGTAGCCGACGAGCTTTACATCAATTCCAGCCTCGATTCCATGTGCGCGCAAGCCATCCATTAGGCCAATAGCCATCCGGTCATTAGCGGCAAATACCGCATCCGCCTGCCCGCTGCGGATGAGCGCTGCGACAGCATCCGCTGCTTCAACCCCACTCTTGCGGCTATAGTTGCCCAGTAGTGTCAATGAAGGATCGTAAGCGAGTCCCGCATTCCCAAGCGCCTGCTTGTAGCCCGACATCCGGTCCATACTGCTTGAAAACACATCCGGTCCATTGAGAAAAGCAATTCTACGGCTCCCGCCGTCAATGAGATGCTTGACCGCCTCATAGCTCCCCGCATGATGATCCGCATCGACGGATAAATATCCTTCCTCCGCAAACCGCTGGTTAACGAGGCAGAATGGATAACCCTTCTCCTGAAGCTCCGCAAGCGCTTTCTTCTCTTCCGGCACATTTTGTGCGCCTAACACAATGCAGGCATCAATCTTCTGTGCCAGAAACAGTCTGGCATAATCTCGCGAGCCACTTGGCTCCCGAAATATCAACAGCACATCATACCCATATTGCTTAGCCGCCTCGCCAATGCCGCTCAAAATTTCTGCAAAATAATACGTGGAAAACAAATGAACTTTAGGAACAAATGGCAAGATTACGCCCAAATTCCCGCTCCGACTTCTAGCGAACTGCTGTGCCAGCGCACTTGGCACGTAACCAAGCTGCTGTGCCGCTTCCTCTACCCGAAGGCGAGTTTCTTCCCGGATGGGCCCTACCTTATTAAGCACTCTGGATACTGTGGCTTCGGATACGCCCGCAAGTGACGCAACTTCTTTTCTACTGACCAAAGCAAGCATCCTCCTGATTCACAAGCATATTCAATTAATGTACACGCGTACATTATTTCATGAATGTGGAAGCCCGTCAATAGAAAAATAAGACTGTCCATTTTCTCCGCATGCCGCAAAATAAAAGCATAAACAACAAAGAGCAGTGCTGGCCTCTAAAGGTCTGCAATGCTCTTTGCTGTTTGCTGTTTGCTTCTTTGCTGTTCTCTACCGCTGCTTAAAGGTTCCTTTAGAAGCTTGATGGCGGCGGCGGTGGCGAATACGACGACTGGTTGCGGTCTGACTTAGACGCACTCACAAGCAGCAAAACTCCTGTAATTAAATGCATAATCATGCCTACAACCGGAATAATCGCAATGACAGACGTAACTATACCCAAAATACTGCCGTGCTTATCGGCATTATGCTGGGAAGCCAGCACTAACGTCACAATATGCAGAGCCAGCATTACAACCAACGGCACATAGAGCATATTAATTACAATCAGGCCACCTAAAACGGGAACCCCAATAATAATTTCAAAAATTCCTGTAATCAATAACAATGTTTTTACATTGCTCATTTTCCTTTAACCCCCCACTTCGATGTAATTGTCATCACGCAAGGAAAACAAATACAAGCTTCCTCTTCATATACTCTCCTATTGTATTCCAATTCGACTAGGTCTGACAATGCTTATCTTTCAAAAAAACGCCAGAGCAGCTTGCCTGCCCTGACGTTTCCAGCGCGCTTAAGGCGCTGTTTCAAGAAATTTCGACGTAGGATTTTTGTCCATCGCCGTTCTCATTGCATATTCATTCTCGAACAAGACGACATAATTGCCTTTCTTGTCTTGAACGAGTGTAGAGTTAATCCGGAATTTCGCTGGGTCGATCTTATCGTCTACAATCCAGCGTGCGAACTGGAACGTCATGCGGTGCAATTGAATTTCTACGCCATACTCCGCGCGCATCCGATATTCGAACACCTCGAATTGCAAATGCCCAACGACGCCCAAAATCGTTTCATCAAACCCGCCAACCGAACGGAACACCTGAATCGTGCCTTCCTCCGTCAGTTGGTCAACACCCTTCTGGTACTGCTTATGCTTGAGCGCGTTTTTAACCGTTACTTTGGCAAAAATCTCTGGCGAGAACGTCGGCAGCTCGTCAAATACGACTTCCGAGTTTTGCGACAGCGAATCGCCAATACGGAAAATGCCCGGATCGAACAAGCCGATAATATCGCCCGGATAAGCCGTCTCTACAATGTCGCGATCCTGCGCCAAAAACTGCTGCGGCTGCGCCAGCTTAATATCTTTGCCCGCACGAACATGGCGAACGCTCATCCCGCGCTCAAAGCGCCCGGAGCAAATGCGCAAAAAGGCAATCCGGTCGCGGTGAGCCGGGTTCATATTCGCTTGAATTTTAAAGACATAGCCCGTGAACTTCTCATTCGTCGGTTCAACTGGGCCCGATTTACTCATGCGCTCCGTCGGTTTTGGCGCCAGCTCAAGGAAGTTATCCAAAAACGTTTGCACGCCGAAATTGTTAACCGCACTGCCGAAGAAAATCGGTGTCAGCTCTCCAGCACGTACTTTCTCAATATCGAACTGATCGCCAGCTACATCAAGCAGCTCTAGATCCGCTACGAGCTGATCGTGCAAATAATCGCCTGCCATCTCGCGAATAATCGGATCGTTGTAATCATCCGTCTTGCGCACTTCGATGGTGCTGTGATCATTGCCTTGGAATAGCTCGACCTGATTTTTCATCCGGTCATAAACCCCGCAAAGCTCGCGGCCCATGCCAATCGGCCAGTTCATTGGAACCGAACGGATGCCAAGCACGCGCTCCAGCTCCTCCATCAGCTCAAACGGACTTTGACCTTCACGGTCCAGCTTGTTGATGAATGTAAAAATCGGAATGCCGCGTTTACGGCAAACTTGGAACAGCTTGATCGTCTGTGCCTCGACGCCTTTGGCAACGTCAATCAGCATGACCGCGCTATCCGCTGCCGTCAGCGTCCGGTACGTGTCCTCACTGAAATCCTGGTGACCAGGCGTATCCAAAATGTTGACCCGATGACCGTCATAATCGAACTGCATGACGCTGGAAGTAACGGAAATTCCCCGCTGCTTCTCAATTTCCATCCAGTCGGAGGTCGCGTGTCGGCTCGCTTTCCGCGCCTTAACGGAGCCTGCCAGACGAATAGCTCCTCCGAACAGGAGGAGCTTCTCGGTTAGCGTCGTTTTTCCCGCATCCGGGTGAGAGATAATCGCAAAGGTGCGGCGCTTATCGACTTCCAGCTGCAATTCATTGTTTAGCGTTTTGCTCATTGCTTGCCTTCCCTTCATTCATACAGCGCACGGCCTAAAGGCGGTGCGCTGTGGAATATCTTCATTTGAAATTATGCGAAATTGACGTCCAGCCTGCTGCTTACTTGCCGCTGTTCGTAATCCAGATCACTTTGTCTTCTTCCTGTCCATTAACCGGCCACCAGTGGAAGCCATCCTCTGCAAGCAGCTTATCCGCCGCTTCCGGACCCCATGAGCCAGCAGGATAAGACTGAAGATCCTTCTTGTCCTCGCCCCATGCTTGAGCGATTTTGTCAACAAACTCCCATGCCTGAGCTACTTCATCCCAACGGGTGAAATACGTAGAATCGCCGCGCACCGCATCGTGAATCAGACGCTCATACGCTTCAGGCGTATTCAGGCCGATTTGGCAGCTTTGGCAAAACTCCATAGCCACGGGCTGTACCGAATTATCGGCACCAGGCGTCTTGGCATTGACTTTAATGTAGATGCCTTCCATCGGGTTAACCCGAATGACGAGCAAATTCGGCGCAAGATCATGACGCTGCGCGAACAAGACGTTTTGCGGCATCGACTTGAATTCAATAACAACCTCAGTCGTCTTCACCGGCAGGCGTTTGCCTGTACGGATGTAGAACGGAACGCCAGCCCAACGGAAGTTGTCTACCGCTACTTTAGCAGCGAAATACGTTTCCGTTGTGGATTCCGGATTAACGGAATCCTCTTGACGATAGCCAGTCAGTTCCTTGCCGCGAGCAGAGCCTTCGCTGTATTGAGCGCGAACGACGTTCTCGCGAACCTCGCCGCTTGATTTGTAGTTGCGCAGCGAGCGCAGCACTTTAACCTTCTCATCGCGAATATCTTCGCCATGCAGACGGCTAGGCGGCTCCATTGCAATCATCGTGAGCATTTGCAGCATATGGTTTTGACCCATGTCTCTTAATGCACCCGATTTGTCATAATAGCCGCCGCGATCCTCTACGCCAACCGTTTCCGATAGCGTGATTTGCACATTGGCGATATGATTATTATTCCACAATGGCTCGAAAAATGCATTAGCAAAACGAATAACCTGAATATTTTGCACCATTTCTTTACCCAAGTAGTGATCGATCCGGAAAATTTCCTCTTCCTTGAACACTTGGCTCAGCTGGTCGTTCAGCTTTTGTGCGGATGGAAGATCGTAGCCGAAAGGCTTCTCAATAACGACGCGGCTCCAGCCTTTGCATTCCAGCAGCCCGCCGTCGCGCAGGTTGAAGGATACCGGTCCGAACAGCGCAGGCGCTAGGGCTAAGTAGAACAAGCGGTTGCCTGGAATATCAAATTTCGCTTCCAGCTGCTCCGAAAGCTTGCTCAGCTCGCGGAAGCCATCTACGGTGTTAATATCAAGCGACATATATTCAAAATGCTCGGCAAAACGATTCCAAAGCTCCGCATCATCTGCCTTGTAGCGGCAAAATTCCACGATAGAATCATAAACATCCGAACGGAACTGCTCGTTCGTGCGAGGTCTGCGGGCAAGGCCCACGACCGCAAATTTTTCAGACAATTTTCCTTCTTTATATAAGCTGAACAGGGCAGGGAACAATTTGCGCTTAGCTAGATCGCCTGTTGCTCCAAACAAATAATATACGGCGCCTTGCGGCGATAGCGTTTCGGGATTCGTATTTTGCTCCATATTCCTCATTCTTTCCTATGAATTTTTATACGTCTTTGCATGGTATGTAGTTTAACATATTAATCCTGAAACTGCTACGCAATCCACCATAAAAAAAACTAATAACGATCGTTATTTCTCCTGATTTCATCACAATATTTCATCTATTGCGAGGCGCTGTAATCGCCTGAAATCAGCGGGATTCCGATCACGACCTCCAGCTTTCCCGTATCCGTTCCTTTATGCACCGCGACCTGCATATTCGCCTCCTTGCCGCCGGTCTTTACAGAAGCTTTAAGCCCTCCAGTGAAAAAGCTTTCGCTTACCGTCCCGGCATCATCATACCGGTCCACCTGCTGGGCAGCTGCAAGCTGCGCAAGCCTCTCCGCCACATTATTATATTCTGTCAAGCCTCTGATGGTTATTCCTCCATCATAAGAAATATTTGTCCTTCTCATAGCGGACTCAATATGATCAATAGCTGAAAGCAGCTTATGCTGATCCGCTTGTTTGCTTGGTTCTGGGAAAAAAAGCACAAGCATCTGCTGCTGCCCTTGCCCCGCAGACGCCGTCACACTCATGGACAGCTTGCCATCTAATTCCGGCAGCAGGATGCTCAGTTCGCCTTCCGCATCTCCTTCGTAGCTTGGAAACAGCTGCTCCCGCAGTTTAGCCGCCTCTCCGCTGGCGTACCAGCGCAGCGTCCAGCCTGCCCCCGGCGCCCCCGACTCCAGCAGCCCATCGCTCCAGCTCCACATTTGCTTCATGTCATGCTGAAGCAAGCTGCCCTCCTCTTGCCCTTCCGTCGTCAGCTTGTCCTGGTTAACGAGCGCCCATATCGCGCCAAAAATCAGTACCAATGCTGCTGCCAGCACGCCGATCCTGCTGCGCCGTTTTATTTTTTCCGATTCCGTGTACCTGTTCAGCTTTGCCATCGATCACATCAGCCTCCTTGGCCTACATAACCTGCCAAATGATGGGTAACGCTTCCATTTTACATGAAATTCCATAAAAGAACAGGAACGATATATTTATTTTTGCCTGCCTTTCCTTGAGCCTCTAGCCTTACGATTCCGACTGCCATTCATATAAAATCGCGATTGCTGTTTGATTTAGGCAGAATAAGGGGAATTTATAGAAGATAGGCTGTTTTCTTCTCATCTGGGTAAACATCCATACACATCCGCCTTTAGGTGAATATACTGCTTGCAAAAGCATGAAGCCTATAGGAGGGAACTCGTACATGGAACAGATTTATCCCCTTGAAGAAAGCGTCATATCACGTTTCTGCGGAATGCCCGTCTGCATTGTGACCCATGATGGCGCAAGGCATATCGGCGTGTTAAGCCACTGCCGGGGCGGCAAGCTTACGCTGAATGAAGAGCCTGGCGCGCAGACGCTGGCCGAAGCTGAATCACCTAAAGCCGGGAAGGCCAAAGGCAAGCCCAAGGGCAAAGCAAGCAAAAAAACCAAAGAAAAAGCCGCTCAAACCCAAGCTTATCCTTATGATCCCTACTATCATAATTATAACCCGGGGTACTACTCGCCGTTTGGCGGCGCTTTCGCCATCGACCTTGCCCTGATTGCCTTTTTGTTCCTGCTTTTTTAATTAACCAACATTCGACAGCAATTTTCAGCAGTATTTGCGGCTGTCATCCCTTATGCTAGCTAAGGAAACCGATTTAAGGAGGTTATTGAAATGTCCATCCGCCCTATCGAACGCACAAACCGGAGAGCCGTCTTCGAGCCTATACAGCGCATTACGCCTTACGCCAGTTATCCCTACAGGGATATGGAGTTTCAACGGCCTCCCGAGCACGATTTTGACTGGAATGATCCTTATCGCGAAGCTGCCGGCCATGCGGCCGTCTGGCTCGAACAATATAGACAAGCCCATAAAGAGGTGCAAGTCATTGCTCTCAAAATCCGCAATGATTTCAACGAGCGCTGCCTTGTCGAACAGTTGACTAAGCTGACTGGCGTCATGAATCGCCTGCAGCAAGCATTCGTCCAGGTAGCCCGCTACATTAAGCCATCGCTATGGGATCGTGCGCAGCAGGCCATGAACCATCATGCGGCGGAGCTGGTTGGCTTTATTCGCGACGACGTCACAAGCCGCTGGATGCTGCGTCCTGCCATTGCCGCCTCCATCTACCGCGAGTACCCGCTGTCAGGCCAGCATTTGTATCGCCAGCTTCTAGGCCCCTATGGGCTAATGACGACGCTGCTGCAGGCCTTGTCGCTCGGCGGCGACGAAATCCGGACAACCGATCTTTTGAAAAATAATGCTGAGCGCACACAGCCATACGCCACCTACTACAGCTCGATGAAAATGCATTATCCGCTTCCCCCAAGCGGCCTGCTGTTGAACGATGAAGGCTAACCAATTAATTTCATCCAATCATTTTCAACCTATAAATCCAAAAAAATAAGCAAGGAAATTGCCCCCTATTCGGCAATTCCTTGCTTATGTGCGTATATGGCAGCCTGTGTCCGGTCATCTACGTCAAGCTTATTGAAAATGTTCGTAATATGAAACTTCACGGTTTTCACCCCAATGAACAGCTCATCCGCGATTTCCTGATTTGACATCCCCTGTGCGACCCGCTTCAGCACATCCATCTCGCGGTCGGTTAGATCATCGTGCAGCGGAGCTACGACCGGCTGCTTAGGCTGGCGCATGCGGCTCATCATCTTGGCAGCTACTTGCGATTCCAGCACCGATTGTCCGCGTGCAGCCGCACGGATCGCATCCGCAATTTCATTAGCGCGAGATGTTTTCAATAAATAACTGAACGCACCCGCTTCAATGACCGGATACAGCTTGCTGTCATCTAGATAGCTCGTAAGAACGATGACCTTGCAATCCGGGTACAATTCCAGCAGCTTCGCTGTCGTCTCCACGCCATCCATGCCATCCATCACCAAATCCATCAGCACAACATCCGGTTTATATGCTTGTGCCATACGTATACCGTCATACCCGTTGCTTGCTTCACCGACTACTTCAATACCATCTTCCGTATCCAATACGGCAGCAAGGCCGATTCTCACCATCTCGTGATCATCTACCAGCAGCACTTTTACGGGTACAGCTAATTGTTCCATCGACTCCACCTGGCTCCCCACTTTCGTCCTCTTCAATATTTAACCATTTATGTCCAGCGGCACCGTAATATGAATCAGCGTGCCTTCTCCAAGGCGTGATGACATATACAGCTTGCCGCGAAGCTCGTTAATCCGCTCCTCCATCGTCAGCAAGCCGTAGGAGGTCTTCTTCTTCTGCTCCAGATCAAAGCCTACACCGCTATCCTGAAGCACCATGCAGACAGCTCCATCTTCCCGATAAAGTCTTATGTTCATTGTATCCGCTTTGGCATGTCTAAGTGTATTGGACAAAGCTTCCTGCGCAATCCGGAACAAATGATCCTCCGCAGCGGGCTTCATCGTTATGGAATCATCCAATGACAATTCAATGGTCATCGGCACTTTTTCCTTAAGCTCTCCAACGAGCAGCGTCAGTGCTTGAGCGAGATTTTTCCCATCGAGGTGCACGGGCCGCAAATGAAGCAGCAGCGCCCTCATCTCCGACTGCGCAACAGAAGCCATCTCTTCAATCAGCTGGACCTGCCGGCGCGCCCGCTCCCAATCGCGCTCAATCGTCCGGCTGACCGCTGTCGCCGTCATCGAAATCGCGAACAGCTGCTGGCTGACCGCATCATGCAGCTCGCGTGCAAGCCGTTGGCGTTCTTCAATGACCGCAGAAAATTTAACCTTCTCCGTCCATGCATCGTCCTGATCTTCACGCTTTAGGCTTTCAGAATGCTCATCATGCTCAGCCGAATCAATGGTCACCGGATAGTTTCGCCTAAGCTGCTGCTCGGTAAGCCGCTTAATGACCTCGCGCAGCTTCGAATTTTGCAAATAATTGTTTAAAGCTACAATCGCCATTGCCACACCCGTAACAGCGAGCCCAATAACCGCCCATTTCGCCTGCAGCGTATATAAATTCACATAACCGATGCCTTGCAGCATAATGACTGCGAGGCTAAGTATAATCAGCAGCCAGAGGAAGGATTCCGTTAGGTTTTTGCGCCGATTTGCTGCGTCCCGTCCATTATGCTGGCCGCCCAATTTCTGCTGATGTTGGCCTCGCAGCTGGGGCCTATGATCCTGTTGCTGGTGCGCAATAGGCTGATCTCCTTGCAAGGGCTTCTCTTCGGGCAACCTGCTCACTCCTTAAACGACAAGCAAGAAGGAGCAGACCGGGTTGCCCGGTCCGCTCTCTTCTCATCCTGCGGGTTCTATTATTCCTGTGGCGCTTTATCCAGCTTCAGCTTGTTTTTGAGCGCATCCAGCTGCTCATCTACTTTAAGCTGTTTTTCGGCTTCTACTGCATTAAATGGTGCAGCCGTACCGCTGTAGGAATACGGTGTGCGCAATACATCCGCTTCCGCTTCCATTTGCAAAATTTTCTCTTCCATACGGTTGAAGCCTCTGGAAGCTGTACCTTTATCAATGGTATTCGTCGTCGTCAATTGAGCAATATGCTTTTGCGCTTTCGCGACTTGAGCACGGGATGCCAGCTCATTACGCTTGTTGCGAAGCTGATAAAACTCGTCTTTCAGCGCATGCAGCTGCTGAGTCAGCTCCTCTGCTTGCGTTTTGGATTGAGCATACAGATCCGTGTACTCAATTACTTTTTGATCGAAGAACAATTTCTCTTCCAGCAATTTGCGGGCAAGCTGCTCCTGGTCATTGCGGATAGCCGCCTCTGCTTTCGACTCACGGTCAGCTGTGCTGCGAACAGCTTCCTCCAAACGCTGCTTCATGCGGCGCTCGTTGGCGATTTGCTTCGCTACTGTAACCTCTGCCGAATGAATTTCCGCTTCCATGTCACGCAGGTACTGATTGAGCATCACAACCGGATCCTCCATTTTGTCCAATACCTCATTCACCGATGCTTTCGTCATATCTTTCATTCTTTTGAAGATTCCCATAATTATAACTCTCCCTTCTCGTGTTTGGCTAATTTTGCGCGTAACTCATCGATTTCTTTGCGAAGTGCCTTTTTCTCCAAATCCTCAAACATGCTGTCAAATTGCGACGAGGATGGGCTTGGTGCTGTCGGTGCATTTTGGCCGTTCCATTGCTGCTGTGGGCCTTTCGTGAACGAGCCTTGGAATTGCGAGCCGAAGTTTTGGTTTCCACCAGCACCGCCGTTGCCATAACCTTGGCCATTGCCTTGTGATCCTGGTCCGCCATTTCCGTAACCATTTCCATAGCCGTTGCCGAATCCATTTCCGAAGCCGCCATTGTAATAAGGAGGTTCTTTAGGAACGACCAGACCAGCCAGTAAGTAGATAAAAATGACGATTCCGCTCGAGAAGATGGTCACTACAATAAGTAAAATTCTGAGCAGTGTTGCATCTATATTGTAGGCTTCGGCAATCCCGCCGCATAAGCCGAATAGTTTGCTGTCTCGTGTCGAACGGTATAGTTTCTTCATATCAATCAGCCCTCCTTCTGCAGCTTCCTTTTGAGCTGCTCCAACTCTTGCTCGATTGCCGATTGAATCGAATGGCCTGCTTCAGTAGCGAACTCTCTGCCCATTCGGCGCAAATCGTGCAAGCTCTTCGCTTCCAGCTCCATGTTGCTGATGCTGTCTTCGAGCCTTCTGAACATGCTGCCAGGCTGCGCGCCTTGCTCGCCAATTCCGCTAAACCGTGCATTCATTCGCTGCTGCAACCTTAGCGATTCCATTCTTGCTGCATAATATTCACGTCTATCATAAACCGATTGGTATTCACTGCGCATTTCACGAAGCTGTTCTTCAAGGCCGAGCGTATTCAATCTGCTTTGCTCGTACAAATCGCGGTATTGCGCTGCGCGCTCCTCGCTGCTTGCCTTCTCGTGAAGCGCCAGTCTTGCCAGCTGCTCCTCGCCTGCCTTCAAGGCAGTCATCGCTTGCTGCTCACGCTTTTCCTTCTGCTGCTCAGCTTGCAGCCATTGAATCTTCAAGTGGTTGGTGTGCCCTGTATATTGCTCATACAAGCGCTCCGCCTGCAAAATATCTTCCCTTGTCGACCAGAGAAACTGGTCAATCAGCTTAACGGGATCCTCTGCTTTTTCCAATCGTTCATTTAGTGTAGCAACCGTAATGTCGCGAACTCTACGCATAATGCTCATTGGCTTCCCTCCTTAATCTCCATCTATATTTGATTAGTAACCGCGATAGCTGCTTTTTCTCAGAAGCGAAACGCCATATACAACGAGTCCAACTGCCAAGACCAGCAGGATCAAGCCTGAAAATTTTGCAAACACGCCGAGTGCACCGATCGTTATGAGAATGCCTCCGATCCATTTCTTATTGTTGCTCCAGCCGAGAACACCTAGGCCGATCAGAATGAAAGGGAACAGGAAGCCGATTAATCCGCCAAGATGTACGCCGAGAAATTTGAGAACGATGAAGCTTCCTACTACGGCCAGGATAACACCAAGTAATTTTTGATTTGCCATTTGTTTGTCACCGCCTTCCAGGTTGTGATTTGTGAAATGCTGCAATACCCAATCGTTTGTTAGTTCCTTGCGTTTCTTGCTTCGTTTGTTGCGGTGTTGCTTATGTACTTATTGTAGGTTGTTTTGCATGTTTCTAAAATGGACCTGCGGCTGTTTTCACACTAGACCTTGGTCGGGGAGGCATGCCGTACCGCAGTCTTAGTACGGTTTTTTATGCAAAAAAGCAAGCCAACAGCCCCCTCGACCTGAGGAGGCTGCCAGCTTGCTTGAATTACGTTGTGTGCCGGTATTTTTTAAAAATATAGGAAAGGATATCGTAGCGCTATCCTTTCTCTGTATTTCTCGGACTGAAACGCGCCGCGCCGCCAGAGGACGGCTTTCGGCCGTTTCACCTTTATTTGCTAGCTAAAAACTTGTCAAACTGGCTTTGCTTTTCAGCAATGATTTTTTCGATGCCTGCGGATTTCAGCTTCGCTGTATATTCCGGCAGTACTTTATCGACATCGACCGAGCCTGTTTCAAGCGCCGTCAAATACTGTTTGTCGACGTTGACAACTGCGCCGATTTCCGCTTTTAGAGACTCGCCGTCGAAGACGAAGCCAAGGCCAGGGGAAACTTTGGCATTTTGGTTAAACTCTTTGAATTTCTCCCACTTGTTCGGGTCCTCTGTTTCCCACACATAGTTCAGGAACTGGCTGCCGAACATCCAAGCTGCGCCTGGGTTGTAGTTTTTCGTATTGTCGGTGGATTTAATCACTTCATCGCTAACCTTCGCATAGTGGTCATTCTCGATACCGAAGTTAAGCAGATTGTTGACATATTTGTCCGAGTGAAGCAGATTGATGAACATCATAGCGCGAGCAGGATCTTCCGAAGTGGAAGAGATACCTAGCATCGAGCCGGCTGTTTCCGAAGTCGCAATCGTCTTCGTGTTCAGCTCCAGCTGTGCTAGCTTGCCAGTCATGCCCGTTTGGTTTTCAAGCTCTTTATCCTTGCCCGGCTTCAGCGACGAAGTCATCGAGAACACATTGCCTGCTTTCATGGCATCGTAGTTCATCGTTTGGTTCGTTGCTGCGTCGCTGTTAATATAGCCTTTTTTGAAAAAGTCGCGAGTCAGCTTGAGCGTATCCACATAACGTGCCACGTCATAGTTAGCTTTAACCGTCGTGCCATCTTCGTCTTTCAAAATAACGCCCGGGATGGACGTATCGCCCAGCGCGTCATAATTGCCGAAATAATGCGAGTTGAACGTCTCGCCGTCTTTCAAATAAAGTGGTGTCAATTCTGGGTGCTTTTCTTTTACAACTTTGTATACGTTGTCAAGATCAGCGATCGTTTTTACTGCGGTCATATCAATACCCAGTTCATCGGCAATGTCTTTGCGGTAAATGATGCCGCCTTGCGCCGCAAGCTCTTTATTCGTTGGAACGCCGTAGTTTTTGCCGTTGATTTTCGCGCCTTCCAAAAATACCGGATCAAGCGTTTTCAAAATATCTTGGCCATTTTCTTTAAGCAGATCGCCCAAATCAATGAATGCGCCTTTTGCAACGTTAACGGCATGCTTATTCCATTGCGCTGTGAAAATAATATCAACCTTTTGACGCGAAGCGATCATTAGATTGATTTTATCATCCCACGGACCCCAATCGATTGGCATTAAATCAATGGAAGCATTGATTTTATCCTTCAAATATTCGTTAAGCTTGGCTTCTACTTTCGCTTCATCCGCCTGAGGAGCACCTGTGTACACGAGTTTAATCGTATACGGCTCCAAAGCCGCAGCTCCATTGTCTGCTGGTGTTGCCGCCTCGGATGCTGCCGGGCTTGCCGCTGCTTCCCCTGCATTGCTTGGTGAAGCATTTCCATTCGTCGCACCACTGCCGCCGGAACAAGCATTCAGCAATAAAGCAAAAGTGAGCATCGTGGTGGTAACGCCAAGCACTCCCTTATTTGTTCTAATCATATTCCCTTTGACCTCCCCAAAAAAATGATAAATCTATGCTTGCACCGGAATTGATCCGGTTACAGCCCTTAGCAGGCAGAGCCTGCCGTCAGCCTTTTACAGCACCGACGGTCAAACCCTTTACAAAATACTTCTGGAAGAACGGGTAAGCGAATACGATTGGTCCAATACCCATAATCGCCATAGCCATACGCACCGTTTCATTCGGGAACGAAACTTGGCCCCCTGCTGCGGCAATAGCCGATGCCGCGTTGCTGTTGCTCGCCAGAAACTGGATGTTGAGCAGCATTTTGTACATGAGATATTGGATACTCAGCGTCTTGTCATCGGTTATGAAGACGAGGCTGAGGAACCAATCATTCCAGTAGTTGACGGTGCTGAAGAGCGCAACGGTTGCCAGCACGGGCAGCGAAAGCGGCGTGACGATACGGAAGAATATCAGCATCTCGCTCGCTCCGTCGATTTTGGCCGCTTCGAGAATCGCTACTGGGATCGTCGACTGGAAAAACGTGCGAATGACGAGCACGAAAAACGCAGAGACGAGCAGCGGCAGCACAAGTGCCCAAATGTTATCCCTCAGATTCAGCATATTCACGTAAACGAGATACCAAGGTACCAGCCCGCCGTTGAACAGCATCGTGAAGAAAATGAAGAAGGTGAAAAACTTGCGATGCGGGAAGTCCGTCCGCGAAATCGGATACGCATACAGCGCCATAATAATGAGGCTGAGAATGGTACCAGCGATCGTTACGAAGATCGTAACGCCGTAAGAGCGTAAAATTTGCTGCCAATCGGTAAACAGAAACTTATAGGCGGTAAAATCGATTTGATTCGGAATGAAGCTGTAGCCTTTCGTCAGCACATCCTGCTCATTCGATAGTGATACCATGACGATTAGAAGAATCGGCAGCAGACAAGCGATCGTATACAGCATGAACCCAATGTTGATAATCGTATTTGCTGTTGGCGAAATCGAGTTGAACGGGTTCGAGCCCGATTTGCTCATTTCAGTTTGCATAGTGTTTGTTTCCTCCCATTCTTATCCTTGCTCTAAAACAATGCGCTATCCTTGTCGACTCGGCGAACGAACCAGTTCGACAGGAATACGAGTATGAAGCCGACCAACGATTGGTACAGCCCAGCTGCTGACGATAAGCCTATATCGCCCATTGCAATAAAGGTACGGTAAACGTACGTGTCAATAACGTTCGTTACCGGGAACAAAGGACCCGACTCGCGCGGCACTTGGAAGAACAAACCGAAATCCGCATAAAATACCCGTCCAATTTGCAGCAGCGTCAGTACGATAATCGTTGGCATAAGCAGCGGAATCGTCACACTTTTGATTTGCTGCCATTTGCTGGCGCCGTCTATCGTTGCCGCTTCGTAATATTCGTCGTCGATGCCGATAATAGCCGCTAAATAAAGCACGGTGTAATAACCGACGTTTTTCCACGTATTAATAATCGGTAGCAGGAACGGCCATATTTTCGTCTCGAAATACCACTGCAGCGGCTCAAGTCCAAGCCATTTCATAATGGAGGTATTTACGAAGCCATGCGTATCATGCAGGAATCCGTAGACCAAATAACTGACTACGACCATCGATAAAAAATAAGCTAGGAAAATGACCGCTTGATGAAACTTCGCCATCAGCTTGTTTTTCATCTCATTGAGCATAATCGCAAATGCGACTGGCACAATCATATTCAGAATAATGAACGAAATGTTGTAAAGCAGCGTATTTCTCGTAATAATCCAGGCGTCTGATGTTTTAAACAAATACTTGAAATTGTCGAACCAGACCCAAGGACTATTAATAATCCCATCAGCATAATTGACGTTTTTGAATGCGATGACGGTTCCTAACATCGGAATATAGTTGTTGAAAATCAAAAACAATACTCCTGGAGCCATCATGACATAGAAGATCCAATATCTTCTCATGTTGGTAGCGAGCGTCATATTTTCATCCTTTCTCCATCCCTCTCTATGTTTAAATTGTAATGAAAAACGGAGCCTCTCATCTATCGGCTCCGTGACTGTATTAACGCTATAATGACTTATTTAAATATGCTGGACCTTTTTACGATATTCCTGCGGAGTGAGGCCTGTCTCTTTTTTGAACAGCTTGGAAAAATGGGAAAAGTTCGAATAGCCGATCATGACCGCAATATCGCTAATTTTCGTATTCGTCTTCTCCAGCTCTTCCCGGGCGCGGGCGATTCGCATTCTGACGAGATAATCCGTCAGCGAATGCCCCGTCTCCCGGCGGAACAGCCGCGACAAATACGCCGGATTTAAATAGACGGCCTCCGCCGCGTGCTCGCGGCTGAACTGCTCGTCCAAGTGCTCCTCCATATAACGCTGTACTTTGGAAACGACCTGCGATACGTCCTTGCCAGCCGTTCCGGCATAATCCGTTAGCTGCATGCATACTTGATGCGTCCAGCTGCGCATGCGCGGCAGCGACTTCATGACTTGCTCACCGGCTTCCCATTCACGCTT
The DNA here is from genome assembly GCF_055814915.1 of Paenibacillus sp. R-74696. Lineage (NCBI taxonomy): Bacteria > Bacillati > Bacillota > Bacilli > Caryophanales > Paenibacillaceae > Paenibacillus > Paenibacillus sp. R-74696. The sequence continues at coordinate 594,672 of NZ_JBPULM010000046.1, forward strand.
GGCGAACACGTCAGTTATAGCGACCCCCTGCTTGCCGAGCCACTGGAATACCATATTCATAAAACCGAAGTAAAACGAGGCAAGCTGCGTATAATCACCGTTGCTGTGCTGCAAATGATCAAAATGCTCATCTATTCGCAGCAGCAGCTCCGCCCGCTTGCCCGGCGCAAGCAGCATCGCCCAATCGGTAAAGGGCAGCGGCTGCGAAGCTATCGCTGTGCTCGTCGCCTGGCCGCTCTGGCTGCTTTCGTGTATGACGGCACAGGCTGCATTCACATTGCTGCGCTCCAGATCAAGCAGCCGCTGTACGCTGCCGCGAAGCTGCTGCGCAACCGTCGCGGTGCCGATATAGCAAGACAGCTGGCAATGCAGCAGACCACGTGCCTGCTGGATAAAATTTTTGCAGCGATCGGCAATTGCCTGCTCGTCCTCCTCATTACTATAGAAGAGAGCATACAAAATACCGTTTCCGTCATGCACAATATGTCCGGGCTTGCCGCCTAGAACAAGCTCGGCCGCTGCATTTTTCACCCCATAGGTCATAATTTCCTCATCGCGCGCCGACCATTCTTCCCGCCAATGCTCAATGCTGATCAGCACCGCTCGAATTTCGCTATCCGCGCGCAGCGGTATGCCGTACGTTTCCATTGAAGAGTCCAAGTGCACGGGGGCAGCGGAAACCCGGTAATGCAGCATATCCTGCCAAAAACGCTCAATAAGCGCAGGCCGCTGCTTGTTCCACTGCTCATAATAATGGCTGTAGGTGCTGCGGATTTCTTCAAGCTCCTCCAGCTCCACAACCTTCTCAATCGCGTTATGAATGCAGGTCTTCAGCACCTCGTGATCGACTGGCTTCAGCAAATAATCGAAGCAATCGAGCTGCACCGCCTGCTGCGCGTATTTGAAATCCGCATGGCCTGTCAAAAACACAGTGACGGAGGAAGGGGAATGCTCATTGACCCACTCCAATAGCTGAATGCCGTTCAAATCAGGCATGTCAATATCCGACAGCACAATATGCACCTTCTCCTGCAGCAGCACTTCCTTCGCTTCCTCCGCATCGCAGGCGGTAAACAGCTGGCCTATCGGCACATCCGACCAATTAATGCCCTGTACAATGCCGCGAACGGCAATATCCTCATCATCTACAACTAGCAAATTATACATTCGCAATTAGCTCCTCTTCCCCCACCGGGAATCGAATGGTAACGGCAGCGCCGCCTTCTTCAATATTTTTGAACGTAATAGCTGCCCGTTCGCCATAAATTAATTGCAGCCGATGGATGACATTCATAATGCCGAGCCTGCTCGTCTCCCCTTCAACAAGCGGGATTTTGCGCTGCAGCTGTTCCAGAACCGGTTCCGCGAAACCCGTTCCGTTGTCGGTAATCGTCAAATAAAATCCGCCATCCTTCTGCGTCTCCACTCCAATATGAATGATGAATGGCTTGCGGCGATTTTTGAATCCGTGAATGATGGCATTTTCCACAAAAGGCTGCACAATCAGCGCCGCGACCTTATAGTTTTTCACAAATTCCGGCACGTCATATGTAAATTGCAGCTTATCCGGAAACCGCATTTTCTGAATCGTAATATAGTTGTCGATATGATCCAGCTCCTCGCTGAGCAAAATCATGTCGCGGTTCGAACGCATAATGAAGCGGAAATAGTCGGCGAGATGCAGGGACATTTTTTTCACCGATTCCGTATCGCCCAGCGCTGCTAAATTATAAACAATATTTAGACTGTTCATATAAAAATGCGGGTTGATCTGCGCTTGCAGCTGCCGCAGCTCTCCCTGCTTGACGCGCAGCTGCTCCTCGTAAACGTCGATTTTGAGCGTCGTAATTTGCTCGGCCATTTTATTGAAGGTGTTGCCGAGAAAAGCAAACTCCAGCGACTGCCCCGACTGCTTCGCCTCAAGACGGACATCGAGCTGGCCGATGGCGATTTTCTTCATCCCGAGCATCAGCTCGCGAAGCGGCTTGAACAGCATATTGCGCATAAACAGCAAATAAATGCCCAGCAGCAGCAGAAAGCCGAACGGCGCAAGCAAGGCTGCATTTTGGAAAATAATTAGGCTTTTCAGCAGCGTCTGTTCCGGCACCAGTACCCGATACGCAATATTGGCCAAGCTGCTGTCGCGGTTCAGCACCAAATACGACTCTTTCGTCTCCGGATCGACGACGGAACCCGGCGACTCCGCAGCTGCAGCAGACTTTTCACTAAGAAGCCGCGGCGCTTGTTCAGTCAATGCCTGGGCGGACTGATTGGCATCACGCAAATAAATACCATTGTTGCCGATGTCGCCATCACTCCATTGAATCGCCAGCAGCCGCTCCAAATCCTTCACTCGAATGATGCCGCCGACGTAGAGCCCATCTCTGACTTCAATAAAGTTAATGAGAAAATAATGCCCGGGAATTCGCTCGTCAAATTTGACCTCCCACGTTTCGGGATCATTGCGGGGCGCTTGGCCGCCCTTCGTCATCTGGATCATATTTTGCTTAATGATTTGCCGCGCATCCTCATATACTGCATTATCCGTGCCAAATATAATGTCCCGCTCATGATAGACGAAAATGCTGTCCAGCAAGCTGTACACGCCAACGTCCCGATTCAGCTTGGAATCGATCTGCACCTTCGTGAGCATATACCAATCACTGTCCATCGGAAACGAGGTGAGCAGGCCGACATCGGAATCAAGCACCGACATCTGATACAAATATTCATTGATTTCCTCCAGATTCTGATCCATCTGGCCGCCGAATATATCCAGCGTATTGCGATACGTCTCCGAAACCTTCTCCCGTACAATTGTTTTCGCATACATATTGTTAATGAGCATGTATACGACAATTGGGAGCATAACGCCCATAAAGCCGATGATCAGCTTCGTTTTAATCGATTGCCCAAACCTCATAGGCCGCAATCCTCCCAAATTAATCTACTAATTACTCCTATATTACCATTGAAAGGCTTTTCTTTGAATCATAATCTATAAGGTGAAAAGAGCTCTCTTCTGCTTGCTGGCGCCACTTGCAGCCTAGTTATCATTCGTTTCTATCAATTAGGAAAAAAGAAGCTAGATAAACCGTCGAAAGTGTGTCGAATGTTGTAGAAAAAAGGCGTTTTAAATGTTATCGTGGAGTTAACCTGGGACTTTGATTAAAAGTTTCACAAATTTAAGGGGGACAACCTTATGTTTCTCAAGGACACACAGACAAAACCTATGACAGCCTTGCTAGAAGAAGCTAGAAAACGCTCTGCACAATTTTCACAGCATGATTTTTCACCATTCCAAGTGCCTGCTATAAATTCGGACGAGACGAGAGCCATTATAGAGCATTTTAATGCTGCCCTTCAGATGATGACCCAGCAGGCCGCAGACGCAGAGCTTCGTTTACAGCTTGTAACAGCGGCTATCCAAGTTGGACTATGGGATATGCAGGTCATTGCGGGAGATCCGGTCAATCCGAAAAATACGTTCATTTGGAGCGATGCCTTTCGCAAAATGCTAGGCTATCAGAATGAGGCTGATTTCCCGAATGTACTGGACAGTTGGTCGTCCAAGCTGCACAAAGAGGATCATGACTGGGTACTCGCTGCCTTTGCCAACCATTTGAATGATCGAACCGGGACCGTCCCTTATGATTTGGAATACCGCTTGCTGCTGAAAAACGGCCAATATCGCTGGTTCCGTGCAACGGGCACGACGGTAAGAGACTCGAAGGGCGTTCCGCTCCGCGTTGCTGGTGCTTTATTCGATATTCATGACAAGAAAATGAAGGATCAGGAGACTGCCGCTCTCGTTACGCGCTACGATCTGATCAGCCGTGCTTTAGTCGAGGCTCCTTGGGATATGACGGTCGTAGCTGGCGATGTGGTCAATCCAAATAATGAATTTTGGTGGTCGCCCCAATTCCGCAAAACGCTTGGCTTTCAAGACGAGAGCGACTTCCCTAACGTCTTCAGCAGCTGGAGCAGCCGGCTTCATCCCGATGATGCGGAACGGACAATTAAAGGATTTGCGGACCATATGAATGATTACAGCGGTAAAACGCCATATGACCTGGACTATCGCCTAAAGTTAAAAAGTGGCGAGTATCGCTGGTTCCATGCAGGTGGAGAAACAGTCCGGGATTCGAGAGGCGTTCCACTTCGGGTTGCCGGCACGATTCGGGATGTTACCTATGAGAAAAATAAAGATGATATCGTCAAGCTGATGAATGAGAAAACCCAGCAGCTTTCGCAATCGATTTTGGATATGGTCAAAGGCATTAACAATGTCACAACCCAAGCACAGGAGCTCGCCGTTGCCCAAGAGCAATCGACCGAAGCCGCCAATCACGCCAAAAATAGTGCCGACGAGACGAAAAATATTTCTAATTTCATTAAAGAAATCGCCAATCAAACGAATCTACTGGGCCTCAATGCCGCGATTGAGGCAGCACGTGCCGGCGAGCTGGGCCAAGGCTTTTCGGTCGTGGCCAATGAAGTGCGCAAGCTGGCCGTCCACAGCGCCGATGCAACCGTCAACATTGAAAACAGCTTGAACACGATGAAGGATTATATCGAAGAAATACTCCAGCACATTCATAATATGGCTAGCTTAACGCAGACGCAGGCTGCCCTAACCGAGCAGGTCAACGCCTCCATGGATGAAATTAACGACATGTCACAGTCGCTCGTCGATATTGCGAAGACGTTGTAGGTTCAAAGTCTTTATTAAGGCACAATCTTAAGAGAACTTCTTATCAATTCTCCATAATGAAGTAATCTTTAAATTGTGCTATTTTTCAAAACTAAAAATCATTAGGAAGTAATCGATTTATTGAAACAATGTTGTATGTTATTCTTGGGGTAGCCAGTACTGGGGCTCTTTAGTACAATCCACTTAACTTTTAAGAATATCAACTATCCTTTTTTGAGGATCGGAATCTAGTTCACATTTTGGAGAATTTCTTGATAATTCCCCCTTTAAAAGTATAATCATCAACGATACGATTGTTTGCATTCGTTATCAGAGAATAGAGAAATTGAAAGGTAATAATTTCAATAATTCCACAAAACTCTGAGGTGCGCATTCAATTAAATAAAGAAATTTTCTTGAAATATCAAATAAGTCTTAATTACTATATGTATTTTTAATAGGCATAAAGAACCATCTTCATTATTTACTTTCCCAAGTGAGTATGTTAAAATTTGCCTAACGCATATTTTGGGATTTTGCGCAGACTAGTTCTTATAATGGATTTAGAAGCTTTCTTTTATGTGTAGTTTATAAAATATATGAGAGGGTGAAAATTATGTTGAATGATACTTTTTTAATATACACTGAATTATTCTCCAGATTATACCACGATAAAAAGTTAATATTTAAATCTTCTAAAGATAGAATATCTTTTCGCCCAAAAGTAGATGTTGAGGAAGAACTTAAAAAGATAGATTCAAACTTAACAGAAGAAGAATTTATTGATGTAGGATTTAAAATAGCTAAAGTATCATTTGATTTAAGTGTAGGAAAAGTTCCTGATGATGTAGATGACAAAGAACTAGAAATTATCAAAAAAAAATTTTTGAGAGATCAAAACACTTTAGATTACTTGAGGATACACTTTATAAGTTTTAATAATACTTTTGATGAATTAGATTTTGAAATTGCTACTCAAAGAAATAAAAATGATCCTAATGATATTTTGGGTAATAGTCTACTATTAAATCTTTATTATAATAAGCCAAATACAGAACTTTCAACTGAAAATCTAATAATTGAAATCACAAAACAAGAACTATCAGAACTTATTGAAAAGCTACAAAGTGCTCTAGAAGATATGAATAAAATTAATAGTGAGGAGGAGAACTATGATAGTAACTGAAGAAAAAGGGATACGTAGTACATTGAGAACTGGATGGACTAAAGAAAGAAAAGAATTTCAATCATTCACTTTACCTTTAGGATTAAAACAGTCTACAGTTTCAGCAGGCATAAATCCACCGATTCCCGGATATGATATATATAAACAAAATCGGGAACGAGTGATGAGTAGTATGGATATATTAAATTATTATAATAATGTATCTTCAAAACACGAGAGTGTTTCCATGAATAAAGATACAGTTGGAGGGATGCCTGTAATTAAAGGCACTCGCATCCCAGTATCTTTAATAATTTCTTGTTTTAGTGATGGAATGAGCATTGAGGAAATATGCGAAGACTATGACCTTGAAAATGAAAAGATTAAAAAGTCTTTAGAATTTGTTGTAGAAGTTCTAGATAGACCTTTTCATGAGGATATATAATGAAATTATTTTTAGATGAGAATATAACAAAAAAGGCTCAAGAAATTTTTGAAAATTTAGGATTTGATGTAGTAAGTGTGTTTTCATTAGAACAAAGAGGAATTTCTGATCAACAGGTCTTTTTTCTTGCTCAACAACAAAGTCGTATATTAATTACACATAATGGAAAGGATTTTGTAATACAAATTCCACCAAAAGTAAGTAACGTTTCACATGAAGGTCTTATATGGTTGAAATGTCAGTTGAGAAAATCCAATTCTTCACCTATATGTAATCGTATTGGTGTTTTTCTAAAAGATAAAAAAAATATTAAAAATACAATTTGGGAACTTACAAACACTCATGATTTTAATCAGATACATTAAATTCATTATACTTACATTATTACGATGACACTTTCATCTTGAAAATCTCTAAGTACCAACTACTTTCCTTGCATAATTAGCAAAAAAATATCAACTAATATTAAACATTAAGGATCTTTTTCTTAGATAGAATAAGCGAAAGATCCTTCTATATTATTTTTTTTATAATATCTTACGTACGCAAAGTCTTTCGTATATTCTCATTCCGTATTCAAGTAGTGATATTTCCAAGAGCATGACTTTAGATTTTGTTCTAGTCTATTCATTCCTTGTATTCAATAGTCGATTTAAATATGAATTTTCTTGAATTTTACCATCGACCTTATTCATTTCATGTATTTTCATCCGCACTTTTACTTGAATTTCGTTTACATGAGTGTGGTTAATGATTCCTTAACTCATTTACAGACTGTTTCATTTTCTTATTGAAATCAAAAACATCCATTATATAGAAAATATGATTTCCCATTTCTAACTTTTTTCTGTTTTTTTTGCAAATATTTAATAACAACGAAAGAGTTACGCTGCCAAATTTTCTTCATTCACCTCGTAAGGCTTGCCCTCGTTTCTTTTTTTGTCATAGTATTCTCGTATTTTCTGGTTGCTACTTGTCCAGATTCCACATTGCACTGCTAAATATAAGGAACGTCGAAGCCTCTTGGAACCTCGTTTTGTGATCCTTGTGTTGGTTGCTGTAAATTTTCCTGAACTGAAAATTCCGGGATCCAGACCTGCGAAAGCTACGAGCTGTTTGGCATTGCTAAATTGGTTCACGTCTCCGATCTCTGCTACAATGACTGCAGCCAGCTTAGTCCTAATCCCTGGGATGCTTTTCACCAGCTCCACTTCAGGCAGACTTATCGAAATTTCCTCCATTTGTTTTTCCAGTTCGTTTAACTGCCCGCCTATCGCCAGCAACAATGAAATCATTCCAGCCAGCGTGATCCGTTGAGATCGACTGTTGGGCTGTTCTTTCCAGGGCAGAAGCGCCTCTTTGCCTTTTCTTCCACCCACCGTCTGGAACGTGCTTTTCCTGCACTCTTTTCCATCGTCTTATCCCAATCCTGCGTATGATCTTCCAAACAACAGGCAAGTACTTTTAACGAGGTCACAGAGAACAGATTATAAAATATCTGCTCATAAGCCGGGAAGACCTGCTCCAGCAATGCTCGACTGTTTAACTTGGCTTGAACAAAGAGTCCAGTGACAAACTCATGTTGCCTTGTGACATGCTGAAGCTCCGTAAACGTCTCGTTCCATGTTCGATGGGGCTTCACATCTCTGCGGTAGTACATCTTTGCCAAATGCCAAGCATCTGCTGCGTCCGTTTTTACCTTTCTTAATTGCGTTGCTTTGGCCCGTTTGGATTGTAGTGGATTGACGATATAGCACTTCTAACCACTTCGCTCCAGATACGAGACTAACGATCAGTGGTACTCGCCTGTTGCTTCCAGTACCACAACCGAAGCTAAACCAGCGCTGCATTGAAGCTCGCTCACGCTCTCTCCCAATCGTTCGAAACCATACTGCTCATGTAAGATAGATTCCCTTTTTCCATAAGGCTCGTTTTGCTTCATAAATGCCTGCACGACGCTTGATCCTTTAGCCACATCAACTCCGATGACAGGTCCCATGTCTTCACTCCTTATCTCTTATTTCGCCGGCCTTTCCACGATGGTTCCAACTTTGCTTGTGATGCCTCTACCAGCTCAAACATGGTCTTTTGGAGGTCGTAGGAGAACTGTTTTTTTGACGGGGTCTTCGCCCCTAAGAGCATCACGTTCTCCCAGCTTCCCCCATCATAAAACAACCACAAAAAAAGGCCAACCAGAAGATTCTGGCTAACCTGATAATACGAAGAGCATCTTTCCAAGCAATCCTTCTAAAATTGCTTACTTATCCTCTAAAAACTGTCCTCAAATAGACCTTTCGCACACAAAACTAGAGGCAAATGCTACTATAGATTTCTATGTTCTTTCCCTTTCTTTCATTACAATCTTCCTCTCTAAAATATATGAGAAAATGATCTAAAAGGCTGGTACACCATCGTGCCGATTAAAGCTTTCACGCTGTCATGCTCCCAGAAGCCGAAATCATTATTGACATAAAGGGCGTTATTTTTTCGATAAAAAATTTCTGAGTCGCTAAACGTCAAAAGGGCATCCGAGCCCACCGTTTCGAGAAGGCTGAACACCATTTGGAGCATCAGCTCGCAAGCCTCCGGCTCTGTATCGTACGAATTGTAAAGCTTAAAGCTCACATGCTGCTGGTATACGAATTCATCCTCCAAATAGTCAGAGTCCCATCCAAATGACATATCGAGCGTATCGACTATGGTCACCGAAAATCCGATTCTTTCATTAAACTCATCGATTCGAAATCCATTGGTTAGCGGAACCAGCTGCTCGGCTACAAAGCCCAATTGCTTTAAAACCTTTGTTACCATCGACTGTGTCAACAACCGCTCCTCAAACATTAAGGAATATTGCAGTGCCATAAATTCCCCTCCGCTTTATTGATATCAGCATCCTATATGCATCATATCAAATAGCTCTGAACGGATTCTGACCGAAGCACTTCAATAGGAAAAAGTTTCTTTTGCCAGCGTACCTGTTGTTGACGCTTCCCTTATTCTCCTTTACTATAGAAAATAGTGGATTGATAATGATTTTCATTATAATTGGAGGCTTGTTCAAATGTCAGAATCCTTGGAATTATTTGATGTAACGATTATTGGTGGAGGCCCTGCGGGCATGTACACTGCTTTCTATAGCGGAATGCGCGATTTGAAAACTAAGCTGATTGAAGCTCAAAATGAGCTTGGCGGCTTTCTGCACACGTACCCGGAGAAAATGATTTGGGACGTCGGCGGCATTCCACCGATGCGCTGTGACAAGCTGATTGCCTGGCTGGAGCAGCAGGCGCGCACATTTGGCCCCACTCTCGTGTTCAACCAAAAAATCGTTGGAGTGGTAAAACAAGAGGACGGGAATTTCCTGCTTACCTCGACAACTGGCGAGAAGCATCTATCGCGTACGGTCATCGTGACCGTAGGCCGAGGCATTACGCAAATTCAGAAGCTTGATATTCAGGGCGCTGACCGCTATGAGGTAACGAATCTGCATTACACCATTCAAGAGCTGATATCGTTCCGCGGCAAAAGAGTGCTAATCTCCGGCGGCGGCAATTCCGCAGTCGATTGGGCGAATGAGCTTACGGGCATCGGGGCAGAGGTTATCGTTATTCACCGCCGCGATCAGTTCAAAGCGATGGAGAAGCATGTCGCGGATATGATGGCAACCGCCGATGTGCGTACGCCTTATTTCGTCAGCCAGCTGAACGGGCAAGGCGAGACGATTCACAGTGTTACGATTACTAACGCCGAGACGGGCGAAACGGAGGTGCTCGATGTGGATGCGGTAGTCGTCAACCATGGCTATACGAGCGACTACGGCCCGATTGCAGAATGGGGCATTGAGCTGGGTGAGTGGGCGATCAACGTCAGCAACCGTCTGGCGACGAATGTACCGGGCATTTTCGCTGCTGGCGACTGCGTGCATTACGACAGCAAGGTAAGACTGATTGCCGGAACGTTTACCGATGCCGTGCTTGCCCTGAACAGCGCCAAGCTATACATGGAGCCGGAAGCGGATCATTACGCCTACGTTTCCTCCCATAATGTACGCTTCAAGGAACGTAATAAACAGCTGCATATCGCATCTCTTAAATCGTAAGGCTAGTCCATAGCATAAACTAATTCTTATTGTTGCTAAGCCCCTGTCCGGCTTTATAACCGGATAGGGGCTTTTGTGCATACACGTCTGCCTTCGGCTTATTAAATGATTAGGAGAGCCACTCTAGAAACTCAAGGCGGTTTCCAAAAGGATCGTTTAAGTAGAAGCGTTTAACGCCTTCATCTGCCCTAGCCTCGTCGTCGATCACTTGGATGTGGTGCTGAAGCAAATGCTCGCGCAATTCCTCTAGGCTCTGTACGTGGAAGGCAGGATGGGCTTTCGTTGCTGGGACAAAATCCTGCTGCACGCCAATGTGCACTTGATGGATGCCGCATTGAAACCAGACCCCGCCGCGTTTTTTCAGCATTTCCGGCTTTGGAATTTCCGTCCAACCTAATATACCGTTAAAAAAGCTTCTTGCCGCTGTTTCACAGCCTTCCGGGGCTGCAAGCTGAATATGGTCAATGCCATAAAAATGATATGCCATGTACTTCGCCTCCTGTTTCATATAGTGAAACATAGTTTCATTTTATAAATCTATTTTAATGCTATTTCCAATACAAATCCAGCCTTTTCCACTTTGATGCGGTAAACTAAACTAGCATAATCATGCTTCCAATCAGCTTAGATCCATACAGCAAGCTGAAACGCGCCGTCCTCTGACGGCGCGTTTCAGTCCGAGAAATATAGGAAAGGACGGAAAAAGCATATCCTTTCCTATATTTCAAAAAAAGTCCGTTACGGCTGATTACGCCATAACGGACTTCTCTATATGTGTCGTTCCTATTTTGCGAAGCTATGATTGCCAATCGTCGTAATGACTTCCAGGCTGTCCCAGAAGGCGCCTTTGGACACATTGGGATTAAAGAAGTAGATTGCATTTTTCACGTTGTTTTTGCCATTCAGCGCTTCCTTAGCTGCGCGCAGGGAGCCTTCATTTGGCTTGCTTTTATCAAGGAGTCCATTGTGAGCTGGCGGGAACTGTCTGCCCGAATAAATCACTTCACGAATCGTGCTTGGAAAACGGGAGTCCTTCACTCTGTTCAATATGACGTTCGCTAAGGCAAGCTGCCCTTGATAAGACTCATAACCGGATTCAACCATTGTAATCTTGGCAAGCAGCGTCAAGTCCGCTTCTGTAAACGGGTCAGCCGCATGATCAAAGATCGAAGGAATGATCACTTTAAGCTTCGTACCCGCTTTAAGCTTCGCCTTGCTATCCAGCCCGTTGCGCTTAAGAAGCTCCGACTTGCTGCTGCTCGTTTCCTTGCTAATCTCGTCAATACCGTATTTATCCGTTATTACTGCGGGCTTCACTGTAGCAAGCTCAATATCGCCTGATCCCGCATTTACTTGCAGATCAGCATGCAGCATTTCTGCTAATTGGCGCAGGGACGCATACAGTCTGCCTTCCTTGAACACGGGAGCCGCATCCATTACATACCGCTCATCGTTGAAATAGACAACGGGCACTCCGTTTCCGAGGACGATTTTATCATTCACTGCCGTATGTATCGTTACTTCCTCATTGTCACTATCCCAGCTCGACTTGGCACTGAACAGTTCAGCGATGCGAGCTACAGGCACATACAATCTTCCATCCAGTATAAACGTAGAATCATTCAGCACTACTTGCTTGCCGTCGAGTTTAATCTTCGCGTCATCCGCAGCCGAAGCGCTTGCCAAGGGCCCGATGCATAGCAGAAGCATTCCCAAAACCATAGCGAATATTAGCCGTTTAACCGGCCTGCTTTCTCTAATCATACGTACCTCCCAGAATATTGTGGTCGTATTTCACTTGAAGCAATAACAGCAAACCGCTGCAGCGCCTCACCATAAAACACGCCCTAGCTGGAGCAATCTCCCAGCATTCTTTCTCTGGGCAAAATTATAACACAGCTAAATAGGTCTGTAGGATTAACATTTTCACAGAATTAATAAGAAGCTTGTTCCACCCACTACTCTAAAACGTACAGCGGAAGCGTGAAATAGAAGGTGCTTCCTACTCCCAGCGTGCTCTCCACATGAATTTCTCCCTCATGATAGTGGATGATTTCTTTGGCAATCGCAAGACCGATTCCACTCCCCTGAACCGCCTGCCGATCATGCCTTTCTCTAAAGAAGCGGTCAAATACAAATGGCAGCGACTCCTTCTGCATGCCTGCCCCATTATCCTGAACACGTATCGTGAGCTGACCGACGGAATCGTCATCTCCTGCCCATTCTTCGATTGCACAATGAATACGAATCTGCCCTTCGGCCCCTGTGTGCTGAATCGCATTAAACACGAGGTTGGTCAGCACCTGCGTAATTCGGTCCATATCCACAACGACATGGTATTCGGCGAGCTTAGCTGAATCAAATGCCAGCTGAAAATCATAATGCAGTCCGGCGCGCACAACATCGAGCATGAATTTATCCTCGATTTTGGCGACCAGCTCCTGAAGCGTCATCATGAGAAAGATCATTTCGGATTTGCCCGATTCTAGCCGCGACAGCTCAAATAAATCATGGATCAAACGGTTTAGGCCAAGCGCTTTGACGAGCACCATTTGCAAGTACCTTTTTTTATCCGCTTCCTGCTCCACAAGCCCGGATACAATCGCTTCTACATAGCCTTGAATCGCCGTCATCGGCGTACGCAGCTCATGGGAAATATCGCTGAGCAGACGCCTGCGGGACAGCTCAAGCCGGCTTAAATCTTTGTTTTTCCGCTCCAATTCCACCGTTCGCTCATGAATGCGATGTTCCAGATTCGTATTCAGCTCGGAAAGCTGCTCGTTCAACTCCGCAAGCTGCTGCGCATTGAGGCTTACTTCCTGAACGGACCTTTTTAACAGCAGCAGCGTTCGGACACGGCTTACGAGCTCATTGCGGCCAATCGGCTTCGAGATATAATCATTCGCTCCAGCGCTAAAGCAGGCCATAATCGTATGATCCCTGCTGCTTGCCGTCATAATCAATATGGGCAGCTCGATTAAGTTGTATTTTTCTCTAATCAGGCCGCATAGCTCATAGCCGGACATGCCGACCATCATCAAATCGGCAATAACCAAATCCATTTCATGCAGCTCATCCATACGCTCCAGCACCTCAGCACCACTGGTAGCAGACTCGAATACACAGTTCAACGGCGCCAGCTGTTGAATAACGACCTGCAAATTCACGGGTTCATCGTCCACAATGAGCACGCGATAAGGCCGCTGTGAAGATATGGGCAGCTCTGAACTGCCTCTATTCCCTGTACCTGCGTGGGCGGCCACTGCTGTCTGTTCTTTTTCAACAGCGATGAGCTCATGCCCATTCAACCGCTCCTGTTGCTGTTCAAGCAGCGATACCGGCAGGCCCTTAACCCCCAGATGACGGATGGTAAAGCTAAACAATGAGCCTTGACCAACCTTCGACCATACCGTAATTTCTCCACCATGCAATTCAACAAGCTGCTTCGTAATTTTCAGGCCCAGCCCCGTGCCCGTATCATCAATCGATTCAAGCTTCTCAAACGGGTTGAAAATCACTTCGAACTTGTCCTCAGCTATGCCGATTCCCGTATCCTCCACATGTATTTCCACATAGTCGCGGAAATGCTGCGCGGTTATCGTCACATGCCCGGAAGGCGTATATTTGATCGCATTACCTATTAAATTAAACAAAATTTGCTGCAGCCGATTCTCATCGGCAAAAATAGGTGGAAAATCGGAGCGGATATGATTGCGCAGCTCTAAATTTCTGCCGGTTACGAGCGGCTTGACGACCGTAAGCACCACCTGTGCCAGCTGGTACAAATCGATTTTCGTTAGATGAAGGCGCATATCATTATTTTTTAATAGAGCATAGTCCAATATATCATTAATTAAATAGGACATGCGCTGACCGCTCGATACAATCATGTTCAAATGCACACGCTGGCTGTCTTCTATCCGATCATGCATGCTGTGAAGCAGCGACTGCGCCAGCCCAATAATGCCGTTCAGCGGCGTACGCAGCTCGTGAGAGGTGTTAGCCAAAAACTCATCCTTTACCTTATCCAGATCAAGCAAGCGCGCAGATAAGCGCTCATTCGTTTTAATGGCATTGGAAAATTTGATCGACACAATAATGGATAAGCAAATAATTAAAAACAGCAGCCCATATGGAAAATAGATGCCCGTTCGAATCGTGTCATTGCTCATCAAAATATCATTGACGACCGTTATAAAAAAGACAACGGTGCCCATCAGCATTAAATTTGCGCCTGACAGCCGTCTAATGGCAGCCTTGAATACATATTGAATGAGCACAAAACCAATCACGATCGCATAGGCCTGCATCACCATGGCCAGCTTCGTAAACACTTGAACCGGCGTCACAACAATGAACAAGGTCAGCAGCCCGCCTGGAATCCACAGTATATTTCGCATCCGTTTTGTCACTTGGCCCGGAAAGCTGTAATAGAAAAACAGCACAAATAGCGGGGCGCTCCCGAGAAAGCCCAAATATTCGATTTTCACTAAGACATTATCGTTTAGGCTTTGAATTAATACCGATAGCGTGTATTGGGATTGGGAGCTGTTTTTCATAGCCAGCACTACACAAATAAGGCCAAAAAATAAAGATTCCCAATTTTTACGCAAGAGGATAAATAAAACGATGTGGTAAAGCCCCATAATGAGCATGCAGCCAATCAACATACTCTCAAATACGAGCTTCTTTTTCATATATTGATCCAGGCTGTCGTATTCCCCTAAAGTTAAAGGAGCAAACAAGCCTGCTTTTCGCTGGGTGTAGTTGGACACTTGAATGACAATGTCTGCCTGTGTCTGACCTGCTTCCAAGCGAATCAGGGACGGCATCATATAAGGTATCGACTCCGTCTCGCTGCGGCCTACAACTCCGCTCTCAGAAACGAGCTTCCCATTGATCCACATGCGGTGGGCCGTTGTTATCCCTTTTGCCACAAGGCCCAGCTCGGTTTCCGCCTCTGGCAATTGTACAACAAGATGATAGGTGGCGTAGCCCTTGCTTGAATGCTTTTGTCCATCAGCCTCATGCTGGCTCCATGAGCTTGGCACTTTTATATACCCCGCCTGCCCTGCGCTCCCCGCTGTAAAATCATCAGGCTCCAGCAGCTGATTCCAGTAAAATTCCCATTCGCCGTCCAGCGAGCTGCCAGTGCCAGCAATTTGATCCTGGGCTGTAATGGACAGCTTCCCCCTGCTCGCTTCAGGTTTATCCTTATCTAGTGCAGAATTAAACGTCATTAGTATAATGAATATAAATGAAGCTAGTGCTATCGGAACGAAATAGTAGAGGAAAGGCACACGTTTCTTCATGGAAGCTTCACCGCTGATTACCCCTTTTTTCACAATAAAATTGCCGGAGCAATAGCACCCGCCTCTGCATCATAACATAGCTTTTTTTTAAATATAAGAATCTATAAGTTTCATAGTTATAATGGGCTTATATTTCTACGCGAAACGATAGCTTTGCCGTCAGAGGACGGCTTTCGGCCGTTTACGCTTAAATATCATAGTTTTCAAGCCTTTTTTGAATTTCCTTCTTCTCCATATGGAGATAGGTATTCATCCACTGGTGGAGATGGTAGCGCTTTGGATCAACGGCTATGGCGATGTCATCATCGTGATCGTCCAATTGCACGAATTGCAGCTGAAGCGAATACGACGGATATTTTTTCAAATAACGCGAAATTTCAAAAGCATCATAAACGGCGGCCAGCACATCCCCCTGCCGCACGCCATCAAACAGCTGAGCCGAGTTTGGATAGCCCACCTGATTTTGATTCGGGAACAGCTCACGCGCAAAGCCCGCATAGGAGGTGCCCGCTACAATGCCAATCCGTTCTCCTCGCCCTTGGATGAGCGCTAGCGGATCAACGTCATCTCCTTTTTCGCCAATGGCTGCAAGCTGCAATCGGTTAATCAATAGCGCTTGTTTCAAATTCAAATAAGCATCGGAAAATAAAACCCGCTTCGCCCGTTCCAAGGTCATGCTCAGCTTGGAAACCCCGATATCCACCTCTCCAGTAGATACTTGATTAATCACTTCATTAAAGGAAGCTGCTGTACGGATAAATTCGGCTTGTACGCCAAGCTTAAGAGCGATGTCATTTGCAAGATCAACATCGCTTCCGCGGAGCACTCCCTGATCATCTGCATAGAAAAACGGATAGCGATCCTCCTGATAGAGGGCTACCCGCAGCTTGCCTCTGCTCAAAATGTCCCGAATATCCTCCGGATAAGTCTTTAATTGCTCCTCTGTATAAACGGGTAGCTCCACTTTATCAGCCGGAGCGGCAGAGCTTGCGGGAATTGGACTAGTGACGGCTGGGCTTGCCGCATGAGCTTGCTTTTCTGGTGCCAATTGATGTGCCTGTTGTGTCATGCTTGCACATGATGTCGTAAAAATGCCTATTACCAACACCAAAAGCAAGCAGAAGGCCAAGCGATCGTATTTGCCGATCATTGCTGGCCATCCTCCCCTCCATGCGAAACTTGAGTTTTGCGAAAGCATACTGCGCATACGGTCATGTCATACACAGCGATACGAACATAGCATAGCTTGCAGCGCGGAATAGAGACGGTTGCCAAGCCTCCAACAACCTCTTCCAGCTCTTCTTCCAACAGCTCACCGGCTTGCCCATTTTCCTTTTTCTGATCGTTATCAGCCTGCTGGTATCCCATATGCCCCGCCTCTTTCAAAGGTTACCTTAAGCCTTAAGCCGCGTCCTCATGCCCCTGCTAGAGAACAGACTGAATACCGTAACCCCATGTCGTATTTTGACCGCTCATGCCATGACCATAATCAAGAAGCAGACCGAGCCCGTGGACGAGCTCTTCCAATTCCGGCACTGGCGGTTTTAATGCATAAATATCAAACGGCTTGCGGTTATTTCGGCCAACAGCCACATTTTTCTCCAATCGAAAATACCCAAATGTCAGCGCATTTACACTGACGCGGAACGGGGACAGCTCCTTAGCGAAGCTTTTGACAAAGGCCAGCGCTCCTTGGTTATACACTGGAGATGAAGGGAAGCCATCATAATGCAGCGAATCGGCCAACATCGGCACGATGATCTGCCCCCGCTGCTTACGCGCCATCACACTCCCTGCCGCCCGGCTGTATACAAATAGCTCGCTTAGAAGGCTGTAGCTTTTCAAAGCGAACTCGGCAGGATCATGCTGCAGCGCCTCCAGCTCGTCCACCCAATCATGGCCATGAATATACAGGTCAAGCCCTTGCATCTGCTCGGCAATGCCCGCTATCACAGACTCCACTGCTTTCATTTGAACGTCTGGCGCAACGATCGTTTGAATTTGTTCCTGCCACTGCGGCGGCACATCTACCCTAAACTGCTCCGCCTGTTCAGCTATCTGGAAGCTCGCCGTGACCCGGATGCCCCGCTGCAGCAAATATAGCGCCATCGCTGTGCCCGAGGCACTTTCAGCATGATGCAAAAATGCGCTTTTCATCTTCGTTCCCCCTTCTATTACAACCAAGCTTAACGCAAAAAACCACCATCTATTTTCAACGTTTGGCCTGTGTGATAACTAGCCAGAGGCCCCGCCAAATACATAACCGCATCCGCTACCTCCTCGGCTGATCCGAGTCTGCCGGCTGCCGTATGCTTTAAAAAATCCGCCAGTTTCTCTGGGGGAACGCCTTGAGCCATTTCGGTTTCAATTATGCCGGGCGCAATGGCGCTCACTTGAATATTTTTCGAGGCATAAAGCCGGGCATACAGTTTCGTCAAGCCTATAATTGCGCCTTTGGAAGCCGCATAATTCGTCTGGGCTTCCCGGCCGTAGATGCCGCTGACGGACACCATATTAATAATGGCGCCCTTCCCAAGGCGCAGCATATAGCTGACCGCCTCCTGAGAACAGTAACATGTGCCGATAAAATTTGTAGCCAGCACCTCATTCCACTGCTGCTCTTCCATAAATAGCGCCATCTGATCATTCGTGCGGCCTGCATTGTTGACCAGCACATCGAGACGTCCATACGTTTCGAATACCTGCTTCATCACATTGGCTACAAAATCTTGATCGCTGACAGAGCCTTTGTACAAGCTAATTCGTCCGCCAGCTTTCTCAGCGTCTCCTTGCAGCTGCTCCGCTGCTTCATCATCCCGCACATAAATGCCGGCAACGACAGCTCCCTCTGCAAGGAATCGCAGGGCGATGGCCCGGCCAATGCCTCGTGTTACGCCCGTAATCAGTATGACGTGATCACGAAAGGTCATGGCCCTTCGGTCCCCTTCTGCTGGCTTGTCATAATCAACTCAGCAATGGACTGGACATTTTTCAAATGAATTTTTAATTCATCTGCCGGAATTTGCTCCACCATTACCCCGTACAATTCCTCCATGCCCACCATTACCTCGAACGCTTCTACCGAATCCAGGCCCAGCCCTTCACCGAATAAAATCATATCGTCCGTGATTTCCTCCGCCGTAATATCCTCAAGCTTAAGCCTGTCAATTAGCAGCTTTTGCTTAATCGTCTGCTTAATGGTGTCCATGTCTAAAATCTGCTCTACGCTCATACGTATGCGCCTCCTTGGATATTAACCTTTTTTAATTTTGAAAATAGTGCTAGATGCAAGCGCCTGTCAATCGTTCCATGCGCTTACAACTGCCGCGCAGTAACTGCCGTTGACCGTCGAGCTTACTGTTAAAACATGCTGAAGCTGGGCCGTTTGCTGCGGCACACTAAGGCGGGCATATGCGCCGCTGGCTATTCCACTTGCGGGAGCTGCACGGCTCACAAGCTCCGCGGCCGCCGCCAAATGCAGCATCGAGCTGTAGGATTCGCCGAAGCCGGCGTATTCATTGAAGCTAATGATTGGCGGCGACTGATCAGCTGCGCTTAATGAGGATAGCGCTTGACGCTCGCCCTCCGTTTCGCCAGGCCTGCCGACCGTATTCAGCAAAATCAGGTCCAGCTGCGCTATAGCAATTCCCGCTTCATTTAATGCTTCCGCTACCGCCCTGCAAAGCGTCGCTTCAAGTTGGGGACCAGCTGCCACTGCTCCAAAAGCAGTGCCAAAGCCGCTTAGTTCGGCATAAATGCCGGAATGCCTTTGCACGGCTTGCTCCGCATCACAAAGCACCATACATACACTGCCCTCCACCATGCGGAAGCGGCTCGCCTGCAAGCCTTTCGCACGGTCAATGTCGCTCGATAGTACTGAGCATTCATCTCCCGCTCCAATGAGGCAGGAGGATAACGTGCGCTCGCGGATTTTGCCTGCTGCATACAGCGCAGCGGTCAGGCCTTCATTGCCTCCCGTGCTGAAGGAGCTGTTGAAGCCCAGAAGCTTCAGCTTCTCCGCTGTCTGCCCGGCAATTGAATTAATGACGGTATGGGGGAAATAGATGCTGCTCGCATATTCCGGCCCTTTTACAAACACCGACTCCAAATATTGGGAAATGCTATCCGTACTGCCCCGGGCTGTGCCAAAAATAAAGCCGAGCTCTTCCTTCTCCTCCTCGGTTATTTGTGCGTCCTCCAGTGCAGCAAGTGCCGCGCCAATCGTATTTTGCGACAGCTGATTCATTCTGCGCTCATATTTGCTTTTGTCATATTCCTTCAAGGAAAAGGAAGAAGCGCCCGATGCTTCTGAGGAGGCGTCCTCTGCAAGCCAACTCACGATGCTTCCCTGATGGATATGGCCGCCGCCAACAGCACCAAGCCCGGTAATGACAACCCGCCGCTTGGCGAGCTGCGCCAGGCTTTCCGTATGCGGCGCCGCGCCTTCGCTCAAGTCAGTACGCAGCACTAATGAAACGTTGTGTCCACCAAAGGCAGCATTATTGCTGACGATATACTTTGGACGCATGGGGCGCATGCTGTGCTGAATGATATCTGCCTCTTCGCAGCCTTCGCGCGCTGTGTCAAAATGCAGCGTTGCTGGCACATAGCCTTGCTTGATCGCATAAAGCGAGGTTACAAGCTCTAGTGCAGCAGCAGTACCTAGGCTGTGCCCGAAATACGCTTTGCTTGAGCTGACCGGAACGGTCAGCTGCTCGCCAAAGCTGCGTTTCAAACCGCTAATTTCAGCGCGGTCATTCGCCTGTGTTCCGGTGCCATGCGCATTCACGTATTCAATTTCCTGTTTGGCAACCTGCGCCAGGCTCAGAGCCATATCTACTGCCCGCTGCATCCCAGCGCCCTCCGGGTGCGGCGCTGTCATATGATGGGCATCATTACTCAGCCCATATGCGCACAGCTCCGCATAAATAGTCGCCCCGCGCGCAACTGCGGCGTCCAGCCGCTCCAGCACGACAAATGCCGCGCCTTCGCCCAGATTCAGGCCAAAGCGGCTGCCAAACGGCGAGGATGGCAGCGGATTAAGCGCCCGGAGTACATTAAATCCGGCATATACACTATGCGACAGCGGATCTGAGCCGCCTGCGAGCATGACATCGGCATATCCCCAGCGAATCATGTCGCTGGCATAGCCGATTGCATTGCCACTAGCGGCACATGCCGTATTTAACGTCGCCACCGGTCCCTGCACGCCCAGCTGCCGTGCAGTATCATCCCCTTGCTGATAAAAAGGATAGTTCGCTGTATTCTCCTCATCCAGCGCCGACAAATCCCACTGCTTCTCCAGCGATAATATGCCGCCGTTGCACGTACCAAGCGACAGCCCAATTCTTGAAGCTGGGATCTGATGCGCAGCGGCATCTCCTCGCGCTATAGCAAGCCCGCTGCTATGGAGTGCCTGCTTGGCAGCCGCAATCGCATATCGCGCACACCAGTCCATCGACTGTTCTGCGGTATCCGCGAAGGCCGCTTCCCGCCACGATTCGTCCAATTGTCCGGCAAGCGAGCTTAACAACGCATCCGTATTGAAGCGAGTGACTTTCCCAATCCCTGTCTCTGACGCAAACATCCGCTCAAAAACGGCCTGTGGCTCATTGCCCAGCGCACACAATACACCTATGCCCGTTACTGCTATACGATGAGCCTGTTCATTGTCCTTCATGCTTTTTCCCCCGAATCCTTACTTCAATGGCAAATAACAAATCCGTTTCTCGCTCGTCTTCCATGAATAAGGCCCAAGCCATTGCCGCGCGAGCTTCATCATGACAGGTGTCCCCCGGTTGACCGTAAAAATGCCGTAAGGAATGCCCGCTTCCAATTGAAGCCGAATCGACCTCGCCAGCATGTGGAAAGCTAAGCCTACCTGCTGATATTCAGGTGCAATGTAGACCGCATCGTACAAAATCGTATCCTCGGTCAGCCGATACGTCATCGACCAGCCCTTAATCCCCTGCTCCGACATTAGTCCAAGACTGTTGCCCGGCTCCAGAGGCGCAAAGGTTTTGAACGGCGACAGAAAATCCGGAAAAACAGCGGCGGCTGCTTCAATGGATTGTTTAAGCTCGTGTTCCTTCTTTTCCGCCCATAGAAACAGCTCCAAGCCGCTTGGCAAAGGACGTTCCCGCAGCCAGCTTGCGCGAGCAATATCGCTATTGATATGGAAAACAACCGCATCGCATAACGGCTGTGACCAGCCTTCTTTTTGCAGCCACGCTTCTATCATCTCCGTAGAGGACTTTCCGGAATAATAATAAACCTCAAGGCTTTGGGCTTGCTTCTCGAGGCATAAGCTCCGTACTTCTTCCATAATGGAGGAGGCGATCCCCTTCCTGCGCCAACGTTTGTCAACGAACAGGCATTGCAGCATCGCACACTGTGCTCCTGCCCCTTCTCGCAGTTCTAGCACAGCCAAGCCTACCGGAGCATCTCCCACTTCCGCCCCAATCAGCATAAAGCGGCTTTGCCCTTGGCCGCTCCTGATACTCTGCTCCAATTGCAAATAAAGCCACTGAAACATGAGCGGCTTGTATTTCAATCTGTCATCAGGCGCTAATCTCTTGATCTTGTACATGTGTTTCCTTTCTGGCTGACAGAAGTGAAGCCGTAGCGCAGTTAATGGATACATTAGCCGCCGTAATAATGGGATCGATAATCGGGTTGATCGCCAGCAATAAAATGATCGTTACTTCGGCCGGAAGCTTCAGCATCCCTGCTATAATGGCAATCATGCCAATCGATACGACGCCCGGAGAACCGGCACCTGCGATAGAAGTCAATACAGCCCCCACCAGCACCAGCATCCACTGCATGATCGTAAAATCGTATTCATACAATTGAGCGGTAAATGCAATGCCCAGCGTATAGATGAGCACCATGCTATAACGGCACATAATCATGCCTATCGGTACAACCAGTTGAATCGCGTGCGACTGCAAATGGAGCTCTTTGCTTAAAGCGTGCATACAGGATGGAACGGTAGCAATGCTGTTTCTCGTGCCAAATGCTAAAATGAGCGACTCCTTTAAAGCGCCGATGACCACCCTGACAGGCTGGCGCAATTGCAGGGACAGTACGGCGACGGAAACGATAATTAGTACGATGCTAACGAGATAAAACATCATAATCAGCTTCAGCATGGCAGGCAAAATGTCCAAGTTCAAAGTAGCAAACTGTCCGGCCATCATGCAGAATAAAGCAAACGGCAGCGCGTACATCGACCAGGAAATCGCCTTCTGAAAAGCACGGAACAAAACGTCTGCAAGCTGCAGCACATCTTCCCCTTGTCTCGTTCGCATCATGCCAACGGCTACGCCGACGATGACGGAGAAAAATAAAATTTGCAGCGTATTATTTTCCATTAGGGCTGTAAAAATATTGGACGGGATCATGTCGAGCAAAAACAACAAAATGCCTTGCGATTTCTCCTCTTCCACTGGCGCTCCGTTGGAACTGGAGTCATTGACAATCGCACCCAGCACCTGCTTCGATTGCTCAGGCAAGCCTGCCCCCGGATGGCCCACCTCTCCAAAAATCAGCCCGAACATGCCGGAAATGATGAGTGCAGCGGCATAGACGAGGCACATGCGTCCGATTGTTTTCATGGCGCCGCTATTAATGAATAAGCTGCCGATACTGGAAATAATGGCGGTCATCATAATCGGAATGACACACATTTTCAGAAAGGATAAATAAAGATCACCGAAATCCGCTACCGAATGAGCGATACCTGGCGCATACAGACCAATAGCTATGCCTGACAACATACACAGCATAATCATCCAGAAAGACTTGATCCATTTGAATGACAAAACAGATACAACCGACACACAAGCACCCTCTTGTTAGGCATTGCGATAAAGCAGCTTCTGCTGAAAACCGTGAAAAATCGCGGATAGATAGCTGTCCCTCTCATCGCTTCTTTATAAATTTGGAGCGATATCGCACCTGAACGGCGGATATCACTCCAATGCAAGCTCTATTTAAGTATGAAGGAAATTAAGTATTTCTGATTTGGTCAGCTGTTGCATTACCGATGTTTTCGCCAACGCGGATAGCTGTGTTAGCTGCGTTTTCAGCAATCGAGCCTACGCCATTGAAGAAATCATTAGCGCCTTGCTTGCTGCCGCCAGCAACGGATTCCAGTTCTGTTTCTGTCAGCTCATCAGCCGCGCCGCGTACTTCTGGCAATACGATTGTCGCGTGGTAGCCAGTTGCATCAACGATGTTGATTTTAAATTCTTGCGGTACTTCATGACCTGTCGCTGCTTTAATCGCTGCGTAGATGTCGCTTACTGCAAGCGCGCGGAACTCTGCATCCGAAGCCGCTTTCGTGATTACTGCGTTTACCGTATCCGTAACTTGCTGTTCATTCCAACTCATGATTTAATTCCTCCAAATAATGTAGTGTTGTTTCTTACAGGTATTAGAATAACAGCCCAGCTTCAATCTGCTCTCAACTCTCGTTCAATTTTAGTTCAAATGTTGCAGCCCTTATTTTGTGATGATGCCGCCATTCACAGGTAGGGATGTAATTGGGCCAACTGGTTGCGTGTCGTTATAAAAGGATGGTTCAATGAATGGCGTAACACCCTCTGGGAACCCTGTTTTGCTGCCGCCGGCAACAGCTTCAAGCTCCGTTTCTGTCAGTTCGTCTGCCGCTCTTCGCACTTCTGGCAATACGATTGTGCTGTGGTAGCCTGTTGCGTCAACGATATTGATTTTAAATTGCTGCGGTACCTCATGCCCGGTGGCTGCTTTGATGGCTGCATAAATATCGCTTATTGCAAGTGCGCGAAACTCCGCATCCGAATTCGCTTTTGCCATGACGGCATGCACCGTTTCATTAAACTGCTCCTGCGTCCAACTCATGTTTCAATTCCTCCCCAATTCTCCGTTTTTACTTACACCTTTTAGAATAAAAGCCCAGCTTCAAGCTGCCTTCAACTTTCAGTCAATTTTAGTTCAATTGTTACGCCAATTGGCGGCTGGCAAGCTCCGCGAACAGACCATGCTGCTGCAGCAGCTCCTCATAAGTGCCGGATTGAATAATTCGCCCCTTATCAAACACATAAATGTGATCAGCCTGCGTAATCGTACTTAAACGGTGGGCAATGACGATTCTCGTCACCTGTAATTTGGTCAAGCTTTGGCTGACGATGCTTTGCGTCCGGTTATCCAGAGCGCTTGTAGCCTCGTCAAAAAAGAGAATTTTCGGCCGCTTGGCAATCGCTCTCGCAATCATTAGGCGCTGGCGCTGTCCGCCGGAAAGTGTGCCGCCGCCTTCGGATATCACCGTATGCATCGCCATCGGCATGCTGCGGATATCCTCATCAAAGCCTGCCATCTCCGCTGCCTCCCAAGCATCCTGAAGCGTCAAATCGGAGGTGCCAATAATATTGGTGAAAATATCGCCAGACATCAGCTTGCTGTTTTGCAAAACGACGCCAAACTGGCTCCTCAGCAGCCCCACATCAAGCGAGCGCAAATCCTGCCCATCAAAATAAACCGAGCCGCTCTGAGGCTGCTCAAAACCAAGCAATAGCCGCATAAGCGTGGACTTGCCACAGCCAGAAGCGCCGACGAAGGCGACATACTGCCCTGCTTTAATGTTCATCGACAGATCATTCAGCACGAGCGGCTGATCCTCAGCGTAGCGAAACTGGATATGCCGAATTTCAATCGCCCCGCTCACTTCGCCCGGATCTTCAAGCTGGTCATGCATTTCAGGCAGCGTCTTTAAAATCGGTTTCGCCCGCTCATAAAGCGGCACGATATGCACGACCGACAGCAGCGCGGAAGCCATCGCCAGCATCGCCATTAGAAAGCTGGAGAAGGCGGAGAAGAAAGCGATAAATTGTCCCGCTGACAGCGCGGAATTGCTGGAAACGACCAAGTAAAACAGCACCATGGAAGCGACCAAGGGAAAAAAGGATTGAAACACGCTGGAGTAGTTATCCAGCATTCTGACCTTGAAGGACAATTTCTTCTGCTCGGCAAACGCTCTTGCCCATAAGAAGAATGCGCGATTTTCCGCCGCCGCCATGCGAAATTTGCTAATGCCGTTCAGCAGTTGGAGCACCGTACCGGAAATACGCCCCTGAATATCCAGCAGCCTGCGCTGGTAACGAATTTGCAGCAGGCCAATGCCGACTGTAAATGACATGGAAATGAGCACAAGGCCTCCGGCCACTAAAGCAAGACTTGGACTGTAACGGAACAGCAAAGCATATTGAAAAATGGAAAATACGCCTGTCAGCAGCGAGCCTAGAACCGCTCCTGATAAAAGCTGCCTAATCGTATTAATGCTGCTCGCTCTCGAGGCCAAATCGCCCGCCGTATAGCTGCGGAAAAAGGACACCGGCAAGTTCAGCAGCCGATCCCATATCGCCGCCTGAACGGAGCTTTCTACCCGGCCCTCCATTCGCATGGAGGCGAGCGATCCCGCTAGGCGGAACAAGGCAATCGACACGACGGCGGAGACGAGAATCAGCGCCATCTGGACGAGCGGCCCACGATACGATTCAGGAATAATCGTATCTACCAAAATACCGGTAGCAACCGGCAGCATAATGCCGAGCAAGCCCGCTACCGCTCCCATGAGCAGAACCATAATTAGATCCCGCCGAATCGAATGATGCGTGCCAAACTGCAAAATATCCTTTACGCCAAGCGCTCGAGCGGGAAAGGTCCGATAAAACATATGAGCCATCGGCTCGATGCCCGCCGCCATTTCGGCATTTACGATGCCTTTTTCGCCGCTAAGCGGATTTTCCCATGTGTAGGAGCCCGCAGAAGCCGGTATCAGGGCAACAGGCTCGCGGGATAGCTCCATGAATGCGACCAGCGGCCCATTGTCCGCCTTCCACCATTCCCCTTTGAGTACAACCTTGCGGGAGCGGACGCCAGAAGCTTCGGCAATTTCCTGAATAGGCGAACGCTGCGAATGCTTTTTAAGCTTTCTGCCTACAGGCTTAATGACGATGCTGGCATATTCGCCGACGACACGGCAGGCCATAAATAGCGGATCCGTTGAATGAAAAGCAGCAGCTCGTTGATCTTCTGGCCCTGTAACGGCAAGCAATCGCTTGAGCGCATGATCCATTAGCGAATCGTCATGCTCCGTCCGCCGGAGCAGGCGTTCATGCTCCTGCAGCCGCTCCTTGGTCAATAAGGCAGCCAAGCGGCTGGCGATTAATTGATGAAATGCATATAAACCTTGCAGCTGCTGATCATTTTGCAGCCAATGGAGCGTGCTGCGCAATTCGAGCTCGGCAGCCTGCTTCGTTTCCAGCCAACTGGAGGAGGTTACCGGTATGTAATAGGGCTCCTCCGCTGTAATCGGATGCTCGGATACCCAGTAGACGACGCCGTCACGTATTTTCACCCAGACCGTTTGCAGAGACCGCCAGGTTTGACCTTCTGCCAGCTCAAGATGCTCGCTTTGCTCCAGCAGCTCAAACTCCGGCGGGGCATTTCGCACACTCAGCGCCGCAGACCAGCAGCCTACCCATTGATCAATCAGAGGGGCAAGCTTCTCGTCGCTCAGCCCGTATTCCTCCCTGCGGCTAATAAATACATCCCGGTTCAATTGGGATACCTTCGTGCCGACGGATGCCGTCAGCAGCAAGCCTGCTCTCTCCACTCCTGCATAATCCTCAAAGCCGAATAGGAGAGCCCCTTCCTCCAAACTGAATAAATAGCGCCGCTTGTTTTTTGTCCCGCCATTGTCAAGCTCAAGGGTCACGGCGAAAACATCCACATAACCGGAATCGACATACCATACATCATTTTGATTGGTTACTAGAATCGGCCTGTTGCCTTCCACCTCATGACAAGTTCCGTAACCTTCAAAAAATGAATGCAGGTTGAATTGTACCGCTTCAGCCACTTTTCCACCTCCTTTTCGCACCATGTCTACTGATTTTGAATGAGACGGGTATAATAGCCATTTCGTTCCATGAGAGAAGTATGCGTGCCCCGTTCAATGATTTTCCCACGCTCCAGCACAACGATTTCATCCGCATCCCGAATGGTGCTGAGTCGGTGGGCCACCGTAATACAGGTCAAGCCTCGGCGTCTTAGACTATCATCTACCTTTTTCTCCGTTGCCGGGTCCAACGCGCTTGTCGCCTCATCCAAAATAACGATCGATGGATTGCCAGCCAGCGCCCGTGCAATTTCCAGACGCTGGCGCTGGCCCCCACTGAAATTGCCGCCATTTTCCGAAATCATATGCTCATAGCCGCCGCTGCGCTCCGCAATATGATCATGGATCACCGCATCCTTTGCGGCCCTGACAACATCGGTCTCTGGTATCGTAGAATCCCAAAATGTAATATTTTCTTTGATCGTTCCTTCCAGCAGCACAATATCCTGATCGACAACGGCAAGCGAATTGCCCATCCGATTGCGGGAAATTTCATCGCGCTTTAAGCCGTCGAAGCGGATATCACCATCCCATGGCTCGTAAATGCCAGCAATCAGCTTCGCAATCGTCGATTTTCCACTGCCGGAGCCTCCGACGAGAGCGACCTTCATGCCCGGCTGAATCGATAAATTAAAACGGTCAATCAGCGGGCCTTCCAGCTTGCTGTAGCCGTACGTCAAATTGTTAATTTCAATTTGTCCCGAAAGCTTCGCCGTGCCCTCTGATTCGGATGCCTGCTCTGGGTTTTGCTGCATTTGTCTATCAATCGGATATTGCAGCACATCGTCCAGCCGCTTCATGCTTCCTCCCGCTTCCTGAATAGAGCCGGCCAGTGCAACCATCTCGTTGACCGGCTGGCTGAAGCTTGCGGCAAGACTTTGGAAGGCGACCAGCGAGCCGATGGTCAGCGCCCCATCCATAACCTGAAAGCCGCCGAGAAATAAAATTGCAACGGCGCTCAAACTCGTCAGCAAAGCGGGAACGGCCATTAGAAACTGGTTCGATACGCCGAATTGCTGGGTGGAATTAAGCAGCTTCGCCTGATAGCCCGACCATTTGACGAAAAAATCCGCCTCGGAGCTGTTCGATTTCAACGTCTCAATTACTTGAAGCCCATTCATGGATACGCCCTGCATCTTGCCAGCTTCCTGCAGCAGACGCAAATTTTGATCGTTGCGTTTGCGCGTAATAAACCGCATGAATACAAGATTGAGCAGCGAGGCGCCAACCGCGATGCCCGTCAGTGCTAAGCTGTATTGCAGCATCAGCAGCAAATAAAACACGATCATGACGCAGTTGAGCGCCGCTACAGCAAGCTGCCCGGAAAGCAGCTGGGCGACACGGTCATTAATGGCGACCCTTGCGGCAATATCTCCGCTAAACCGCTGGGAGAAAAACTCTATCGGCAGCCGCAGCACATGCCAGAAAAAACGGCTGGATGAGCTTAGAGCAAGCTTCATTTCCAGCCTGAGCAAGTAATAACGCTGCAGCCACGTCAGAAACGCCCGAAGCAAAGCGGTCAGCCCCATTCCGATAAGCAGCGGAAACAGCCAATTATCCAAGTGGCCCAACAGCACCTGATCGATAAATACTTTACTGAACACCGGAATAACCAATCCCGGCAGCACGAGAAACAACCCAGCCAGAATGGCGAAGATGAGCGCTTTTTCCGACCCTTTAATGCGACTGGACAGCGAGCTAAGCACACTTGGCGCTTTCCCTTGACGGACATACGTAGGGGATGGCTTAATTGCAATGGCAACGCCGGTAAAGGATTGGTCAAACTCCTCGAATGTGATTTCACGGGGACCCGTGACCGGATCATTCAAAAAAACACGATCGTTATGGATGCCCTCCAGCACAAGGAAATGATTGAAATTCCAATGGATGATCAGCGGCCATTCCATCGTTTTTAGATCTTCCGGATTTTTGCGATAACCTTTCGCTTCCATGCCGTATTTGCGCGCTGCTTTGAGCACATTGCTGGCCTTGCTTCCATCCCGGGAGACGCCGCAGGCAATCCGCAGCTCCTCAAGCGGAATGAAGCTTTTATAATAGCCGAGCACGATAGCAAGTGATGCCGCTCCGCATTCTACGGCCTCCATTTGCAATACGGTTGGCGTCTTTACTCTTTTTGAGGCCACGAATCCGCTCTCCTCCGATCAGCTTGGTGAAAAAAGGCTACGCTGCATGAAAAGATTGGGCTTCCGATCGCCATTAGCCTTGAATTTCTATGAATATACCCGTGTCTGGGGAAATTCAAGGCTAAAAGCGAACACTTGCGTTTCTCCAGCCCAACCCCTTCATTCCGCTGCGCCTTTTTCACCACGCTTTTTTTTATTTAAAATATGGAATGACGGTTGCGATCGGGCGCTGTGAGCTGACGGTGATGGAACCATCGACCATCATGCCACTGTTCAGCCGAACGGGCGGACCTTGCTCTGTCGTCCAGCTGTAGCCGCTTGCCATCTCGGAGTTAGGGGAGAGATTGACGCGAATTTCCAGCGATACGCCCTGTGATGCCATTTGCTGTACAAGACCTTCATTGCCGAGCGTAGACATCATGCCCTGCACCGTTACTGGAAACTCGGATACCGAGACGACCTGACCAACCAGCGAGCCAAACTCTTCGCGGTTAATGGAGCCTGGCGAAACGCGTACCTCCATGCCCGGAAGCAGCTGCCTGCCTTGACTGACCGGCACATATAGCACAGCAATCAATTCATCCGTCTGCACGCCATACGTTTCCAGCCGAATAATATCGTAGCCATCCCCAATGTAATTGCCGGTTTTCACCAAAACCTCTTTCACTTTGCCCGTGTACGGGCTTATCACTCTTGTGCTGTATTCATAGCCGAGCTGCTGCTGCTCGAGCTGCTGCTTCAAGCTTTTAAGCTCCGCTACGCGGCCCGCCCTGTCTTCAGCCGCCGCTCCTTCAAGGTTCGCTATGGCGAGCTTAGTCTGCTTGATCTGCTCCAGCAGCTCAGGCTGCTCCATCCGGCCAATGACCTCACCCTGCGTCACCGTATCATTTTCGACAACGCGAATATCGGATATCGCTCCTGCTGCGGAGGCATGAACCGTCTTCAGTCCGCCTGGGCGAATGAGTACACCCGGTCCATCCGCTTTGACGGTCATCGTGCCGAAGATCCCCCAATACAAGGCGGCGACAATGAGCAAGCCTACACCCGTGAGCATAAGCCAGCCGCGAGGCGAGGTTACCCTAACCAAATTGTCGAGCTGCTCCGGAGAAGACAGCCGCTCAACCGCCACTTTACGAAAAACATGATTATTCATCGCTACCTCCCAAGTGTTGAAGCCTAAAGTTGCCACATCCCTTACAACGGATTCGGAATAAGCACCTCATCCAGACGCTTGAAGGTTCCTGCCTCCAGCTTTTTCATGACAATGCTCATTCCCTGGACGTCGCCCTGAGCATCGAAAGAATGCTGGCCCGTAACCCCTTCCCATTTCTTCAGCTCGGACAATGCGGAAGCTATTGCTTGCGGGCTGCGGGAGCCTGCTTTCTCGATGCCGTCAGCGAGCAGCCTCAGCGAATCGTAAGCCTGCGCAGCCCATTTGCCCGGCTCCTTCCCATATTTGTCGATATACTGCTGCCGGAAGCTTTGATTAACCTCGGAAGCTCCAAGCTCATGGTAAACCGAAGCGACTATCGTTCCTTCTACCGCTTCGCCCGCTTGAGCAAATTCCGCTGAATCCAGAGCATCTCCGCCAATAACGGGAATCGTCATGCCAGCGGCGCGAATGGCTTTTACGAAGGCGATTCCTTCGCTTGCCCTCGTGGCTACCATGATAAGATCGCTATCTAGCGTTTTCCATTTATCAACAATACGCATAATATCAGCCGTATCCTTATAGCCTGATAGACGATCAATGACGCGAAGTCCCGACTGGGATGCCTGATCCTCAAACGCATTCGCCAGTCCTCTTCCGTACTCGTCATCCGTATAATAAATCGCTATATTCCGGTGCTTCGTTCCTCCTGCATACATGGCAAGCGCCTGTCCAAGCTGATTATCATTAGGAATATTGCGGAAAATATAAGAGCTGTTCACATCAGTCAGCTTCGGTGATGTCGATGCCGGCGTCAGCAGCACAATGCCCGCATGCGCATAAATGCGTGATGCCGGTACCGTGACGGAAGAACCACGATGGCCGATGACTGCACTGACAGCAGGATTATCAGCAAATTGCTGCGCAATCGCCATGCCTTTGGTCGTGGAGGCTTCATCATCCATTTCCATCAGCTGGATTTTCTTCCCGCCCAGAACGCCTTTTTGATTGATTTGCTCAAGCGCCAATTGAAGACCTTCATGGAATTGATCGTTCTGCTGCTCAAATGGCCATACCGCTCCAATGACCACCTCGCCAGATGAGCTGCTAAGCGCCCGTTCCCGAGCCTGCTCGGGCCCCGAGGCCGAAGCGCAACCGCTTATCGTCAGCGCGATTCCGAGCAGTGCGATTTTCCATAACAGCCCTTTCTGGCGTATTCCCCCAATAACATTCACTAGGCTATCTCCCTTCAGAACTAAACCTTACTAAACCTTTATACCTATCAAGTCCTACTGCCCCTACATTATAAAATAGCCCAAAATGTTAAACCATCAATTCAAAGTCAAGATAACCTCAATTTCATTTAAAATCTGATTTATCCAATCGACTTATTTTGGCGAACATGCGATACTTAAGGCAGAGCGTTTTTGAGACTTTCGGCACGGTATTCCGCTGCTAGACAAGGGAAATCTACTCGCTCTCTTACAGCAAGCTATACAAGAGGAGAATGGCTATCCTATGTCTTCTAAAAATACGATTTTAATAGTGGATGATGACCAAGAAATCAATGAACTGCTGACCATGTCTCTGAAAAGGGAAGGGTTTCATACGCTGTCGGCCTACAATGGCGTCGATGCGCTTAAAGCGGCGCAGGAGCATGCTCCTGATCTGGTGCTGCTGGATGTGCTGCTGCCGGGCATGGACGGTTTTCAAATTTGCAGCGAAATTCGCAAAACGAGCAATGTGCCGATTTTGTTCGTCAGCTGCAAGGACGAGGATATTGATAAAGTGCTGGGGCTTGGCCTTGGAGGGGATGACTTCATTTCGAAGCCGTTTAGCCCGATTGAGCTAATCGCCAGAGTGAAGGCGCATATCCGAAGAAGCAATTTGCTGCATAAACACGAAGAGGTAACCGATAAAACGTTAAAATTTGATCAATTGCTTATTGATCCCGCCACCCACCTTGTGCTTGTGGACAACAAACCCGTTTCCCTATCAGCCAAGGAATTCAAGCTGCTGTTTCATCTCGCTAAAAATCCAAACCGGGTATACAAAAACGAGCAGCTTTTTTCGCTGCTCTGGGATGATGTCCATATGGGAGATACCCATACGGTCATGGTACATATTTATAATTTACGAAAAAAACTGGAGAAGAATCCGGCAAAGCCGCATTATATCCGCACGATTCGCGGCGTCGGCTATAAATTTAATGACAAGCCTGCCGAATTCATAGACTAAACGGGGCTGCCGGACATGATCGCTGAGCCGCTTACGGAACGCGAACTGGAGGTGCTCGCCCTGCTTGCCGCAGGCTTATCCAATAAAGAGATTGCCGATCATCTCATCATCGCCCTGAGCACAGTAAAGGTACATGTGAAAAATATTTTCGCCAAGCTCAAGGTCAACCGGCGTACAAAAGCAGTCGCTCAGGCGAAGGAGATGAAGCTGCTCAGTTAATGCTGCTTATCCAAGCTAATATAAGCAAACTAATCGATTCACTATATGGAGGTCTTCATGAACGTTATCCAGACTTGCTGAGGATCTCGGTCTGTTGCTCGATGCGCTGGGCCCTGGTCCCTTCATTCTCGTGGGCCACAGCTGGGGCGGCCTTATTGTTCGCACCGCAGCTGCGGCAAACCCATCACGCATACGCGGGGTTGTTTTGGTTGACCAGTCGGATGAAAATTGTGCGATGTATTTTGACAAATCTGCGGCTAAACGGTTTGCGATGAGCCGGGTGCTTTTTCCGCTATTGGCGCGGCTCGGTCTATATCGTCTGCTTGGCAGCCGCCCCGGCAGCGTCCAGCCTGCCGATGTAGCAGCGGATCATCGCAAGGAGGACTTTACGATTGCGGCTGCGAGCACGCTGGTTGCTGAGCTGACGCCATTTTTGGACGATTTGGCCAGACTTCGAACCAAGCCCTTAGCGCTTGGAGATTTGGAGGTTTGCGTCATTTCGGGAACGAAGCCGATACGATCGGAACAAAAAATAAGGACAGCTATTATAGCTGCCCATCGCGAAACCGCAGCTTCCTTGCCGGGCGGCAGATTTGTCGAAGCGCCTCAGTCTGGTCATCTGGTCATGTTCACCGATCCCGCAATCATCGTGGAGGAAGTGCTGAGGATGAAGCTATAAGGATTTGGCTTGGCTTTAAATTAATGCAGCAAAAGCCCCGCTCCAGTGGACAACTTCCACATGAAGCAGGGCTTTTCGCGCTAAAGCTATTCTATTTTTCTAAAGGGTCTCTCATCAACAGGATCTCGTTATTGTCCGAGAAAGCTTTGCAGGAAAAATTCCAGCTGATATTCCAAGCTCAGCGGATCGTTGAAATAAAAGCTTTTCGCATCCACCTCATAAACACGGTTGTTGACCACAGCAGGGACGCTTTTGTATACAGCCGTATCCTGGAACGAATTGTCTTCATCCGCATCTTTGCTGAAAATGACATAGTCGCCCATAAAGTCATTCAACACCTCTGTCGACACGGCGAAATAACCGTCCGTTTTCGTACCTTCCTTCACCTTCTCCGGCATGCCGAGCTTCAGATCACCATAGAGTAGCTCCGTGCCGCGTCCAAAGTTGTAGCCATACACATACAGCTGCTTATTGAACGTTTCGATAACCGATACCGTCGTATCGTCGCCGATTTTCGCTCTAATCTGCTCGCCGGCTTTTTTCGTTCTTGCCGAGAAATCATCGACCCATGCATGCGCTTCCTTTTCTTTGTTCAACAGCTTCCCAACTTCCAGCTGCTGTGTTAAGAAATCGACCTTGTTGTACGTATAAGTGACCGTAGGTGCAATTTGCTTGAACTTATCAATGTTCTTAATATCCGAAAGTCCGATAATCAAATCAGGCTGCAGCTCAAGAATTTTTTCTACGCTTGCTTCGGATACCGCTTCGACGTCCTTGAGCTGTTCTTGAAACCGCGGGTTGGCCTTAGACATTTCATCCGCACCAACCAAAGGCACGCCCAGAGCCATCACATTGCCCGTCAAAAATCTCGTCAGCACGACGACGCGCTGCGGATTTGTCGGCACCTCAACTGGACCGTTTTCGGATTGATACGTAAAGGTGGCGGACTCCGCCTCTGCAGAAGGGGCAGCTGACGCACTGCTATTACTCGTATTGGTGCTGTTGCTGCTGGCATTTCCGGCAGCCCCGGCATTGCCCGCTTGATTTCCGCCGCAGGCGCTAAGTGCAACCGCCATAAGAAGCATGAGCGGTATAAAAAGCTTTTTCATAAGATGACTCTCTCCCTTTTTAAAATATAGGAATGTATATGATTTTCTATCCTTTCTCTATATTTCTCGGACTGAAACGCGCCGCTCCGCCTGAGGAGGCGACGACCGTTTCACCTTATGATTATGAAAATCATTCGCATTCGCTTTCATCATTATAGAGGTCACCTATGCACCAAGCCATGCCTTTTTGTTTGAAAAATCGCTTGGATTATTCGCTGCCCGTAAATAGGGCTACGGCACGTCCAAGCTGCAGCTGAATGGAAATCGGATTGTACGGCACCCATTCGTCCTTGCCGAGCATATGTACTTTCCTCTGCTTCACTGCGGGAAGGTCCAGCCAATACGGTGATTCGAAGGTTCTCTGTGCATGGAGCGTCGAGCCCTTCTCATCTGGAAACACGATGACTACGATTCGATCACCCGCATAATCCGCAAGCTCTGTCAGCTCAATTGGTACGGAATGAAATTGCTCTCCCAGCTTATCCATTTCCTCCATTATTCTTGCTGGTGGGCGCAGGCCGAGCGATTGATAGATGACATATCCTACATTCCGTGCGCCATAAACAAGCAGCCTCTCTGGCTTAATGACCAATATCGTGACTATCTCGCTCGCGACAGGGCTTTGCTGAACGAGAGCACGCGCTTCCCGCTCCTCCTGCTCAAACGTCTCCAGCCACTGCTCGGCCACACTTTCCCGCTGCACCGCTTGGGCAATAAGCCGCAAATGCTCCTTCCACCCGATATCCATCCACGAAATTTCTATAACAGGAGCTATCGCCCGCAGCTGTTCAGGTCTCAACCCGTACTGCTGCAAATGCTGCTTCGCTGCAATGATCAGCTCAACATTGGCATCCAGCAGCACCGACTTTACCTGTTCAGGCGAGCTCTCGGCATGGATGAACCGCATCGTTTGCGGAGGCTGGATATTTGCGGTGCTCACATATTCGCTGCTTTCCGTAATCGTAACAACAGGCTCCAGCCCAAGCAGCATTAAATGGCTGGCGTAGGGATGGAGCAGCACCGCCACATGCTGCAAGGAACCGCGGCTGTATCCTGAAGGAGCAGCGCCCGTCTGCTGCTTGAAGCGTCGGCTCAAATAAAACTCATCATGGTAGCCTACCTTAAGCGCAATTTCCCGCAGCGTGCCCGATCCGCTAATTAGCAGCTCCTTCGCACGATGAACGCGCAGCCGCGACAAATATTCATTAGGAGAAAAGCCGTTAAGCTGCTTAAACAAGGTCGAATAATGGGACGGACTGACGCCAGCCATTGCGGCCAGCTGCTCCCGCGTTATTTTTTCATTAAAATGGGTTTCCAAATAAGTGATGCTCCGCTCCATTGACGGTTTATCGCTCGCTATATATTTGGCGTCCTGCTGCTCCAGCAGATAGAGCAATATTTGGTGAAAAAGAATTTGATTTTGCATATGGCGTGCCTCATGTGCAGGCAGCCGATGGACATACAGCTCCTCCATTTGCGAGACAATGGCCGGCGCATGAGGAATAAATAGGCTATTTCCGCCTCCAGCCACCTCGCTTTTTCGTACGATGGCACCTGTAGGCAAAGAGCGCGGCTGCTCCATTGTGCCAATTACCAGCTTATATGCATGCAGCGGCTGCATCGCGCTAGTAACTAAAGCCGCATGGCTCTGTGAAGGGAGTAATATTATGCTGCCTTCCGTCAGCTCATATGTCTGATCATTCATTGTGAGCGTGCCTTTGCCGCTGGCAATCGCCAGAAGCGAGGCTGCGTTCTCGTGTATTTTATACACAGGCATATTTGAAGTGCTGTACAGCGAATGAATGCTGGCAGCCGTATATAGTGGAAAATGGGACTCCGCCCATTCCGACTCAACATGATTCATCCTTGCAGCCCCCCATGTGATCGATTTGTATATTTCCTATGCTAACCACTATTATCCCGATATTATAAAAATATAGCTATAGCATTGAAAATTTATTAATACGATGAAAAAGAGTTGCTGCATGGAGCCGCTTTTATGCCTTTGAACACAAATAGACGCTTGGGAGCCCAAGCGTTAAGAGGTTGCACATATTAATAGCGACTGTCATTTGCCAGCTGCAAAGTCGCTCACAAATCCAATAAAGCCCTTAAATCCTTCAGCTCGGCCAAGCCGTTAATCATCACTCTGCCATCCGGTGTAATGCGTACTTCTAGACGGTTTGGAATGTCTGTTAATTTTTCTTTGAGGTCAATGTAGCGATCGGTGAGAAAATAGTAGCGTTGATTGGCCGAGCCAACCCACGGCCTGCTCGTATCAAGACGTTCCCGCATGAAAGGCCCGTCAATGAGCAAGTCGGTAACGGCAAGCAGCTCCAGCCAATCCGCCCTGCCTGCACTCCGTAAATTTTCCAATAAATAGCCGGTAAACGTCATCACCGACAAGCCGGAAGCCCGCAAAATACGGGCAAGTCGCGCTAATTCGCCCGCCTGCTCGAACGGCTCTCCGCCCAGGAAAGTAATCCCCTCTACCTTGGGTCCATTTAAAATTTGTGCTGCCAGCTGTTCAACCTCCATCGTCATTCCGCCGTCTTCCGGCCATGTGAACGGTACAGCACAGCCAGGACAATGAATCGGGCAGCCTTGCACTTGAAGGCAGGCACGAATACCGGGTCCCTCAACGGCTGTCGAGAGAAGAAAACGATGAACGCGCAGCACCATTAGCGCTGCTCCAAGCGGCTAACGGCAGCCGGCTTCTTTTGCATCCAAGCATGTTCGGCCATTTCACTTGCTCCTCCCTTTAATAATCCACAATCCGTCCCGTACTTGTGCTTGTGCGTTGCTGCAAAGGGCGAAATATGGTCATTGGACGTATACGTTCAACATGATGCGGTTTTAAATCGAGCAGCTGGCCTAATTGCTCTACGTTTTCAAAGCCGCCATTCCGCTCTCGTTCCTGCATAATACGTTTCGCACCTACAACGCCAATGGCCGGGAGATCAAGCAGCTGCTCCATCGACGCTCTGTTGATATCGATACGTTCCGAGGCATCATTCCTATTTAATAATGAACCTGCATCCAGCGCCTGTTCTACTTCTTTGTCCATATCCAGAGCTGGAGCTTGAGGTATGGTTACGGACAGCGAAGCAAGCATAACGGGCACAAATAAGACCATTAACTCCTTATGCTTCAATAGGGGTACCCATTGCGCCATCCCTTGCTTCCATACGAACGTTTCTGATAGCTGCAGCTGCTTTTCTTCTATTGTATTTTTCAGTGCGAGAGCACTATATGGTCCGTATTGCTGCCCAGCGGCGGCTACCATCCATACCTCACCCGGATCAGAGAGTAGGGAGGAAGTGACTTCACTTCCTGTTAATAAAGAAGAATCGACTTCTCTTCCAATGTAGGATTGCAAACGCTGCAGCAGTTGAAATAAATCGTCAAGTTTGATTGCCCCTCCCAACACACTAAAAATATCTCCCCTGCCAAATTCCATTTCATACCTGCTTATTTTTTTAATATTGGCATGAAGAAACTCTTCCCAGTTCAAGCTTGATCTATGAGATTTGACGGTCCAATCATTTCTCCAGTACACGCCATTAAGACCAATCGCCATACCTCGTTTACAGCTTCCAAAAAGAGTCGTATCCATAAGTGCGATCACATACTCATTAGCCGGAATTGGGATATGAGTACGTGCATTCTTTAATTTTTTCTCAGGAATCATTTCCGCTACATAATAGCTTGCCCCTGAATACCCTGCACAAATATCGATCAGATGATTAATGTCTATATCTCTCAAGCTGGTCACCTCTCAACATTCAGTGTAATCACAATCGAGTTGTCCTCCAGCACCTGTTCACTTTCAACCGTCATCTTTTTTTCAGCCGCACGCTGCATGAGCTTCTGATAAACCATATCCTGCACGCAGCGCTTGTAATCCTCATCCACATCTGATAAATATTCATATATCTTTTGCAAGTCTGGGGCGTTTTTAATCTCTACGTGAAAGGGATGGTCATCGAACTGACGAAAGGTTAGTACGGATTGCTCCACCTTGCAAATAATAGCGTCGTCTTGACGAAGCGGATTTACTCCAAACTCTTTAAGGGTACGGAACAATAGCTCGCCGTCACGGAAATTTGTTGGATATGAGGGCTGCTGTGTTGCTGGAGCTAATTGCTTGACGGACCTCGCGGAATAACCAACAACAGTGGAATCAAACACGTTACGTCCAGCGGCATCATTGATGCTGTGCATAAATGACTCAATCAGTTTCCTAGAATCCGATTTTGCAAACACAGCAGTCCATTTACCATACATATTCTCCCAAAACAAAAGACTCTTGTTCCCCTTGATATAGGTTTTAATGAAGCCTCCTGACTTTTCCGTATCATACCCCGCTTTCCGTACAATTTTCATTAGCTCTAATTCACTTTGAAAGTTGGTAGGCTCCTTCACCTTCATCGACTCAGTCCAGTTTTCAAAGTTTTCCTTCCCCATTGCAACCCGCAGCGTTAAGGTAGTAGGGATAAGTGAGAGAGAGACTGACATCTATATGCCCCCTTATTTCTTTTTAATTTGCTCTGTCGAATGGTTTTGCTTTTGCTCAATGACTGCCTGATCCGACTCATAATATTCGGCTGTATATTCGGAATCTACCGTTTCTGCATCGAGCAGCTGTTCAAGAATGCTAATGTAGTCGGTGCATCCCTTTCCCTTGATTCCCAATACGTCTGCCTCGATTTTACCGTCGGGGTAAATGCGAACGCGAATTTGTTTGGATGACATTCGGCCAGCCTCCTTATCTTATCGTTCTTAGAAATCTATCGCTCTTCCGCCTCGCTTCAGCTTTACATCCTCTTCCTTCGGTGCAGGCGCTTCCGGCTTGTCCAGCTCCAGCCTGTATTCCTCCCGATCCTCTTGCGGTGTTGCAGCAACAGCGCGGACGTTCGCCCATTCGCGTATGCCTTGAATTTGTTCTGCTTGCGTAATCGATAACGGCACCATCGTTTGAATCGATTTCCTGAAATCTTCAAACTGAATGCTTCGATCCTCTGAAAAAGCCTCAAACATCGCGCTAATGACGATCTGCTCCACTTCCGCACCTACATACCCCTCGGTCATGCTGGCTAAAAGGTCAAGATGCTCATCCGTTAGCTGAAATTTGCCCACCGATTTAGGAGATTTAAGTCTCTTCACGATATGCAGCCTGAAAATATCTTTCCGCTCTTTATAAGTCGGAATATCCACGAAAAAAATTTCGTCAAAACGGCCCTTACGCAGCATTTCTGCGGGCAGTGCGTGAATGTTGTTAGCGGTGGCAATGACGAACACCGGCTTTGTTTTCTCCTGCATCCAGGTTAGAAAGGTACCAAATACTCGATTCGATGTCCCGCTGTCGCCGCTTCCAGTCATGCCGCTAAAACCCTTTTCAATTTCATCAATCCATAGAATAGACGGAGAAATCGCCTCGACCGTTTTGATCGCTTTGCGCATGTTTTCCTCACTGCTGCCAACAATTCCACTAAATATTTGACCTACATCCAGTCGCAGCAGCGGCAGCTTCCACATGGCGCTGATTGCTTTTGCAATCAAGCTTTTTCCACAGCCAGGCACGCCTGTGATGAGCACACCCTTCGGTGCAGGCAGTCCATATTCTGCGGCCGAATCCAGCCAGGATTTATTGCGCTTCAGCAGCCAGCGCTTTAAATTTTCCAGCCCGCCAACGTCCTCGATTTTCAAATCAGATTTGATAAATTCCAAAATCTCGGACTTTTTAATAATTTGGCGTTTCTCTTCCAAAATAATTTCCACATCATGCTTATCGAGCTTGCCATCCTCAACCATGGCCAGAGCAAAAGCATTTTCCGCCTCATGCAGTGTTAAACCGAGCGCCGCCTTTGCCAGCCGTTCTACGTCCTCCGGCGTTAAATCGATGACGATGCGTCCGCTAGCCTGATTAGCCTCGACCATTTCAATTAGCATGCTTTTCATTTCCACAAAGGTCGGCAATTCAAAATCGACAATCGTTATTTCCTTTTGCAGATCCGAAGGCAGGGTGAGTGTTGGGCTAAGGATAATGACATTTTTCGGATTTATACTTCTCTTCAATGCCGGAATGAGATCGCGAATTTTACGGATGATCTGATGATCTGCCGGCTTACCCCCGCCTCCAAGAAAGACATGAAAATCTTTAAGTACAAATACAGCTGCTTCCTCAGAGGCTTCGATCATTTCCAAACACCGGAGTGGGGATTTGGATTCCTCCCTGCCACGTTGTCCCTCCTCAGCTAGGCCATCGGTCATGCTCCATATAAATACTTTACGAACCGTTTTAATTAAAGCTTCATTTTTCACTGCGGAATCTATGACGGAAAGCGCCCGTTCCTCTTCCCATGTCGGTATGTATATAAACGGAAATCGTGCCCGCATCAAATTCGACAAATGCCTTTTAAACTCCAATAATGATGTTTCTCCCATATGTTTATTGGCCCCTCTATGAAACTAGGATACTTGTTTAACAAAACCTTCTACACAAGCGTAAACGGCCGAAAGCCGTTCTCTGGCGGTAAAGCTAACGTTTAGCGGTTAAATATAAGCGGAGTAATGAGTGGAAAACTTATACATGCTTATATTTTAAAAAGTTCGACATAATTCGGCTTGTTTCCTGCCCTATTTGGTGTTTCAGTTCGTTATTTCGCTTTCCAGGCAGCTATGAAAAGTCAAAAAACAACAAAAAACACCTGTAAGTTACAGGTGCCTTTGCCTAGTCGTTATTCTGAAACGTTTTAGAATCGTCCTAGCCAATAAATCCTACTGCTTGCAAAAAACGATTCAGCATCACTGCCGCCTGCGCTCTAGTTGCAAAGTCTTTAGGCGCGAATGTTTGGCCTGCCATTCCGGTAATAATTCCAGCTTTAGCTGTCTCGGCAACTGCGGCCTCGGCCCATGGAGATATCTGATCCTGATCGGTAAATGCAGCCTCAGTCCCGCTATCTACTGGCTCAGTTCTGTCTTTGGAGACAATTGTCAATGCTCTGGCAAGCATAACCGCCATCTGTTCCCGGCTGATCTGCTCATTAGGTCCAAAGCGTTCTGAGGTTAGTCCCTGAACAAGCCCCGCTCTCACTGCTGCTTCTACCGCAGAAGCGTACCATACAGTCGAGGCTATATCTGTAAAACCTTGATACGCGGAGTCATGCTCTAAAGATATCCCCATTGAACGCACTAGTAAGGAAGCAAATTCAGCCCGCGTAATGCTGTCATTTGGTGCAAAACGCTCATCGGAAATACCGTTTACAATGAACCTCGCAGCAAGCTGCTCAACCTCTGCTTTCGCCCAGTGCTCTTGCATATCGGCAAAAGAAGGATTATCCTTCCTGATTACAGCATAAATGCTATGATGAGGAGTTCTCATGACGGCCTGCTTGCTGCCATCGTTTCTTGCGCCCAATTGGGTTGGAATATATGAAACCTGTTTAGTCGCAGGATCATAATGAACGGCAAAAACCAAATCTCCCGCAACTGCCTGATCAATCACAATGGCTTGAACCATATACGTCCCACCAAAATCGCCAATATCAATAGTTTGCCCGTTCGCCTCAGCCGTTACTTTGAAATCAACGACGCTGCCTAGCAGACTGAACCCTTTGTCATTTCCTACCCGTACAAGCTCATTGCGCACAGTATCGCTGACTTGCTCCATCGTCGAATTAATTTTCAAATCGGATACGGAAACGCCAAGCCGCTTCGCCAGCTTCTCCAAATCAAGTACGCTAGCCGTAAGCTGCATGCTGGAGCCTTTTAATTCGACCTCGATGACAGCATTCGGGAAAGACTTCCCAATAGCCGCAAGCGATGAAGCCGGAAGCTGCACCTGAACGGCGCTTTCCTTATTGTCGATTCTAAATATAATAATCGGTCTTGCTGTGTCCTTTAACTGGCCAGCAGCCTGATTCAAAATACTTTCCGGGACCATTAGCTTTTGAACATTCGTTCCATCCGGTTTCTTCTCGGTTACCAGTAAAGTAGGATCAACGATGACCACAACTCTGCCTGACGAATCCGTTATAATTTGATAGTTAGGCTGTACATTAGAAGAAGTCGAAGCTGGATTTGGTGACGAAATCGGTGTTGCCGTAGGAGTAGGACTTGGTGTTGCACTCGGTGTCGGTGTCGGTGTCGGTGTCGGCGTCGGGCTTGGCGTAGAATCACCTACCGTTATCGTCAGCGTCTGAGCTGCTCCTCCACTAAACGTAAACGTCAGGCTCGTTGTACCAACAGGCTGCGTCATCATGTATGATTTCAAAATCGTTACTGTGCTGCCTGTTACGGTATAATCCGTTCCTTGAGCGAGCGCCGCTGCGCCGTTAGCAACGCTGCTAAGCGTGTTGCCGTTCAGTGTCAGCCCCGTTGATACATCAGCATTCGCCGCCGCTCCCGTATATTTATCGAAGCTGGCAACCACTGGACTGATGAGGCTGTCATTTGGTAGTGGAACAATGTTCACTACTTCTATTTTTTTCACCGTTTCATTGCCCGCTAAATCCTTGGCATACACCGTATAGCTGCCATTGATGGCTACATCAAAGCTTCCGGAAGCCAATATGTCGGTTCCAGCACCCGCAAATGCGGAAGCATTATGATCGCCCGGCAGCCATTTCAAGCTGTACAGCGAATTTCCAATGCCGTAGGTAGAAGTGGTCACGTTCAGCGTTACCGGATCATTCGTCTGTGCGGTCGTTGATGGAATTATAGAAATAACCGGCGCATCTGGCATCGTCACCTGAAAGGCCAAATTATTCGTTGTTCTCGCTAGATAATAGTCATCACCTGCATAATGTACAGTGAAATTATGAGTTCTCGGCTGCAGTGACGAAACCGTTAAGGTTGCCGTTCCGTTCGCAGCAAGTGAAGAGGAGCCGAGCGGCAAGCCCCCGTCTCTGAACTCAACGTTCCCTGTCGGAATGTCGAGATCACCGGTAAGGGAAGCGGTCAAAGTAATGGGCTGGAGATAGGTTGACGATGCTACCGACGTTTGCAGCGTTACCGTAGGCTGCAAAAATATTTTTTCAGGCGTTGCTTGCGACCCGGTGCCATTTCCCCCATCACCAAGCATATTTTGGTTTCCCCACGACCATAAGCGGCCGTCCTGATCAAGACCATATGATACATCAAAGCCAGCAGTTAGAGAGACAAATTGAATAGACGTTCCGTTATCCGACACAGCTACCTTTTGCGGAGCAGAATTGATTGTCGTGCCGTCTCCAAGCTGCCCTGCTGCATTCATTCCCCATGTCCACATATCACCGTTTTCATCGAGTGCCAAAACATGCTTGTTGCCTCCTGAAACTTGTGCGAACTTGACCGGGGTCCCGTTGTCTAGCACCGGATTTTTCTCTGGGAACCATCTATCGCCGGAGATTTGTCCATCACCAAGCTGCCCTTGATCGTTTCCTCCCCAGGTCCATACGCTGCCGATGCTGTCGATAGCAAGCATCAGAAACGTACCCGTACCAAAGCCTGCTCCAGCTGCGATGGATTGAAATTCGGCTTCCACCGCGCCATCCATCACCGATAATCTCGCGGGCATGTACTGGACATGGAAAATCTCCCAAATATGCTGCGTCGAATCGATTGCGATTCCGTTCTCCTCATTTCCCTCCAGCGTTTCAAATACGACAGGGTCTCCGTTGCCGTCCGTCAATTCCTTTTTAGTAGGGACATAAGGATCAGGCGTC
The DNA here is from genome assembly GCF_055814915.1 of Paenibacillus sp. R-74696. Classification (NCBI taxonomy): domain Bacteria; kingdom Bacillati; phylum Bacillota; class Bacilli; order Caryophanales; family Paenibacillaceae; genus Paenibacillus; species Paenibacillus sp. R-74696. The sequence continues at coordinate 639,576 of NZ_JBPULM010000046.1, forward strand.
GACGTTCTAAAGCCCCATATCCAAAGCGTTCCATCGCTGTCCAAAGCAAGCGAAGTAAAGCGCAAGGAGGCGATTTTCTTAAAGGTGACAGCCGTACCGCCGTCCATCACTTCAACCTTTGTCCAGACCATCGTACTCGCAGTCCCAGCGCCAAGTCCCAATTGACCATTTCCATTATCTCCTGTTGACCACAACTGGCCGCCCGTGTCCAAGGCAAGGGCAGAGTTAAAGCCTGGCTTCACTTCCTTGAACGTCACAGGTGCCCCATTATCCATGACCGTAATCTTTTTGGGAGTACGCGTGGAAACGTTTGTCCCGTCTCCAAATTGACCAGAAATGTTGCTGCCCCACGCCCAGATTTGGCCGTTTGCATCCAGTGCCATCGTCGTGCTCAGTTGTGAAGCAACGGATGTGAACATCGTGCCGGCTGCATATGCCTTTGGAGGCAGCAGCATCGGATATACAAATAAAATGAAAACCATCATTGCAGCAAGCCATCTTTTCACAAAAATCCCCCTCGATTATATCGCTATAGCTTATCACTCAAAATAATGATAGATTCTGATGCTCTTTATGTACCATTATACCAAGCTATATTATATTATTATCGACAATTCTACCATAAAGTAAGAGGGGTAATTATATTTTTTCATTTTATTCCTTGCAATGTAAATACCGCGCTGTCGACTATATTCTCCTAGTCTTCAACACGTTCTAATTTCGCTTCGTTCCTCTCGTGCCAAACTCCTGAATATCGACTTCCACCTCAATAGAAACAGCGACATGACTGAAGCGCTCCTCCCAGTCATGTCGCTGTCCTTGCGTCATATCCTGCTACTAAAAAGAGCATTCATATGTTGTGCTATAATGAATAATCATATGAGAAGGAGGGATTTCAAGTGGAGACTGTGGAAATAATCGCTGTCAGCGCCTTAATCCTGTCACTCTTGCTTCTACTAAAAATAGTCAGCCTGCAAAGGCAGCTTAATGAAATCAAATTAGAGCTTCAAAGGTCGAACAGCCGGGAGGGGATGGCAGATTTACCGCGGCCAAACCTGACAAGGCCCCCATTATCTCCATCTATTCCCCCTGTTAGTCCCGCTGCAAATATAGATGAACGCTTGCTTATGCTGATTTCCGCAGGAAAAAGAATTCAGGCAATCAAGGAATACCGGGAAGTACACAATGTCGGCCTCAAGGAAGCCAAAGATTATGTCGATGATTTGGAGCGGAGGCAATATTGATCCGCTTCATTTCCAGCTTCGTCCCCTCTTTTCCAATTTTGAATCTTTAGTGACTATCCTATTTTACTGCCCTCCTAAAGTGGTAGAATAGAGTATTCCGTTCAATATATAAATGAGGAGTATGACAAGTGCGGTCACATCCAATCTATTTTTTACGTATGACAGGTTTGTTAGATGGTTTTTCTTTATTAGTATTGCTAGGCATCGCCATGCCCTTGAAATATATTTGGGGGTTCGATAAAGCCGTCACGATAGTAGGAAGCGTTCACGGGGGGATTTTCTGTTTATATGCAGCTGCTATCCTTTATGCCGCCATTCGGGTGAAGTGGAGCCTGCTATGGTCTGCCGCAGCCGTCATCGCCGCTTTTGTGCCATTCGGCAACTTTGTGCTCGACTGGAAACTGAAGAAGGTCCAGGCTAATTACAGCTTACGGACGTTTAACTACGCCGCGCTCGTATACAGCATTGTGTTTTTTTCCTTCTTCGATTTATTTTCCCAGCTTCCAGTCATGAGCACATTTGCGGCCTCCGTCGGAGCCAGCTCGTTTATTGTAGGCTTCGTCATTGGGCTGTATTCGTTATCCAATACGCTCGGCAACATTTTATCGGGCATTATGACGGATCGGATTGGGCCCTTCAAGCTATTAATGGCCGGGCTCGTGTTATCCAGCTGTGCGCTGCTGCTCTATCATTTTGTAGAAGAACCCTTATTCCTGATCATCGTTCGAATTATTCACGGCTTTGTCGCCGGCTTAATTGTTCCTGCAGCCTTCACCTTTTCTGCCAATACGACGATCAATGATCAGCAGGGGAAAAAAGTCGCCTTTACCGGTACCTTTGTTGGGCTAGCGGCTATTATCGGCCCGGCTTTCAGCGGCATCATGGCTAGCAAAACGTCCGTGCCCTTCGTTTTTACATGCGTAGCTGTACTTGGCTTTGCTCTTGCAATTTTGTCGGCCATTTTTCTTAGCAAATACAAAATTCCGAAGAAAGAGAAGGGCGAGGCTCCGGTTCCGTTATCAGGCTCGGTTTGGAATGCTGGAGTGATCAAAGCGTATGGCGGCGCCTTTTTCCTCATGTTCTCCCAAGGCGTCATCGCTTACTTGCTGCCTTTGCATGTGCAGTCCTTAGGCTATGATTCAAGATTAAGCGGCACATTAATGAGCACATTCGGCATCATTGCGGTACTTATCTTTGTGCTTCCGACCAACCGTATTTTTGACCGCGTTGCCCCGTCCATCACGATGGCGCTAGGCATTGGTTTAATGGGAATAAGCCAGCTGCTCATTAGCCAATCAACGACGACACTAACGCTTTATAGCGTGCTCGGCCTATACGGAGTAGGCTTCGCCTTCCTGTTTCCATCGATAAACACAATGCTTATTAGAGCCACGCCAGCAGAACTGCGCGGAAAAGCGTACGGCTACTTCTACGCCTGCTTCTCCTTAGGAGTCGTGGTCGGATCTTCCTTGCTGGGCTGGCTGCCCTTTGGCACCCTTCAAGGATTTATGTTCACAGGAGCCGTCCTGCTGCTTTTTGCCGCTTTTGTTGCGTTGAGTGGCAAAAAAGATCGTGCGTTGAGCTACTAGCGGCGGAACAGAGTCTGCACCAAGCGTAAACGGCTGTAGCCGTCCTTTGGCGGCAAAGCTTCCGTTTCGAGGGTGAAACTTATCATCGGCTTATATTCAAAAAAATCGTATGCTCACAAAAGGGATGTGTTCCTCCCACTGTGAGCATACGATTTTTTATATTCGTTCCTTATATTCTAATCGCACTCTTTATTCAGAAGCGCTTTATTCCGCTCATTAAACTTTGCGTTATGCGAAGAAACATAGGCCATAGAAGGCGCCTTCGGCTCCAAATAAAGCTTTGCTCCATTGACTGCAATCGCCGCATCATTAAAAGCTCCAGCAATTAAATACAGCTTATTTGGAAAGCTCGCAGTATCTCCCGCTGCAAAAATGCCGGGCAAATTCGTCCCCATTTTCTCGTCGACCGCAATGCTCCATTGCCCCATATCCAGGCCCCAGTCTACAATGGGTCCAAAATCGCTGAGCTGGCCATGATTGACGATGACAGCATCGACTTCTAAGCGCTGCGTATCCTCCGTCAGCTCGCCATTTGCATCTGCACGTGCGATAGTGACCGCTTCAATCGCATCCCCATGGCCATGCAGCTGCGCAATAGCAAATGGCTTGAATACATGAATGGAGGACTCCTCTACGTATCTCGCATTTTTCTCATGTCCGCCGAGACGCTCGCGCCGGTGTACCACTGTAACGCTGGCAGCAATAGACTCAAGCTCCATCGCCCAATCCACCGCTGTATCGCCGCCACCGGAGAGCAGCACGCGTTTGCCTTGAAAGCTTTGCAAATCCGTCACCGTATAGTGCAAATTCGTCACCTCGAAGCGACTCACGCCTTCCAGTTCCAGCTTTGCCACTTTCGCTACTCCATACCCAAGCGCCAAAATAAGCGTACGCGTATGATGCTGTTCCCCCGTGTCCGAAGTAACGATCATCGTCCCGTCTTCCAGCCGCTCGAGATTCGTAATTTGCTGGCCGAGCACAATGGTTGGATCAAAGGTTTGTGCTTGCTCGATAAGCTGAGCAATCAATTGCTCGCAACGGGTAGGCTTCAGCCCGCCGACATCCCAAATCATTTTTTCCGGGTAAATCAGCAGCCTTCCGCCAAGCTCCCCCTTCGCCTCAATCAGCTTCGTCTTCATATCCCGCATTCCACTATAAAATGAGGCATACAAGCCTGCCGGCCCGCCGCCGATAATCGTGACATCATATAACTCCAGTTCCTTTGTCATTTTTTATCGCCTTCCCCAGTCAATATGCGAACAGCATCCTCTACTGCGACGTTTATTGAGATAGGGTCATAAGCAAACCATTTGTCAGCTTGAATTTTGTATACTTTGTTATTTTTCACAGCCGGAAGATTAGCCCAGATGGCTGATTTCTGCAATTCATTATACTGGCTGTCGGCCTCTTCATCGGACACTAGTACAAAAATACGATCTGCTGCATATTCAGGGATTTTCTCCAGTGATACATCCTCCGTGCTCGTGAAGTTTGGATTTTGTTCCATCGCTTGTTTGATCAGCGGCGTTGGCGTCAATTCCAAGCTGTGATACAGAGCATAACCAATATCGCGTCCGCCATATACTCGAATGGATTTGCCAAAAAAGCGGACAATGGCTACTGTTTCCTCTTTAGAAATATCATCCTTTATCGCCTCTCTTGCCTTAGCCGCCTTGGCGTCCATTTCCTGAATATAGGCCTCTGCCTCGGCATCCTTGTCCAAAAATGAGGCAATCACGCGCAGCTTCGTTGCCACATCATCGGTACTCCATGGGATGACGATAGTAGGAGCAATTTTGGAATAATCCGCATATGCAATATTGTCAAAATCCGTTGCGATAATTAAATCTGGCTCCAACGCGGCAATGGCTTCCAAATTCGGCGGAAAATCGCCTATGCCCGTAATTCCTTCCGAATACGGAGCCAGATTAGGACTTGCTTCTCCAAGCTGGCGTTCCACTGCACCAACGGGCTTAATGCCGAGTGCTGCCAATTCGCCAAGATAATAGGTTGCTACAACCCGCTGCGGGTTAACGGGTATTTCCACCTCGCCATTTACGGTGGCCACCTTGCGGGTTTGCGCTTCTTCTACTGGAGCCGCCGTCTCCGCCGTTTGTGCAGGATTGCTCTGATTAGCCACCCCGCTCTGTCCACATGCCGATACTGCCATCATAATCACCAGCAGGCTGGCGATGAAAATCATTTTTGTGCGCATCTCTCATATTCCCCTCTATGTTTGTGATATCGATAATCATTCTTAATTATAAGGAGGAATAAGGAGAATCGCTATATCCGATTATTAAAAGCTGTTGGTCATATTGTTAACGAGTATGCTGCTCATTGAAACAATGGCATCACTTTCGTGAGTTGATCGGCGATATGAACGGGATCATAGTGCAGCCACTCGCGGTAATCCAAATAAATAACCGGTCTCTCATTTTTCAGTTCAAACTGCCGCCAATGCTCATTCATTCGCAGCAAATCATTTTGCTCGCCCACATCGGGCACCAAAATAATAAAATTGATATCGCCAGCAAAATCGGCCATTTGCCGCATCGAGATTTCCATGCTGTGAAAGTTAGGATTTTGGGCCAAACGCTGCTGAATGACCGGATGCGGCAGCAGGCGGAGAAATTCATAAAAAATGCATCCGGCATCCCTTATACCATATAAGTAGCAGCGGTTATTTTCGATCTTGAACAGGCTGACCGTCATACCTGGAGCAACCCTGCCGAGCAGCTTTTCGCGAAGCAGCTCGGCCTGCTGATCCAATGACTCGATATAACGAATTGCTGCGGCTTCCTTTGCAACCAGGCGTGCAATCCATTTCAAATGCTCCCGCCAGCTCAACGTTAGCCAAGGAATATGAACAACTGGCGCCAGCGAGCGAAATCTCTCCTGCACGCTCTCCATGCTGCTGGTCACAATGAGCTGGGGCTTGCTTATTTCCAGCCATTTTTTCTGGCTTTCGATCGAGGCAAGTATAGGCAGCTCCGTCACCTTAACGCGAACGTCGGGCGGGATAACTTCATGGCTGCTGCTGCTGAAACGGGCGATGCAGGGCATAACCCCGAGGGCAATGAAATGGTAGGTATAGGGATACTCAAGGGAAGCTATACGCTCTGGAACAAAAGCTTGCTTGTACATTGTCGGGCTCATCCCTTGCACCTTGCGAAATCGCTTGCTCATATACCAGGCATCACGGAAGCCGGAACGATGCGCCAATTCATCAAGCTTGCTTTTTTGCCCGTGCTCTCGCAGCAGCAGCTCAGACACGCGATGCACGCGAAGCCGCTCCAAATAATCAGAAGGGCTGAGTCCCGACACTTTTTTGCATAATACAGAGAAATAGGTGCTGGAAATTCCGGCTTTTTCAGCTAATTGCTCTCTCGTCAGCGCTTCGGTGTAATGCGACTCCATAAAACGCAAAGCAGCCAAAACCGACTGCTCGGTTGTCCAGCGCCGATCAAGGCCCACTTGATGATCTCTTTCCCACCAAAGCATCATCTGCTGAATGAGCGTGTGTGCCGTTAAGCTGCGCTGTGGCACTTCAGGATGCGTGATTGCAGTCGAAAACAGCTGCTCTGCCAGTGCAATAAGCTCGCTTGCATTGGAAGCATGCTTGCGCATTTGCAAATAAACGGCGCCGGCCTCCACTAAGCTGCCATCCTGCACCGACATCCTAATAGAAAGGGGCATAAACTCTATAAAAAAGACACGGCAGTCTCCATTTTTAGTTTCGGCTTGCAAAATGCAATCCCCCGGATTGCCTAAAATAGCCGTGCCTGGGGCCAGCTCCATTCGGCCATGCTCCATGCTCACAGCTCCAGCCCCTGCCATGCCAATCAGCATCCAATGAAAATGGGTTTGGAATAAGTGCTCGGGCTGGCTCGGACCGCAAGCCAGCTGTTGAATGGATTTAAACGCATATAGCACATTTTGCTCGGATTCCATAGCCATAGCCCTCCCCTTCCTTTTTAACCAATGTACAAGGAATAGGGAAGTAAAACAACTGCCTTGCCGCGCTTAGCTCGCTTAGTCCATTTTCTCCGCCTACTGCATAGCGATGACCACATTGCCTTTTTTATGTCCTTGATCCACATAGCGATGCGCCTCGGCGATTTGCTCCAGCGGGTAGCTCCGGTCGACTACGCCTTTGAGCTCACCGTCTTCGATTAATTCCTTCAGAAACAGCAAATCCTCCACACGCACCCTCGCAACTCCCTGACCTTCTACCGATACGAATTTGCCATTCGGCGCCAGCGCTTTTCTGGCATGCGTCTTAGAGGTTTTGCCCACCGCATCGAGGATGATATCGTAACGCTCGCCTGTTTTTGTAAAATCCTGCAACGCATAATCAATGACGTAATCTGCGCCGAGTGCCCGCACCCATTCCACATTAGCGGTGCTGCATACTGCTGTCACTTCGGCTCCAAAATGCTTGGCAAGCTGGACTGCGGACGTACCTACCGCTCCGGAAGCACCATAAATCAGCACCTTTTGACCGCTTTGCAAATGCCCCTTGCGAAAAAAATGCAGCGCCGTCGATCCGCCAAATAGGACAGCAGCAGCTTCCTCATAAGAAATGTTGGCTGGCTTATGCGTGACTAGGTCCATTTCCGAGAGACAGACATATTCCGCATGGGCGCCAAAACGCATACCTGTGAATGCATACACGGTATCGCCGATATTGAATTTTGTCACGTTCTTGCCAACCGCTTCAACCTCTCCGGCAAGCTCCACGCCTAAAATCGGCTGTCTTGGTCGCGTTATTCCAAGGAAGAGCCGCATGGGGAGCCGATATAAAAACGGACTTTTAAAGCCGCGAACTCGGCAATCCCCTGATGTAACAGAGGTCGCATACACCTTGATTAAAATTTCATCGTCCTGCGGAGCCGGTTTATTCACTTCTTTGACTTGTAAAACCTCCGGTGCTCCATACTTTGTGCAAAATACAGCTTTCATCGTTTTCGTAGCGTTTAATGGTTCCATATAGACATCCTCCCGCGCATTCTTTTGCCATAAGTATAGGTGCAGCGGAGCCTGACAGGTAGCTACTTAAGTATGGTTGTGAAAATAACGCTGGGTGACTTGAACGCCTTATCGCCAAAAGACAAAAAGCCCTCGAATGAGATCGAGGGCTTTCGAGGGGTTGCTCACGTACTGCGGTGCGGCTGAGCCAGCGTTACGTTTGACCGGGAAAACGGCCGCCAGCGGCGATGTCTTTTGGCGAAATGCGTTCAATTTCCGCAAGCTCAGCGGCCGACAAGGAAACATGAAGGGCACCTTGGTTCTCCTTCACGCGATCGAGCCGCTTCGTGCCCGGTATCGGCACAATATGCTCCCCTTGCGCTAGAAGCCATGCAAGCGCGAGTTGGGACGGAGCGCAGCCTTTTTCCGCAGCCAGCTTCTCAATCAGCGCAACCACCTCCACATTTTTGGCGAAGTTGTCGCCCTGAAAGCGTGGATAGTGGTGGCGATAATCGCCTTCAGGCAAGTCGGCCAGGCTTTTTATTTGTCCGGTCAGAAAGCCGCGGCCGAGAGGACTATAAGGAACAAATCCAATGCCGAGCTCCTTAACGAGCGGCAGTATTTCGCCTTCTACCTCTCTGCTCCAAAGCGAATATTCCGTTTCCACTGCCGTAATGGGATGTACAGCATGGGCACGGGCAATGAGCTCAGGCGGCGCTTCCGACAAGCCAATATAACGGATTTTGCCCTCCTTGACCAGCTCAGACATCGTACCCACCGTCTCTTCAATTGGGGTATTTGGATCTACGCGATGCTGATAATAGAGATCGATATAATCAATGCCGAGCTGATACAGACTCGCATCCACGGATTTTTTTATATAAGCCGGATCTCCCTTGGGACCATGCGTATGGGTAATCCCAAACTTGGTTGCAATGATAGCCTCATCACGCCGCCCTTTGAGCGCCCGGCCAACCAGCTTCTCATTGCCGCCGAAGCGCTGCTGCTCGAACTGCCCGTAAATATCCGCTGTGTCAAAAAGAGTTACCCCAAGCTCCAGTGCTCCCAAAATCGTATTTACCGATTCCTCATTATCCGGCATCATCATCGTACCAAGGCCCAGGGCGGATACCTCAAGCCCTTCGCTTCCCAGTTTTCTTGTTTGCATAATCGGTCGATAACCTCTTTTCTTCGTCATAATGAACAGCATGAGTGACTTGACATGCTCTCATTGTAATTAACCTGAGTAGAGGCAACCACAGTAGGATTATGCTAGTAAGATTAATACTAGGTTGACGTAAGGGAAGCTGGCACAATCGGCGCATAAATACACATGAATAGTCCAGGCTGATCAGCAATGCTGGCAATCGAAAGGATATCATAGGTTATCGGAGATTTTGCGCCCGGCGTCTGGATCGTAACACGTTTTGCTTTTTTGAGCTGAATATGGTGTTCCTCCCACATCTCCTCAAACAGCTTACTCTCCTCCAGCAACTCCGCTATTAGCTGTTTAAACCACGGGTCGCCTTGATGTTTGTCATAATAGGTTCGAAACACAGCCACTGAGAAGCGTGCGAACTCCTCCCAGTTGACCAAGCGGCGTCGAAAGCCTTCATCCAAAAACATCAAGCGGAGCATAATACGCTCCGAGTCTGGCCATGATGCAAAATCCGCAATCGTAACGCTTGCCGCCTCATTCCAAGCAAGCACCTGCGTTTTCTCATTGCTAATAAAGGACGGATACGACAGCTGTCCAATAATATCCTGCCACTGCGGATTAAGCGTCGTAGTCAGCGAGGAAACGGCTTCCGGCACATGGGGATTCCACAGCTCCATCAAATAGGTTTCCTCGTCCGAGGTAAGCTGAAGTGCTCTTCCTATACTTTCGATGATTTCCTTGGACGCTGTAACGTCCCGTCCTTGCTCCAGCCACGTATAATAAGTGGTGCTGACACCAGCGAGCATCGCCACTTCCTCCCGCCGAAGTCCCTGCGTTCTGCGCCGATTATGTGTTTCGCTAAAGCCCGCCTGCTCGGGCAAAATCCGGTCGCGCCGCGACTTCAAATAATGACCGAGTGTTTTGGCTTTGCTCGTTGCATTAGACATCGTTTACCTCTTTTCTAGTAAAATGGTTACAGCTATTCTACCTCAAATAGTCCTAACTCGCGGGCGCGGGCTACTGCTTCAGTTCGCCGCTTGACCTGCAGCTTGTCGAATATGTTTCGGTTATGGCCTTTGACTGAGCTTAGGGCCAGATGTAACTGCTCGCTAATTTGACGGTTCGAGAGCCCTTGCTCAATCAACTGCAGCACCTCAAGCTCTCTTCCGGTTAATGGCTCAATCAGCGGCTCAGTGGCTTGATGAAGCCGAGGCTTCGCTTGCTCCCCGGCTTCACATGCAGCCAGCACCTGTGCTCGATAGCTCGCCCCTGCTTCTCGGGCAACGATTTCCCGCAGCAGCTTGCGTATCGGCAGTCCTTCATCTACAAAAATGCGAATGATGCCGCCAGGCTCAGCAAGCACCAGCGCTTCGCTTAACATGACCGTGGCTTTGTCCTTATCGCCGGATTCATACCATGCGACGGCTTGTGCCACACATGCCTGAAGCCGTCCATAAGGCAACCCTTTTGCTTCCGCGCGCTCCCGCCATTGCTCCAAAATCGCAAGCGCAGCGGCTGGATTTCCTTGCGCTAATTCACATTTCGCCCCGCTGATCGCAAGCTCATTTTTTGCCGCTAGCCGCGCGGCCGCTTCAGTGCTGCCTTGGCGAAGCAGCAATAGCACCTGTGCTTCTGCAATGGCCGGCATTTGCAAAACATGCTGCTGCTGGCGTGCGACATGCTCCGCCTTCGCCAGCAGCACGGCCGCGCCGCTTATGTCTCCTCTCGCCAGCATTAAGCGTGCAAGAAACACCTTCACCTCAATGGCACGGTCTGTCTGTTCCAACTGCTGCGAAAGGGGGAGTGCTATTTGAGCATACTGCTCAGCGGCATTCAGTTCATTTCGTTGGTAATAAATGCGGGCCAAGCCCAAATAGGCAACACCTGCTGCGGGCAGCGGCGGCTCCCCTGCAAGCTTTAGTGCGTAATGATAAGTTTCGGCCGCTGTAACAAGCAGGTTATCCGCTTCTTGTATGCTAGCAAGACCTATAGCCGCCATAAACGAAATGATGACATGCCCGATTCGCTCGCTGCTTGCCAAAGCTTCGGCATAAGCTATGCCCGCAGCGTCATTGTCTCCCTGAAGCTGATGCGCATATCCGAGCGTCCAAATGGTAGCTGTGCGAACAGGATGGTTATCTGGGTGCAAATACTCCAGCGCACGCCGCGACTGAGCTAAAATCATGTCTGGCTGATGCTTGCTCAACGCTAGCGTAGCGCGGATCGATGCTGTATGGCCGATTAAATCCCGAGTATTCATATCTTGGCAAGCATCCGCTTGTAGAAGTTGTTCAGCAGCTAGCAGCTTCTGCTCAACACCGCTTATTTGTCCTGCCATCAGCAGCGCCGAAGCATGGAGCACGAATAGCGAAGGACGTGCCTTAAGCTCCTTTTCCGGCAGCGAATTCAGCCATTTCAGCGCAGGTGCTACCATCCCTCGAAAAATAAGGGAGACACCTTCTCCCTCCAGCAGTCTGGCGGCACCTTCAATATCCTGCGCGGCTGCTGCATGGTGAAAGGCTTCCAGCACAAAGCCATGCTGCTCATACCACTGGCTCGCACGTCGATGCCATTCATTTAGGCCCTCGCCTGCCGCATCCAAGGAAGAGCTCACTCGCTGCTTTTGGGCAAGCCGCTGCCGCAGCAAATCACCAAACAGATGATGGTAGCGATACCACCGACGCTCATTGTCGAGCGGAACAATAAACAAATTCGCCCGTTCCAAATATTCTAAAGTCGCTTGCCCGTTTTCTAAGTGAAGCACGGCATCACAAAGCGGACCGCAAAAACGGTCGAGCATGGAGGTTCTCAGCAAAAAAGCCTGAATGTCAGCAGGCTGCTTCTGCAGCACTTCTTCTACCAAATAATCCAGCACAAATATATGGCTGCCTGTAAATGAGCGGATAAAGCTGGCTGTATCGCCGTTGCCCTGCATCGACAGCCCCGCGAGCTGCATCCCTGCAATCCAGCCTTCTGTTCGTTCCTCGAGCATCGCAACATGCTCAGTCGTCAGGCTCAGACTCATAACCTGTTCAAAAAACTCAGCTGCCTCCGATAGCGTAAACCGCAAATCTGCAGCTCGCACCTCGGTTAATTGATCCCGGACACGAAGCTGGGTCAAGGGCAGCTGCTGAAGCTCACGAGCAACGATGACAAGATGCATCTGTGGCGGCAAATGTTCAATAAGTAGAGTAACAGCCTGATGAATCGATTTATTTTCTATCACGTGAAAATCATCAAGTACAACAAGGAAGGGGTGAGTTATCGAGGCAATTTCACTCAGCAGCGCCTTAATCAGCGTTGCAATTGGCGGAGGCTTGGGAGCTTGGAGCAGCTTTAGCATGCCGACGCCAACATTTGGCGCAGCCGTCATTAAAGCAGCATGCAAATAAATCATAAAAGCGGCCGGATCGTCGTCGCCTTCATCCAGCGACAGCCAGCATGCAGGCCTTCCGCAGCTTCTAATCCATTCGCTTGCCAGCGTTGTTTTGCCAAAGCCGGCAGCGGCTGAGATGACCGTCAGCTTGCGGTGCAGGCCTTGATTCAACCGTTTAATGAGGCGGGGGCGCAGCACGGCATTAGAGCGCAGCGCAGGAATATATAATTTTGTAGCTATTATTGGGGTTATCATAGCTCAATTATAATAATCACATTCCTGCGTCGTCAATCCATTAGATGATGGATGTTTGCTGTGTCTATCCCGTAAGCTGCTCCTGCTGGAACGCAACGATCCTGTTATATTTTTTTCGAATCAAAAGCAAGGGAAAGTCATATTTCACCTATTTATTCAGGTCTGCTACGATTGCAGCATGATGTAAAGGAGGCATGAAAAATGAACTATCGAAAATTAGGCGCAAGCGGCCTAGTCGTAAGTGAAATGGCTTTAGGAAACTGGATCACTCATGGAGCGCAAGTAGATAATGAGACGGCTAGCGCCTGTGTTCATGCCGCATGGGATGCGGGAATTACAACGTTTGACACAGCGGATGTTTATTCGGAGACGAGGGCGGAAACGGTACTCGGGCAAGCTCTGAAAGGCATTCGCCGAGAAAGCATCGAGCTATGCACCAAGGTGTACCATCCGACAGGAACGGGCCCTAACGACAGAGGACTGTCCCGTAAACATATGATGGAGGCTTGTAACGCTTCTCTAAACCGTTTGCAGACGGATTACATCGATGTCTATTACGCCCATCGCTTTGATCCGGAAGTATCGCTTGAAGAGACGTTTCTTGCTTTTTCGGACTTGGTGCGCCAAGGCAAAGTGTTATATGTAGGCGTCAGCGAGTGGACAGCCGAGCAAATTAGCAAAGGTGCTGCACTCGCTAGGGAGCTGCGCGTACCATTGGTGGCCAGCCAGCCCCAATATTCCATGTTATGGCGCGTTATCGAAGCGGAAGTCGTTCAAGCCTGCGAACGGGAAGGCATTGGACAGGTCGTCTGGTCTCCTCTTGCCCAAGGCATTCTTACGGGGAAATATTCACCGGGTGAGCCATTGCCGCAAGGTTCGCGTGCAGCGACATCGGCGGGTGCTCCCTTTTTCGATAAATTAGCAGGTCAATGGCTGAGCACTGAAGTATTACAGGCGGTTTCCAAGCTCGCCACTACTGCACAAGAAGCCGGACTGACATTGCCGCAGCTTGCCATCGCTTGGGTGCTGCAAAATCCACAAGTATCCGCCGCGATTATTGGAGCATCGAATCCGGGACAGATCAAAGAAAACGTCAAGGCCGCCGGCATTCGTCTAGCCCCTGATTTACTCAAACAAATCAACGCGATACTAGAGGGGCTAATTGAGCGCGATCCGTCAAAAACGGGTTGACTTCCTTTAATCATATTTTGCCATTAGCTCAGATAAATTCTTTTGGTGGAGTGAGCATCCTCAAAGCGAGTTCCTTGCTACCGTTTTCTAACCTTTTGTTCCACTTATATCGATTCATGCTGTATCGGGGCCACTTCTTCCATCGTTCGATGAAAGGCCGATAAGGCAGCCTTGTTCACGTCGGTTCTCCAAGCGGTATAGAGGGGAATCGGCGGCACACTTTCCTTGAAGGAGCGGTATACGACACCACTGCGCTGAAAGACAGAAACAGAAGACGGAACGATGGAAATGCCCAAATTCGCAGCCACTAAATTGACGATCGTGTACATCTGAGTAGCTTCCTGTACAACATTCGGATAAACGCCATGTTTTGCACAAAATTCATGAATCAAATCATAAAAAGCAGCGCCGAGCTGTCGCGGAAACAAAATAAATGGCTCTAATTCCAAGGCACGGATAGTAATTTCCGGAAGCTTCGCTAATGGATGCTCTTCAGGCAATACGGCAACAAGCGACTCGCTTGCTAGCGTACGATAGCTAATATGCTGAGCCGGTTCGATAAAACGCAGAAACCCGATATGAATCGTTCCGTCACGCAGTGCCAGCCATTGCTCAGCGGACGTCATTTCGCGCAAAGTAAGCTTGATTCTCGGGTATTGGCTCCTGAACACTTTCAATATATGCACCAAGCTATCTCCCGCCGCTGAATCCACAAAACCAATGACTAGCTGTCCGATAATGCCTTGGCTGGTCAGCTGGGTCGTTTTAATAGACTGCTCTAATTGGGCTAAAATCATTTTGGCTTCCTCTAAAAAGACGGCTCCCGCTGGCGTAAGTCGGACCTGTCTCTTATTGCGTTCCAGCAGCTTTACGCCGATTTCCTCTTCCAGCTCCTTCATTTGCTGGCTTAACGGCGGCTGCGTCATATTCAACTTTTGTGCGGCACGACTGAAATGAAGCTCCTCCGCTACTGCAATAAAGTATTGCAGTTTACGAATATCCATCTGCTTTCCCTCCTCTGCTCTAACCCGTCTATTAATCTATAAGTATAGGGACATTCCCGGCACAATGCGAATCCAGAAATACTGTATTCATACAGTTTGCAGCATTCCATATTGTTCTGGCCGCGATTTAGGTTTATCCTTCAAATAACGGATTAAGGCTCGTGAACATAATCCCCCACTTCCAAGCTGCGCCAGCGCTTGAGAAATCTTTTGGAGGCATGGACGATGAATGAACTTAACGCTTTATTTCGCAAAAGAGTAGGTCTCGCTGAAAGCGAAGCTATCCCTTTCGATCGCTTAACCGATGTACTCGAGAGAACGGCAAAAACCGTGCCTTTTGAAAATTTTAATATCATTAGCAAGACCGCTGCTGTTGTTTCTAAAGAATATATCGTTCAAAAAATATTGAGGGATCAAGAAGGCGGGCTTTGCTATGAAATAAACGCGCTTCTTTACCTTTTTTTAATCGAAAATGGCTTTAACGCTGTTCTAACGCGCGGGGTTGTCTACAATCATGATACACAAGCCTATTTCACGCTAGGAAGAACGCATTTAACGATTCTGCTCACTCACGAAGGGCAAACCTATCTGCTGGATTCGGGCTTTGGAGGAAATTTGCCCTTAAAGCCTGTTCCTTTATCAGGCGAAACGGTAACGTCGAGCAATGGACAATTTCGCATTAAAAAAGAAGACAGCGAGCACGGAGACTACATTTTTGAGATGAAGCTCATGCATAAGGATACCGATTGGAAAATCGGCTACGCCTTCGATTCTCAAAAGCAGCTGACCGACCTAACGGAATGCAATGCCATTCGCAAAATCGTATTCGAGCATCCGGAATCCCGATTTAATAAGCATCCGTTAATTACACAAATAACAGATGATGGGAGCGTAACTTTAACAA
The DNA here is from genome assembly GCF_055814915.1 of Paenibacillus sp. R-74696. Taxonomy (NCBI): domain Bacteria; kingdom Bacillati; phylum Bacillota; class Bacilli; order Caryophanales; family Paenibacillaceae; genus Paenibacillus; species Paenibacillus sp. R-74696. The sequence goes on from NZ_JBPULM010000046.1 coordinate 655,269, forward strand.
ATACATCCTTTACGGTATGGAAGGATGGCGTCTTAACAAAAGAGCAAATCGATATGGAGAGTTACGAAAGGCTGCTGAAGCAGTATTTTGGAATGTAGAATATGAGCTACGCGAGCTTGAGCGTGATGGAATCGTGCTGCGCCAGGTGTATCCATTGAGAAGAAATGATTTATTGTTCATTTGAAATATACAAGCTATAATAACAGCATAAAGGTCGTGAAGAACACGCCGCTTCCACATATTGAACATCCTGATCGAGTAATTAGGGTGTCAATGTGCGGAAGCGGCTTTTGTTTTTAATGCGGCGTTATGGGTTACAAGTGGAGAAATCTAATCAATTGCAGAAGGAGGAGAAGCACAATGTCACGCTTTGAGCAGCAATATCATGAATGGATGCAGAACAATCTTATTAATGAAAAGAATCCTCGCAGACTGGAGCTCCTTCATAAAGGACTCGACCATGGAACGGAAGAATTCCTTAGGTCCGTGTGGTTTCCCGCCGTCGGTCATTTTAACCACCTGCTGCCTGAGTGGGAGGTGCGTGATTTCAGTAATGGCTACCGTTATTTGAATCTTGCCTATATGCCTCCTGGCGGAGCAAAGGGCGGGATAGAAATCCAAGGGTATGGCCCTCATGCCAGAGATCTTGATGTAAGGCGCTTTAAGGATTTATGTCGACGCCATTGCTTATTGTTACTAGATGGATGGACATTTCTCCCCATTGCCTATCCTTCAATCGTCGACGAGCCAAAGCAGTGCCAGCAGCTCGTTCTAGCTTTTATCGGAAAATTTATTACATCTGACGTATCTTCCTCATTATCCTGGCTTGAAGCCGAAACCGTTCGGTTTGCTCGCCGCCTTTTGCGTCCAATATGCCCCATGGAACTCAGCAGCCATCTTAGAGTAAGTGACCGACATGCCAGACGTATATTGCATGAACTAGTTGAGCTTCAAATAATAGAAATAGCGAGCGGGCAACTGCGCGCCCGTACCTATAGACTTCGATATGAATTACAAAATAACTAGGAAGCAATATCATCCTAACTTGGCGGACTCAGGAGGCGTTAATTGTTACAATCAACGGTTTATTAGGGTGCCTGCGGACTCAGATGACGTTAATAGATGCAAAATACCTGTATTGATTTGATTATTCAGGCAATAACGGCTTTCCTGTCCGCTTACGCGCCCAAATGAACAAAATCGCTGAAATAGCGCCTCTACAGTCCTCCTCGAACATATTTCAGAGTGACACATTTTATTGAAAGCGGAACATTAACCAAAACAAAAATGGATCTACCCCTTGAGTATATTACGCAGCTGCGCATCGCCGAAGCGAAAATCTGCTTTTGGAAACCTATCTATCCATTCAGGGAATCCCCAAAAAAAGCATACAAAAAGCGTCAGTACAGCAAGTATCTCTACTTGTACCGACGCTTCTTCACTCCAATGCTGCCTCTACACGCTGCACCATCGACTCAATCTAAACAATTCCACAACCTACGTGCCCGCTCGGCAAACAGCAGCGATTCACGCCAGCGGTCGCTCAGCTCAACCGTTGCTCCTTCACCTGTAACGCGGGTCATCGCATAAGGCGGTGGCCCCAGCTCGCAGACGAATGGAAAGCTGTCCCCTGGCTGCGAACGCAGGAGCCAATGCTCCATTCCCTTGCGCCACCAGCGTTCAAAATGCGACAGCATCGTCTTCGCCTCTTCATGCTCCATACCAATCTGAATTTGCTCCCCGTTTGATACGCGGGCATGAATACTGCTCGTATGCACGAGCAGCTGCTGGAGCAGCTCCTCAGCCTCAGGCCGAATACTCCGCATTTCTCCAGCCAGCACATAATGAGAAAAATCGATCGTCAGATCCAGCTGCTCCAAATTTCGCACATAGCGGGCAGTCCGTATTAAATCCTGCGTAATCGTTCCCCGATGAGTCTCGACATAAACCGGAATGCCCGCTTGGCGGGACAGCTCCTTAATTGCTCCAAGCAAGCTCTCGGCTTCTGTTCCTGTTACGAATGGCGTCATAACCTGTGCATTAATGAAAAGAATGCCGCCGAAGCGTACCGCTTTTTCCAAAAAGGCTGCCATATCCGCTGCGCTTGCAGGATACGCATTGACACTCAGCTCAAGCTGATGCTGCGCCAGCTGTTCCTTCCACTCCGCTTCATGCTCCGGCTCTGGAATAAAGCCATTAATACCATCGAATCCAGCGCCCGCTATTCGCTTTATTTTCTCCGCTGTCGAATCGGCAGCAAAATCAGGCACCTGCTCCATGCCCCACCAGGACATATGAACGCTGAGCTTACGGTCAATGCGGGTAATTGGCTTCATATTCAATGCCGCATGGCCCCCCGTCTGGATTGTTCTCAAGTTCTATGACACTGCCGTCTGCACGAAACAGCGGGTGGTAAAAATGGCTAATATGCGTCGCAGATTCATTGGCATAATGGCAGATAAAGGCGCGCCGGAATCGATCCTTCGTTTTGTTGCGGTAAGAGCCATGAATGAGATTGCCGTTAAAAAACAACGTATCTCCCCGCTCCATCCGCGCCGGAACCGGCTTATTGTCTTTCGGTGGCTTGACGAAATGCTTCGTAAACGACTCCGTCACATCCGCCTCCTCCGGACAGGACAGCTCATAATCATGCGTCTTTGGCACAACCAGCATCCCGCCATTTTCCTCATCGGCCGCATCAATGGCAGTCCATGCTGCAATACAATTGCCCGGCTCCACCTTCAAATAAAAATTGTCCTGATGCAGCGCCTGCCCCCGCGAGCCCGGTGGCTTGTAGTAAAACATGCTTTGCGCGGCAATCGGCTCCTCTTCATATAAATCTCTCAGCACATTGAGCACAGGCTCGTGCAGCATGTAACGCTTCGCCGTTTCATTGATACGATGAGGATGCATGACCCGAGGATAACGCTTGAGCGGATCGTTCATCTCCGCGCTCAAATCAGGCTCAAAATAACCGGGAATAACCTGCTGGCTAATCCCTTCAAAGGTCGAATCGATTTCGGCGAGATCTTGCTCGCTGAATAAATTTTTAACGATTACATATCCGTCGCGACGATACTGCTCCATTTGTTCAGCTGTTAAAGTTAGGGCACCAGATGTCATATTTTTTCGCTCCTTTTTCATATAGCGGCACTTTGTCGTGCCTGATATTTAAGATTTAATTTGTGTGGCTTGATAAATCAAGTATAGTGCGAACCCCCTTTGGGAAGGAATGAACAATCATACTGAAAACTACATCAATACTGCTATATAAAAAATAATAGCGTGTAAGAATTCCTTCTTTTTCCGGTTCATACACGCTCAAACAGCTGCTTTTCAGAGCAATAGCCAAGACGACAGTAATAAGGTAAACTAATTGTATTCTGCAAGTCCGTCATGAGAAGGGTGGCGCTGCCATGAAACGAAACGATTTGGACAATCGCCAGGGCAAGGCCTCTGCCGAGCAGTCCGTTATTTTTGCTGGCCATTTTACAGTAAATGATCATTACCATACATTGCGGCCACACGGCAGAAGCGACTGGCTAATGATTTATACGCTGCAGGGTGAAGGCTACGCTCAGAGCGGCGATTCACACAAGCGCTGCTTGCCGGGTGAGCTGACGCTTATTCGGCCAGGCTGCATGCATGAATATGGCACGATGGCGGGCAAAACGTGGCAGTTTGTCTGGGTTCATTTTCCCGATGTAATGGCTGAAACTGGACTACTCCCCAACTCTGATCTGATCTCGCAATCGATTCGTCAGCCCTCAGCAGGCAAACGAATTTATCGGGCTTTTCGACGGATATTGACCGACTCGCTGGCGAGCAGCCTGTATAGTGAATCGTTGTGTGAAAACTCGCTGCGCGAAATTTTGCTGCTGCTTGCCCAGCAGATTAACAGCAAAGCGGATGCCCGCATTGAAGAAGCGATGCATTTGCTCGCCGTTCACATGACTCAGCCGCTTTCTATTGGGGAGCTGGCTCATACGATCGGGCTTTCTCCATCTAGATTATCCCATCTATTCAAGGCTTCAACGGGGTATTCCATCATTGATATGCACAACCGGATGCGTATTCGCCAAGCTGCCCTGCTGCTGGAGCATACGAAACGAAGCGCTTCTGAAATCGCTTTTGACGTAGGTTATCAAAACTATAACCACTTTGCAGTGCAATTTAGCAAGGTTTATGGCCTTTCCCCCCGCTCTTACCGCAGCTGGAAACAAACGGCTGATGGTTTGGCACAACAATAAGTGGAAACAAAACGGACAGAGATGGTAAAATAGGAACAGGGAAGGAGGTCAACTATGACCACGGAAAACGAAGTAAGCGAAGAGGAACAACAAAGCGAGAACCCACAAGAACAAGAAGCGAAACAAATTATTTTGGCGGTATATACTCACACGCTCCAAATGCTTCAAGCCGAGTTTGAAGCCTATCAGGTTGAGGGACAGATTACTAACAATCCCAACTACGGGCCGCTGTTTGCCTACCGCTTGAAAGAGGCGGATAGCGATAAGGAGTATGCTTGCGGCTTCTTTATTAATGAACTGCTTGAGAAGCATAAGGATGCTGAGAGGGCAAGCCAATGGCTCGCTTCCTTCTATATCGATATGATTGACAGCGGTGTCAGCAAGCCGCTTCAGACACCTCCACAGTCCGAAGACGAAGCCAAGAAGCTCATCGATGAATATATCGTGCCGCATTGCGCTAAGTCGGTTCGGGAAGAATTTAGTCCTGAGCAGGTTTATGTAGATTTGGACATGAATGAGCAAATTGGGCCGGTTATAGAAGCCGGATTCCCTGCAATTACGGAAGGCAACAATGTATGTGCGATGCCTTTCGCCTACTTGCTCACGCTTCATTTAATGAATCGCGATCCAGCAGATCCGCTCGTTCATGGCCTGTACAAAATCCGTGCAGAGAACGGTTTGGAATAACAATTGACAATCGGCTCTGCCGACAATTATACTGTACATAAAAATAGTACAGTTCATCGTTCTTTTTTGGCATGGTTTGCCGAATGCTGAACGCATTTGATCTGCAAAGAGGAGTGTCATTTTTGTCTAATTCCGAAAGTTCATTCAGCACGGTTATCCGCGAACGCCGTTCGGTTCGCAAATATGATCCAACTTTTAAAATGACGCAGGAAGAAATTCAAGCTATTATCGCTGATGCGGTTCTTGCGCCGTCCGGAAGCAATCTTCAGCCTTGGCGTTTTCTAGTCATTACCGATCAGGAAACGAAGCAAAAGCTGCTTCCTATTGCTTTTAACCAAGAGCAGGTTGTGACTTCGTCTGCTGTCATTGCCGTTATGGCCGATTTGGAGTTTTATAAACATGCCGAGCGCATTTATGAAAAATCGATTGAAGCTGGTTATATGACCCGCGAAGCAGCAGATAAGCTCAGAACGAATATGACGGGCTTCTACGCGAGTGCTCCTGCTGAACGCCTGCTCTCCTCTGTGCTCGTTGACGGCGGACTTGTGTCGATGCAGCTGATGCTGGCTGCGCGTGCCAAAGGCTTCGATACCGTTCCAATGGCTGGTTACAATGTAGCGCAATTCCGTGAGCTGATGAATGTGCCTGAAAACTATACGAATGTCATGCTGATTGCCCTTGGCAAAGCTTCAGAGGCTGGTCATCCGACTACCCGTCTGGATGTTAATGACGTTACGTTCTGGAATCATTTCTAAACGAACCAACATAAGACCGTTTTCCACTGGAGCTGCCTAGCTATGCCTCCTTTGGAAAATGGTCTTTTTTCAAATGAAACGATTTCCTAATCCGAGAGGAGCTAAATGGAACATGGAATTTACTAAACTTGGACGAACAGGCCTGGAAGTATCCCGGCTTGGGCTTGGCTGCATGACCTATGGGGCTCCTGAACGTGGAACGCATCCATGGTCGCTAGGCGAGGATGCGAGCAGGACTTTTATTAAGCAGGCGCTTGAGCTCGGTTTTAATTTTTTTGATACGGCAAACGTTTATTCTGATGGGACAAGCGAAGAAATCGTCGGCCGGGCGTTAAAAGATTTCGCGAGCCGCGACGACGTCGTCATCGCAACCAAGGTTCACGGCCGCATGCGCCCCGGCGCTAATGGTGCAGGCCTCTCGCGTAAAGCGATTATGGCGGAGGTTGATCACAGCTTGCAGCGGCTCGGCACTGACTACATTGATTTGTATCAAATTCATCGCTTTGACAATGGTACGCCGATTGAAGAAACGATGGAAGCGCTCCACGACGTTGTAAAAGCCGGAAAAGCCCGCTATATCGGTGCGTCCTCCATGTATGCCTGGCAGTTTATGAAAATGCAGCAGGCTGCGGAGCGGAACGGCTGGACCCGCTTCGTCTCGATGCAAAACTATGTAAACCTGCTTTACCGCGAAGAAGAACGGGAGATGCTGCCCCTCTGCAAAGCGGACGGCATCGGTGTCATTCCTTGGAGTCCGCTTGCCCGCGGCCGCCTGACCCGGGATTGGGAGCAAGAAAGCGAACGCTCAAAGACAGATGAGTTCGGTAAAACCTTATATGCCCAAATGGCGGAAGCCGATCGGAAAATTGCCCTTAAAGTAGCTGATATCGCTGAAAAACGTGAAATCCCTAGAGCGCAGGTCGCGCTTGCCTGGGTGCTGCAAAAAGACTCGATTACCGCGCCAATCGTCGGTGCAACGAAGCCCCATCATTTGACGGATGCTGTAGCCGCCTTGGATGTTAAACTAACAGCCGAGGAAATCGCCGCTTTGGAGGAGCCTTACGTTCCCCATCCCGTTATGGGCGGTCTAAGCTAACGTCTGTTTAGAGCATGGTCTTAGCTGCTCCATACTTTTTATAGCCCGAGTCACCTTCTATGCAAAAATAGCCCAGCAAATGCCGCCTGATACGGGCAGTATGGCACTCTAACATGCCATCTTGCTCCGCATCAGGCGGCATTTCTGAGCTACAGGGATAAGAGCTGCAAGCCGATAACCGATAATCTCTAGCGAAATATCGTCACCGTAGCTCTCGATCCATGATGAAGCTGCTTGCATTAAGCCAGTGCCTCCTTGACGAACTCGGACAATAACTTTTGTTCTTTATTAGAAAGATTCTGGATCATATTTACGAACTCCGATACCAGCTCCGTAATCTCTTTGCCTAGCTCCTCTTGAACGGTTTGGATGACCGTACCTAGAACCGTTCCAACAAATACGAGCAGCCCGGAATGGTCATTCGGCGTTTTATTAACAAGCAGGTAAATGACACTCTCCGACTTGCCTCCAAGCTTCTTCAAATAGGCTAGCAGCAGCCCAATGATGTAGCCGCAAAATTCAATATGGGTCGCTTTGCTAGGAATGCCATCCAATATTTTTCTAAGCAGCTCATTGATGTTCATATGGTTCTTGCCACTGAGCAATTGCTTAATCGAACTTGCAGTTGCCTCCCAGTCTCCAGGATTAACCAAGTCAGAACGCTCCTGGCGAAAAAGCTCCGCCGCCTTGACTGTTGGCGCAAACACAACCTGTGACCTTCCTGTTTCTTTATCATTAACCTCGTAGCTGCGCGATACAAAACCCAGCTTCTCTATTTCCTTCAGCATGTCATAGGCTGTCCATTTGCTTACGCCTAAAGCTTTCGCTAACGTCTCATAATGTATCGGTAATGAAGTGCGTTGATACAATTCCATCAGCTGGTCCAGAAATTGTAATCGGCGTTTCGTAAGCCCCATAAATCCACCCCTATTTTCAGCCAGCAGCTGTTTGCATCATGTCTGTCTAGCTTTGGCTGGTTTGCGGCTTAATGTTAACATCCCCTCATAGTTCCGTCAACAAGCGTTCCAAGGCAACAGCTTGCCGTTATTCGGGTCATCCTGTTGTCAGAAACGCCCAGAGCGGATAATCGCATAGATCAGCCAAATAAACATAGCCAAGGTAACACCAAAGCCAATTTCTATAACAGGCAGTCCCCAAAACAGCGTTTGGGAGTGGTTTAAGGCAGCACCCACAATTAAGCCAACCATCACTAAACTAAGCGCAAGCAAGACAATACTGAATGACAGCTGGTTGCTGATCCGATCCATTTTTTTCATGAGCGTGTCAAGCTGAGGTGATTCCACTTCCATCCGCAGTTTACCCTTCCGTACGACGAGAGAAAGCTGCTTCAAAGTGACCGGAATGTCGCTGATCAGCTTGAAATAATCTGGTGCTTCTTCGAGCAGCCCTCTCCATATCTCCCTTGGGTCCAACTGCTCTACAAATAGCTTTTTACCGAATGGCTCAGCAATATCAAAAATTTTAATTTCCGGATCGAGCGCAACCGCCACCCCTTCCATCGTAAGCAAGGATTTGCCGAGCAGCGTTAATTCCGATGGAATCTGAATATGATGTCGGTTGGCAACCATAAATAAATCTCCAATAGCTGTTCCAAGGCTTATCTGATTGAGCGGCACCTGATAATACTTCTCCCTCATTTCATCCACATCAGCATATAATTTGCTCTGATCCACCTCATCCGGAATAACTCCCATATACGAAATGGCTCGAATGACACCCTTAGAGCTTTGATTGCGCAGGGCGATTACAAGCGATGCAAAATGCTTTTTCGTACCGGGAGATAACCGCCCTACCATTCCAAAATCAATTAGCGCCAGTCGGCCGTCAGGAAGCGCCATGACATTGCCGGGATGCGGATCCCCATGGAAGAAGCCATCAACTAGAACCTGATGAAAAATCGCCGTTGCCAGCCGCTCCGCAAGCTGTTTATTGTCTAGTCCCATTCGTTTAAGCTGCTGCCTGTCAGAAAGCTTCACTCCGTTTACATAGTCTGTCGTCATTACACGCTTCGTACTATATTCCCAATGTACCGAAGGTACAAAAATATACGGCAGCTTCTTACTATAGGCAATAAATTTCTCTGCACTATGCGCTTCCATTGTATAGTCCATTTCCTGACGGAACGCTTTGCTCAGTTCCTCAACAATCTCAATTAGACGATAGTGCTGGGCAAACTCAAAAGCCCCTTCACCCAATTTAGCCACATCCGCTAATATATTCAAATCCGTTTCAACCAGCTTTTGAATGCCAGGACGCTGAACCTTAACGACAACCTCTGCTCCATCCCGCAGCGTAGCCCGATGAACTTGGCCAATGGAGGCCGCTGCAATCGGTGTAATGGAAAAGTTCAGAAATAAATTTTCAATCGTATCACCAAGCTCTGCTTCAATAATTTGAGTTACTTCCTCATATGGGAATGGAGGCACATGGTCCTGCAAACGTTCTAATTCAACCAAAATATTTGCCGGAATTAAATCTGGACGCGTGCTTGCAATTTGTCCCAGTTTAACAAAGGTTGGACCTAATTCCTCCAGCAATGTCCGAATGCGTTCGCCGACGCTTCTAGTTTGAATCTCTTCTTGCTCCGGTTTGCGTATAAACCTCAATCTATCCCTGGCTCCGATACCATCTGATACATATCCCAGCCCGTTTCGTGCTATCGCAGTAACAATTGTTCGATAACGCTGTAACTGCCTAATCCGTTTTCCGTGCTGCAATCGTGTAGCCCCCTGTCAATCCGCGCTTTGCTCTTTCTGCTCAAGTGCATCCAGCCGTTTTTCAAGTCGCTCGATATCCTCGCGGGTAGCTATTTTCCCTTCACTTAAAATAGCTCTTACTCGTTCCTGCGCCATGGCTTCAATCTGCTCACGCAGCTCTTCCCCTTTTTGAACAAGTGTATCGGTTAAGGTTTTGGATTCTTCTTTACTAACCTGCCCTTTCTGCACCAATTCATCAATCGTTTTTTCCACCTGCTCCTTGCCGGTAACAGCGATCCCCATTGCCAGTGACATAGCTTTGCTTATTGTATCTTTCATCTTCAAACAGCTCCTTTGCTTTTATAGGTTATAAAATACACAAAAAACCAAAAAACTATACAAATTAATAGGCAACCTGCTTCACTAGCCTAAATGTTTTGACCACTTATAGTGAAAACATTGCCAAACAAGTTTTTTGGCTTTTTGTGTCTACAGATTACCACTAAAATAATAAACCGTCAAATGGTTAACAAATCAAACTGTTTCCTTCTAATTTCAAAACGAAAAACGCTGATCACATTATATGTGATCAGCGTTTCAACAACTTGCTTATATGCCGGCGAGAGGACTCGAACCTCCACGGTTTCCCTCACGATTTTGAGTCGCGCGCGTCTGCCATTCCGCCACGCCGGCGCTTTAAAGAATAATGGCGTGCCCTAAGAGATTCGAACTCCTGGCCTTTTGATTCGTAGTCAAACGCTCTATCCAGCTGAGCTAAGGGCACATACTATGAAATTGTGGAGGCGCCACCCAGACTCGAACTGGGGGTAGAGCTTTTGCAGAGCTCTGCCTTACCACTTGGCTATGGCGCCATAAAGATGGAGCGGACGACGAGATTCGAACTCGCGACCCTCGCCTTGGCAAGGCGATGCTCTACCACTGAGCCACGTCCGCAAAAGAATGGCTGGGGATTCAGGGATCGAACCTGAGAATGACGGAGTCAAAGTCCGTTGCCTTACCGCTTGGCTAATCCCCAACAATTAAGTATTTTTTTAATTTGAACAATAATGGGGCGATCGAGGGGAATTGAACCCCCGAATGTCGGATCCACAAACCGATGCGTTAACCACTTCGCCACGACCGCCATATTATATTGTTCTGTTTTGATTGGCAGGGGCAGCAGGAATTGAACCCACACCAACGGTTTTGGAGACCGTTGTTCTACCCTTAAACTATGCCCCTAAAAACTGGTGGAGGATGATGGATTCGAACCACCGAACCCGAAGGAACAGATTTACAGTCTGCCGCGTTTAGCCACTTCGCTAATCCTCCATAAGTGGTGCCGTCGAGAGGACTTGAACCCCCAACCTACTGATTACAAGTCAGTTGCTCTACCAGTTGAGCTACAACGGCATGGTACATTCTTTCATTTAACTATCATCTTAATGGTGGCTCGGGACGGAATCGAACCGCCGACACGAGGATTTTCAGTCCTCTGCTCTACCGACTGAGCTACCGAGCCAGATGTTTTAAATGGCGGAGCTGACGAGATTCGAACTCGCGGTCTCCTGCGTGACAGGCAGGCATGTTAGGCCTCTACACCACAGCTCCACATCATATTCTCGGATCATTCCGAAGGTAAAGTTTGGTTGCGGGGGCAGGATTTGAACCTGCGGCCTTCGGGTTATGAGCCCGACGAGCTACCGGGCTGCTCCACCCCGCGTCATCGTAAAAGCAATATGGTGGAGGCTGAGGGGATCGAACCCCCGACCCTCTGCTTGTAAGGCAGATGCTCTCCCAGCTGAGCTAAGCCTCCATGTTGTTTAAGCGACTTTTATATCATAACACTTTTTCAATCGTTTTGCAAGTGCTTTTTAAAAGTTTTTTTGGTGACCCGTAGGGGACTCGAACCCCTGTTACCTCCGTGAAAGGGAGGTGTCTTAACCACTTGACCAACGGGCCATCTTAAAATTCAACCAGCATACTTTAAGTAAGTATGGCAGAGAGGAAGGGATTCGAACCCTCGAGACCCGGTTAGAGCCTACACGATTTCCAATCGTGCTCCTTCGACCACTCGGACACCTCTCTATAATGGCTCCCCGAACAGGACTCGAACCTGTGACAACTCGATTAACAGTCGAGTGCTCTACCAACTGAGCTATCAGGGAATATAAAGCGTAACATACAAGGTATTGCTACC